>PNKH01000055.1 GCA_013822345.1 Isosphaera sp.
CACCAGCTGGGCGAACACCCCGCCGAGGAGGTAGAAGGCCAGGAACTCCTTGCCGCCGTACCGCTCCTCCAGCCGGGTGCCGGCGAAGTACAGGATCAGCATGTTCCCGAACAGGTGCCACAGCCCGGCGTGGAGGAACAGCGGGGTGACCAGCCGCCACACCTCGCCCTCCAGGACCAGGTCGAGGCGGTAGGCGAACGTCCGGACGAACGGGCTGAGGACCGGGTTGCCGGTGACGCACTGGGCGAAGAACACCACGCAGGTGATCGCGACCAGCCAGACGGTGACGCCCTGGCCGCCCCACCCGTCGAAGTACCCCCGCCCGCCGTCGCGGTAGTAGTCCCGGTCTTGGTACCCCATGCCCCGCCCCCGCTGGAGCCGCCGCGTCCCGTCCCTTCAGCTTAGCAAACCGCGTGCGGAGTTGGAACGCGCCGCCGAGACGGGTCGTGCCTCCGTTCCGCCGCTCGCGGCGTCGCGCCACCCCGGGGGCAACGCCGCGAGCGGCGGAACCGAGCCGGCAACGCAAAAACCCCCGGGCGGCCGGGGGCGGTGCGGGGGCGGGACGGTCCGACCGGCTGTCAGGCGGCGCGGCCGGCGGCGACCCAGAGCATGTACGCGACGCGCTGGCGGAGCTGCTCCCGCCGGCGGCGGTGCATGTACACGTCCCGCCACGTGTAGTAGAGGGCCGCGATGGCCAGGCAGGCGAGGTTGCACGTGATCAACTGGAACACGGGTAAAGCCTCCCCTTCCGCGGTGAGCAAGTCACATCGGGCGAAGGGTTTGTGGGCGGTGGGTGCCGGTCGAGTCTCCCGACGTTCGAACCCTATCTCACGCCCCCCGCGGGTCAACCCGGACGGCGTCGGAAAAGCCCGACGGTCACCCGGGGTGATGCCCGGTTTTCCAACACCCGGTGCGCGCCGGGCGGCCCCCCGCCGCCCGGCGGGCGGGTGCGAACACGTTCCCGGGAAAGGGGATGAGTGCCACCGACACCGGGCGGCAGGAACGCCGGCGCCGGCCCCGACTAACCGGCGTTAACACCGTCCGCCCCGGCCGGCGGGGCGGCGAGTTCCCCGCGCAGCCCGGCCAGGCCGACGCTCCCGAGCCGGACGAGCCGCCCGCCGACCCGCACCTCGAACAGGTCGTCGAGTTGCTCGTAGGTGAGCACCTCGACCGTCGCCCCGGGGACGAGGCCGAGTTGGTGCCAGTGCCGGAGGCGGGCCGGGTTGTCGTCCTGGGCCTCCCGCACGGTCACCGTCTGCCCGACCCGGAACTCGTTCAGGGGGCGGAGGGTGCGGCGGCGGAGTTCGCCGGTCCGGGACGGGATCGGGTGGCCGTGCGGGTCCTCGACCGGCTCCCCGAGGTGGTCGGCGATGGCCTGCTCCAGCCGCGGCGAGATGGCGTGCTCCAGCGCCTCCGCCTCGGCGTCAACCTCGCTCCAGTCGAGCCCGAGGACGCGGGTCAGGAAGAGTTCGACCAGGCGGTGCCGGCGGATCACCCGGAGGGCCTCGGCGAGGCCGGCGGGGGTCAGTCGGGCCCCGGACTTCCGGGTGTAGGTGATCCACCCGGCCTCGGCCAGCCGCTTCAGCATGCCGGTGACCGACGGGGCCTTGACCCCCATCGCGGCCACGATCTCGTTGGGCGGGACGACCCGGTCGCCGCCGCCGAGCCGGTGGATCGCCTTCAGGTAGTCCTGGACGGCTTGCGACGGTTGATCGACCATGCCCGTCCCCCGGTGCCCGCGGTCGGCCCCGGGGTCAGTTTAGCGGGCGTCGCGGCGAAACCCGCTACATTAGCCGTCTCCCACACCCTCTCCCCGCCCCCGCGCCGCCGATGACACCGCCCGCCGCCCCGACCCGCGTCCGGTACACCGTTCTGGCGTTCCTCTGCACCCTGTCGATGATCACCTACATCGACCGGGCGTTCTGGGGCAGCGCCCAGGAGGACATCCGCCGGGAACTCGGGCTGAAGACGGTCGCCGACCTCGCGGTCGCCCTGTGGGCGTTCCAACTCGCCTACGCCCTGTTCGAGGTCCCGACCGGGTACCTGGGGGACCGGTTCGGGCCGCGGAAGACGCTCATCCGGATCGTCCTGTGGTGGTCCACCTTCTTCTGCCTGACCACCCTCGTCGGGTACGAGTTCGGGACGGTCGCCCTGGTCGGGACGGCCGGGCTGGCGGTCCTGGTCGTGTTCCGGTTCCTGTTCGGGGTGGGGGAGGCCGGGGCGTACCCGAACATCGCCCGGGCGCTGTACAACTGGTTCCCGATGTCGCAGCGCGGCACCGCCCAGGGGGCGGTGTGGATGTCGGCCCGGTTCATGGGCGGGCTGACCCCGCTGATCTGGCTCTGCCTGGTCGACCCGGACCTCCTCGGGCTCCACTGGAAGACCGGGTTCTGGCTGTTCGGCGGGATCGGGCTGGTGTGGTGCCTCCTGTTCGCCCTGTACTTCCGCAACACCCCGGAGGAGCACCCGGCGGCGAACCGGGCGGAGCGCGACCTAGTGGCCGCCGGGCGGGGGGCGGAGCCGATCCACGGCGGGGTCCCGTGGGGCACCCTGGTCCGCAGCCGGAACCTGTGGATGGTGTGCGGCATGTACGTGTGCACCAACTACGGGTGGTACTTCTTCATGTACTTCCTCCCGGACTTCCTGAAGCGGCAGTTCGGCGGCCAGGCGGTCACCCTGGGGGACCGGGCGGTGATGGCCTTGCTGGCCGGCGGGCCGCTCCTGGTCGGGGTCCTCGGGTGCATCGTCGGCGGCCGGCTGACCGACCGGTACGTCCGCCGGACCGGGGACCGGAAGTGGGGCCGCCGGCGGTACGGGATCCTCGGGTACGCCGGGGCGGCCGCGGCCTACGGGGTGGCGATCGTGGGTGCGTCGAACCAGAACATGTGGGTGTTCGCCGGCGGGGTGGCCCTGGCCGGGTTCTTCAACGACCTGATCATGGGGCCGGCCTGGGCCGTCTGCCAGGACATTGGCCGCCGGCACGCGGCCATCGTGTCCGGGTTCATGAACATGGTCGGGAACCTGGGCGGGGTGACCACGATCATCGTCACCGCGACGATCATGAACGCCCGGGTGGCCGCCAAGGAGGCCGAACTGGCCCCGCTGGTGGCGGTGGTCGGCGAGGCGGCGGCGGCCCCGCAGACCCTGGCCGCCCGGGAGGCCGGGCTGATCGAGGGGTACATCATCAACCTGTCGCTGTACGCCGCCGCGTACGTCGTCGGGGTGTTCTTCTGGCTGATGATCGACCCGACCAAGCCGGTCGTCCCGGACGACCCGCCGGCCCCGGCGCCACCGGCGGCCGAAGCGGGCGGGGGAGAACTCGCCTGACCGGTCACCGGCCGGGCGCACGCGGGTCTCGGTTGTTGCGGAGGTCCTTCCAGTCGACCTTCGCCTTCGGGTCGAGGCCGTTGAGGTACTTCTCGACGTTCGTGTACCCGTCGCCGTTGCAGTCCTTTGCCGCGTCGGCCGAGTCGTTCGGGTCGAAGCCGTACGTCCGCTCCCAGTCGTCCGGCATCCCGTCGCGGTCGGCGTCCTTCACCGGCTCGCCCGTGTACTCCGGGTAGCCGCCGACCTGCTTCACGTCGGTGATGATCCCCTGCTTGGTGTCCGCGCCGGCGGTCCCCTTCCGGACCGCCTCGACGACGCGGCGGTCGACCGCGTCGCGCCGCGGGAGCGTCGCCCCGGCCTGGTCGAGTACCGCGGCGAACGCCTCGGCGGCGGGCTGGACCGGCACCTCGGCCGTCGGGAACGGCTTGTCCTGCCGCACCCGCGGCAGGATCACCTTCGGGTCGTCGTCCCCGTCGATCTGCACCCCGCCGGCCCAGTTGTCCTTGGTCACCGCGTCGTTCCCCTCGACCACGTTCCCGGCGACGTGCGCCTTCCCCCACTCCCGGGCGAGGGTCTTGTCCGGCCCGGGCCGCCGGCCGTCGGGCCGGAGGACGCGGTGGGCGACCGGGCCGTCCGGGGTGGCCGGGCCGGGCTTGTAGTAGTTGTTGACGATGTTGTACCGGCTCTTCTGGTCGCCGCCGTCGACGGTGCGGTGCCGCCAGTTGTAGACGACGTTGTTGAGAAAGTTGAAGTCGCCGTCCATGCCGATGCTCGGGTTGCGGCCGGCGTTGTTCGCCCACAAGTTGTGGTGGAACGTGCTGTTGTGCCCGCCGATGGTGCTCCCGAGCGAGTGGTTGTAGGTGTCGAGGGCCTCGCTGGAGATGCACCACTGGATCGTGATGTTCACCGTCGGCAGCTTCAGCTCCGTGCCGCCGTCCTTGGGCTTATACATGTGGCGGTACATGGAGAGGTTCTCGTCGAGCCCCCAGCTCGCCGAGACGTGGTCGAGGATGACGTTGCCGACCGGGTTGCCGCCGAGGGAGTCGTCGCGGTTCGCCACGTCCGTCTCGCCGCGGCGGAACCGCAGATGTCGGATGACGACATCATGGGTATCAATACAGACGGTGGCGCCGCGGATGCAGACGCCGTCGCCGGGGGCGGTCTGGCCGGCGACGGTGATGTACGGCGAGCGGATGCGGACGCGGTTCTTCAGCCGGATCGTGCCGGCGACGGTGAACACGACGACGCGCGGGCCGACGGCGTTGCACGCCTCGCGGAACGTGCCCGGCCCGGCGTCCTCCAGACTGGTGACCGCGTACACCTTGCCGCCGCGGCCACCGAAGCTGTACATCCCGCCGCCCCACGCCCCAGGGAACGCCGGGATCGCCGCCTGCGGCAAGTCGGTCGGCTTCGCCGCCCCGGGCAGGTACGGCTTCCCCTTCTTGGCCCACCCGGCGAGCTCCGGCTGGGCCCTCGCCCACGCCTCGTCCTCGGGCTTCTCGTACCTCGCCCGCCGCTCGTCCTCGGCGCGCTGCACCTCCGGCGGCACCTTCGGGTACTGCCCGGCCGCCACCCCGACGAGCAGGGCGAGGCCCGACACGCATAACGGAGTTCTCACGGTGCGCCTCGCGGTCACGGGTTCGGCTTCTTGGGGGCGTCCTTCTTCTGTTTCGCCGCCCACTCCTCGGCCGCCTTCTTCAGGTCGTAGCCTTCGGCACTCAGGTAGTTCGTGATCCGCCCCTTCGCCTGGCGGAACTTCTCGTGCTTCTCGTCGGCGCCGCCGGCGACGAGCGCGTCCTCGCGGCCGGCGAGGAGGAGTTCGCGAATCTTGCTCTTCTGGGCGTCGGTGAGGTCGGGCAACATCTCACAGTACACCTTGTACGTGTTCACCCGCACCCCGTACCTCATTGCGTCCTTCACGGCGTCGCACTGCTCGGACATCAGCGCCACCGCCAGGTCCTGCGTGAACCGCTTGTGTACGACCGCGACCTCGGCCGCCGCCTTATCACGAGCCTTCGCGACGGCATCCGTATCCGCGCCGGCGGCCTTCACCGCGGCGTCGCGGTCGAAGTGGATGTCGTTGATGCCGACGTAGTGGGCCGCCACGGCCCGGACCGCGGCCGCCTTCTTCGCCTCGTCCGCGACGCTCGCAGAGGCCACCGCCGCGGCCGCCCGCTTGTCGATCGTCTCCCGGTACTTCGGGTCGGCCGACGGTCGCGGCGGGTTCGCGAGCACGTTCAGGTAGTGCTCCAGGTTCGTGTACCCGTCGGGGCGGTAGGCCGCGCCGTCGGCGGGGTTCTTCGGGTCGAGGCCGGCGGCCGTCTCCCAGGCGTCGGGGATGCCGTCGCGGTCGGCGTCCGGCGGGGCGTCGCCGGACTTGTATTCCGGCAGCCCGCCGGCGTCCTTCGGCGTGTCGATGATGCCGGGCAGCTTGCCGCGGCTGCCGGTGAAGGTGTGCGTCCGCTTCCGCACGTCGGCGATCACCCGGCGGTCAACCGCGTCCTGCTTCGGCCTGGTCGCCCCGACGTCCGCCAGCACGCTGTCGAACGCCTCCTTCGCCGTGTGCGTGGCGACGAACGGCTCGAACAGCGGCTTCTCCTGCCGCACCTTCGCCAGCCCGTCGGCCGGGCCGACGTACGCCTTCCAGTTGTCGGCGTCGAACTCCGGCTTGCCGTCGATGACGTTACCGGTCATGTGCGCCCGCATCCCGCGGTCCGGGTCGCCGGGGTCGGGCTTCAGCAGCGTGAACACCGTGGTCGCCGGGCCGGGGAGGTAGAAGTTGTTGACGAAGTTCAGCTCCCGGACCCCGCCGTCGGTGGTCCGGTCGCGCCAGTTGTAGACGACGTTGTTGCGGAGGTCGAGCCGGCCGGCGAGCCGCTGCCCGGTGCGGTCGAGGCCGCCGGCCAGGCTCCAGTTCCGGCCGGTGCAGTGGGCGAGCAGGTTGTGGTGGAAGCTGCCGACGCCGCCGGAGATGCTGGCGGCGAACGAGTGCCCCTTGCCGGGCTGGTACTTCTTGTGGTTCGCGACGTTGAGCGCCTCGGCGATGAGGCACCGCTGCACGGTGATGTTCTTCGCCTCGCGCGAGCTGAACCCCTCGTCGATGCTCCAGCTGATCGAGCAGTGGTCGAAGACGCAGTGGTCGGACCCGCGCGCCCCGCACCCGTCCTGCGTCTCGCCGGACTCGTCGCCGACGCGGATGCGGACGTGGCGGATCACCACGTCGTGCGTGTCGGAGCAGCCGAAGGTGTAGTTCGTGACGCAGACGCCGTCGCCGGGGGCGGTCTGCCCGGCGACCGTCAGGTACGGATTCCGCACGACCAGCTTCGACTTCAGCGGGATCACCCCGCCGACGCGGAACACGGCCGTCCGCGGGCCGCTCGCCTCGACCGCCGCGCGGAGCGACCCCGGCCCGGCGTCGTTCAGGTTCGTCACCTCGTACACCGCGCCGCCGCGACCGCCGATCGCGAACCGGCCGTACCCCTCCGCCTCCGGGAACGCCAGGTGCCGGACGCGGAACCGCCACACCTCGCCGGACACCACGCGGTCGCCGTGCACGGTGTCGACGCGCCAGAAGTACGACTGCCGGTGGTTCAGCTTCAGGGCGGCGGTCGGGAACGTCGCGCCCTTCGTCTCGCCGCGCAACTCCAGCGCGTTCGGGTCGGTGCCGAGGTGGACGCGGTGGGTAGTCGCCCCCGGCGCGGCCCGCCACGCCAGCACCGGGTCGGTGGGGGCGTGCTCGTCGGCGTCGGCCGGCTCCGGCTTCGCCGCCCGCCTGGCCGGGTCGGAGCGGTCGATCTCGAACCCGTTCAGGACCACGCCGCCGGCCCCCTCGCCGGTGAAGGTGACGACCACGTCCTTGCCGGCGACGGCGTCGAACTCGACGTAGGCGGACGCGGCGTCGGCGTCGTGCGCGACCCGGTGGGACGGCGTGACGACCGCCTTCGCCCCGCCGGCGGTCACCGTGACGCGGCCCGGCTTCCCGTCGGCGAGGGCGTTGTGCCAGGTGCCGAGCGAGTGCTTCCCGGGGGCGAGGCCGGAGAGCGTCAGTTGCAGTTCGCCGGCGACCACCCCGTCCGACGCCATCCGGGCTGGGTGGTCGAACCCCGGCTTCCACCACGCGGTGCCGAGCTTCGCCCCCTTCCCGGCGCGGAGTGTCACCGTGATGTCGCCGAACTTCGCGGTGGCCGATTCCGCCTCCGGCACCCGCCAGTGATCCCACCCCGGCGCGAGCACGTCGGCCCGGCCGTTGTCCTGGTTCAGGTCGACGCGCGGCCCGGCCGCCGCGGCGTGAGGGAGCAGGATCAGGGCGGCGACGGTGAGGGTGGTGCGCATAGGGTTCACTTCTTGGGGGCCTCGGCCCGGAGCCGGATCGCCATGTAGGGGTTGCCCGGCAGCGGGATCGTCGCCGGCGGGTCGGCGACCAGCCGGTAGCCGCCCTTCTGCTTCAGCGTGAACGACCCGGGCACCGGCTTCACCGTCATGTTCCAGGTGTCCAGCACCTCGGCCTTCAGTGTCAGCGGCTTGTCACTCTTTCCCGGCAGGTCGACCGCCCATTCGGTCGGCTTGTCCTTCCCGAGGTACACCAGGTAGAACTCGCCGCGCTTCCCGGCGGTCCGCTCGTCCTGCCACTTGTCGATCGGCTCCAGCCCGTCCGCCGGGCCGGCCTCCAGCACCTTCCGCAGGAACGCCAGCCGGTCCGGGCTCTTGCCGCGCAGCACCCCGCCCCGCGACCACCACACCAGGTCGTCCTTGTGCTTGTAGGTCTCGCCGTGGCCGACGTAGGTGCCGGCGATCGCCCCCTGCCAGAACCGGTGCACCATCTCCTCCGCCGACAGGTTCCCCCACCGCTGCTCGAAGTCGCCCTCGTACTTCACCTCGTCGAAGACGATGGGCTTGCGGTACACGTCCCGGTACAGCACCGCCCGGCCGAAGTCGGCGACGGCCGACCCGTTCTGGACGCTGGCGTGCGTCAGCCGCGGGTCGGTCTGGTTGTACAGCCGGGTGCCGTTGTGGATGGAGAGCAGGTGCTTGTGCGGGTCGGCCTCGTGGACGATCTTCAGGAACCGCCCCCAGTCGGCGTCCGTCTTCTCCATGAAGTCGAACTCGTTCGCCAGCGACCACCACACGTTCCGGTACGCCGCCAGGCGGGCGACCACGTACCGCAGGTACCGGTCGTCGGCCGCGGGCGGCATCCGGTCGAACCCCCAGTGGCCGTCGTCGTAGGGGTGGAAGAGGATCACGTCGGCCTCGATCCCGAGGTCGCGGAGCTGCCCGACTCGCTTTTCCAGGTGGCGGAAGAAGTCGGGGTTGAAGCGCTCGAGGTCCCACTTGTTCGGCGGGGTGCCGGCGAACGGGTAGCGCGGCGGTTCGGTCCGGTTGAACGCGTACCACTTCGGGAAGACGCACATCCGCAGCTTGTTGAACGGCGCCGCCTTCAGGGTGGCGAGCGTCTGCTCCTCGAGCGCGTCACCCTGGTGCGTCCAGGCGTAGCACGTCGTGCCGACGGAGACGTGCGGGGTGCCGTCGGCGTAGGCGAAGTGGTAGGTGTTCCGCACCCGCACCGGCCCGCGGTTGCCCGGCCCCGGCTTCCCGACCGTGAACGTGCCGCTCTTGCCGTTCAGCTCGGCCCGGTTGCTCGCCGTCGTGTACGCCCACTCGCCCTGCGCCTCCGGCATGAACCGGACGCGGTAGGTCCCGTCGCCGTCGTAGAAGCCGGCGGCGCGGACCTGTGTCTTGCCCTGCGTGAAGGTCGCGGACAGTTCCACGTCGACGAACGGGTTGCCGTCCGCCGGCCCCTTCAGGGTGACCTCGAAGATGCCCCACTGCTCGACCTCCGCGGCCTGCAAGCGGCCAGACAAGAATGTCTGGCCCACCAGCAGTGACAGAACGGCGGTGAGGAGGCGGCGGACGGTGTGCATCGGTCAGCGCCCCAGGGGCATCCAGACGGTCATCTCGGACCGGCCGCGGTTCGCCCAGGCGTAGTGCGGGACCAGTCGGACGTCGACCGGCTTCGCGGCGGCCGGCTTGAACTCGCGGTACAGCTCGTCGCCCCACGGCCGGTCGCCGACGAGTTCCGCCTTCGCCTCCAGCACCGTCACGCCGCCGAGCAGCTTCGGGTCGTGCCGCGGGGTGAACCCCACCTCGCGCGGCAGCGCCACGTCCTGCACGCGGGCGCCCTTCGGCAGGTCGGTGGATTCGAGGCAGTAGACGAGCGGCCCGCGCACCACGGCGACCTGGTTGCGGGCCTCTTCGACCAGCGGGTGGGCCTGCACCAGCCGCGGCCGCAGCGGCAGTGACAGCGCGACGACATCGCCGGCCTTCCATTCGCGCCGCACCTCGGCGTACGTCCCGGACTTCGCGTCCGCCGGCTTGCCGTTCACGGCGAGCGTCGCCCCGTCGGCCCACCCGGGGACGCGCAGGAACAGCGACCACTCGCCGGCCGGCGCCGACTCGACCGTCAGCTTCACCCGGCCGTCCCACGGGTAATCCGTCTCTTGCTTCAGCTTCACACGGCGGCCGTCGGGGAGCGTCGTGTCGAGCGTGTTGCCGCCGTACAGGTGGACCCACACCCCGCGGTCCGACCGGCCGTAGGCGGATGCGTTCACCTGCGCCACGACGCGGGCCACGTTCGGCGGGCAGCAGTAGCAGCTGATCCACTCCTCGCGGTCTCGGGACCAGCGGAGCGCGGCCGGCATCGTGTCGAGTTGCCGCAGCGTGTTCGTGTAGAAGAACCGCTTGCCGTCGAGGCTCACCCCGGCGAGCAGGGCGTTGAGGAGCGTCGTCTCCAGCACGTCGGCGTACTTCGCCTCGCCGGTGACCCGCAGCATCCGCTCGTTCCACAGGGCGTTGCCGATCGCGGCGCACGTCTCGTTGTGGGCGGTGCTGTGCGGCAGTTGGTAGTCGCGGCCGTAGGCCTGGTGGACGCGCGAGATCTGCTTCTGGTCCTTCGACCCGTCCGGCGACGCCCCGTCGTACAGCGCCCCGCACGCCCCGGTCAGGTACATCTTCCGCGTCACCACGCTCGCCCAGATCGGCTTCAGCGGGGCCAGCAGCGTCTCGTCGCCGGTCTCGGCGTACACGTCGGCGGCGCCGGCGTACAGGTAGTTCGCCCGCACGGCGTGGCCGACCGCCTCGGTCTGCCTGCGGAACGGGACGCGGTCCTGGTTGTCGTCCGTCCCGCCGGCCGTCGCCTGGTCGCGGAGGTCGATGAACTTCGCCGCGAGCCGGAGGTACTTCTTGTCGCCGGTCGCCCGGTACAGGTCCACCGCCCCCATGTAGTGCGACGGGCAGACGGCGTTGCGGGCCAGCTCCGGCGTCGGGTTCTCGAACGCCGCGGCCAGGAAGTCGGCGGCCTTCACCGCCACCGCCAGCAGCGTCTTCTTCCCGGTCGCCCGGTGGTGGACCGCGGCCGCGGTGAACAGGTGGCCGAAGTTGTACATCTCGAAGTTCAGCCGGTCCGCGAACGGCTTCTCGGCCGCTCCGTTGCGGTTGGCGATCTGCACCGGCGTGTGCAGGTAGCCGTCGGCGCGCTGGGCCTTCGCGATGATCGCGATGGCGGCGTCCATCCGCTTGTCGAGGGCGGGGTCCGGGGCGACGGCGTGGACCCCGGCGACCGCCTCCAGCCACTTGTAGTAGTCGCCGTCGTTCCACGGCGGGCCGCGGTGGCGGCCGGCCTCCAGCCCGGCCGCGACGCGGAAGTTGTGCAGGAACTGGCTGCGGGCCGTCCCCTCCATGAGGTCCCCCATGAAGGGGATGGTGGCGGACCGGCACGTCTCAAACCGTTCGGCCCAGAACCCCGCGGTCCACCGGCAGTCGGCCGGGCCGACCGGGCCGACTTTGGCGTGCGGCGGCGGGCCCGCGGCCGGGGCGGCGGCACACGCCACGAGCAGGACGGCGGTCATTTCGGCTTCGCCCCCGGCTTCGGCCTGGTGACGGTGATGTTCAGCTCGTTCCGGGCGTCCTTCACCTCGAACTCGATCCCCGAGCTGTCGTATCGGGTGAACTTCCCGTCCACGGCGGACACCATCCCCTGGGCCAGCTCGGCGTTGGACAGCGTCCGGGGGACGACGATCACCTTGTACTTGCCCGGTTTGGCCCCGTCCCCGGCCCGCTCGGTGCCCCACTCGAACCTGCCGTCCGGGCCGACGTTCCCGCGGGCCATCACCGGGTCCGGGCCGTCCCGGCACTCGCCGACCACGCTCCCCTCCGGGAGCGGGCTGCCGTCGTCGTACGTCACCCGGCCGGTCACCGGGTAGCGGCCGGACCCGCACCCCGCCGCCCCGGCCAGGGCGGCGAGGGTCAGGAGGGCCGCGGTCCGCCTCGCCCGTCGGGTCATCGCGTCGCCCTCGCTGTGGGTGGGTTACTTCGGGGGGTCCGGCTTCGGCTTCGGCGGCGGGGCCACCTCGGGCTTCGCCTTCGGGTCCGGGTCCTTCTTGTCGTCGGGGTCCTTCTTGTCGTCGGGGCCCGGGTCCGGCTTCGGGGCCGGCCGGGCGACCGTGATCTTCAACTCGTTCCTCCCGCCGGTCACCTCGAACTCGATCCCGGACGTCTCCGGGCGGGTGAACTTCTCGTCCACCGCCGGCGCCTTCCCCTGGTCCAGCTCGGCGTTGGACAGGGCCCGGGGGACGACGATCACCCGGTACTTCCCGGCCCGGGCGCCGTCCCCGGCCTTGGCCGTCCCCCAGGCGAAGGTGCCGTCCGGCCCGACCGCCCCCCGGGCCATCACCTTCGTCCCGTCGATCGTCGTCTCGCCCACCACGGTCCCCTCGGTCAGGGGGCTGCCGTCCTCGTACGCCACCCGGCCGGCGACCGGGTACTGGGCCGGCCCGCACCCGGCGGCCAGGGCCGCCAGGGCCAGGGCCGGGGCGAGCCGGCGGGTCACACGCCTCGTCGCGGTCGTCACGGTACCGCCCTCCGGGGAAAGGTTGGGGTGTCGGGGGTCAGTCGAGGCTCGGGACCACCAGGCCGTCGTCGCGGTTGGCGAGCAGGGCCAGGGTGCTGCCCGGGACCGAGGTCCGGAGCCCGCGGACGCTCCCGTCCCCGAACACGAACTGGACCACCCCGGTGTGCCAGCTGCCGAACTGGGTGAGCGGGGTGTCGGTGTTGGTCAGGGCCAGCTCCCGGCCCGGCCCGGCCGCCCGGACGTACGTCATGGTCTCGCTCCCGCTGAAGATCATCCCGTCCTGGGCGTAGTGGTTCAGGCTGTTCAGCTGGATGTGCTTCTCCCCGACCAGGATGGTGTTCGTCGTCCCGTCCTTGATGTCCTTGATCTGGACCGACACCCGGGTGTGGTTCGAGTTGACCAGCTGGAACACCCCGTTCGTCCCGGCCCCCGTGACGGCGGTGGTTTCCCCGGCGCAGGCGGCGTAGTCGGACGGGGTGCCGGTCACGCCGGCCGTGTTCGGGTCGGTGATCGGGCTGAGCGCCGTCCCCCCGCCGCGCCGGCTCGGGCAGCTGTACACCTTCACCTGCGCCCCCCGGGCGGTCACGACCTGCGGGTCGGTCGAGGTGTGGTTGTTCACCCCGTCCGTCTGGTTCACCCCGGCGATCGGCTCCTTGTAGATGTTGAACACGTTCTCCTGCTCCAGGTTCGGCAGGATGAGCAGCGCCCAGGTGTGGCGGTTCTGCCCGCCGCCGGACCGGGCGTACGGGAACTTGCCGTAGGTGTCGTGGTACTGCTGCAGGGCGATCCCGATCTGCTTCAGGTTGTTCTGGCAGCTCGACCGGGCGGCGCTCTCCCGCACCTTCTGGACCGCCGGGAGGAGCAGCCCGACGAGGACCGCGATGATGGCGATGACGACCAGCAGCTCGATCAGCGTGAACGCCGACCGGCGGGACGGGAGGCGGGTCATGTGTGAGACTCCGACGGGGAGGAGGAACGGTCACACGGGTGGTCACTTCGGCTCGCGGCGGACCCACAGCACCGCCGGCCCGGCCCCGGCCGGCCGGACGGTCGCCGCCGCGCCGCCCGGCGGCGGGTCCGTCAGCGGGGCGAGCGCCCCGGTCTTCGGGTCGACCCACGCGGCGGCGAACGGCCCCCGCGCCGCGGCCAGGTCGAGCCGGACCGGGCCGCCGGCCGAGTACACGAGATACCGCTCGCCCGGCTCGGCCAAGGCGTACTGGCCCTTCGCGAACAGCTTCGACTCGAACGGCTTGAGCCCGGCGGCCAGGAGGTCCGGGGCGGTCGTCTTCGGCAGGTCCGGGAGCGACGCGCCGGCGGCCAGCGCCGCCCAGCCGTGCCCGCCGTCGTGGGACACGGTCACCGCCTTGCCCGGGAACTTCGACCGGTACTCCCGGACGGCCCGGGCGACCGACTCGGCCGACCGCGCCTTGTCCCCGGCCCACTCCCGCAGCTGCTGCCGCGGGGCCAGGTCCTCGCCGCCTGTCGGGTCGTACACCCCGCCGCGCGCCGTGTACCACCAGTACTTCAGGTCGATCACCGACACCAGGGCCGAGCGGAGGGGGTCGGCCAGGATCGCGTCCTGCACGTCCTTGGTGCAGCTCAGCCCGACCAGCACCGTCTTCCCCGACTCCTTCTGCCACTCGGCGACCGTGTCGAGCCAGAACTCGACGAAGTGCCGCGGGCCGGTGAACTCCTCCCCGGTCTGGAAGACCACGTTCGGGCACCCGCCGAGCACGTCCAGGCAGTGGCGGATGTACCGCCGGTGGAGGTCGCGGCGGACCGGGTGGGTCACGTCGTAGAACGCCGCCGCCATGAACACCCGCTTCCCGCCGGCGTACTCCGGCGGCTCCGGGAACCCGGTCTCCTGGAGGCAGTTCGCCGGCCGCCACGGGAAGTCCGCCCAGTGCGCCCCGGCCTCCAGCACGTTGTGCTGGAAGTACATCTGCTGGACGAGAACCAGGCCCTTCCGCCCGCAGTGGTCGGCGAACTCCTTGAGCCGGGCGAAGTACCACGGGTTGAACCGGGTCAGGTCGTACCTGCTCAACCCGTCCCACGCCCGGCCCTTCCCCGACCGCGCCCACGGCAGCTCGTAGAACGGCGCCCACACCCCGCCGTCGATCCGGCGAATCATCTGGTGGTCGTCGCGGCGGCGGTCGTACCACAGCCCCCAATGGTGGTCGAGGGCCGCGACCCCGTCCGCCCGCATCTGGTCGGTCAGCTCGTCGAGGTCGTCGGTGAACCCCGGCCCGACCCGGCCCGGGACGAACCGCGTCACCCCGATGCCGCGCTCGGTCGCCCGGCTCGGGAGCGTGTGCCCCTGCCACCAGGCGGTGCCGACGCGGTCGCCGGCGACCAACTTGCCGTCGACCGTCAGCCGGCCGTCGGTCAGCGCGAGCGGCTTCGCCGCGGGCGGCGCCGGGGCCGGCGCCGGGTTGCCGATTCGCTTCGCGTCGCCCGGGTCGGTGGTGACCGGCCCGGCCTTCAGGACCGCCGCGGCCTTCGCCCCGAGGCGGTCGGCCAGCTGCGCCTCGTACAGGCTGTCCGGCTTCACGAACTCGTTGAACTGCCGCCAGTGCCCGTCGCCGACGAGCTGGCCCCAGACCCCGACCGCCCAGTTCTGCGCCGTCGGCGGCGTCCGGCAGGTGACGACCGGGGCGGAGCACTGCCACAGGACCGAGTTCGCCGCCGCCCACCCGACGCCGTGGTCGTCCGTCTCGCGGTTGGTCAGCGCAAGCCCGCCGCCGTCGACGTGGACGTTGTCGTACAGCACGCCGGACGCCCAGCTCCCGACCGGCCCGCTGAACCCGTGGGCGTCGGTCGCCTTGCACCGGACGAAGGCGGTCGGCCCGGGGGCGAGGTGCCCGACCGCGAAGTCGTGCCGGCCGCCGGTCGCCGTGCAACGGAGGAACAGCGTCTGCCCGCCGGCGGTGAGGAACGTGTGCCGCCGCTGCCCGCCGACCTCGGACACCGGGTCGGCCGAGTCGCAGTCCTCGACGGTGACCCGCCGGGCCGTCTCCCACACCGCCACCGCCGACCCCGCCAGGTGTCGGAACGACACCCGCCGGACCCACACGTCTTCGGCGTTCTCGACCGTCACCCCGGTCCAGGCGTGGTCCTCGTCGTGCGGGTTCTTCGGGTCGAACGCCGACTCCAGCCGGAGGTTCTCGACCCCGACGTTCCGCACCCGCCCCGGCCACGCGTACCGCCGCACCGTGGCCGTGCCGTGCGCCGCGTCGAGGGCGGTGGTGAGCGGGGCGTCGAGCGTGACCCGGTCGCCGTCGACCTTGGTGACCACCCGGTCCCAGCGGATGTCCAGCGTGCCCGGCTTCCAGTCGAGGTACGACCCCTTGTCCCGCGACGGGAACCGGTCCATCCCGATGGCGGCGATCCACTTCTCCGTCGACGGGTGCTCGACCACGACCGCGTCGCCGGCCTTCAGCCCGTCGGCCGACCCGAGGCGGAGCGTGTCAACGCCGACCGGAACGTAGGCGTCGGCGACCGGCCGCGGCTTCTCCTCGGTGCGGTCGGCCCGGCCGCGGACCCGGACCACCGCCCGCCGGTCGGTGCCGGTCGCGACGAGGACGGTCTCCTTCCCCTGCCCGCGGAGCACAACGCCGCTGGTTCCGATGCGGAGGTGCCCGGCGACCTCGTGCCGGCCGGTAAGGAGCAGGACCGCCCCGCGGAACCCGTCCGCGCCCGGGGCCAAACCCGCGACGTGGTCGATCGCGGCCTGGATGCGCGGCCCGGCGTCGCCCTTCCCCGGCGCGACGACGGCGCGGACCGGCACGTCCGGGATCGCCGCCCCGCCGCCGTACCCGGCGTGGGAGAAGTCCGGGACGCGGTTCCCGCGGGCGTCGGCGGGGTACGCCAGCCGCCCGTCCGGCCCCGGGTGGACGTACCGCCGCTCGGGGTCGGCCCCCGCGACGGCCACCAGGATCAGGGCGACACTCCGCATCGGGCCAACTCCCGGCCGAACTCCTCTTGAGATCCTACTGAGATCTCAGTAGGATTCAAGAAGACTTTCGACCCGATTCCACGTTTCTCATCGGTCCCCCATTCCGGAGCCGTCGATGGCCGCCCGTCCGCCCGCCCGGTCCGAAGCGAGCGCCCCGGCCCGCGGGCTGCTCAAGGACCAGGCCTACGACCGGATCAAGCAGCGGCTCCTCAGCGACGAGTACCCGCCGGGGACGTTCCTGTCCGAGCGGCAGCTGGCCGAGGGGCTCGGGATGAGCAAGACGCCGGTGAAGGCGGCCCTGGAGCGGCTGGAGGCGGAGGGGTTCATCGCCGTCTCGCCGCAGCAGGGGATCGTGGTCCGCGAGCTGTCCGTCCGGGAGATCGCCGACCAGTACGAGATCCGGGCCGCCCTGGAGTCGTACGCCCTGCGGACGCTCGCCGGCACCCTGACCGCCGACCAGGTGGCCCGGGTGCGCGAGAACCTCGCCGCCCAGGCCCGGCTCCGGGGGACCGGGGACGTGGCCGCCGGGGTCGAGCTGGACGCCGCCTTCCACACCCAGTTCGTCGAGTTCCTCGGCAACCGCGAGATCTCCCGGGCGCTCGGCCGGCTGCGGGAGAAGATGCGGCAGGTGGTCACCCGGGTGTTTCGGCTGTCCCCGGCCCGGATCGACACCAGCCACGACGAGCACGTGGCGATCGCGGACGCGGTGATCGGCGGGGACGGCCCGCGGGCCGCGGACCTGGTCGTCCGGCACCTGGAGCTGGGGAAGCAGTTGATCCTGTCGCCGCGCGGCTGACCCGCGGCCGGGCCGTGTCCCGGCGTGGGAGGGCGAGGCTCCCGCCGAGCCGGAGCTGGGCTCGGCGGGAGCCTCGCCCTCCCACGCCGGGGCACGGCCCGCGGCCGTGCTACTTCTTCGCGCGGACGCGCTCCAGGACCAGGCCCCACTCGCGCGGGCCGAGCGGCGCCCGGCCGCCGCGGTACTCGGCGGAGACGAGCCGGACCAGGGCGTCGAAGGCGTCCGGGGTGCCGGTGTCCCGGAGGAACCCCGGGTCGTCCGCGAACGCCCGCTCGACCAGCACCAGCGCCTCGACCGCCTTGTCCTTGGTGGTCGCCCCCTTCGCGGTGATCTCCGGGCTGCGGGCCTTCAGCCCGAGCCCGAGGGCGGCGACCACCGCGGCCCGGTCCGGGTCGTCCTTCGGCAGCACCGCCGCCACCCGCGCCAGCGCCCGGAGCATGATGTAGTGGTACGCCGGCCGGGCGTTGTGGCCGTCCGCCCACCGCCCGGCGTGCTGCCCGTCCGGGAGCTGCCCGGGGATCACGCCGACCAGCACCTTCTCCTTCGCCGCCGCCCGGTACTTCTCCTCCCCGGTCGCCTCGAACGCGGCCGCCAGGAGGTGCGCGCTGAAGCTGTTGTAGTTCCAGTTCGTGACCAGCGGGCGGCCGGCGGCCCAGTCCGCGGCCCGCACGGCCGCGGCGAGGTGCTTCTTGTCCTTGGTGACCGCGTACAGCTCGAACAGGGCCGTCCCGCACTCGCCGTTGTCGAACTGCAGCCCGCCGTCCCCGGTGTCGTCGACCGCCCACCCGTTCCGCACCACCCGGTCGAGCCGGCCGTCCTTCTCGGCCTGCTTCAGGTAGCGCTCCGCGGCGACGCACGGGGCGGCGGTGCTGACCCCCCGCGCGGCCGGGAACGGGAACCCGCCGGTCCCGGCCCGGTCCTGGGCCCAGAGCAGGAACTCGGCCGCCGCACCGGCCTGGGCGAGCGCCTTGTCGGCCCCGTCGAGCTTCGCGCGGGCGGCGGCCGCCGCGCCGGCGACGACCGCGGCCGGCTCCCGGAGGGCGTGGCCGAGCTTCGTCGGGTCGAGGTCGGTCTTCCACCACCGGACTCGCTCGACGTACGGCACGACCGGGGCGAACGCCTCCCGCGCCTCGTCGGGGGTGAGCGGCTTGGCGCCGGCCGGGACCGGGGTGTGCTTGTCCGGCACCTCCGGGACCCCGGCCCGGTCTCCGAGGAGCTTCCGCCCGGCCGCGGCCGCCTCGCGGACGGCCTTCGCGTCCCGCTTCTCCAGCGCCCGGGCGAGGCTCTGCCGGACCGCATCCGGGGTGTCTTGGGCCGGCGCCCCGGACGGGCCGGCGGCGAGCGCGAGGGTGGCGACCAGGTACTTCACCGGGGCCTCCGGTTCGGGGTGCTCGGTGTGGGAGGGCGAGGCTCCCGCCGAGCCTTCGCTCCGGCTCGGCGGGAGCCTCGCCCTCCCACACCGGGACGAGACCGTGAAGCCCAGTGTATCGACCGCGGTGTCGGGTTTGTGGCACAGGTCTCCCGACCTGTGAAGGCAACACAGGTCGGGAGACCTGTGCCACAAGACCGTAACCTCCACCACCCGCGGGTCCGTAGCATGTCCTCCGCCGCGGCGCGCCGCACCGGCGCGGCCCGGCGCCGCGGGAACGCACCATGCCCGGGAACACCGTCCGCCGCTCCGCCTGCCTGGCCCTCGCGGTCTTCTGCGCACCAACGGCGGCCGCCGAGCCGCGCAAGCCGAACCTCGTCGTGATCCTGGCCGACGACCTCGGGTACGGCGACCTCGGCAGCTTCGGGCAGAAGACGGTCCCGACCCCGCGGCTCGACCGGATGGCCGCCGACGGGATGCGGCTGACGCAGTTCTACGCCGGCGGGGCGACCGGTGCCCCGTCCCGGTGCGTCCTGCTCACCGGCCGGCACGGCGGCCGGGCCGCCGTCCGCGGCGACTCGGCCGACCCGGTCTCGATCCCGGCGGACCAGCCGACGGTGGCGTCGGTGCTGAAGAAGGCGGGGTACGCGACCGCCTGCGTCGGCCGGTGGGGCGTCGGCACCCCGGCCCGGCTGACCGACCCGAACGACCTCGGGTTCGACCACTTCTTCGGGTGCGTCAACACCTGGCACGCCCGCAACCCGTACCCCGAGTTCCTCGTCCGCGACGGCAAGCCGGTCCCGCTGAAGAACGAGGCCGCCGCCGAGTGGAAGAAGTGGCAGGACCCGAAGTTGTTGGACGGCGGCAAAGGGGTGGCGACGAAGGAGGTGGAGTACGCCCCGAAGTTGCTCGTCGACGACGCCCTCGGGTTCATCCGCGACCACCGGGACAAGCCGTTCTTCCTGCTGCTGTCGCTGACCACGCCGCGGGCCCACCTCGAAGCCGGCGACAAGGGGATGCGCGCCCCGGACCTGGGCGAGTTCGCGGGGAAGGACTGGCCGGCGGCCGAGAAGGCGTTCGCCGCGCTGGTCCGGGACCTCGACCGCGACGCCGGCCGGGTGCTCGACCTGCTCGCCGAGCTGAAACTCGACCGCGACACGCTGGTGCTGTTCGCCTCCGACAACGGCCCGCACGGCGGCGGCGGGCACCGGGCCGACTTCTTCGCGTCGGCCGGCCGGCTCCGCGGCGGCAAGGGGACGGTGAACGAGGGCGGGATCCGCGTCCCGGCGGTGGCGTGGTGGCCGGGGACGGTGCCGGCCGGCGCCCGGAACGACCTGCAGTGGTATCTCGGCGACCTGGCGGCGACCGCGGCGGAGCTGGCCGGAGTCGCGGCCCCGCCGGGGCTGGACAGCGACAGCCTCGTCCCGGCCCTGAAGGGCGGCGAGGAGAAGGACCAGTGGAGGCGGAAGAGCCCGCTGTACTGGGAGACCTACGAGGGGCCGACGGCCCAGGCGGTGCGGTTCGGGAAGTGGAAGGCGATCCGGTCGCCGATGCTCACCGGCGAGGTGGAGCTTTACGACATGTCGAACGACACCGGGGAGAAGAGCGACTACTCGAAGCGCCGCCCGGACCTGACCCGGCACGCGAAGAACCTGCTCGACAAGCACCACCAGCCCGACCCGCGGTGGAAGGTGCCGCCCGCGCCGGAGAAGTGACCGCGCGGCGCCGCCGCTTGCGGCGTTGCGGGCGGTGCCGCCCGCAACGCCGCAAGCGGCGGACGACACACCGCCCCCGAAACCGCTCGGACCGGCCGACCGCCCCCGCGTCACGGGACGGAGTACGCGTCGGTGTACGCCCGGTCCGGCGGCGGCAGCCGCGGCCCCTTCCGGTCCGGCAGCGGCTTCCCGGTCTCCCGGTCGAACCCGTCCGGCGTCCGCTCCTTCGGCACCCGGTCGTCCGTCTCCTTCGCCCACCCGGCGAGCGCCGCCCGCAGCCGCCCCAACTCGGCCGCGTGCCGCGGGTCGGCGGACACGTCGGCCAGCTCGTGCGGGTCCGCGTCCACGTCGTACAGCTCTTCCCTCGCCAGCGGCTTCGCGAAGCACGCCCGCAGCGGCGGGGTCAGCTTGTCCGCGTCCCGCAGCCGCACCAACTCGGCGAACGACGGGCTGCGGACGGCGTCGGCCGGCGGGGTGTTCGGCAGGTCCCGGTAGTCGTTCCGGACCAGCTTGAACCGCTCCGACCGGACCGCCCGGATCCGCGCCTCGTAGTCGTGCCAGTTCCGCTCCGCAAACACGAACTCGCGCACCGCCTTGGTCGGGTCGGCCAGCAGCGGGGCGAAGTCCTTGCCGACGAACGTCGGCCCCGGCTTCAGCCCGGCCAGCCCGAGCACCGTCGGGGCCAGGTCGACCGAGCTGACCAGCCGGCCGCACACCCCGCCCGCCTTCACCTTCGCCGGCCACCGGACCACGAACGGGGTCCGCACCCCGCTGTCGTACACCGTCGTCTTGCACCGCGGGAACGGCCGGCCGTTGTCGCTCAGGAACACCACCACGGTGTCGTCCGCCACCTTCTGCCGGTCAAGCTCGTCGAGCACCTCGCCGAGGTGGGCGTCGAGCCGGGCGATCTCGTCGTAGTACGCGGCGAGGTCGGCCCGGACCGCCGGGGGGTCCGGCAGGTACGGCGGGACGACCGCGTCGGCCGGGGCGTGCGGCTTCGCCACCGCCCCCGGCTCGTACGGCCGGTGCGGGTCGGTCGCGGCCAGCCAGACGAAGAACGGCTTGTCCTTCGGCCGGCCGCGGAGGAGCGGCACCCACCCCTCGTTCCCGCCCTTCCCGCCGCCCTCCTCGACGACGTCGAACTGCTTCTTCGCCGCCGCCCCGAGGTGCCACTTCCCGGCGGCGGCGGTCCAGTAGCCGGCCTTGCGGAGCGGGGTGCTCACCATCACCTGGTCGGCCGGGAGCGGCCAGTGGAGCTGCTCCGCCCCGGTCTGGTGCGGGTACCGGCCGGTCAAGATGCTGGCCCGGCTCGGGCTGCACGAACTGCACGTCAGGAACGCCCGGTCGAACCGCACCCCGTCCCGGGCCAGCCGGTCCAGGTTCGGGGTGCGGACCTTCGGGTGGCCGTACGCCCCGCAGTCCTCGGCCGCCATGTCGTCGGCGATGACCACGACCACGTTCGGCGGGGCGGCGGCCGCCGGGGCGGCGAGGGCCAGGGCGAGGGCGGCGGGCAGCGCGCGGGTCATCGGGGCGTCACTCCTTCTTGGGCGCGGGGGCCTTCGGCCACGGGTAGGCGTCGGACCCGGCGTCCGGGTCGGACGGCCCCTTCGGCAGGGTCGCCTGCCAGGCGAGCGCCTGCTTCGCCAGCTTCTCCACCACCTCCGGGTGGCGGTCGGCGACGTTCCGCAGCTCCCCGGAGTCGGCCGGGATGTCGTACAACTCGACCCGGCTCCGGTCCGGGTTCAGCAGGAGCTTCCACTTCCCGTCCCGGACCGACACCGTCGGGCTGACGTTCGAGACGTGCCCCATGATCCGGAACCGCCACTCCCAGAACAGCGGCTTCGTCCGCGGCCCCGGCTTCCCGGCCAGCACCGCCGACCGGTCCTCGCCGTCGGGGGTGTACCCGGCCGGGAGGTCGACCCCGGCGAGCTTGCACACCGACGGGAGGAAGTCGGCCCCGCTCACGACCGACCCGTCGTCCACCCGCCCGGCCGGGGTCCCCTTCGGCCAGCGGACGAGGAACGGCACCCGGACGCCGCCCTCGTACAGGCTCCGCTTCCGGCCGCGGAACGGGCCGGGGCTGCCGACCCCGCTGTGCCCGGCGTTCTTGATGAAGATCTCCTCCGGCCCGTTGTCCGAGGAGAACACCACCAGGGTGTTGTCCGCCACCCCGAGGTCGTCGAGCGCCTTCATCAGCCGGCCGACCTGGGTGTCGAGGTCGGTGACCGAGGCGTAGAAGACCGGGCGGGCGCCGGCGTGCGGGAAGTCCTTCCCGCCGGGGGCGAACTGGTCGTACTGTTTCAGCTGCTCCGGGGTCGGGTTCAGGGTGGCGTGCGGGACGAGCATCCAGAGCTGGAGGTAGAACGGCTTCCCCTTGTTCGCCTCGACGAACTTGATCCCCTCGTCGACGAACAGGGTGCTCGACTTCGCCCGGAAGTACGGGTCGTCGTCCGGGCTCTCCCTCCAGGTGGCGTCGGCGGCGTTGACGCTCTTGACCAGGTCGAACCCGTACTCGCGCGGGTGCGGGGCGTCTTTCCCGCTGCCGAGGTGCCACTTCCCGACGTGGGCGGTGGCGTACCCGGCGGACTTCAACAGCCGCGGCAGGGTGACGGCATTCGGGTCGAGCCAGTCGGGCATCGCCCGGGCCTTGTTCTGGTCCGGGGTGGCGAGGTGGCCGTGGAGGGCGTGCCGGCCGGGGAACTGGCCGGTCAGGAACCCGCACCGGCTCGGGGAGCAGACCGACCCGGTGACGTAGAAGTGGGTGAACAGCGTGCCCTGCCCGGCGAGCCGGTCCAGGTTCGGGGTCTTGACGAACTTGTTCCCGTAGCACCCGAGGTCGCCCCACCCGAGGTCGTCGGCCAGGATGAACACGACGTTCGGCTTGTCGGCGGCCGCCGCCGGGGCGGCCAGGGCGAGGGCCGCGAGGGCGGGGAGGAGTCGGGGCACGGGGATCACCTCGGGGTGCGGGACCGGGCCGCCACGGAGGGCAGCCGTTCCGAACGGGGTGGGGAGGGCGAGGCTCCCGCCGAGCCGGAGGTCGGCCCCCCGAAGAAGGCGGGCGGCTCGGCGGGAGCCTCGCCCTCCCCACCCCGTTCGGAACCGTCACTTCGGGCCGAACTGCTTGCGGTACAGCTCGTGGAACGTGATCTCCTTCTTCTCGCCCGCGGCCGCCTCGTTCACCAGGTACGGCGGGAGCGCCGCCCACCACGCGTCGTACTCCGCGGCCAGCTGCTTCACCACGTCCGGGTGCTTGTCGATCACGTCCGCCTTCTCGCCCGGGTCCGCGGTCACGTCGAACAACTGCCACGGCTTCCCGGCCTTGCCGTCGGCGACGAGGTGCCAGCGGGTCGTGCGGACGCTGCACTTGTCGAACTTGTGGTCGTCCGGCTTCGCCCCCTTCGGCCACCGGCCGACGTGGGTGAACAGGGTGCGGTCGTCCCACGCCGCCTTCGGGTCGCGCAGGAGCGGCACCAGGCTGCGGCCCTCCACCTGCTTCTTCGCGTCGTCACTCAGCCTCGCCCCGGCGAGCTCGGCGAGCGTCGGGAAGAAGTCGACGTGGGCGGCGAGCCGGCCGCAGTCGGCCGGGGCGAGGGTGCCGGGCCACCGCCACAGGGACGACGCCCGGGTGCCGCCGAGCCACGGGGTCCCCTTCTGCCCGCGCATCCCGGCGTTGTAGACCTGGACCCCGGCCGTCCCTCCGTTGTCGTTCATGAACACCACGAGCGTGTCCTTCTCCAGCCCCCACTCCTTGAGCTTGTCGAGCAGCCGGCCGACGTTGTCGTCGATGTTGGCGACCATGCCGAAGAACTTCGCCGCGTTCGGCTGCTTCACCTTGTCCTTGTACCGGGCCTCGTCCTCCGGGCGGACGTCGAGCGGGGCGTGCGGGGCGTTCGTCGCGATGTGGCAGTAGAACGGCTGCTTCCCCTTCACGCCCTCGATCCACCTCGTCGCCTGGGCGAAGAACACGTCGGTGCAGTACCCCTTGGTCTTCTCGAACTTCCCGTTGTGGAGGATGGTCGGGTCGAAGTAGGAGTTGCCGGGGGCGTCGCCGCCGCTGCCGCCGGGGTACGCCTGGCCGATCCCGCCGCACCCGTGGATGAACGTCTCGTCGAACCCGCGGCGGCTCGGCCACCGGTCCGGCTCGTCCCCGAGGTGCCACTTGCCGAAGATCCCGGTCGTGTACCCGGCCGACTTCAGCACCTCGGCCAGCGTCGTCGCCTTCGGGGTGAGCCGCTCGCGCTCGAGGATGGTGTGGGTCACCCCGTTCTTGAACTCGTGCCGGCCGGTCATCAGGGCGGACCGGGTCGGGGAGCAGGTCGGGCTGACGTGGAAGTCGGTGAACCGGACGCCCTCGGCGTGCAGCCGGTCGAGGTTCGGGGTCTTCAGCACCGGGTTGCCGTGGGCCGACAGGTCGCCGTACCCCTGGTCGTCGGTCAGGATGAAGACGACGTTCGGCTTCTTCCCGGCCGGCGGGTCGGCGGCCGCGGCGGCAGGCAGGGCGAGGGCGGCCAGGGCGGCGAGGCGGGTCACGGGGCTTTCCTCCGGGACGGGGTCGGGGTCACTTCGGAACGGCGGCCTTCCACCCGGCCTTCAACTGCTTCGCCAGCTGCTCGACCGTCGCCTTGTGCTCCGGCCGGGCGGCCAGGTTGTCGTTCTCCCCGGGGTCGGTCGTGTGGTCGTACAGCTCGTACGCGGCCGGCGCCTTGTCGCCGGCCTGCCACTCGACCAGCCGGTACCGGTCGGTCCGGATCGCCCGACCCATCCCCGCCCCCTCGCCCGGGATGTTCTTCGGCCAGACGCTGAACGCGGCCGACTTCCACGCTCTCTTCGGGTCGTCGAGGAGCGGGACGAAGCTCGTCCCTTCCGCCCCCGGGGCGGCCGGCAGCCGGCAGGCGTCGGCGAGCGACGGGAAGATGTCGACGAACTCGACCAGGGCGCCCGACTTCTGCCCGGCGGCCTTCCGCCCGGGGACGCTGACGATCAGCGGGGCGCGGGTGGCGTCCTCCCAGGCGGTGTGCTTGGCCCACGTCCCGTGCTCCCCGAGCTGCCACCCGTGGTCGCCCCACAGCACCACCACCGTGTTGTCCCGCAGCTTCAGCTCGTCGAGGGCGGCGAGCAGCTTGCCGACCTGGGCGTCCATGTAGCTGACGCAGGCGTAGTACCCGTGCTTCAACTTCCGCTGCTCGTCGTCGGGGATCGGCCCGGTCTTCGGCATCCCCTTGTACCCGCGCAATTCGCCGGCGTTGTTACTGGCGTACGCCGGCGCCCCCTTCGGCGGCTGCTGGTTCGGGGCGAGGGCGATCTTGCTCGGGTCGTACAGGTCCCAGTACTTCTTCGGGGCGACGAACGGGAGGTGCGGCTTCAGGAACCCGACGGCCAGGAAGAACGGCTTGTCCTTCACCTGGCGGAGCGTCTTGACCGCCTCGGCCGCGATCCGCCCGTCCGCCTCGGCCTCGTCCGCCACGTCCGGGGCGGCGTACGGCGGGCGGTCCGAGTTGTCGACCTTCTTCGGCTGCGGCGGTGGGGCGGCCGGGTCCTTCTTCGCCTCCTTCCGGGCGCCGCCGGCCCCGAACGACGGGGCGGACCACGACCGCTCGTCGTCGTCCCGGTTCCCGTGGCCGACGTGGAAAATCTTGCCGAAGCTCTGGGTGAAGTACCCGTTCGCCTTGAAGTGCTGCGGGATCGTCACCGCGTCAGGCACCTTGTCCCGGAAGTGGGTCGGCAGGTCGAGGACGCCGCTGTTCTCCGGCCGGCGGCCGGTCAGGACGGCGGCCCGGGACGGGTTGCACACCGCCTGTGCGCAGTACGCCCGGTTGAACACCACCCCGCGGGCGGCCAGGGCGTCGATGTTCGGGGACTTCACCCCGGCGACGCCGTAGCACCCGAGTTCCGGGCGGAGGTCGTCGACGGCGATGAACAGGACGTTCATCCGCGGCGGGTCGGCGGCCGCAACCGGGGCGGCACCGAGCGCGGCGAGGGCGCAGGCGAGGAGCGGTCGCATTGGGGTACCTCCAACTGTCTCATGGGTGGGGCAGGCATTCCTGCCTGCCGGGCAGACAAGAATGTCTGCCCCACCGCCCCCGGGGTCACTTCTTGTTCGGCGTCGGCATCTTCGCCCCGACGGCGGTCCGCCACGCGGCCAGCTTGCCGTGCAGCTCCTTCGCCTTCTCCGGGTTCGCCGCGGCCAGGTCCTTCGCCTCGCCGATGTCGTCCTTCAGGTTGTACAGCTCGCGCCGGCCGTCCTCGAAGAACTCGATCAGCTTCCAGTCGCCGTCCCGGACCGACCCGGCCGGGGTCGTCCGCCACTGCCCCTTCCCCTGGCCCAGGTAGCCGGGGAAGTGCCAGTACAGCGGCCCGCGGTCGCGCGGCTTGCCGAGCAGCGTCGGCAGGTAGCTGACCCCGTCGAGCGGGCCGTCCGGGGCCTTCGCCCCGGACACCTCCAGCAGCGTCGGGTACAGGTCGACGCTGTTGATCGGCTCCCCGGTCGTCGCCCCGGCCGCGACCTTCCCGGGCCACCGGAACAGGTACGCGACCCGCACCCCGCCCTCGTACAGCGACCCCTTCCCGGCCCGCAGCGGGGCGTTGTCGGTGATCCCGCCCTTGCCCCCCGGCTTGTTCCCGTCGAACCGGTCCCCGCCGACCCCGCCGTTGTCCGCAGTGAACACCACCAGCGTGTTCTCGCTCAGCTTCAGGTCGTCGAGCGCCTTGAGCACCCGGCCGACGCTCTCGTCCACGCTCGCGATCATCGCCGCGTACACCGGGTCCCTGTGCCCGCCGACCCCGGGCTTGTCCTTGAACTTCGCGATCAGCTCGGGCTTCGCCTCGTGCGGGCTGTGGACCCCGAAGTGGTGCAGGCAGAGGAGGAACGGCCTGTCCTTGTGCCGGCCGATGAAGTCGACCGCCTTGTCGGTCAGGAAGTCGGCCAGGTACGTCCCCTTCGGGTACGCCGTCTTCGGGTTGGTGGCGAAGTCGAAGTGCTTGCCCATCGACACCACGCTCTCGTCGAACCCCTGGGCGAGCGGGTGGTGCTCCGGGTCCTCCCCCAGGTGCCACTTCCCGAAGTGGGCGGTCGCGTACCCGGCCTTCTTCAACGACTCGGCGACGGTCACCACCTTCGGGTCGAGCTTGGTGACGTTGTCCACCGGCCGCAGCGGGCGGCTCGACCAGTCGAACCGGTCGATCCCGCCGACGGTGTAGACCCCGGTCCGCGGGCCGTACCGGCCGGACATCAGGGCGGCCCGGGTCGGCTGGCAGTTCGGGCCGCAGGTGTACCCGCTGGTGAACCGCATCCCCTGGGCGGCCAGCCGGTCGATGTTCGGCGTCTCGTAGAACTTCGACCCCTGGCACCCGAGGTCGGTCCACCCGAGGTCGTCGGCCAGGATGAACACGACGTTCGGCGCGGCGGCACCGAGCCGCGGGGCGGAGCCAAGCGCGACCACGGCCACCAGGCCGGCGAGACGGAGCTGCGACATGGGCCCCTCGGGAGCGGCGGCGACGGGCGGCGGTGGAGAACATACCCCGCCGCGGCCGCGGAACCAAACCGACTTCCCGAATTAACCCCCCGCCCCGGCCGGCGGACCGGCGACACCGCGCCGGCCGGGCGGGGTTCATGACAGAGGGCCTCGCCGCGGGCCCGGGCGTAGAATGCCGGCCCCGTCGCCGCGAGGAACCCCCGTGCTCCGCCTCCTCCTCCCCCTCCTGGCCGCCGGCCTCGCCGCCCCGGCGGCCGCCGCGGCCGACCGGCCGAACGTCGTCTGGATCGTCGTCGACGACATGTCCGCGAACTTCGGGTGCTACGGCGAGAAGCTGGTCCGCACCCCGCACGTCGACAAGCTCGCGGCCGACGGGACCCGGTTCGCCAAGGCGTTCGTCACCGCCCCGGTCTGCTCTCCGTGCCGGTCCGCCCTGATCACCGGCTGCTACCAGACCACCATCGGGGCCCACCACCACCGGAGCGGCCGCGGCGAGCTGAAGATCAAGCTCCCCGGCGAGGTCGTCCCGGTTCCGGTACTGTTCAAGAAGGCCGGGTACTTCACCTGCATCGGCGGGTTCGGGGCGACCGGCGACCGCCTCGGCAAGACCGATTACAACTTCGAGTGGGACCGGGCCATGTACGACGGGAACGACTGGGCCGGGCGCAAGCCGGGCCAGCCGTTCTTCATGCAGGTGCAGCTGCACGGCGGGAAGTACCGCGGGCAGGGGCCGAGCAAGGCCTGGCAGGCCCGCGTCCTGAAGGAACTCGGGTCGAACACGAAGCCGGAGGACGCGACGCTCCCGCCGTACTACCCGCGCGACCCGGTCCTCCTCCAGGACTGGGCCGACTACCTCGACTGCTGCCGGTACACCGACAAGGAGGTCGGCGACGTGGTCGCCCGGCTGGAGAAGGAGAAGCTCCTCGACAGCACCGTGATCTTCTTCATGACCGACCACGGGATCAGCCACGCCCGCGGGAAGCAGTTCCTGTACGACGAGGGGACGCACGTCCCGCTCGTGGTCCGCGGGCCGGGCGTTGGCAGGGGCGTCGTCCGGGACGACCTGGTCGAGCACATCGACCTCGCCGCCACCTCGCTCGCGCTGGCCGGGGTCGAGGTCCCGAAGTGGGTGCAGGGCCGGGACGTACTGGCCAAGGACTACCAGAAGCGCGACGCGGTGTTCGCCGCCCGGGACCGGTGCGACGAGACGGTGGACCACCTCCGCAGCGTCCGCACGGCGGAGTTCAAGTACGTCCGCAACTACCTGCCGGACCGGCCGCACCTCCAGCCGAACCGGTACAAGGACTCGAAGGCGATCGTCCAGAAGCTCCGGGAGCTGCACGCCGGGAAGAAGCTCGACGGGTTGCAGGAGCGGCTGCTGTTCGCCCCGAAGCGGCCGGCCGAGGAGCTGTACGACCTGGCCGCCGACCCGCACGAGGTGACCAACCTCGCCGCCGACCCGAAGCACAGGGCGACGCTGGAGGCGATGCGGAAGCGGCTCGCGGAGTGGGAGGAGCGGACCGGGGACAAGGGCCGCGAGCCGGAGCCGGCGGCGATGTACGACTCGGACATGAGGGAGTACCTCGCCGGCGGGGGGAAGAAGGACCTGGACGAGCTGCGGCGGAACATCGAGCTGAACCGGCAGTGGGCGAAGGAGGGGAAGTGACCATGGATCCCGCACCCGACGGGGGCGCGGCCCCGACCCGCCGCGAGTTCGGCCGGCAGGTCGCCGGGGCCGTCGCCGCCGCCGCGGCCTCCCCGGACCCCGCCGCCCCCGCCGCGGACGACCCGCCGTTCGGAAAGGAGTTCCCGAACCTCGACTCGCTGGCCACCGGGGAGTGGTGGACCAAGGCGCCGAAGAAGGCCGCGAACGCCCCGCCGCCGATGGACGTGCCGCGGGACCAGGTGGTCGCGTTCGCCCTGTACACGGTCGACCGCGGGGTGCTGAAGCTCACCGCCCAGCTCTACCCGCTGAGGCCCGGCGAGGACCGCGAGGCCCGGCTGGAGTTCCGGCGCGGCGGGAAGTGGGTCGAGGCGCTGAAGGCGCCGGTGCAGTACCCCGGGTGGAGCGCCCACTTCCGCGTCGAGAAGTGGGACGCGAGGGAGACCGTACCGTACCGGGTGCGGCACGGCGAGAAGGCCGCGTTCGAGGGCTCGGTCCGCCGCGACCCGGCCGACAAGGACGTGGTCGTCGTCGCGAGCATGTCGTGCAACTCGAGCCGCACCACCGGCGGCCGGCCGGAGATCGTCAAGAACCTCCTCGCCCAAGACCCGGACCTGCTGTTCTTCGCCGGCGACCAGACGTACCGGCACACCGAGCACACCGCCGGGTGGATCGAGTTCGGCCTCCAGTTCCGGGACGTGATCCGCGACCGCCCGACGGTCACCATCCCCGACGACCACGACGTCGGGCACGGGAACCTGTGGGGCGAGAGCGGCCGGCGGTGCCTCCGGCCGGACGGGGCCGACGGCGGGTACTTCTACCCGGCCGGCTACGTGAACCTGGTGCAGCGGCAGCAGACGTGGCACCTGCCCGACCCGCCCGACCCGAAGCCGGTGGAACAGGGCATCACCGTCTACTTCACCCGCCTGCGGGTCGGCGGGGTCGACTTCGCCGTCCTGGAGGACCGGAAGTTCAAGTCCGGGCCGGACGGCAAGATCCCGAAGATGGGGCCGCGGCCGGACCACATCAACGACCCGAAGTACGACCCGCGGACGGTCGACGTGAAGGGCCTCGAACTGCTCGGCGACCGCCAGCACCGGTTCCTGGAGGAGTGGTCGGCCGACTGGTCCGGGGCGGCGATGAAGGCGGTGCTGTCGCAGACGGCGTTCTGCGGGGCGGTCCACATCCACGGGAAGCCGGACAACCGGCTGCTCGCCGACCTCGACTGCAACGGCTGGCCGCAGGCCGGGCGGCTCCGCGCCCTGGAGCTGATCCGCCGGGTGCGGGCCGTCCACCTGTGCGGGGACCAGCACCTGGCGGTGGTCGTGAAGCACGGCCTGCGGGAGCACGGGGACGGCCCGTACGCGTTCACCAGCCCGGCCCTGGTGAACACCATCTACGGCCGGTGGTGGCACCCGGCGGACGGGAAGCCCGGCCCGAACCCGGTCCCCGGCAGCCCGCTCCCGTGGACCGGCGACTTCGCCGACGGGCTGGGGAACAAGATCCGGGTGCTGGCCTACGCGAACCCGGCCGACGTCAACGACGAGAAGAAGCGGGCCGACGGGTACGGGCTGGTCCGGTTCGACAAGAAGGCCCGCCGGGTGACGTTCGAGTGCTGGCCCCGGTTCTCCGACCCCGCGAAGGGGGACGGGGGGCAGTTCCCCGGCTGGCCGGTCGCCGTGGCCGCCGACGACAACGACGGCCGGAAGCCGGTCGCCTGGCTCCCGGAGCTGGTCGTGACCGGGGCCGACCACCCGGTGGTGCAGGTGACCGACGAGGCGAGCGGCGAGGTCCTGTACTGCGCCCGCGCCCCCGGGGCCCGCTACCAGCCGGCCGTGTTCGCCCCCGGGAAGTACACGGTGCGGGTCGGCCGCGACCGCCCGGACGGGCGGACCCTGACCGGGTTGGAGGCGGGGCCGAGGGCCGACGTCGGGACCCGCGAGATCAAACTCTGACACGGGGGCACCGCATGAAACCTCTCCTCACCACCCTCGCGTGCGGCCTGGTCGTGTTCGGCGGGGTCGCCGGCGCGGCGGACCCGAAGCCGAACATCGTCCTCATCATGGCGGACGACTTCGGCTACGAGTGCGTCTCCGCCAACGGCGGGGAGTCGTACAAGACCCCGAACCTGGACAAGCTGGCGGCCACCGGGACCCGGTTCGAGCACTGCCACGTCCAGCCGCTCTGCACCCCGACCCGGGTGCAGCTCATGACCGGCAAGTACAACGTCCGCAACTACGTCAACTTCGGCACCCTGCCGCGGTCGGAGGTCACCTTCGCCCACCTCCTCGGGAAGGCCGGGTACGCCACCGCCGTGTGCGGCAAGTGGCAACTCGGGCGGGAGGTCGACTCGCCGAAGCACTTCGGGTTCGGCGAGTCGTACCTGTGGCAGCACACCCGCCGCCCGCCGCGGTACGCCAACCCCGGGCTGGAGCACGACGGCAAGGAGCTCGACTTCACCAACGGGGAGTACGGCCCGAAGCTGCTCAACGACTTCGCCCTCGACTTCGTCGGCCGGAACAAGGACAAGCCGTTCTTCCTGTACTACCCGCTGACCCTGACGCACGGCCCGTTCCAGCCGACCCCCGACAGCCCGGCCTGGGACCCGAAGGCGAAGGGCGAGGCGGTCAACAACGACCCGAAGCACTTCGCCGACATGGTCGCGTACATGGACAAGATGGTCGGGCGGCTCGTCGCCCGGCTCGACGAGCTGAAGGTCCGGGACAACACCCTGATCCTGTTCGTCGGCGACAACGGCACCGGCCGCGGGATCACGAGCAAGTTGAAGGGCGAGGCGTACCCCGGCGGGAAGGGGTCGACGACCGCCCGCGGGACGCACGTCCCGCTGATCGCCAACTGGCCGGCCCGGGCGAAGCAGCCGGGGGTCTGCCGCGACCTGGTGAGCAGCGTCGACTTCCTCACCACCCTGTGCGAGGCGGCCGGCGTCCCGGCCCCGGCCGGGACCGACGGCCGCAGCTTCCTGCCGCAGGTGTGCGGGGAGAAGGGCACGCCGCGGGAGTTCTTGTACTGCTGGTACTCGCCCCGGCAGGGGGCCGACCTGACGGTCCGCGAGTACGCCGCCGACCACGGCCACAAGCTGTACCGGACCGGCGAGTTCTACGACCTGGCCGCCGACCCGTTCGAGGCCCGCCCGCTCAAGGCCGCCGACCAGAAGGGCCCGGCCGCGGACGCGGCGGCGAAGCTCCAGAAGGTGCTGGACGGGTTCAAGGACGCCCGCCCGGCCGCGCTGGATAAAGTCCCGCCGAAGAAGAAGGACAAGAAGGACTGACACCCTGGACCGCGGCCGTCCCGGCCGCTGGTATCCGGCTCGGGACGCTGCGGGAGAACTCCGAAGCCTCCCGAAATGGGTACCGGCGGCCGGGACGGCCGCGGTCCAGGAGGAAGAGCGGCCGGGAAGGCCGCGCTCCAGGAACACCCACGAGCCACCCCCATGCTGCCGCTCGCCGTCCTGCTCGCCGCCCCGGCCGCCGCGCCCGCCGCGGACGCGCCGAAGCCGAACTTCGTCGTCATCAACGTCGACGACCTGGGGTACGCGGACATCGGCCCGTTCGGGTCGAAGATCAACCGCACCCCGAACCTGGACGCGATGGCCAAGGAGGGGCGGAAGCTCACCTGCTTCTACGCCGCCCCGGTCTGCTCCCCGTCGCGCGCCGCCCTGATGACCGGGTGCTACCCGAAGCGGGTCCTCCCGATCGGCGGGGTGCTGTTCCCCGGCAACGCCGAGGGGCTCCACCCGGACGAGGTGACCGTCGCCGAGGTGCTCAAGGGGCAGGGGTACGCCACGGCCGTCGTCGGCAAGTGGCACCTCGGCGACCAGCCGGAGTTCCTGCCGAACCGGCAGGGGTTCGACCTCCACTTCGGGCTCCCGTACTCGAACGACATGGGCCCGGCCGCCGACGGGGTGAAGAGCGACCTCGGCAAGCCGCTGCCGAAGGACAAGGGCGGCCAGCCGCCGCTCCCGCTGCTCCGCAACGGGACCGTGGTCAAGCGCGTCCTGCCGGACGACCAGCAGTCGCTGGTCGAGATCTACACCGCCGAGGCGGAGGAGTTCGTCGCAGCGAACAAGGCGAAGCCGTTCTTCCTGTACCTGCCGCACAACGCCGTCCACTTCCCGCTCTACCCCGGGAAGAAGTGGGCCGGGAAGTCGCCGCACGGGCTGTTCTCGGACTGGGTCGAGGAGGTCGACTGGTCCGTCGGCCGGGTGCTCGACGCGGTCCGGAAGCACGGCCTCGCCGACCGGACGCTGGTCATCTTCACCAGCGACAACGGCGGGACGCCGCGGAGCGTGAACGCCCCGTTGCGCGGGAACAAGGCGAGCACGTTCGAGGGCGGGATGCGGGTGCCGACCATCGCCTGGTGGCCCGGCAAGGTCCCGGCCGGGACCGAGACGGACGCGGTCCTCGGGATGTTCGACATCCTGCCGACGCTCGCCGCGCTGGCCGGCGCCAAGCCGCCGGACCGGAAGCTCGACGGCGTCGACATCTGGCCGCACCTGTCGGGGGCGAAGGACGCGCGGCCGGCGCACGAGATGTTCCTGTACTACCGCGGGCTGCGGCTGGAGGGCGTCCGGCACGGGGACTGGAAGCTCCACTTCCCGGCCGCGGGGAAGAAGGACGCGAACGACCCGCCGGCCCGGCTGTACGACCTCAGGGCCGATGTCGGGGAAGCGAAGGACGTGGCCGCCGAGCACCCGGAGGTGGTGAAGCAGCTGGAGGGGCTGGCGGCGGCGACGAAGGACGACCTCGGCCGCGACGGCGTCGGGCCGGGCTGCCGCGCCCTCGGGCGGGTGAAGGACGCCCGCCCGCTGATCGACGCCGACGGCAAGATCCGGCCGGGGTTCGAGCCGAAGAAGTGACGGCCGGCGGGCGCGGGCCGCCACGGAGGGCGGCCCCTACCTGACGGGGACGGTAGGGGCCGCCCTCCGTGGCGGCCCACCGTCCTACCTCGACTCGGTCGGGAAGGTGAGGTCGTTCGGCCCGGCGGCGGTCACCTCGACGGTCAGCTTGCACTCGGTGTTGAACCGCGCCGGGAGGACGTTCACCCGCCGTCCGGCCCCGGCCGGAAGGGGGTCGCCGGCGTCGTCCTCCTTCGGCCCCGGCCGCTTCGGCGGCGGGAGGGTCTTGAACCCGAAGATCGACACCCGGTACGTCCCCGGGGGGAGTTCGCCCTCGAACCGCCCGTCCCAGACCGGGAACACGGCCGGCGGCCCGCCGTCCGGCGGGAACAGCATCAGCTCCCCGTCCGGCATCGGGGCTTCGTCCAGGGTGACGGTCCCGCGGACCGGGACCGGGGTCGGGGCCGGGGTGCCGCACCCGGCGAACAGCCCGGCGGACACCAGGAGGGCGGCGCGCATCGTGTCCCCCGGGGTCAAAAATCCAGGGGGACGACTTGCCCGTCGTCCCGGACGGCCAGCCGGCCGAGGGCGGCGGGGGCGGTGGCGTCCGGGAGGAACCGGACCGCCCCGTCCCCGAACAGGGCGTTCACCCCGCCGGGGTGCAGCGAGGTGAGCGGGTAGTTGTTCCCGTGGTTCGCGCACACCCCGACCGTCCCGCAGTTCCCGACGCCGTTCGACCCGGCCGGCCACCCGGTCTTGCGGTTGACCGCGTACCGCAGGGAGATCAGGTTGTGGTGCCGGTTGTCCGTCCCGACCTGGAAGTTCGGCGGCGGGTTGAACGCGATCGCCCCGATGTACATCCCGGCACGGCCGGACGACCACACCCGCCGCTGCCCGTCGGCCGTGGTCAGCTGGTCGGCGCTCTCGGCGACCAGCATCGTGTTGCTCGCCCCGTCCTTGATGTCCGGGATCTTCACCCGGGAGTGCGGGAACAGCACCCCGCCGGACACCGACTTCCCGCCGGCGCAGTTGGTGAACTGGCAGCTCTCCGACGGGTGCCCGGTGTTCTGCCGGGCGGCCTCGGCCGGGAGCAGGTCGTCGGTCGCCCCGGCGATCCCGGCGTAGGTCGGGATCAGCCGGTTGATCGGGGCCGCCCCGGCGACCTCCTCGTTCGCGGTGGTGAACAGCGGGAGGGTGGTGGACGGGCACCGGTAGATCGGGACCACCACGTTGTCCTTGACCGGCAGGTTGGCCAGGTTCCCGTACCCGGAGTTTCCCGGGAACACGAGCTTGGAGAACACGTTGTCGAACTCGGCGTACGGCAGGGCGTACACCAGGAACGAGCTGCCCCGCCCGCCCCCGGTGGTCGGGCCGTTCCCGAACGGCGGCTGGTCCTTCGCCCCCCCGGGCGGGAACCGGCCGATCGTGTCGTGGTGGTTGTGCAGGGCGATCCCGATCTGCTTCAGGTTGTTCAGGCACTTCGTCCGGGCGGCCGCCTCCCGGACCTTCTGGACGGCCGGGAGGAGGAGCCCGACCAGGACGGCGATGATGGCGACGACGACCAGCAACTCGATCAGCGTGAACCCGCGACGACGGGCCATGACAGACCTCCGGGAGGGGAGAGGTCGGGACGGATGACCACGCGCGAGTGTAAAGTTGCCCCGGCGGCACGTCAAGCCGCCGGGGCGGACCGCGATCACGGGGCGCGGGTGAGGAGGATGTCGTCGACCAGCGCGGTCGAGTCCCCGCCGGCCGTGCCGTCCAGCACCAGGGTGTACGTCCCGGCGGTGGCGACGGTGAAGGTGGCGGAGAACGAGTCGTAGCTCGTCCCGGCCGGGGTGAACGTGCGGGTGGTGCCGGCGAGCCGGGCGCGGACGGTCTGCGGCCCGCCCGGCTGGAAGTTCCCCCGCTGGGCCGCCCGGAACGTCAGCGTGTACGTCCCCGGCGCCAGGCTCACCGCCTGGCCGACCGACCCCCGGTCCTGCAGGAACGCCACCTGGTCCCCCTGCGGGGCGTTCGGGTTGCCGCCGGTGAACCCGCTCCCGTTGGTCGTCACGCCGGAGCTGGGGGAGAAGGTCCACCCGGCCGCGGCCGGGCTGTACTGGAACGCCCCGGCGGCCAGGTTCGGGGACTCGAACCCGGCGTTCGCCAGCGGCACCGCGGCCGACGGGACGACCCGCAGGTTGAGGATCGCCCAGTCGACCGCCGTGTCGTCCGAGATCATCAGGTTCAGCCGCCCGTCGGCGAGCAGGGCGAGTTGGCTCCCCAGGTCGAGCACCCGGCCGGTGGTCGCCCCGGTCGCCAGCGGGAGGAGCCCGAGCGACGACAGGGAGAACGAGTTGCCCAGGCTGTCGATCCGGATCGTGTCGGTGTCGGTCCGGCTCCCGGTCGCCCGGAGGCCGAGGCTCAGCGTCGCCCCGACCACCTGCTCGCCCGGCGCGAGCGAGAACTCGAAGGTGAACGGGACGGCCGTCTTGTTGGTCCCGACGTCGAACCCGACCAGCGCCCGGGTGGTCGCCGCGTCCACCGCCGCGCGCCACGCCGGGTCGACGTACACGTCGTCGGCAGTCCCGTCCCGGAAGAACGTGTCGAAGTCCCCGAGGACGTACTCCCGGTACTCCACCCCGGGCACCGTCAGCCGGTCGGAGAGCTGGGCCTCGTACAGGCTGCGGAGGTCGACCCGGGTGCCGTGCGACTCGACCACCCCCGGCTGCGGGGTGGGGCCGACGAACATCGTCCCGGTGCGGATCGGGCCGGTCGACCCGATCAGCCAGTTCTGGGCGGTCGGCGGGTTCTGGACGACGTACCCGCCGGTCGCGTTCGAGTTCCAGACCACCATGTTCGCCCCGGCCCACCCGTGCCCGGTGCCGGAGTTCCCGCGGTTCTGGACGTTGATCCCGTTCCCCCGGACGTCCACGTTGTCGAACAGCCCGCCGGTGATCCACCGCTGGTGCGGGCCGGTGTCGGACAGGGCGTTGTCCGCCCGGCAGTCGAGGAACACGTTCGGCCCCGGGACGGTGGCCCCGTTCATCACGAAGTCGTGCCGGCCGCCCCGCGCGTAGCAATCCCGTACCAGGTTCAGCTGCCCGTCGACGGAGAACGAGTACCGCCGGCCCCCGGTCACCTGCGAGACCGGGTCGAGGCACTGGGAGTCCTCGACGGTGATGTGCTTCGCGTTGCTGTTGATCTGCACCGCGGCGTAGGCGAAGTGCTGGCCGGTCACCCGCCGGGCCCACCCGTTCTCGACCGCCGAGAACTGGACGAACCGCCAGGAGTGGGCCTCGTCCGTCGGGCCGGCGAAGTCCGACACCCCGCGGATGTTCTCCACCCCGACGTTCCGGATGCGGCCGGCCCAGGTGTACTTCGTGACGGTGCCGCCGCCGTACCGCTGCTCCAGCGAGTTGGTGAGCGGGGCGTCGACGGAGACCCGGTCGCCCTCGATCCGGGTGATGACGCGGTCGAACCGGATGTCCTTCGACCCCGGCTGCCACGGCATCGCCAGCTGGTCCATGTTGATGTCACGGATCCACTCGGCGGTGCTCGGCCGGCGGACGATCACCCGGTCCCCGACCTGCAGCCCGGCGGGGCTCGCGACCCGGAAGCTGATCGCCCCGACCGGGACCACCTTGTCGACGATGCTGATGCTCGGGCCGGTGAGGGCCGCCGACCCGGTGCCGGAGACCTGCACCAGGGTCCGCTGGCTGGTGCCGGTGGCGCGGAGGACGGTGCCGGTGGTCCCGTCCCCGGCCCCGCGGAGCACCACCCCGCTGGCCCGGATCTGGACCGACCCGTTGATCTGGTACTCGCCGGCGGTCAGGAGGACCGCCCCGCGGAACCCGTCTGCCCCGACCGGCATGGCCGACACCGCGTCGATGGCGGCCTGGATGCGGGCCCCGTCGTCGCCGGCCCCGGGGTTGACCGTGGCCCGGACCGCGACCGTCGGGATCGCGACCGTCCCGCCCTTGTACCCGACGGCCGAGAAGTCCGGGATGCGGTCCCCCTGGGCGTCCGGGGTGTAGAGGAGCTGGCCGCTCGGGCCGGGGTACACGAGGGTGCTGTGGGCCGGCATGCAGCGGTCGTCGAGCCGCTCCAGGCGGGGGCGGGCGGAACGCGGCGTTCGGGAGGGGGTGGGCACGGGACGCTCCGGGGGGTGCGAGTGCAGACCCGCACAGGGTACCGCGCCGGGTCGCCCCCGCCAGTCGGTCACCGGCGGTCACGGGCCGCCGGCCGGCGGGGTCTCGACCCCGCCGGCCGGGCCGTCCCGCGCGAGGGCGCACGCCCCGACGGACACGTCGGGCGCGCGGCGCGGGTTGCGAGTCACCAGTAGTAGGCCGGCCGGGGGCGAAACCTTAACCCGGGACGCACGTATTTCTCCCCGCGGTCGAGTCGTCGCGGGGCCGGGCCGGAGGGTGGTGGGGGCGATGCGGGCGTGGGGGTCAGTCCTTGGCCAGGGCGTCGTCGTTCCGGGTGGCGAGGTCGGCGAGCCGCTTCTTCAGGTCCGCGACCCGGTCCGGGTGCCTGGCCGCGAGGTCGGTCTTCTCGCCCGGGTCGGCCGCCAGGTCGTACAGCTCCGGGTCCCCGGCCTTCGGCAGGATCAGCTTCCAGTCCCCGACCCGCACCGCCTGCGCCCTCCGCCCGGTGCCGAGCCAGTAGAACGCGCGCGGCGCCGCCTTACCGGTCCCGCTCACCACCGGCCAGACGTCCGCCCCGTCCCACTTCGGGTCCTTCGCCGGCGTGTACCCGGCCAGCCCGCACAGGGTCGGGACCCAGTCCGCGACGTGGACCGGGGCGTCGAGAACGCCGGGCTTCAGCCGGCCCGGCCAGGACGCGACCGCCGGGGTGCGGATCGCCCCCTCGTACAGCTCCGTCTTGAACCCGCGGAGCGGGGCGTTGCTCCCGCCGACCTTCTCCGCCGGGTACTTCCCGGGGTACAGCGGGTCGTCGTTCCGGGTCAGCCGGTGCGCCCCGTTGTCGGACAGGAACAGAACCAGGGTGTCGTCCCGGAGCTTCGCCTTGTCGAGGGCGGCGAGGATCTGCCCGACCCCGTCGTCGAGGTGGGACAGGTCCGCCGCGCGGAGCCGCTCGCCCGGGTCGGAGAGGTGCGGGTTGGCGTCGAGCCACTTCTTCGGCTCGTCGATCGGGATGTGCGCCGCGGTGTACGGGACGTACAGCAGGAACGGCTTGTCGCGCTTGCCGCCGAGGAACCGGACGGCGTCGGCGGTGACCAGGTCGGTGACGTGGCCGTCCTCGGCGAGCGGCTTCCCGTCCCGGTGCCAGGTGTCGGTGAACGGCCCGGTCTTGTACTTGTGGTCGTACGGCCCGCACCCGCCGGCCAGGAGCCCGTAGGAGTGGTCGAACCCGAACTTCTGCGGCCCCCACTCCGGCTTCGACCCGAGGTGCCACTTCCCGCACAGGGCGGTGTCGTACCCGGCGGCCTTGAGGGCCGACGCCAGGGTCAGGGTGTCGAACGGGAGGACGCGGGTGTTCGTCGCGCCCACGCACCCGAACCGGCTCGGATACCGGCCGGTGAGGAGGGCCGCCCGGGTCGGACTGCACATCGGGTAGACGTAGTGGGCGGTGAGCCGCACCCCGCCGGCGGCCAGCCGGTCCAGGTGCGGGGTCTTCGCGGCCCCGCCCTGGAACCCGACATCCCCGTACCCGACATCGTCGGCCAGGATGACGACCACGTTCGGCTTCCGGCCGTCGGCCCCACAGAGCGCGACCGCGGCCGCCGCCAGCCCGACCCGCATCGCCCGACTCATGGCAAGCCTCCCGGTCCGTCGCCCGGCGGGAAAAGAGGGTGCCGGGCCGCCCCCCGGCAGGCACTCTATTGACGGAGGGCGAGATGAGGGACCCCGTCGCGATCGGCCGCCGGCTCGGGCACCTGCTGGCCCGCGGCCTGACCGACGCCGACCTGCTCGGGCGGTTCACCGCCGACCGGGACGAGGCGGCGTTCGCCGAGCTGGTCCGCCGGCACGGCCCGGCCGTGCTCGCCGCCTGCCGGCGGGCGTCGGCCGACCGGCAGGACGCGGAGGACGTGTTCCAGGCGACGTTCCTGGTGCTGGCCCGGAAGGCGGCGGCGGTGCGGCGCGGGGCGGCGGTCGGCGGGTGGCTGTTCGCCGTCGCCGGCCGGCTCGCCGCCCGGGTCCGGGCCGACCGGCGGAGGCGGCGGGCCGACCCACTCGACCGGGCCGCCGACCTGCCGGCCCCGGCCCCCGCCGGCGACCCGGAGCTGCGCCGGGTGGTCGACGACGAGCTGGCCCGGCTCCCGGCCCGGTACCGGGCGGCGCTGGTGCTGTGCTACCTGTCCGGCCGGACCCGGGAGGAGGCGGCCGCCGACCTCGGGTGCTCGCCCGGGTCGGTGAAGAAGCGGCTGGAGCGCGGTCGCGAACTGCTCCGCGGCCGCCTGGCCCGCCGCGGGGTGACGGCCCCGGGGGTGGCGGTCGTGCTCGGGGTGTGCGGGGACGAGGTGAGGGCGGCCGTCCCGGCGGGCCTGGCGGAAGGCACGGCCCGGGCGGCGGCCACATACGCCCACGGGGTCGGGGCCGGCGGGGTGGTCCCGGCCGGCGTCCTGTCGATCGCCAACGGAGGACTGAACGCGATGTTCCTGGTCAAGTGCAAGGCGTGGGCCGGCGGGCTGGTGCTCGCGGCCGGGCTGGCCGCCGGCGGGTCGGCGGCGTGGCCGACCGCGACCGCCCAGGCCCCGGCCGCACAAGACGGAGGCACCCGCCCGGCCGCCGGCCAGGCGGCAGACCCGGCGAGGCCCGCGCCCGCGGCCGATGTCGCGGCCCTCCGGGCCCGACTCGCGAAGCTTCGGGACATCGAGGCGGCTTCGCGTGCCGAGGGGCTCGACACCGGGTCGGTCCGGAAGGCGATCCAGGACGCCGAGGCGGCGCTGCGGGCGGCGGAGGCGGTGAAGCCGGCCCCGGCGGCCGACGACGCGACCACCGCCGTACTCCGGAAGCTCCTGACCCACCCGGACGCGGAGGTCCGGAAGCTCGCGGCCCAGTTGCTCGAGCGGCTGCCGCAGGGGGCCGGGCGCCCGCGCGCCGCCGACCCGTTCGCCGCCGACCCGGCCGGCGCGAACGCCGCGAGATTCGCGGCGGACCTCGCCGAGCGCGAACGGCGGGTCACGGCCCAGGTCACGGCCCAGATCGCCGAACTGCAACGGGCGATCGAGGAGTTGAAGAAGCAACTCGCCGACCTCGGTCCGAAGCGGTGACCGCCGGCGGGCCGTCACCGGCCGGGGAGCATCCCGGCCGGGGCGGCAGTCCGCTTGAGTTCGGCGGCCAGCGCCGCCCGCAGGTCGGCGAGCTTCGCCGCGTGCTTCGGCTCCGCGGCCAGGTTCTTCAGCTCGTCCGGGTCGGACCCGAGGTCGTACAGCTCGTCCGCCACCCCGGGGCGGAGGTACCGGACGTACTTCCACCCGCCCTGAACCACCGCCGTGTACCACGGCACCCGCTGGTACGTCGCCCCCTTCGGGTCGTCCTTCAGCACCTTGGCCACGTCGTCCCCGTAGTCGTGCCCGGTGTGCTCGTACAGGCACGGGTGCGGCCACGCCGCGGCCGGGTCCTTCAGCAGCGGGGCCAGGTCGCGGCCGTGCAGGGCGAACGGCCCGGCCGGCGGCTTCACCCCGGCCAGCGCGAAGAACGTGGCGACGAGGTCCGGGGCGGTCGCCGCCTGCGGGCAGACCTTCCCGGCGGCGACGGTGCCGGGCATCGAGACGATCAGCGGGGACTTGTAGTTGGCGTCGTACGGGGCGATCTTCATCCGCATCCCGTGCTCGCCCATCGCGAACCCCTGGTCCGCGGTGTAGACCACCAGGGTGTTCTCCAACTGCCCCGTCTCCTTCAGTGCCTTCAGCAACTCGCCGACGCCCTCGTCCACCGCCGGGACGCACTCGTTCACCTGCCGGACCCAGTCGGCGAAGACGGTCCCCTTCCCACCCGCCTCGTCCCCGACCTTCTCGCCGCTCTTCCCGGCCCGCACCACCCCGTCCTTGTCCTTCCGCCACGCCGACGTGTCGTTCCAGTACTCGGGCCGTCCCGGCCACGGGCCGAGGAGGTCGGCCGGCTCCGGCACCTTCGCGTCCTTGTACAGCCCCTTGTGCCGCGCCGCCGGCTTCGACGGCCCGTGCACGCTCCCGTAACAGAGCCACAGGAACCACGGCTTGTCCTTGTCCCGGTTCGCCCCCTTGACGTAGTCGACCGCCCACTTCGTGTAGTTGTCCGCCGGGTAACCCTCGACCGTCTTCTCCTCGCCATTGACGGCGAGGACCTGCTTCTCGTAGTACGCCCCGGCGTTGTCCGGGTGCTTCGGCCGGTTCCACACGACCTGGTAGTCCCAGTCCCGGCCCCACCCGGCGTCGGTCCCGGTGTGCCACTTGCCGATCTGGGCGGTGTGGTATCCGCTCGCCCGGAACGTGGCCGGCCAGAACGGGCACTGCTTCGGGTCGTAGGCGCTGCCGGGGTACTTCCCCTCCATCCGCATCGACTGGATGCCGTGCGGCTGCCGGCCGGTGAGGATGGAGGCACGGGACGGCATGCACCACCCGCCGAGGTACGCCCCGCGGAACCGCACCCCGGACGCCGCCAGGGCGTCGAGGTGCGGGGTCTTCACCCACGGCCACGCCTCCGGGTAGCACCCGACCGTCTTGGTCGACTGGTCGTCGGCGTAGACGAGGAGGATGTTCGGCCGCTTCGGCGGGTCGGCGGCCGTGGCCGGGGCGGTGACGGCGAGGAGCAACGGGAGAGCGAGGAGCGCGCGCATGGGACGGCCCGCGGGTGAGGTGTGCTGTCTGTGTAGTGCCGGCGAGCCGCGACCGCCAGGGAGCGGCCGACCCCAGCCGCTCCCTGGCGGTCGCGGCTCGCCGGCGGCGGGCGGGGTCACTTCTTCGGCGGGTAGTCCTTCCCGTCGAAGCTCGCCCGGACGCCGCGCCGCCACTCGTCCAGGGCCTTCCGCATCGCCTCCACCTTCTCCGGCATCTTCCCCGCCAGATCGGTCTTGTGCCCCGGGTCGGCGTGGACATCGTACAGCTTCGCCAGCCCGGAGGTCGGCTCGACGATCAGCTTCAGGCTCCCGTCGATCCAGACCCCCTGCACGTCCTTCACGAAGTCGGCCGCGTCGAACCCGCCCTTCCCGTTCCAGAGCATGAACCCGAGCGGCTTGCCCCGCTCCTTCATCCCCTGGCCGCGGACCAGCGGCGTCAGGTCGACGCCGTCCAGCGGGCGGGCGTCCGGGTACTTCACCCCGGCCGCGGCCAGGGTGGTCGGGAGGATGTCGACGTGGGCGCACGGCAGGTCGGTGGCGAACGGCTTCGTCACCACCGCCGGCCACTCCAGGAGCCCCTGGGTGCGGCACCCGATCGTCATCTTCCCCTTCCCGCTCGGGTCCTGCGACTCGGGGGTGATGCCGCCGTTGTCGCTGGTGAACCAGACGAGGGTGTTGTCGGCGATCCCGAGCTTCCGCAGCTCGGCCCGCAGGTTGCCGACCGCCGCGTCCACCCCGGACACCTCGCCCCAGTAGTTCTGCTTCCCCTCCGGCAGGTCCTTGTACAGGGCCTTGAACTCGTCGGCGGCCCGGTGCGGACTGTGCGGGGAGCCGAAGCAGACGTAGGCGAAGAACGGGGCCGGCTCCTTCGCCCGCTCCCGCACCCAGTCGAGGGCCAGGCCCATGCACGCGACCGACGTGTCCCCCTTCAGCTCGACGGCCGCCTTCTCGTCGTTCTTCTGGAGCTTCGCCCCCAGGTCGTAGTAGTTGATCGCCCACGTCGCCTGGTCGAACCCGACCTTGTGCGGGGCGGTCGCCTGGCCCCCCAGGTGCCACTTGCCGAAGTGGGCCGTCGCGTACCCGGCGTCCTTGAGGAGCCGGGCCAGGGTGACCTCCTGCGGCCGCATCGCCCCGAGGTGGTGCAGCCCGGTCCGGCACGGGTTCCGCCCGCACATGATGGCGAACCGGCCCGGCGAGCACATCTGCTGGCCGGGGTAGAAGTAGTCGAACCGCAGCCCCTTCGCGGCCATGTCGTCGAGGTGCGGGGTCTTCACCACGGTGTTCCCGTGGTACCCGGTGTCCCGCCAGCCCATGTCGTCGGCGAGGACGATGACGACGTTCGGCCGCTTGTCGGCGGCCGCCGCCGGGGCCGCGAGGGCGAGGGCGGCGAGGATCGGCGCGAGGGGTCGCATGGTCCGGCTCCGGGTCGGGAAAGGTCAGTCGGCGCACGGCGGCAGGTCCCACAGGGTGACCGGGCCGCGGTTGGTGACGGCGGCCAGGGTGCGGCCGTCCGGGGCGAACGCCAGACCGGCGACCGGGCCGCGGCCGCCCTCCAGTACGCCGGCGTCGCCGCCCGTCACCACGTCCCACAGCCGGACCCGGCCGTCGGCCAGCCCGGCGGCCAGCCGCCGCCCGTCCGGGGCGAACTCTAGCGCCCGGACCGGACGGGCCCACCCGTCGGCGGCCCCGCGGCCGGCCACCCACCGGCCGGCGTCCACCTCCCAGACGTGGACCGCCCCGTGGTCCGTCCCCCCGGCCAGGTGCCGGCCGTCCGGGCTGAACGCGAGCTCCCGCAGCGGCCGGTCCGGCACCGGGATGGTAGTGACGACCCGGCCGGCGTCCACGTCCCACACCGTGAGCGTGTGCCCGGGCCGCTTGCTCGCCCCGTCCGTGCCCCACGCCACCCGCCGGCCGTCCGCCGACACCGCCAGGCACCGCGGCGGCACCGGGGAGGCGACCGCCGGCAGCTCGCGGCCGGCCGGCAGCTCCCACACCCGCACCTTGTCGCCCGGCCCGGCCGCCGGCCGGCCGAACGCCGCCCGGGTGCCGTCGGCCGACAGCGCCCACAGCCCCGACCCCGGCCCGCCGACATCGAACCCGCCGCGCTCCGCCCCGGTCCGCGGGTCGAACACCCGCACCCGGCCGAGCTTCGCCGCCACCAGGTACGTCCCGGCGTCGGCCGACAGGGCGAACCCCGGGGTCCCTTCGCCGAGCGCGAGCCTGGTCGGCTCGACCCGGCCGCTCGCCACGTCGATCCGCACCCACCCGGCCCCCTTCACCGGGCGGGCGACCAGGGTCTTGCCGTCGGGTGTGAAGGCGACCCCGGCGTGGGCCGCGACCTTGAACACCGCCCGCGGGGTCGCCAGGACCGGAGCCGCCCGTAGCTCCATCACCTCGGCCGCCGAGACCACCGCGGACGACCCGGCGGTCACCTCCAGCACCTGCCCGTCCGACGCCCGGGTCAGCCGGACCGACCCGGACTCGGCCTCCACCTCGGTCACGTCCGGGGCGGCCGACAGGAGGAACCGGGCGTCCCGCAAGGAGACTTCCGCCTGCGGCGTCTGCACCAGCACCCCGGCCGCCCCGGCCACCCCGCGCAAGAGCCCGGCCGACAGGATCAGCCGCGACCCGTCGGCGACGCGCAGCCGGGCGTCGGCCCCCAACTCCAGCCTCGACCCGCCGCCGAGGTCGAGGACCGCGAACCCGTCCGCCCCGTCCGTCCGGACCGTCTGGCCGGGGAACACGGGCGTCCCCTCGCCGGCTTCCGCCGGCTCCCGCCCGGCCGCCGCGACCTCCGCCCGCCCGCCGACCTCGACCACCCGGGCGAACGGCTCCGGGGCGCGAGGCGGCTGCCCCCCCGGCCCGCCGCCCGGCCGGGTCGCGACCCACGCCGCGACGGCCACCGCCGCGGCCAGGCCGGCGAGCGCCGCGGCCGGCCGCCACCGCCGCGCCCGGGCCGGGGCGGCCGGTTCCGACACCGCGGTGTCACTGGCGAGCGCCCAGTGCAGGCTGCCGTGCAGGGCGGTCAGTTCGAGGTATCGCCGGCGGCACGCCGGGTCGGTGCGGACGCGCCGCTCCAGGTCCGCGAACTCCTCCGGGGTGAGGTCCCCGTCGCAGTACCCGGAGACGAGCCGGTCGAACTCCCGCGCCTCCCCCGCCGTCATCGCAGCCCCTCCGCCGCCAGGGCCCCGCGGACGCACTCCAGGAGCGCCCCCCGGACCCGGGCCAGCGCCCGGTACACCGCCTTCTCCGACCGCCGGAAGAACCGCGCCAGGTCCCGCACCTCGACCCCGCCCAGATACCGCTTCGTCACCAGGTCGCGGTCGTCGGCCGGGAGCTTGTCGAGGCACTCCCGCAGCGCGACCCGCCGGGCCGACTCGGCGTCCGCGACCGGTGCGGCCTCCGCCGCCAGCACCGCCAGTGTGTCCTCGCCGAACCGGAGCCGGTCGCGCACCTTCGTCTTCCGGTACCGCAGCACCTCGAAGTACGCCACCTTGTACGCCCACGCGGTCAGGTTCGTCCCGGGGGTGAACTCGGCGTACTTCTCCCACAGCACCCGGTTCACGTCCTGGAGCACATCGTCGGCGTCGGCCGTCCGCCCGAGCAACTGGGTGACGTACACGAACAGCTGCCGCTGGATGGCGGTCAGGTGCTGGCCGAACCGGGCCACCTCCCGGGCGTCCGCGTCCATTCCCGTTCCCTACGTCTGCCCACCCGTCCCGCGGGATACCAGTACACAGCCGAACCGCCGCCCGATTCCCGGGAAAACCGCCGGCCCCGGGCTGTCTACCTTCCGGCGGCGTGCGCGAACAATGAGGGACGGAACGATGACGGTACGCGCGCGGCGGTTCCCGGGGCTGGCGGCCGGCGTGGTCGGGATCGCCACCCTGCTGGCCGCGTCCGCCGCCGACCCGCCGGCCGAGAAGAAGGCCGCCCCCGACACCGCCGGGTTCCGCGACGCCGCCGCCCCGTTCCTGAAGCAGCACTGCGTCTCGTGCCACGGGGCCGAGAAGCCGAAGGGCGGGCTGTCGCTCGCCGCCCTCGACCCGGACCTGGTCAACGGCAAGGACGTGGAGGCGTGGAAGGCGGTGTTCGAGCGGGTCACCCTCGGGGAGATGCCGCCCGACTCCGAGCCGCGGCCGGACGCGAAGGCGACCGCCAGGGTCCTCACCTGGGTGCGGGCCGAGCTGGAGAAGGCCGGCGAGAAGCCGGCCGACGCCGAGCGGAAGCTGCAACTCCCCGGCCACGGCAACCGGGTCGACCACGACGCCCTGTTCGACGGCACGGTCACCGCCCCGTCCGCGTCGCCGCCGCGCGTCTGGCGGATGAGCACCCACGCCTACGCCAGCTTCGTCCCGCGGGTCAGCGGGCTCGGCGGGAAGGGGAAGGTCGTCATCCCCCAGCCGTTCTCGACCTCCTCCGCCGACGGGTTCAAGGACTTCGCCGCCCTGTTCGCGGTCGACGAGCCGACCGTCGGCCAGCTGATGCGGAACGCCCGCCGGATCGTCGAGGCCCAGACCGCCGCCAAGGGCGGGAAGTCGGTCAAGGAGTTCGCCGCCCTGCTCGCCGGCACCGGCCCGCCGGCCGACGCCGACGTCGCCGCCGCGGTCCGCAAGCAATTCCACCTCGTGCTGCTCCGCGAGCCGACCGCCGACGAGCTGGCGCGGTTCGCCGGCCTGGTGAAGAAGAACGTCGCCGACGCCGGGCGGGAGATCGGGGTGAAGACCGCCCTCGCCGCGGTGCTGCTGCTGCCCGAGGCGCTGTACAAGGTGGAACTCGGGGCCGGCAAGCCGGACGCCCACGGGCGGGTCATGCTCGCGCCCCGGGAACTGGCCTACGCCCTCGCCTTCGCCCTGTCCGACGACCCGCCGGACGCCGCCCTCCTGAAGGCCGCCGACGGCGGGAAGCTGGCCACCGCCGCCGACGCCCGCCGCGAACTCGGGCGCCTCCTCGCCGGCAACCCGGCGAACCTGCCGCGGGTGATGCGGTTCTTCGAGGAGTACTTCGAGTTCCCGAACGCCGAGGAGGTGTTCAAGGACGTGCAGGTGGAGCGCGGCAACCAGTGGAAGCCGGAGGTGCTGGTGTCCGACACCCGCCACCTGATCCGGTACGTCGTCGGCAAGGACAAGGACGTGTTCCGCGAGCTGCTGACCACGAACAAGTCGTTCGTCGCCTACAAGACCGGGCCGGACGGCAAGCCGGTCGCCCCGGTCCCGCCGAAGAACTCCAAGAAGGCCGACCTCGGCATCGACCCGGTCGGGGTGTACGGGTTGCCGAAGGACTGGCCGTGGACGCCGGACCAGCCGGTCGAGCTGCCGGGCGACCGGGCCGGGATCCTCACCCAGCCGAGCTGGCTGGCCGCCTACGCCGCGAACAACGAGACGCAGCCGATCCAGCGCGGCAAGTGGGTCCGCGAGCGGCTCCTCGGCGGGGTCGTCCCGGACCTGCCGATCGGGGTCGACGCGAAGCTCCCGGACGCGCCGGAGAAGACGGTGCGGGAGCGGCTCGCGGCCGTCACCCACGAGACCTACTGCTGGCAGTGCCACCGGAAGATGAACGACCTCGGCCTGCCGTTCGAGCAGTTCGACTACCTCGGCCGCAGCCGCACCGCCGAACCGGTCGCCGACCTCGCCGCCCCGAAGGTGCCGCCGAAGAAGGGCCAGGCGACGGTCACCCCGCTGAAGGACGTGCCGCTCGACCGGACCGGGAGGATCGCGTTCTCCGGCGTACCCGGCCTCGACGGGCCGGTCCCGACCGCGGTCGAGATGGTCAAGAAGATCGCCGCCACCGACCGCGCCCGGCAGGTGTTCGTCCGCCACGCCTTCAGGTTCTGGATGGGCCGGAACGAGACGCTCGCCGACGCCCCGACGCTGCTCGCCGCCGACAAGGCGTACGTGGAGAGCGGCGGCAGCCTGCGGGCGCTGCTCACCAGCCTGCTGACGTCCGACGCCTTCCTGTACCGCTGGGCGAAGTAGGGCACGCGCCGCGCGCCTCTTCACCCCCACGGCGCGCGGCGTGTGCCCTACAAGACCCTACCGCCTTCCCGCCACCGGAGCTTCCGATGTCCGACCGCCGCGACTTCCTGAAGGGCACGACGCTCGGGGCCGGCGCCCTAGTGCTGGCCCCGCTCGTCCAGCAGGTTCAGGCCCAGGCCGCCGGCGCCGCCGCCCGGCCGAAGCGGTTCCTGTTCGTGGTCGAGGGGAACGGGCTGCCGCCGCACCAGGTCCAGCCGGTCGGCCTGACCCGGGCGAAGGAGGGCGACCGGGCGAAGCTGGTCGAGAAGCCGCTGGCCGACCACGCCTTGCCGGCCGCACTGGAGCCGCTGGCCGGGTGGAAGGACAAGGTGACGGTGGTGCAGGGGCTGAGCGGGCGCGTGGCCGGCGGCGGGCACTCGAACGACTTCGGGGCGCTCGGCTGCTACGCCGCGAAGGGCGGGGTCGGGAACAGCGGCGCCCCGCAGGCGGAGACGGTCGACGGGGCGCTGGCGCGGAAGCTGGGCGGGGTGTTCCCGCACGTCGGGCTGGGGATGAGCGGGCGGGCCGAGGACACCATCATCTACAACATCTCGGCGAGCGGCCGGAACGCCCCGCTGCCGACCCAGTGCCGCCCCGACCTCGCCTTCGGGCAGTTGTTCGGGAGCGTCGCCGGCGGGGCCGCCCGGCAGGAGTTCGTCGCCGAGGGGAACCTCCTCGACTTCCTGAAGGACGACATCCGGAAGCTGGAGGCGCGGGTCGGCGGGGCCGAGCGGGAGAAGTTGCAGCAGCACCTGGCCGCGTACGAGGCGATGCACGCCCGGCAGGGGCGGATCGCGGCGGCCGAGGAGACGCTCCGCAAGGAGGCCCCGAAGGTCACCAACAAGTTCGCCAGCGAGGTCGAGACGGAGCGCCTCGACGCCCAGTTCGAGCTGGCCGGGGCGGCCCTGGTCGGCGGGCTGACGAACGTCGTCACGATCTCCAGCGGGGCCGGGAACCCGTACTTCGGGGTGAAGTTCACCGGGCTGGGCATCGGCATCGGCAAGCACGGGATCGGCCACGGCGGGAGCTACAACGGGGTGACCGCCGACCAGATGTCGACCAAGATCCGGCGGTTCCACTTCGACCTGATCGCCCGGACGATGAAGAAGCTGGAGGCGGTCAAGGAGGGCGACGGGACGATGCTCGACAACACCCTGGTGGTGTACCTGTCGGACGCCGCCGAGGGCCACCACAGCCGGTGCTGGGAGTGGCCGATGGTGCTGGTCGGGAACCTCGGCGGGGCGCTGAAGGCCGGGCGGTACGTCGAGTACCCGTATTACGCGAAGAAGGGGCACAAGACGATCGGCAACCTGTACGCCACGCTGCTGCACGCGGCCGGCGAGAAGCGCGACTTCTTCGGGGTGAAGGACCCGAACCTGCCGGACCTCGACGGCCCGCTGCCAGAGCTGTTGTCCTGACCGGCTGCTCGGTTGAAATCCTGGGGGAAGGGCGGTGGGCCGGGAGGGCGAGGCTCCCGCCGAGCCGGAGCTCCGGCTCGGCGGGAGCCTCGCCCTCCCGGCCCACCGCCCTT
>PNKH01000056.1 GCA_013822345.1 Isosphaera sp.
GGGCCTGACTAGACCGAGATGCGCTCGACGACGTTCCGGGTCACCCTTTTCTGCCGACGGTCGTACAGCCGGGTGGTCCGCGGGTCGGCGTGACCGGCCAGGTACTGGACCTCCTCCAGCGACACCCCCTGGCCCAGCAGGTCGGTGATCGTGGCGACCCGGAACGAGTGCGGGGAGAGGTGGCCCGGTAGCTGGGCGTCTCGCAGCCGCCGTTTCACCAACCGGCCCATGTCCGCCGCCGCCAGCGGCCGGTCGGTTAGCCGCCCGGTGCGGCCTGCGGCGGAGCGGAAGAACGGCCCCGACCCGCCGGCCTGCGCACCGGCCGCGGCCAGGTAGTCGAACAGGATGCCCTCCAGGTCGTGCCGGACCGGGATTTCCCTCGACTTCCCCCCCTTCTCGGCGAACCGCAGGGACCACTGGGTGCCGTCGTGTCGCAGGTCCCGGAGGGCGAGCCGCGCGACCGCGCCGACCCGCACGGCGGTGTAGATAAGCACGGCCACAACGGCCCGGTCGCGGAGGCCGACGACGTGCTCGGTGTCGATCGCCGCGAGCAGGGCGCGGGCCTGGAGGACGGCGATCTCCGGCGTCTTGCCCTCGACGACCTGGTATCGCTCCGCCCGGACGGACAGCGCCGGGTTGAGGACGACGGCGTGCCGCACGACCAGCCGGTCGAAGAACCGACGGACGGCGGCCAAGTGGAGCTTCTTTGTCGGGACGCTCCCGGCGTGGTGGGCGAAGTAGTCTCCGACGTGGCCAGGGGTGATGTCGCGCAGGGCGAGGCCGGCCGCCTCGCACCAGCCCAGGAACCGGCGGGCGGCCCGGGCGTAGGCAGCTCGGGTGTGCGGGTTGGCCAGCTCGCCGGCGAAGAACTCGTCCCAGGCGAACCGTGCCGCGGGTCCGGCTGCGGCCACTGCCGCCGGAACGTCGCCCACGGTACGGCCCGCGGCGAGGGCGTTGTGAATCACCACAAGGTCGGTGCTGGAATCGTGTGCGTCTGCCATCCTCCTCCGGTCGCGGATAGTGCTCAATAACGTCCTTTATCTAGCACGACTTGGCGGCGCGGCGGAACGATCTTTTCGGCGGCATCCGCCTGCCGGAATTGTCACGGGGATGGGTGTTGATTACCGTGGGGTGGGTCCACCCCGGCGTCGGCCTACCGCCGCAGCCACGCCCGCAGGACAAGGTAGCCGGCGTAGGCGGCCAGCACCCGGGCCGTCACGTCCGGGTAGCCGACGGCGAGGGTGCCGAGGATCAGAAAGAGCGGGTGCATGCGCGTCTTGCCCACAATAATCAGTGTGCGAGAGGGCCGGTGGTGCGTGCGTGAACCTCTCGCGGAAAGCCGAAACCGGGCGGTTACTTGTCCCCGCCGGCGTTACCGTGCTCGTAGATCCAGGTGTGAGCCAAGTCGGCCACCTTCATCACCAGGAACAGGTCGTCCCGGCCGAAGCTGGTCGAGTCCCGCCACTCCTCCCCGTCCTTGTAGATCCGGGTGAGGGTGACGTTGTGACGGAGCTTGCCGTCGTCCGTCTTGTTGGCCCAGATCGCGGCCCGGATGCGGCCCAGCCGCACCTCGTGGACGGGCCGTACCTTCGCGGCCTCTTTGCTCTTCGCCATGACAGTTCCACGGGTAAGGGTAAGGTCAGGGGAACAGGACAACCGAATCGAACTACGCGGCCAAGGCCAGCAGCCTCGCCGCCTTGGCGTCCGCCTCCGCGCGGTCCCCGGCGTTGGCGATCCGCCCGGCCAGCCGGGTGAGAGCATCGACGAGGGCGAAGATCGTAAACCTCCCCTGTTGGCGGGCGATCTCGATCGCCTCGTTGGCCAGCGCCCGGGTGAACCCGGCCTTGCCGAGTTGCTTGAGCGTCTCGTCGGCGTCCGCCCCGAGCGTGGTCTGCATGGCCTTACGGATGACCGCCGCAAACCCATCCCGGCGGGCGTCCCGACGGGCGACCAGCGCCTCGATCCGCCGGCGGATCTCGGCCACCGCGTCGTGGACGTTGGCCGTGTGCTTGCGGGCGAACTCCTCGACCTCGACGGCGTCCCAGACGATGTGGTTCTGGCAGACGGCCTGCCACCAGAACGTCTGGAGGCCGACCGACCGCTTGCCGACCTCCGAGTTCCAGAGGAAGAACCCGGGGGCGAACGCCTCCCCGTCGATCTCCGCCCAGCCGGCGGGGTCGATCAGGAAGCAGAACATGTCCTGCTCCCCGCAGTACAGCCCGGTCCCGCCGTCGAGGCCGGGCTGCGGGGGCCGGAAGTCCACCGCGAACTCGCGGAGGACGGCGACGAGGTCGGCGTTGTACAGCCGGGTGTAGCTCGCCGCGTGGACTGACCGGACGGCGTCGCCCCGGGTGAGCACTTGGAGCGGCTTGGTGCCGGCCGGCAGGGTCTCCCGGAACACGGCGGCGGCCGTGCCGGGGGTGAGGCGGTTGACCGTCTCCTTGCTGACCTTGGCCAGGTGGCAGAGTTGGCCGAAGCTCCAGTCGTTCATCTCGAACGCCCCGTCCGTCCCGACGGCGAGCCGGAGCCGGGCGTCGTCCGGGTCGGGAGCCAGCGACCGGGGCGGGTGCCAGCGATCGCGGGACTCGGACTTGTCCTTGAGGCAGTGGTCCCCGAGCGCCTGCAAGTCCGGGAACCGCTCGTCGGGGGCGCGGCGGAACAGCTCGTCCCGCGCGCCGGTCAGGTGGGCCTTCGCCATCGCGTCTCCCTGGTGTGGGTGAAGCGGAACAGAAACCGAAGTGAGTGACCTGATGTTGCACCACCGGCCCCTCGGCAGCGCACAGGCGGTGTACTGCGGAAGGTCCGGGCAGAGTCTCTACCGGAGCGAAGCGCGTGAAAGGAGCGGTCCCGGAATCGGAGCCGGGAGTCAATAACTACCACGACCCTCGGCCGCTGGGCAAAGTTCTCTGTGCTCTCCCCAGATTGATTTCGCCCCTGGTGCATTGCTGTCGCCGTTCTGCCGTCGTCCTCGGTCGCCGTCGGGGGTTCACATGCCGGGGCCCCCGACGGCGACCGAGGACGACGGCAGAACGGCACACGCCGGGTGCAAGTCCCTAAGTCCGCCCCCACACTGCCAGAATCCGAGGGAGCTTGAGGGGGTTCGTCGCCCGGTTGCAGCCGCCGGTCGTCCTTCGATCGCGTCTGGGCGTTACGGGCGTTCGATTTTTCGGCTTTCGGCCGGTGTGGAGAAGCGCGGCGTGCGACCGAGTTTAGAAAGGTCGTGTTCGGCCGCGGACTGGGTCGCTCGGCAGGATCGGCCCCGCCTGGGTCGCGACCCGGTCGAGGAGAAGCAGAGCGATCTCGCGGTTGCCGTGTTCGAGATGGCGTTCGACCTCGGCCGCCGCGGTGTCCGGGAGGACGGCCCAGTAGCAGACCGCCTTTCGGCGGCGGGCCCGTTCGACCAGCGCGCGGACGGTTCGCCCCCGCTCAGGGAGGAAGGCTTCGAGGCCGCTGGGTGATGCGATTCCGACGTAAGACTTGAGCATGCGGCAACCGTACCACGCCTGCCGAGTCGGAGTAAAGCGGCCCAACGAGTAGACGTAGACAATTTTTTTGAACCGCCCTGGGGTGGCCGTCACACCGGGGTAATCACGCACCCTTCGTCAATGCAGACTCGAAGACGGCCGCCAGTTCGGCGGTGGATTCGTCACGCACCGCGTGTCGAATCTCGGGGTCGTCCAACCGCGGACATCCGGTAGCAACCGGCGGGAACGACTCAAGGGACGAGGTTCTGGGGCATCACCTCCTGCCGCGGGGCTTCTGTGGTTTGGGGGGCACCGCGTAAGGCATGACCGTCTTGATCCGGGTCACCAAGTCCTGCTTCTCCAGTTCCCTCGCCACGAACGGGGCCTTGCGCTTGAGGAACTCGAAGCTGATGTCGCTCTCGCAGTAGGCCCGGACGTAATGTTCCCGCCCGTGCAAGCACGTCCCGTCGTCGTTGAGCCGCAACCGGTCGATCGTCGCTCGGACTTTTTGGGCCGCGGCCGGGGTCAGGCCGGCTGTGGGCTTCACCAATAGCGACGGGAAGTGGATCGTGAACATGTCGTCGTCGATGGCGAACGGGTCGAGGACATCCTCGAAGTCCTTCTTCCGCCCGTTGAGCGTCCCGCACATCAGGCGGAAGTTGGCCCACTCGTAAGCGAGTTTCGGGAACTTCGACTTGGGTTTGAAGTGCTCGATCGTGATCGACCCGGTGTCGCGGGGAATCCAGTGGCATGAGAAGTGACAGATGCCGCCGTAAGCGGCATACATGTCCGGAATCACCTTGGTCCAGTAGGCGTGCGCCCTCCACTCCTTCGCGGACGGGCGCGATACCTTGGCCAGGAATCGCTTGCCCGGGGTTTCGACGTCGGCGACGAAGTGGGCGGGCTGGGGCTGCGGGGCGACCCGGATCATTCCTCGACTCCGTTCGCCTCCGCGAAGAACCGCCACCGGGGCCAGAACTCGTCGTCCGGGGCCAACGCCTCGACCAGGCGGGCGTTGACCTCCCGTACCCGCACCGGGTCGGGGGTGTCCTGGGCTTGCAGCGCCTTGGCGTCCTCGATCGCCTGCTCGGCCGGCACCGACCGGGCCTGCCGCAACTCGAACACGTCGGACACCAGCCACTGGTCCACCGTCCCACGCTTGACGAACGGCAGCTCCTCCATCGTCACGTCCGACCCGGTCAGTTGCAGGTGGTGGAGCCGGTCCCGTTTGCCGTTGAAGATCGTCTCGGTCGAGGCCATGACCATCGCCGAGTGGGTGGCGAGGTGAATTTGGGGGGTGATCTCCTCGGACAGGATGGCGATGACCTTGTTCAGGGCCGGCACGATCACCCGCTGCCACCGGGGGTGCAGGTGAGCCTCGGCCTCGTCGATCAGGAACACCAGCCGCCGCTGCGGCTGCGCCCGCAGGGCCTCGCTCCTGGCCAGGTGCTCGAACCACGCCCACACCAGGACGTAGGCGATGCCGACGACCCGCTGCACGCCGGCCGACGCGAGCTGGACCGGGATCGGCCCGTACGGCATTTGCAGGGTCGGGGCCTCGCGGGCGTCCATCGGGAACCACCGCCGGGGGTCGCCCGGGCGGAGAGGCTCCTCGCGGGACGGGGACAATGCCTCCAGGCAGGCGGTCAGGGCGGCGAACTGGTCCCGGTAGCGGTCGCCGCCGACCTGCCACTGCACCCAGTCCCGCAGCAGCCCATTGCAGACCCACTCCTCGCCCAGCCGGGACCGGACGGACACCCCGTTCCACAGGCCGTTCTTGTCGAGCAGCACCCACGGCTTGGTGTCGGTCGGCACCGTCTTCGCCAGCCGCAGCTTGGCCGGGTCCCACACCGCGAACGACCCGTCGTGGCGGGCGTAGATGACCAGCCCGGGCAGCACCTTGCGGTCCTTCGGGACGGTCCAGTCGCGGACGTGCCAGTCGAACTTCGAGGCGTGCTTCTGCGGCGTCCCGTCGGACGTCTTGATCCCGAAAGTGATGGACGGCCGTTTGCTTTCGACATCGGATTTTGGGAACGCCGGCCGCTCCAGCCACTCCCCGGTGAGCGCCCACCAGGCGCACTCCAGCAGGAACGTCTTGCCGAGGCTGTTGTCGCCGGTGATGATGTTGAGCCGCTCGGCCGGGTCGTAGTCGAGCCGGTCGGCCGGGCCGACCGCCCGCAGGACGAGGGACTCCAGCGCCGCCCCCTCCTCGGGCGCGGCCCCCGGCGGGTAGCCGATCACCCGCAGCAACTGCCGCTCGGTCACCGGGTTCTTCGTCACCCACGGGTCGGCCACGTCCGGGACCGCGGCGTCGAACAACTGCTCCAGGTCGGTGCCGGCGATGTTGAAGTCGCCGAGCAGTTTCTTGGGCAGGTCGGCCGGCTGCACCTGGGACGGCCACTCGTGCCCACGGAACAGCCACACGGCCATGTCGAACGCGGGGAGGCGGGAGCCATCGAGCCGCTTCTTCAAGCCTTTGACGTAGTCCTTCGCCCACCCCCACTGCTTCGACTTCTTCGGGTGGATGGTCACGTCGGCGAACGTGTCGGCCGTGATCCGCTGGAGCGTCGTGTGGTTGTAGTCCGCCTTCACCCACCGGCCCTTGACCGTGGGCGGCTGGAACGGGTTGTAATACCCGTCGTACCCCGCGCTCGCCTTATAGTGGGCGGCGAGGAACTCGGCGGCGAGGCCGCCGAAGTTGATCGTCACGGTGTCCCCGACGGGGACGCCCTCCCGGCAGAAGATGAGGAACGACATCCCGAAGAACGGGTGGACCTGTTCCAGCCGGCCGAGCGACTTCTCGATCTGTAGAAGGGAGACGAACATCTACTGCTTCTGGAGGCTCTCGGCCGCCACCTCGCAGAACTTCTCGCTCAGGTCGATCCCGACCGCCGGGCGGCCGCTGGTGAGCGCTGCCCGGAGCGTGGTCCCCGTGCCGGCGAATGGGTCGAGTACCCGGCCGCCGGGCTTGCACCCGACGTTCAGGCACCGCCGGACCAGGGCTTCGGGGAAGAATGCCGTGAGCGTCTTGTTGGTGTTCTTCGACTGGGTGTGGATGACCCAGATGTCCTCCTGCCCCTCCAGCGCCCCACGGTCGAAGTAGTAAGTCGGCGTCTTGCTGAACATGAACACCATCTCGTACGTCCGCCACGGTCGGTCCTTGGCGGTCGGCTCGGGCTGGCTGGCCTTCCGCCGCCAGACGATCGGGCTGCGGAGCGTCCAGCCGCGGCTGATCATTTCGAGCGCGACCCGCCAGGGCATGCCGATCGCCGTCTTGCGGGGAACACCGAGTCCCTTGACATCGACCGCCCGGCGGCCGAACCGCCGGGCCCAATTCTTCTTGTCGCCGCCCTTCGGCTCGCCCTTCCTGGAGTAGTACGTATCCCCGAGGTTGAGGAACAGGAGGCCGTCCTTCGCCAACACGCGGTACACCTGGTCCATCACCCCGGCCATCGCCTCGACGTAGCCGTCGATTGTCGGTTCCAGCCCGATCTGGTCGTCCTCCTCGTAGTCGCGCTGCCAGTAGTACGGCGGGGAGGTGACGACGCAGTTGAAGTGCCCCTCGGGGAACAGCGGCAGGACGTGCCGGACGTCCCCGCTGTAGAGGGCCCAGGCGGGACCCGACTTGCCCGCCCCGTCGGCGAAGGCGTAGTCGGCCAGGGACCGCACTAGTCGGGCGTGACCGTTCGTTCCTGCCACGCCGTTCCTGTGCATCGGTTCCGCCTCCTCCCCGTCGTATCGTCATCTGGTCTCCGCTCACTACACCGGAAGTCGAACCGGACGGCCAGGTTAGTCGAACGGGATTGCCACAACCCCGTCGGCTGAGAACTCGCAGCGACCCTCCGCTCGGGCGGGCAGAGTTGGGCAGAGAAGTCCATGCGAACGGTGCCACTTGGGCTAGCGTCTCTGCCCGGGCAGAGTAGAATGTGTGAGGTGTGCGATCCTTAACCACGGAAGTGATTTACTTTTGCAACTTCCCGGCCCTTGAGCACCCCGTTTCGGGACCAAGAGGTCGCAGGTTCGAATCCTGTCAGCCCGACTCCGTGACCCCCGGTGGCACCCGTGCCACCGGGGGTCTTTCGTTGCCACCACCCGCGAGACTGGTTTCGGCGGGCCGCGTGCTTGACGCGTCCGCCCGTTCGCTGAACAATGGTTCCACGTCCGCGCTCCCGCCCGCCACCCCTGCCGGAGGCGATCCATGACCGCCCTGCTCCTCTCTACCCTGCTCGCGACCGACTCCTCCGCCACCGTCCGCGGCCAGTACGTCGAGGCCCGCACCTGCGACGTGTTCACCGGCTCCTGCTTCGCCAACGCCGACACCGGCCTGACCGGCAAGAACGCCGTCCTCGCCTGGAAGGTCGACGCCGGCGCCGTCGCCGGCGTCCGGGTCGACGGGCTCGGCGTCGCCGCCGTCCTGTCCGCCGCCGACACCCTCGGCCTCAAGCAGAGCGCCCCCGGCCGGTCGGTGCTGATCGTGGACGCCCGTGCCACGTCCGCCCAGCGGGACGCCCTGGTCGCGTTCGCCCGGGCCCAGGCCGGGAAGCTGCTCGGCGAGGTCGTCGCGGTCCGCGCGGCCGCGTTCGACCTGGACGTCTGCCCGTGCGCCGGCGAGACCTGCGCCACCCTGAAGGCCGGCCCGGTCGCGGTCAAGACCCGCTGCCTGGACGCCGCCCACGACAAGGCGTGCGGGAACGAGGAGACGCTCTACCCGCCGCTGGTCGAGGGCGTGACGGCGCACGCCGCGCTGGCGGTCGAGCACAGCTTCACCGGCAAGGAGCTGAAGGAGACCTGGAACGACGCCGGCCGCCGCGGGGCGTTCGTCGGCACCTTCCTCGCCCGCTGACCCGCTGAGATGGTGTCACCCCGGGTGGGGCAGACATTCCTGTCTGCCCCGGCAGGCAAGAATGCCTGCCCCACCCAGAAACCACCCTCGGCCGCCACGGCACACGGGGTGTGCCTGCTGCTTTCCGGAGGCCCCGCATGCTCCCCCGCCTGCTCACCGCCGCCGGGCTGCTTGCCCTGATCGGGTCCGCGGCCGCGGACGAGACCAAGTGGACCGTGAAGGCCGAGAAGGCGGAGCCGCCGAAGGAGCTGGCCGACCCGGTCCGCAAGGCGCTCGACGACCGGGCGATGACCGTCCTCGACGACAAGGGAAAGCCGGTCTGCACCGTCTGGCCGGCGAAGGGGCTCGACACCAAGGCGACGGCCGCGCAGGCGAAGGCGGGGCTGAAGTACACGCACGTCGAGGAGACCACCGTCGTCGGGGCGGTGCGGTTCGACCAGGAGTGGCGCGACTACCGCAAGCAGAAGGTCAAGCCGGGGGTCTACACCCTCCGGCTCGCGGTGCAGCTCATGGACGGCGACCACATGGGGACCGCCCCGTACAACGAGTTCGCCCTGCTCAGCCCGGCCGACGCGGACAAGTCGGCGGACCTGCTGGAGGTGAAGGAGCTGTTCGAGCTGAGCGGCAAGACCGCCGGCCGGAAGCACCCGAGCGTCATGCTCCTGTTCCCGAACAAGGCGCCGGGCGAGGCCCCGGCCGTCGAGGCGAAGCCGAAGGAGCACGTGGTCCTGAGCTACCGGGTGCCGGCCGCGGCGGGTGGGGAGAAGGCGGCGCTCGGGTTCAGCCTCGTCGTGTCCGGGGTCACGATGGCGGAGTAGCCATGCGGGAGCTGCTCGCCGAGCTGAACGCGGCACTCGCCCGGCGCCGGCCGTGCGTCTACTGCGCCGTCGTCGAGACCCGCGGCAGCACCCCGCAGAAGGCCGGGGCCGCGATGCTCGTCTACCCCGACGGGTCGCAGGCCGGCACCCTCGGCGGCGGGTGCGTCGAGGCCGAGGTGAAGCGCCGCGCCCTCCGCGGCCTCTCCGACGCCTGCACCCCCGAAGTCCTCACCTTCTGCCTCGACGACGACTACGGCTGGGACGACGGCCTGATCTGCGGCGGGCGGATGACCGTCCTCGCCCAGCCGCTCGCCGGCGGCCCGGCCCTCGACCTCGCGGCCGACTACTACCGCCACCTCCACGCCCTCGCCGACCGCGGGGCCGGCTCCACCGAGGCAGTCGTCGTCGGCGACACCCTCGGCCTCCCGGTCGGCGACCGCTACCTGTTCGACGCGGCCGGCTCCCCGGTCGCCCACCTGGCCGCCCGGCCCGCGTGGGAGGTCGTCGCGGCCCACCTCCAACCGCTCCCCGACCGCCCGAAGCCGGCCACCCGGCACGGCGTCGCGTTCCTGCCGGCGCCGCCGCGCGTCACCGTGCTTCTGGTCGGCGGCGGGCACGTCGGCCAGGCGGTGGCGAAGCTCGCGGCGGAGGTCGGGTTCGACATCTGGGTGCTCGACGACCGCGACCGGTACGTCAGCCCGGAGCGGTTCCCGGCCGCCGCCCGCCGGCTCTGCGGCGACATCGGCACCACCCTCCGCGACCTCGCCGCGGCCCTCACCCCGCACACCTTCGCCGTCATCCTCACCCGCGGCCACAACCACGACGAGGAGGCGCTGTACCACCTCGCCCGCACCGCCTGCGGGTACGTCGGGATGATCGGCAGCAAGCGGAAGATCCGGATGATCTTCGAAGACCTGGTGGCCAAGGGCGTCCCGGCCGACGCCCTGGAACGCGTCCACGCCCCGCTCGGGTACAACATCGGGTCGCAGACGGTGCCGGAGATCGCGGTGAGCGTCGTCGCCGAACTGATCGCGTGTCGCAACCTCGGCGGCACCGACGCGGCCCGGTGGAGCTGGACGCCGGCCCGGCCCGGCGGGGGCGGGCGGTGATCGCCGCGGTCGTCCCGGCGGCCGGGCACAGCACCCGGATGGGCCGGCCGAAGCTGTCGCTCCCGCTCGGCGGCCGGACCGTCCTGGAGCACGTCGTCGCGGCACTGCGGGCGGGCGGTGCGGACCACGTGGTCGTGGTGGTCGGCCCGCACGTCCCCGAACTCGTCCCGCTCGCCGAGGCCGCCGGGGCGCACGTCTGCCACCTGGCCGAACCCACCCCCGACATGCGGGCGACGGTCGGGCACGGGCTGCGGTGGATCGAGGACCACCTCCGCCCCGGGCCGGCCGACGCCTGGCTCCTCGCCCCGGCCGACCACCCCGCGCTCGACCCCGGCACCGTCCGCGTGCTGTGCGAGGCGTTCCGCCGCGACCCGTCGCGGTCGATCCTCGTGCCGGTGTCCGCCGGCCGGCGCGGCCACCCGGCGCTGGTGGCTTGGCGGCACGCAGCCGGCGTCCGATCGCTGCCGCCCGATCGCGGCATCAACGCGTACTTCCGCGAGCACGCCGCCGAGGTGGGCGAGGTGCCGGTCGCCACCGGCGGGGCCTTCGTCGATCTGGACACGCCGGACGATTACGAGCGGTTGCGCGCCGCCTGGCCGAACGAGACGGACGTGGACGGGCGTGGTTGAGGACCGGTGCGGATCCGCGTCGACTGTGGTCTGCCGCGCCGGTCGGCGGGGTTGTGGAGGCGGTGACCGACATCCGGACGAGGACGCCATGATGCCCGGGAACGCGATCCGTGTGGCGGCCGTGGCCGCCGGGCTGCTGGCCGCCGCCGCGGCCGCGGCCGACGACCCGAAGGTGCGGGTGGTCGTCATCGACGGCCAGCACAACCACAACTGGCGCGCGACCACGCCGTACCTCAAGAAGGTCCTCGAGCACTCCGGCCGCTTCACCGTGGACGTCTCGTCGAACCTCAAGAAGGGCGACAAGCCCGGCACCGTCCCCGCGGTCGACTTCCCGCCGGACCTGTCCAAGTACGACGTGGTCGTCAGCAACTACAACGGGGCCGCGTGGCCGCCGGAGTTCCGCACGGCGTTCGAGGAGCGGGTCGGCGGCGGGAAGGTCGGGTTCGTGCTGTTCCACGCGGCGAACAATTGCTTCGCCGACTGGCCGGAGTACAACCGCATGGTCGGCCTGGCCTGGCGGAACAACAAGGCCGGCGACCGGCTCTACTTCGACCCGGACGGCAAGCTGGTCCGGGTGCCCAAGGGCGAGGGGTCGGGCACCGGCGAGACGTACCACCCGTTCCCGGTCAACCTCCGGGACCCGGACCACCCGATCGTGAAGGGGATGCCGGCCCGGTGGATGCACGCCCGGGACCAGCTCATGCACGACCTCCGCGGCCCGGCCGAGGGGGTGACCGTGCTGGCGTCGTCCCCCTGCCCGAAGACCAAGGTCGACGAGCCGATCCTGTGGACCGTGGCCTACGGGAAGGGGCGGGTGGTCCACACCCCGATGGGCCACGACGTGGCGGCCATGAGCTGCGTCGGGTTCGCCGCCACGATGCAGCGCTCCGCCGAGTGGGCCGCCACCGGCAAGGTCACGATCCCGCTCCCGAAGGACTTCCCGGACGCCGACACCACCCGCACCACCCCCGACGACAAGAAGTAGGAGGAACGACCGTGCGCGCCCTGACCCTGTTCGCCCTGGCGGTGCTGGTCGCGGGCCGGCCCGCGGCCGGCGCCCGGCCGGACGCCCCGAAGTTGAAGGTGGTCCTGGTCGACGGGCAGAACAACCACAACTGGCGGGCCACCACCCCCGTCCTGAAGAAGATCCTCGAAGACAGCGGCCGGTTCACCGTGGACGTGAGCAGCAACCTGAAGGCCGGCGACAAGCCGGGGGCGGTCGAGAAGACGGTCCCGTTCCCGCCCGACCTGTCGAAGTACGACGTGCTGCTGAGCAACTACAACGGGGCGGCGTGGCCGAAGGAGTTCGAGGCGGGCCTTGAGGAGCGGCTGAGGGACGGGAAGCTCGGGCTGGTGATCGTCCACGCCGCGAACAACGCGTTCGGGTCGTGGAAGGAGTACAACCTGATGATCGGGATGGGGTGGCGGGACGCGAAGTTCGGCGAGCGGCTGAAGCTGGACGACGCCGGGAAGGAGGTCCGGGTGCCGAAGGGCGAGGACCTCGGGTCCGGGCACCGGACCACCGGGAAGTGGCCGGTCGTCGTCCGGGACGCCGAGCACCCGGTCACCAAGGGGATGCCGCGGGAGTGGATGCACAACAACGACGAGCTGTACGACAACATGCGGGGGCCGATCCAGAACGTGAAGGTGCTGGCCACCGCGTTCTCGAAGGGGACGATGGCCCACGAGCCGATGATCTGGACGGTCGACTACGGCAAGGGGCGGGTGTTCCACACCCCGATGGGGCACGACGTGAACGCGATGCAGTGCCTCGGGTTCGCGGCCACCGTCGCCCGCGGCACCGAGTGGGCCGCCACCGGGAAGGTGACCCTGCCGCTGCCGAGGGACTTCCCCACCGCGACCGAGGTCCGGCTGACCAAGTAGCCCGCCCGGCCACGCCGGCGGCCGGACCCGCCTGGTCCGCCCGCGGGCGGGGTTTCCGACTCGGACGGCGGCGCGGCTCTGGTCTTCACCTCCCCGCCCTGGGGAGGTGAAGACCAGAGCCGCGCCCGACGACCCGGTTCCTCCCGTTCCGACATCTCGCGAATCAGGCGCTTGCTCCGCCCGCCGCCCCCGCTTAGAATCGCGACCGCCCCCTACCCTTCACCACCTCCGAGGGTCGAGCGTCGTGAACGACTCCACCGGAGAAGCCCGGAGCGGCCCGTCCCGCCGCGGCTTCCTCACCGGGACCGGCGCCGCCGCGGCGGCCGCCGCCGGCCTCCGCGGCGAACTCGCCCCCGCCGCCCAGCCCAACCCCGCGGCCCCGGCCCACGGCCCCGGCCCGGTCCTCGTCGAGCTGACCGTCAACGGCAACAAGCTGTCCACCACCGTCGAGCCGCGCGTCACCCTGCTCGACGCCCTCCGGAACCACCTCGACGTCACCGGCTGCAAGCGGGTGTGCGACCGCGGCACCTGCGGCGCCTGCACCGTGATCGTCGACGGCCGCACCGTCTACTCCTGCACGATGCTCGCCGTCGAGGCCCGCGGGGCCGACGTCAAGACGGCCGAGGCGCTCGGCGGCGACCGGCTCGACCCGGTCCCGGCCGCGTTCGCCGACTGCGACGCCCAGCAGTGCGGGTTCTGCACCCCGGGGTTCGTCGTCTCGATCCGCGCCGCCCTGGACAAGAACCCGAAGGCGACGCCCGAGCAGGTCGAGGCGGCGCTGACCGGGAACATCTGCCGGTGCGGCACCTACGAGCAGATGCGGCACGCCATCGTCCAACTGTGCAGGAAGGGGGGCTGAGTCATGGCAGAGGGCTGGCCCAAGAAGCGCCGCCTGCTCGGCACCAAGGTGAAGCGGCTCGACGGCCCGGACAAGGCCACCGGCCGGGCGAAGTACAGCTACGACGTGAACCGCCCGGGCATGCTCCACGGGGTGATGCTCCGCTGCCCGCACGCCCACGCCAAGATCAAGAGCATCGACACCGCCGCCGCCCGGAAGACGCCCGGGTTCAAGGCCCTCGTCCTCGTCCTCCCGGCCAAGGACTGGATCGTGGTCAAGGCCGGGGGTGACGCGCTCGAACTCCGGAGCGTGCCGAACAAGAAGAAAAAGGAGAAGGAGGAGCAGCGGACGGTCAAGGTGACCCCGGGCGTCACCATCCTCCGCAAGAACAAGGTCGTCGCCGTCGCCGACCTGAAGCCGGACGACGTGGTGCAGGTCGAGGTGCCGGACGACGCGGTCGGCCGCGAGCTGTTCTTCGCCGGGGACGAGGTCGCCGCGGTCGCCGCCGACACCGAGGAGCACGCCGAGGACGCGCTGCGGGCCATCAAGGTCGAGTACGAGGTGCTCGACCACCTCGTCGTCGAAGAAGAGGTCATCAAGAACCCGAAGAAGAAGACGACGCCCGGCGCGCTGGAGGGGAACTACGACACCACCATCAAGGACGCGACCAAGGGCGATGTCGAGGCCGGGTTCAAGGAGGCCGAGGCAACGGTGGAAGGCACCTACGGGGTGCCGGTCATCTCCCACCAGTGCCTCGAAACCCACGGCCTGGTCGCCGAGTGGGACGCGGACGGCGGGCTGACGGTCTGGGCGTCCACCCAGGCCACGGTCGCCACCGCCGCCGCCCTGGCCGGCCGGTTCGGGCTGCCGCCGGCGAAGGTGAAGTGCGTCACCCACTACATGGGCGGCGGGTTCGGGAGCAAGTTCGGGCCGGACGTGCAGGGGTTCGCGGCCGCCGACCTCGCCCGCCGGGCCGGCGCCCCGGTCAAGATCATGCTCGACCGGGAGGAGGAAATCATCGCCGCCGGGAACCGGCCGAGCGCCACCGGGACGGTGAAGATCGGCGGGAAGAAGGACGGCACCATCACCGCGTTCGCGGTCGACTGCTACGGCTCCCCGGGGTACACCGGCGGGGCCACCATCAACCTGAACCTGATGCCGTACGTGTACGGGGACGCGGTCGCGAACATGGCGCGGTCGCACAAGGTCGTGTACACCAACGCCGGCGTCGCCCGGGCGATGCGCGCCCCCGGCCACCCGCAGAACTGCGTCCTCACCGAGTTCGCGGTGGACGACCTCGCGGCGAAGCTCGGGATCGACCCGCTCGTCATCCGCCGCAAGAACCTCCCGCCGAACAACCCGAAGGCGGACAAGGTCTCGTGGGCCGGCCGGCGGCACGACATCTACACCGAGCAACTCGACCTGGCGGTGAAGCTGTCCGGGTGGAACGAGAAGTGGCACCCGCCGGGGAAGGGGAAGCCCGGGGCCGTCCGGCACGGGATCGGGATGGCGCTGCACACCTGGGGCGGGTTCGCCTCCGGCAGCACCACCCCGAACGAGTGCAGTGTCTTCATCTCGAAGGACGGCACCCCGACCGCCGAGACCTCGACCCAGGACCTCGGCACCGCCCAGCGGACGGTCACCGCGATCGTCGTCGCCGAGGTTCTCGGGTTGATGCCGACCGACGTGCTGGTGAAGCTCGGCGAGAGCGTCTACGGGTTCTCCAGCGGCTCCGGCGGGAGCACCACCTGCCCGTCGCAGGCGCCGGCGGCGCTGCTCGCGGCCCAGGCGGCCCGGGACGACCTGTTCAAGAAGGTCGCGCCGAAGGTCGGGGCCGACCCGAAGGACCTGGCCGTCGAGGCCGGCAAGGTCGTGGACGCGAAGAACAAGAAGGAGTGGGGCTGGAAGGAGTTCTGCGGCCGGCTCGGGATGGACGAGGCGAAGGGCCGGGGCGAGTGGAGCCTGGCCATCTCGAACGAGCCGGAGAACGCGAACATCTCCAGCGGGCAGGTCGGCGGGGTGCAGACCGCCGAGGTGCTGGTGGACAGCGAGACCGGGGTGGTCCGGGTCACCCACATGGTGGCCGTCCAGGACTGCGGGCTGGTGGTGAACAAGTTGGCGTGCGAGTCGCAGGTCGCCGGCGGGGTCATCATGGGGCTGAACTACGCCCTGTTCGAGGAGAACATCTTCGACAAGCACACCGGCCGGCAGGTGAACCCGGACATGGAGTTCTACAAGCTCGGCGGGCTGCGCGACATGCCGAAGATCACGGTCCACATGCAGGACATGCCGGAGCGCGGGGTGATCGGGATCGGCGAGCCGCCGACCATCTCGACCGCGGCCGCGATCGGGAACGCGGTGTTCAACGCCCTCGGGGTGCGGGTCCCGTTCCTGCCGCTGTCGCCCCGGCGGGTCCTCGACGCCCTGGCGAAGGGGGGTAAGTAGCGATGAAGAACTTCACCTACCACCGGCCGGCCACGGTCGCCGCCGCCCTCCCGCTGCTCGACGCGGAGTGGGGCAAGACCGAGCTGCTGGCCGGCGGGACCGACCTGCTCGACCGGCAGAAGGAGTACGTCTCCCAGCCGGACAAGGTGGTGAGCCTGACCGGGATCGGCGGGGCGTTCAAGCAGATCGCCGCCGCCGGGGACGCCGTCACCATCGGGGCCGGGGTCAAGCTCGCCGACATCGCCGAGAGCAAGGAGTTGGCGGCATTCCCCGCGCTCACCGGGGCGGCGGGCGAGATCGCCGGGCCGCAGATCCGGAACATGGGCACCCTCGGCGGGAGCCTGTGCCAGCGGAACCGGTGCTGGTACTTCCGCGACGAGCACGTCCCCTGCCTGCTCAAGGGCGGGAAGAAGTGCTTCGCCCTGGACGGCGAGAACGAGTACCACGCGGTCTTCACGCAGGGCCACCCGTGCGTGATCGTCCACCCGTCGACCCTCGCCCCGCCGCTGATCGCGCTCGGGGCGACGGCCGAGGTGGTCGGGCCGAAGGGGACGCGGACCGTCCCGCTTGAGAAGCTGTTCCAGGCGCCCGCGAAGGAGACGCAGCGGGAACACACGCTGGCCCCGAACGAGGTGCTGGTGGCGGTCAAGATCCCGGCCAAGGAGCCGCCCCGGAACGCCAGCTACGAGGTGAAGCAGCGGGAGACGAGCGAGTGGCCGCTGGTGCAGGCGGCGGTCGCGTTCCGGCCGTTCGTCAAGGTGGCCCGGGACGTGCGGGTGGTGCTCGGCCACGTCGCCCCGACGCCGCTGGTGAGCGAGGCGGCGGCGAAGGCGCTGGAGGGGAAGGAAGTGACGGACGCGACCGCGACGGCCGCCGGCGAGGCGGCGGCCGCGGGGGCGAAGCCGCTGAGCGGGAACGGGTACAAGGTGGCGTTGGTGAAGACGGTGGTGAAGCGGGCGGCGCTGCTCGCCGCCGGGGCCAGGCCGTACTGGGAGGGCTGACCGATGGAGCTTCCGCAAGTCCCGGCCCCGCGGTGTACCCACCTCCAGTCGAAGGCGATGGCCGTGCACGGGGAGGGGTTCGAGGGCGACACCGACCTGCAGGGCGGGGCGGCCGACTTCGCCTGCGGCCGGACCGGCCGGGCGCTCGGCCCGGACGATGGGACGGTCGGCCTGGCCCGGTGCTGTGACCCCGACCGCGGGTGCTACGAGGAGTATTGACGCCCGCCCGGGAGGGCGAGACTCCCGCCGAGCCGCCGACCACGAAGACGGCTCGGCGGGAGCCTCGCCCTCCCGACCACGGCCCGCCTCAGAACGCCTCGGCCACCGGCTTCGCGTCCCGGCCGAGGAACGTCATCGGCCGACCCTCCCGCGACACGTACTCCTTGTGGTAGTCGACGCCGAGGGCCCGGCACATCGTCGCCAGGAAGTCCTGGGCGCTCACCGGGCGGTCGGTCACCTCGCCGCCCTTCGCGTCCACCTTCCCGACCACCGTCCCGCCGCGGACCCCGCACCCGGCCAGCCACGTCGTCCACGCCTTCGCGTAGTGCCCGGCCCCGAGCGTCTGGTTGTACCCGCTGTCCGCCAGCTGCGGGGTGCGGCCGAACTCGCTCATGAACACGACCAGGGTGGTGTCGAACAGCCCGCGGGCCTTCAGGTCGTCGAGGAGCCGGGAGATGGTCGGGTCGAGGTACTCGGCCCGCCGCCTGATGTTCTTCGCCGCCCCGCCGTGGTCGTCCCACCCGTCCAAGGTGACCTCCACGAACGGCACCCCGGCCTCCACCAGCCGGCGGGCGAGCAGGAGCGACTTGCCGAACTGCGTCTTCCCGTACCCGTCGCGCGTCCGGGCCGGCTCGGCGTCGAGGTCGAACGCCCTCATCTTGTCGGACCGGAGGAGTTGCAGCGCCTTCCGGTAGTTCGCCTGGTGGGCCGCGGCCGCCGCCGACGCCCGCCCCGCCCGGCCGGCCTCGAACCCGGCGAGCAGGTCGGCGGCCTCGTCGAACTCGGCCGCGGCGACCGCCGTCCGGAGGTTCTCGATCCCCTTCGCCGGGTCGCTCACCGGGACCGGGGCGTGCCTCGGCCCGAGGTACGCCGGGGGGTTGCGGTGGGGCGGGCCGCTGCCGAGGCCGTCGGCCCCCGCGTACACGCTGACGAAGTTCGGCAGCTCGGCGTCCGCCGCCCCCAGCTCGCACGAAGCCACGTTCCCGACCGACGGGTAGGCGACCGTCCCGTTCGGGTTGTACCCGGTGTGCATCAGGACCCGGGCCCGCTCGTGGACGCTGTTCCCGGTGCTCATCCCGCGGACCAGGCAGAGGTCGCTCATCCGCGCCGCGAGCTTCGGGAAGTACTCGCAGAACTTCACGCCGGGGACGGCGGTGTCGACCTGCGCGTTCTCCGCCTTGTACTCGGGGACGGTGAACGTGTGGTGCTGGCTGACGCCGCCCTGCATGTGGAGCATGACGCACGCCCGCGGGCGGGTCGCCCTCCCCTCCGCGGCGTGGGCCACGCGCGGGAGGAGCCACCCGGACGGGGACGTGCCGACGACGCCGGCGGCGGCCAGCTTCAGGAGGTCGCGGCGGAGGACGGACGGGCGGGGCATCGGCGGCTCCTTCCGAGCCGGACGCGGGAGCGACGGCCGCCGTCGGCCCGTTGCTCACGCGTCCGGCTCGGTGGGTGATCCGTTCGGGGGGGTCAGTTGTTCAGCATGAACTCGCTGCTGTTGAGCAGCACCCAGACGACGCGGCAGAAGGCGTCGCGCGGCGACTTCTGCTTCCCGACGAAGGCGACGAACTTCGCCCGCTCCTCGGCCGCCGGGGCGCGGGACAGCACGGCGAGGAACAGCGCGTCCACCGCGTCGGCCGGCGACTTGGCGGCGGCCAGCACCCGGTCGACGACCTTCCCGCCGGTGTTGAAGTTCGCCTCGTTCATCAGCCTCAGGGCGTGCGGCACCCCGAGCTTCATCTCCGCCGGCTCGTCGGCCTCCCCCGGCCCGCGGAAGAACGCCGCGAACACCGTCCGCGGGGGCGGCGGGGGCGGGAGCTTCGGGTTCGGCTTCTTCTTCGGGTCCGCCGGCGGGGCGATCTCGTCCACCTCGAGGGCCGTGCACAGGGCGTCGTAGAGCTGCTCCGGGGTCAGCACCTTCGGGGCCATCCGGGCGAACAGGGCCTCGGCCTCCGGCCCCTCGTTCCCGGGGACGGCCCGCCCGGTCCGCCCGTAGGCGTCGCTCAGGCAGACGCACCGGACCAGGTGCCTCACGTCGAACCCGGAGGCGGCGAACTCGCCGGCGAGGGCGTCGAGCAGGTCGGGGTGCGACGGGGCGTTGTGGTCGCCGAAGTCGTTCAGCGGGTTGACGAACCCGCGGCCGAAGAAGTGGGCCCAGAAGCGGTTCACGGCCGCCCGGGCGAACGTCCGGTTGTCCCGGGCGGTCAGCCAGTCCGCGAACGGGGTCCGGTGGCTCTTGGCCGGGTCCCCGGCGACCGGCGCCCCGCCCGGGACGGCGGCCGGGACCTTCTTTCCGCCGTTGCGGGCCTCGCCGTCGTTGGGGATGCTGATCCCGATCCCCTTGGGCACGTCCACCTTCTTCCCCGGCTTCACGTCCAGGTGCCGCTCGGACACGCCCGGGGTGTTCTTGTTCTCGACCCGCTCCATCCGGCTGAGCTGTCCGAAGTACGCGGCCACCCCCCAGAAGTCGGCTTGCTTCCAGTCGGCGAACGGGTGGTCGTGGCACTCGGCGCACTGGAGCTGGACCCCGAGGTACACCTGCCCGATGTTCCCGGCCAGGATCTTCGGGGCGAACTGCCCGTTCATGTCGCCGTTGTAGTAGAAGAACAGGCCCTGCGGGGCGTCGGCGACCGGCCCGGTCGCGGTCAGGACGTCGCGGGTGACCGCGTCCCACCCCCGGCCGTCGTTCAGCGCCTTCGCCAGCCACGCCTTGAACGGCTCCGGGTCGTGCGGCCGCTGGTTCACCGTGGCCAGGTAGAAGACGTTCACCCACCGCTCGCCGAGGTGCCGGCCGTAATCCGGCGAGGCGAGCAACTCGTCGACCAGCTTCGCCCGCTTGTCCGGGTCCTTGCTGTCGAGGAACGCGGCCGCCCGCCCGGCGGTCGGCGGCCGGCCGGCGATGTCGAGGGAGGCGCGCCGGAGAAACTCGGCGTCGTCGGCGCGCGGGGAGGCGGGGACCTTCGCGGCGGCGAGCCGGGACCCGACCTCGCGGTCGATCAACCTGGCCACCTCGGCGGGCGTCCGGGCGGGGCCGGCCGCGACGGCGTCCGCCTTCCGCTCGACCCCCTTCGCCCCGCCGGCGATCCACTCGCGGATCAGCTTCTTGTTCGCGTCCGAGACCTTGTTGTCGGTCTTCGGCATCTCGTCCGCCGCGAGCTTCTTCCACAGGAGGCTGTCGTCCGGCTTGCCGGGGACGACGGCCTCCCCGGACTGACCGCCCTTGAGGACGGCGGGGAGGGTCCGCAGGTCGAGGCCGTTCCGCTGGTGGACGCCGCCGTGGCACTGGAGGCAGTGGGCGTTCAGCACCGGCAGCACGTCGCCCTCGAACGTCGGCACCTTCGGGGCGTCGGCGGCCGCGGCGAGGCCGGGGGCGGTGACGAGGAAGAGGGCGGTCAGGAGGCGGGGCATGGGGGCGGGCTCCGCGGGCGGGTCGGCAACAGAACCCCGCCCGCGGGCCACGCAGACGGGTCAACCGGGGAGGAAGTCCAGCCCTTCCACCCTCCCGCCTCACGGACCGCGACATCCGCCATCCGCCGGGCCGACGTGTCCGGCACCGGGGTGACGGATATTCTGACGTGATGGCCGGCGCCCGGGAGGAGACCCCCGTGTCCGACGCGGACCGCTGCGACAACTTCATCGACGGGCGGTTCGTGCCGCCGGCCGGCGGGTCCTACCTGCCGGTCTGGGAGCCGGCGACCGGCCGGGTGTACGCGGAGGTGGCGGCGTCCGGCCGGGCGGACGTGGACGCGGCCTGCCAGGCGGCCGAGCGGGCCTTCCCGTCGTGGCGCGAGCTGCCGACCGAGCGGCGCGCCGCGGTCCTGAACGCCCTTGCGGACCGGCTGGAAGCCCAGCTCGAACGGTTCGCCGCCGCGGAGTCGAAGGACACCGGCAAGCCGATCACCCTGGCCCGCGCCGTGGACATCCCGCGGGCCGTGTCGAACCTGCGGTTCTTCGCCGCCGCTGCCCAGCACTTCGCCACCGAGTGTCATCCGACATCGGCCGACGTGCTGAACTACACGCTGCGCCAGCCGCTCGGTGTCGTGGCCGGCATCTCGCCGTGGAACCTGCCGCTGTACCTGTTCACCTGGAAGGTGGCGCCGGCGCTCGCGGCCGGGAACTGCGTCGTCGGCAAGCCGTCCGAGCTGACCCCCCGCACCGCCACGCTGTTCGCCGGCTTGTGCGGCGAAGCCGGCCTCCCACCGGGCGTGCTGAACGTCGTCCACGGCAGCGGCCCGGATGCCGGCGAGCCGATCTGCGCCCACCCGTCGGTCCGGGCGGTCTCGTTCACCGGCGGGACGAAGACCGGCGCCCGGATCGCCGGCGTCGCCGGGCCGCTGTTCAAGAAGCTGTCGCTGGAGCTGGGCGGCAAGAACCCGGTGCTCGTCTTCGACGACTGCGACTTCGAGGCGGCGGTCGCGACCACGCTCCGCTCGTCGTTCTCGAACCAGGGGGAGATCTGCCTGTGCGGCTCGCGGGTCTTCGTCCAGGACGCGCTCTACGACCGGTTCCGGGACGAGCTCGTCGCCCGCGCCGCCCGGCTCGTGGTCGGCGACCCGGCGGACCCGGCCACCGACCAGGGGGCGCTCATCTCGACCGAGCACCACGCGAAGGTGCGCGGCTACCTCGACCTGGCCCGACGCGAGGGTGGGACGATCCTGTGCGGCGGGCAACCGGTCTCGCTCCCGGGCCGGTGCGCGGGCGGCTGGTTCCTGTCGCCGGCGGTGGTCGAGGGACTGGCGCCGGACTGCCGCACCAGTCAGGAGGAAATCTTCGGCCCGGTGGTGTCGCTGTACCGCTTCCGGACCGAGGAGGAGGCCGTCCGCCTGGCCAACGGCACCGCGTACGGGCTGGCGTCGGTAGTGTGGACCGGGTCGCTCGACCGCGCCCACCGGGCGGTCCGCGACCTCCAGGCCGGCATCACCTGGGTGAACTGCTGGATGCTGCGGGATTTGCGGACCCCGTTCGGCGGCGTAAAACAGTCGGGGGTAGGGCGCGAGGGCGGCTGGGAGGCGCTCCGCTTCTTCACCGAGGCGAAGAACGTCTGCCTCAAGTTGTCGTCGTGACGACCGGGAGGGCGAGGCTCCTGCCGAGCCGAGCGACGCGGACCATCCGGTAGCCCGGCTCGGCAGGAGCCTCGCCCTCCCGGAGAACCCAAATGGGCGTCATCCACCGGAAGATCGTGTCGGAGCGGGCCGCGGAGCCGGTCGGGGCGTACCCGCACGCCCGCCAGGTCGGCCACCTCCTGTTCCTGTCCGGCATCGGGCCGCGCGAGCGCGGCAGCCGGACGATCCCCGGCGTCCGCACCGACGACGCGGGGAACGTGACCGACTACGACATCGCCGAGGAGGCCCGGTCCGTCTTCCGCAACGTCCGGTACATCCTCGAGGACGCCGGCTCGGCCTGGGAGAACATCGTCGACGTGACGGTCTTCCTCACCTCCATCGCGCGCGACTTCACGCGGTTCAACGAGGTGTACCGCGAGCACTTCGGGGCGGTCGAGCCGTGCCGCACGACGGTGGAGGTGAACCGCCTGCCGACGCCGATCCACGTCGAACTCAAGGTGATCGCCACGATCGGCTGACCCGCAGGAGGGCGCCCATGCTCCGCCGCACGCCGCTGAACTTCAAGCGTTGGATCGACGAGCACCGCGACCTCTTCAGGCCGCCGGTCGGCAACAAGATGGTCTGGGAGGACGGCGAGTTCATCGTCATGGTGGTCGGGTCGAACACCCGGAAGGACTACCACGTCAACGAGGGCGAGGAGTTCTTCTACCAGGTCGAAGGCGACATGACCCTGAAGGTGCAGGACGACGGCAAGATCGTGGACATCCCGATCCGCGAGGGCGAGATCTTCCTCCTGCCGGCCCGGGTGCCGCACTCGCCGCGGCGGCCGGACGGCACCATCGGCCTGGTGGTCGAGAAGAAGCGCGACCCCGGCCAGATGGACGGCTTCCAGTGGTACTGCGAGGGGTGCGGGGCGAAGCTGCACGAGGAGTTCGTCCACGTCACGAACATCGTCACGCAGCTGCCGCCGCTCTTCCAGCGGTTCTACGGCGACGAGTCGAAGCGCGTCTGCAAGTCGTGCGGCGCCCGGTTCACCGACCCCAAGAAGGCGTAGCGGAGCGGGCCGCCACGGAGGGCGGCCCCACCCAATCGATGACGGGTAGGGGCCGCCCTCGGTGGCGGCCCGTGAAAGCGGCCATGCTCACCGTCGACATCCACACCCACATCCTGCCGCGGGAACTGCCGCGCTGGGCCGACCGGTTCGGCTACGGCGGGTTCGTCGAGCTGGCGCACGACCGGCCGGGCTGCGCCCGCATGATGATCGACGGCCGGTCGTTCCGCGAGGTCGGCGAGAACTGCTGGAGCGCGGCGCGGCGGGTCGAGGAGTGCGACGCGGCCGGCGTCCGGGTGCAGGTGCTCTCGACCGTCCCGGTGATGTTCAGTTACTGGTCCCGGCCGGAGCACGGCCACGAGGTGGCGCGGTTCCTGAACGACGACATCGCCGAGACGGTGCGGAAACACCGGAAGCGGTTCGTCGGCCTCGGGACGTTGCCGCTGCAAGCCCCGGACCTGGCCGTCCGCGAGCTGGACCGGTGCGTCCGGGAACTGGGCCTCCGCGGCGTGCAGATCGGCTCGCACGTCAACGACTGGAACCTGAACGCCGAGGCGCTGTTCCCGGTCTTCCGGCGGGCCGCGGAGCTCGGCGCGGCCGTGTTCGTCCACCCGTGGGACATGCTCGGCCAGAAGGAGCTGCAGCAGTACTGGATGCAGTGGCTGGTCGGGATGCCGGCGGAGACGACGCGGGCGATCGTGTCGCTGATCTTCGGCGGCGTGCTGGAGAAGCTGCCGGGGTTGCGGGTCGCGTTCGCGCACGGCGGCGGCTCATTCCCGGCGACGATCGGCCGGATCGAACAGGGCTTCCGCTGCCGGCCCGACCTGTGCGCGATCGACAACGCGGTGAACCCCCGCGACTACCTGCGCCGCATCACCGTCGACGCCCTCGTCCACGACCCGCTGGCCCTGCAACTTCTGCTCGACCAGATGGGCTCCGACCGGGTCGCGCTCGGCACCGACTACCCGTTCCCGCTCGGGGAGGAGCGGCCCGGCGCGCTGATCCGCTCCCTGCGGCTGCCGCGGCCGGTCGAGGAGGACCTGTTCTTCCGGACCGCCTGCACCTGGCTCGGCGTCGCCCCGGAGCAGTTCGAATGACTGCGGTACGGGTCACCATCGGCGGACGGGCATACCGCCTCGGTCGCGCGACCGACCTTTCAATCCCGCTCGACCCCCACGGACCGCAACCGAACGCCTTCGGCGCGCCCCCGGCGACGGCCCGACCCTACTCCGGCGACGGCTTCACCCTCGACACCCGGTCCGGCGGGTCGTGCAACTGCGAGGTGATCGAGTTCACCCCGCACTGCAACGGAACGCACACCGAGAGCGTCGGCCACCTGACGGCGGAGCGCGTCCCACTCTCGGCTGTCCTGCCGGATACGTTCCTGGCCTGCTCGGTCGTCTCGGTCGAGCCGCACGGCCGGGAGATCACCGCCGAAACCGTCGAGCGGGCAGCGGCCGGCCTCGCCCCCGACTTCCTGGACGCGCTCATCGTCCGCACCCTGCCGAACCCCGCGGACAAGGCGACGCGGCGCTGGGAGGACGCGACGACGCCGTACCTCACCCCGGAGGCGATGGGCGTCGTGCGGCGGATCGGCGTGACTCACCTGCTGGTCGACCTGCCGTCCCTCGACCCGCTCCGCGACGGTGGCCGGCTCGCCGCCCACCGGGTGTTCTGGGACCTCGCCCCGGGTTCGATCGCCGTGCCGGCCGGCGTGGCCCGGCGACGGACGGTCACGGAGATGGTCTTCGTCCCCGACGACGCGCCCGACGGCCGCTACCTGCTGACGATCCAGGTCCCCCGCCTCGTCTCGGACGCGGCGCCGTCCCGCCCGCTCCTGTTCGCACTCGACGAGGCGTCATGACGCTCGATCGGTTCCGCGACCTGGCCGCCGAACTCGACCGGAGCGACCCGCTCGCGGGGTACCGGGAGCGATTCCACGTCCCGCGCGCGGCCGACGGCGGCGAGGCCGCTTACCTGTGCGGCAACTCGCTCGGGCTGGCGCCGCGCACCGCCCGCGAGGCCGTGGACCGCGAACTGCGCGCGTGGCAGGAACTGGGCGTCGAGGGTCACTTCAAGAATGAGCGGCCGTGGGTCTCGTTCCACGAGTTGTTGACCGACCACCTGTGCCGCGTCGTCGGCGCGCGGCCGAACGAGGTGGTGGCGATGAACACGCTCACGGTGAACCTCCACCTCATGCTGGCGAGCTTCTACCGCCCCGAGCCGCGGCGGTTCCGGGTGCTGGTGGGGCACGCCGCGTTCCCGTCGGACCGCTACGCGCTCCGCTCGCAGATCGCCCTGCGCGGCCACTCGCCCGACGACGCCCTCCTCGTCGCCGCCCCCCGCCCGGGCGAGGCCACCCTCCGCACCGACGACCTGGTCGGGCTGATCGAGCGGCACCGCGACGAGCTGGCACTCGTGCTGATGGACGGCGTCAACTACTACACGGGCGAGTTCGTCGACATCCCGGCGGTCACCGCCGCCGCGCACCGGCACGGGGTCGTCGCCGGGTTCGACCTGGCCCACGCGGCCGGGAACGTGCCGCTCGCCCTGCACGACTGGGGCGTCGATTGCGCCGTGTGGTGCTCCTACAAGTACCTCAACGGCGGGCCGGGGTGCGTGGCCGGGTGCTTCGTCCACGAGCGGCACGGCCTGCGCGCCGACCCGGTCCCGCGACTGGCCGGCTGGTGGGGGCACGACAAGGCGACGCGGTTCGCGATGGGACCGGACTTCGTGCCGATCCCCGGGGCCGAGGGGTGGCAGTTGAGCAACCCGCCGCTGTTCTCGTTGGCGGCACTCCTGGCCTCGCTCGAACTGTTCTCCGAGGCGGGAATGGACCGCCTCCGGGCCAAGAGCGAGGCGCTGACGGGCTTTCTGGACCGGGGGCTGCGCGAACTCTTCCCGGGGTCGGTGGACGTGCTCACGCCCGCTGACCCGGCGCGGCGCGGGTGTCAGTTGTCGGTCCGCGTGCGATGGGAGGCCCGGAAGACGCACGCCGCGCTGCTGGCGCGGGGCGTCGTCTGCGACTGGCGCGAGCCGGACGTGATCCGCCTGGCGCCGGTGCCGTTCTACAACCGGTTCGCGGACGTCATGCGGTGTCTGGACGTGTTCGACCAACACCACCGGGGGTCTGGCGATGGCTGAGGTGACCCTGGTCGGCGGTGGTCTGTCCGGGGCGCTGCTGGCGCTGATGCTGGCCCGGAAGGGCGTGCGGGTCACCGTGTACGAGCGCCGCGCCGACGTCCGGTCCGACCGGTTCGAGGAGGGCCGGTCGATCAACCTCGCGCTCTCGGCCCGCGGGATCCACGCCCTCCGGCTCGTCGGCCTCGACGAGGACGTGCTGGCGCGGGCGATCCCGATGCGCGGCCGGTCCATCCACCCGGTCGCCGGGACCGGCTCGCTCATCCCGTACGGGCGGAAGCCCGACGAGGTGATCCACTCCGTCAGCCGGCGCGGCCTCAACGCCCAACTCCTCGACGCCCTGGCGCGCGAGACGGGCGTCGCGGTCCACTTCCAGCACCGCTGCACCGGCTACAACCTCCGCACCCGCACCCTCACCCTCCGGGACGAGGCGGCCGGCCGGGATTTCACCGTCGACTCCCCGGTCGTCATCGGCACCGACGGGGCGGCGTCGGCGGTGCGGGCGGCGCTGATGCAGGCGACGCGGATGAACTACTCCCAGGAGTACCTGGAGCACGGGTACAAGGAGCTGACCATCCCGCCCGCGGCCGACGGCTCGTTCCGCCTGGACCAGAACGCCCTGCACGTCTGGCCGCGCGGCGGGTTCATGATGATCGCGCTGCCGAACCCGGACCGGACGTTCACCTGCACCCTCTTCCTCCGTCACCACGGCACCCCGGGCTTCGACCAGCTCGCTACGCCGCGGGACGTGGCCGAGTTCTTCGGCTCCACGTTCCCCGATGCCGTCCCACTGCTCCCGGAGCTGGCGGACGAATTCTTCCGCAACCCGACCGGCGGGCTGGTGACGGTGCGCTGCGCCCCGTGGCACCACGGCGGCCAGGTCCTGCTGCTGGGCGACGCGGCGCACGCCATCGTCCCGTTCTTCGGCCAGGGGATGAACTGCGCGTTCGAGGACTGCGAGGTACTCCTCGGGCTGTTCGACGCGTGCGGCGGCCGGTGGGAGGAGATCGGCCCCCGCTTCTTCGCGGAACGGAAACCGAACGCGGACGCAATCGCGCAGCTGGCCCTGGACAACTTCGTCGAGATGCGCGACACCTCGGCCGACCCGCACTTCGCCGTGAAGCGCCAGTTGGAGCACCGGCTCGAGGAGCGCTACCCGGGACAGTTCTTCTCGAAGTACGCGATGGTGTCGTTCCACCGCGTCCCCTACCGCGAGGCCCTGGAGCGCGGGAGGGTGCAGGACCGGATCCTGATGGAGGTGTGCTCGCGCGTCACCTCGCTCGCGGAGGTCGACGTGGACGCGACGTTCGCCCGGCTCCGGGCCGCGTCGTGACGGGCGACCCCTCTCCCCTACGCCCCGGAGGACCGACATGACCTCGCGTCCGCTCGCCGTCGCCGCCCTCGTGCTGTCGGCCTGGCCCGGCGGAACCGCCGCGGCCGAGGAGCCGACCGCCCGCGAGGTCGCGTTCCACGGCTACACCAAGGCGGTCGAGCTGAAGCTCGGCACGGCGCGGGCGGTGCTCTGCCCGCAGGCCGGCGGCCGCGTGCTGGAGTTTTCGGCCGGCGGCACCGACGCGCTGTGGCTCGACCCCGCCGAGAAGGGGTGGAAGCCGGGCGCGGCGGGGCCGATCACCGCCGGCCGGTTCGACTACGGCCCGGAGCTGACCGCCCCCCGGCACCCGAAGGCGTGGGCCGGCGAGTGGGCGGCCGAGGTCACGCCGGCGAACACGGTCAAGCTCACCAGCCCGGCCGACGACCCCGGCGGCGTCCGGCTGGTGCGGGAGTTCCGGCTGGTCCCGCACGGCGGGCGGGTGGGCCTCTCGTGCACCCAGACGATGACGAACGCCTCGAAGGAGACCCGGGAGGTGTGCCACTGGGGGCGGTCGTTCTCGCCCGGCGGCGGCGTCTGCGTGATCCCCCTCGGCGACCGCCCGAGCCGGTTCCCCTCGAAGTACGCGATGTACGAGGAGGGTGCGGTGATCAACGTGAAGGCGGCGGACGAGAACATCCGGGAGCGGGACGGGTTCCTCGAGATCCTGGCCCCGCCGCGGAAGCCGAAGCTCGGGTTCGACACCTACGCCGGGTGGCTCGCCTACGTGATGCCGAACAACACCGCGTTCGTGAAGCGGTTCAAGACGTACCCGGACCGGGTGTACAACGAGGCGGCCGGCCTCACCCTGTCGGTCTGGTACCCGACCGGCCCGCGGATCGAGTTGGAGCCGATCGGCCCGCGGGAGCGGCTCAGGCCCGGGGAGTCGGCGTCGTTCACCGAGGACTGGTGGCTCGTCCCGCACCCGTTCCCGAAGGCGGGGCAGCGGATCGACCTGAAGGCCCTCGCCGATCAAGTCGAGAAGGAGACGGCCGTCACCCGCTGACCGCGCCCCCCGCCCGGAGCCACGGCCGGGACAGGTAGCGGTCCCACGAGTCGGCGAGCAGCGCCACGACCGGGCCGGCGCACCCGCCGGCGGCCACCCGCAGCGCCGCCGCGACCGCCGTCCCGGACGACCCGCCGACCAGCAGCCCCTCCTCCCGGATCAGCCGGCGGGTCGTCTCGAACGACTCGTCGTCGGACACCCGCTCGGCGGCGTCGATCACGGCGGGGTCGCACGCGGCCGGCATCACGCTGCCGCCGATCCCCTCGACCTGGTAGGCCGCGTCGTGGTCCGGGTGGGCCGGGTCCACCAGGTGCGCGAGGCGCGAGCCGACCGGGTCGGCGAGGACCACCCGCACCCCGGGGCAGCGGGCCTTGAGGAACCGCCCGGCCCCGGTGATCGTCCCGCCGGTCCCGACCCCGCAGACGAACGCCCCGACCCGCCCGCCGCACTGGGCGAGGACCTCCGGCCCGGTCGTCGCCTCGTGAACCCGGGGGTTCGCCGGGTGGGCGAACTGTTCGGTCGGGAACCAGCCGTGCTCGGCCGCCAGCCGCCGGGCGACGTTCTGGAAGTTCTCGGGCGACGACGGCGCGGCGTTCGGGACCACGACCACCTCCGCCCCGACGGCGGCCAGGGCCGCCCGCTTGTCGGCCGACATCTTCTCGGGCAGGACGCAAACGAGCCGGTACCCGCGGGCGGCCGCCACCAGCGCGAGGCCGACCCCGGTGTTCCCCGCCGTCGCCTCGACCAGCGTCGCCCCCGGCCGGAGCAACCCCTTCGCCTCGGCGTCGTCGAGGATGGCGAGCGCGATCCGGTCCTTGACGCTCCCGCCGGGGTTCAGGAACTCGCACTTGCCGAGTACGGGGACCGGCAGCCCGGCCGCGACCCGCGAGAGGCGGACCATCGGGGTGTTCCCGACGCGGTCGAGGATCGACGGGGACGGCTGCATCCCGGCATTCTCCCGCCCGCGCCGCCGGCGGCAACCGGGAAGCCTACTCTGTCCGGGGAGGGACCACGCCATGCCGCACGCCGTCCGCCTGTACGAGACCGGCGGCCCCGACGTCCTCCGGTGGGAGGAGGTCGGGGTCGGGACGCCCGGCCCGGGCCAGGCCCGGGTCCGCCAGACCGCCGTCGGGGTGAACTTCGTCGACACCTACCACCGGTCCGGCCTGTACCCGCTGCCGCTGCCCTCCGGGCTCGGGAGTGAGGCGGCGGGGGTGGTGGAGGCGGTCGGCCCCGGGGTCACGGTCGTCCGGGCCGGTGACCGGGTGGCCTACGCCGGCGGGCCGCCGGGGTCGTACGCCGAGGCCCGGGTGATGCCCGCCGACCGCCTGGTCAAGATCCCCGACGGCGTCACCGACCGCCAGGCCGCGGCGGTGATGCTCAAGGGGATGACGGTCCAGTACCTGATCCGGCGGACGTACCCGGTGAAGCCGGGCGAGACGGTCCTGTTCCACGCCGCGGCCGGCGGGGTCGGGCTGATCGCCTGCCAGTGGCTGAAGGCGCTCGGGGCGACCGTGATCGGCACCGTCGGGTCGGACGAGAAGGCGGCGCTGGCGAAGGCCCACGGGTGCGACCACCCGATCGTTTACACCCGGGAGGACTTCCCGGCGCGGGTCCGGGAGCTGACCGGCGGGGCGGGGGTGCCGGTCGTCTACGACTCGGTCGGGGCGAGCACCTTCCCGGCGTCGCTCGACTGCCTCCGGCCGCTCGGCCTGTTCGTCAGCTTCGGGAACGCGTCCGGCCCGGTGCCGCCGTTCCCGCTGAGCCTTCTGACCCAGAAGGGGTCGCTGTTCGCCACCCGGCCGACGCTCGCCACGTACACCGCCACCCGCGCCGACCTGGAGGCGACGGCCCGGGAGCTGTTCGACGTGGTCCTGTCCGGGACGGTGAAGGTCGAGATCAACCACACGTACCCGCTGAAGGACGCCGCGCAGGTCCACCGCGACCTGGAGGGCCGGAAGACCACCGGGTCGGTCGTGATGCTCCCGTGAAACGTATTTTCCGGGAGGGCGAGGCTCCCGCCGAGCCGCTGCCTTCGGCTCGGCGGGAGCCTCGCCCTCCCGGAAGTACCGGAGGACCCGATGCCCAACGACACGCTCACCATCGACGGGGTCTCGGTCCCCCGGTTGCTGTACGGGACCGCCTGGAAGGAGGACGAGACGGAGCGGCTGACCGGCCTCGCCCTCCGGCACGGGTTCCGCGGGATCGACACCGCGAACCAGCGGAAGCACTACCACGAGGCGGCCGTCGGCCGGGCGGTCGCGGCGGCGGTCGCGGCCGGCCTGGTCGCCCGCGCGGACCTGTTCCTCCAGACCAAGTTCACCTTCCGCGGCGGGCAGGACCACCGCCTGCCGTACGACCCGGCCGCCCCGGTCGCGGCACAGGTCGAACAGTCGCTCGCCAGCTCCCTGGGGCACCTCGGGACGGACGTGATCGACTCGTTCGTGCTGCACGGCCCGACCCGGCGGGACGGGCTGGCCGCGGCCGACTGGGAGGCGTGGCGGGCGATGGAGCAGATCCACGAGGGCGGCCGGGCGCGGCTCCTCGGGGTCAGCAACGTCACCGCGGGCCAGCTCCGGGCGGTGTGCGACGGGGCGCGCGTCCGGCCGCGGCTCGTCCAGAACCGGTGCTACACGTCGGCCGGCTGGGACCGCGAGGTGCGGGCGGTCTGCACCGCGTACGGGGTGACCTACCAGGGGTTCTCGCTGCTGACCGCGAACCGGGCGGCGCTCGCCGGCCCCGACCTGGCGCGGATCGCCCGGCGGCACGGCCGTTCGCCCGCGCAGGTGGTGTTCCGCTTCGCCCTGGAGGCCGGGATGGTCGCACTCACCGGCACGACCGACCCCAACCACATGCGCGACGACCTCGCAGTGTTCGACTTCCGGCTCGACCCCGACGAAGTCGCGGCGATCGAGCGCGTGGGTGGTTAAACGTTGGTGGTGTGGGAGGGCGAGGCTCCCGCCGAGCCGCTGCCGTCTGCCGAGCCGCGTCGCCCGGGAAAGCGAGGCTCCTGCCGAGCCGAGGCTCAGGCTCGGCAGGAGCCTCGCCCTCCCGCCATCACCCTCCGGCCCCGCCTCGCGCCTGGCGCCGGTCGCTCTCGGCCGACTTCACTTCCCCTTCTTCTCGATCTTGGCCCAGGTGTCCCGCAGCGTCACGGCCCGGTTGAACACGAGCTTCCCGGTTGTCGAGTCGCAGTCCACGCAGAAGTACCCGAGCCGCTCGAACTGGAACGTCGTGCCGGCCGCCGCGCCGGCGACCGACGGCTCCAGCTTGCACCCGGTCAGCACCTCCAGCGACTTCGGGTTCAGGTTCGCGAGGAACGTCTGCCCCTCCGGCGCCTCGTCCGGGTCCGGCTTGTTGAACAGGTGGTCGTACAGCCGGACCTCGGCGTCCACCGCGGCCGCGGCGTCCACCCAGTGGATCGTCCCCTTCACCTTCCGGCCGTCGGGCGGAGCGTCCCCGCCCCGCGTGGCCGGGTCATAGGTGCAGCGGAGTTCGACCACGTTCCCGGCAGCGTCCTTGACCGCGCCGACGCACTTGACGTAGTACGCGTACCGGAACCGCACCTCCTTGCCGGGGGCGAGCCGGAAGAAGTCCTTCGGCGGGTCCTCGCGGAAGTCGTCCTGCTCGACGTACAGCACCTTCGAGAACGGCACCTTCCGGGTCCCGGCCGACGCGTCCTCCGGGTTGTTGACCGCGGTCATTTCCTCGACCTGGCCGTCGGGGTAGTTCTCGATCACGACCTTCAGCGGCCGGAGGACGCCCATCACCCGCGGGGCCTTCTTGTTCAGGTCCTCGCGGAGGGCGTCCTCGAGCCACGCCACGTCGATCAGGGCGTCGTACTTCGAGACGCCGATCCGCTCGCAGAACTTGCGGAGCGCCTCCGGGGTGTACCCGCGGCGGCGGACGCCGCAGATGGTCGGCATCCGCGGGTCGTCCCACCCGCGGACGTGCCCGTCCCGGACCAACTGGATCAGCTTCCGCTTCGACAGGACCGTGTAGGTCAGGTTCAGCCGGGCGAACTCGATCTGCTGCGGGGCGTAGATGCCGATCGCCTTGACGTACCAGTCGTAGAGCGGGCGGTGGATCTCGAACTCGAGCGTGCAGATCGAGTGCGTGATCCCCTCGATCGAGTCCGACTCGCCGTGGGCATAGTCGTACATCGGGTAGATGCACCACCGGTCGCCGGTGCGGTGGTGCGTCGCGTGCAGGATCCGGTACATGACCGGGTCGCGGAGGTGGAAGTTCGGGTGGCCCATGTCGATCTTCGCCCGCAGGGTGCGGCTCCCGTCGGGGAACTCGCCGGCCTTCATCCGGCGGAACAGGTCGAGGTTCTCCTCCGCCGGGCGGTCGCGGTACGGGCTGTCCTTGCCGCCCTTGATGTCGCCGCGGTACTCCGCGATCTTCTCGGCCGGCAGGTCGTCGACGTACGCCTTCCCCTCGCGGATCAGTTGCTCGGCCCAGTCGTAGAGTTGGTCGAAGTAGTCGGACGCGTAGAACTCGCGGCCCTCCCAGTCGGCCCCGAGCCAGCGGACGTCGTCGCGGATCGAGTCGACGTACTCCTGCTCCTCGGTGGTCGGGTTGGTGTCGTCGTACCGGAGGTTGAACTTCCCGCCGTACTTGACGGCGAGGCCGTAGTTCAGGCAGACGGACTTGGCGTGCCCGATGTGCAGGTAGCCGTTCGGCTCTGGCGGGAACCGGGTGTGGACACGGCCGCCGAACCGCCCGTTGGCGTTATGCTCCTCGATGATGTCCTGGATGAAGTTCAGCCCCGGCGCGTCGGGCTTGTCGCCGGGGGTCTTCGCGGCGGGGTCGGTGGGCTTGGCCATGACGGTCTCGACGGATGATGAGTCGGAGAGGACTTCGTTGCGGGGCGGTCACGGGGCGGCCAGACCGGTGTGCTTCAACGCCCGGTCGATGCGGGCGAGGCAGCGGTCGCGGCCGAGCACGGCGAGCGTGTCGTACGCGCTGAACCCGACCTCCCGGCCGGTCGCGGCGACCCGCAGCACCTGGCTCAGCGGCCCGGCCTTCGCCCCCTCGGCCTGCGCCAGTGCCTCCGTCCCGGCCTTCAGCACGTCGTGCGTGAACGGCTCGGCGGCCGCGACCACGGCCCGCAGCTTCGCCATCGCATCGGCCAGTGACGGCGCCTTGTCACTCCCCTTGAACGCCGCCCCGAGGTGTTTCGCCGCGACCGCCGGGTCGGACACGATCCGGTCGTCCGGCAGGAACAGGTAGTCGTACTCGAGGATGTCGCCGGCGACGGCCAGCCGCGGGCCGGCCGCCTCCACCACCCGCGTCACGAAGTCGCGGTCGGCCGGCAGCCCCGCCCGCGCGAGGAACGGCAGCACCATCTCGACCTTCTCCGCGACCGGCAGCGCCTGCATGTACCGGGCCTGGATCGCGAACAGCTTCTTCACGTCCAGGCTCGCCGGCTCCGGCTTGACGCGGTCCAGCGAGAACGCCGCCGTCATCTCCGCGAGGGTGAACTCTTCCCGGCTGTCCTCGAGCCCCCACCCGTACAGCACGAGGGCGTTCAGTACCGCCGCGGGGAGGTAACCGACCTGCTCGTAGAACGCCACCAGGACCGGGTTGAACGACTCCGGCGCCGCGGCCACGCCGACCCGGTCGGCGATCGCCTTCGCGTGGTCGTAGACCTTCTTGAAGTCGGCGTTCTTGAGGTACTTCGGGATCTCGCGCTTGCTCAGCTTCCGCTTGCTCCCCGGCTCGGCGACGAACGGGACGTGCGCGTACTCCGGCCGCGGGTAGCCGAGCCCCTCCAGCATGAAGATCTGCCGCGGCGTGTTCGACAGGTGCTCCTCAGCCCGGATCACGTGCGTGATCCTCATGTCGGAGTCGTCGACCACGTTCGCCAGGTTGTACAGCGCCGTCCCGTCCGGCCGGGTGACGTAGTGGTCCTGCTCGGTCACCCACTCGACCGCCACGTCACGGCGGACGTGGTCGAAGAACCGGCAGGTGCCCTCCCGCGGCATCTTCAGCCGGACCGCCCCGGTGCGGCCCTCGGCCTCGAACCGCCTGCGGTCCGCGTCGGTCTCGGCCATCCACCGGCGGCTGTAGATGTTCGGCCGGTCGGCCGCCTTGGCCGCCTCCTTCTCCGCGGCCAGCTCCTCCTTCGTGGCGTAGTCCCAGTACGCCAGCCCCTTGTCCAGCAGCTGCCGCACCGCCGCCTGATACCGGTCGAGCCGCTGCGACTGGTAGTACGGCTCGTACGGCCCGCCCACCTCCGCCCCCTCGTCCCAGTCGAGGCCGAGCCACCGGAACCCGTCGAGGATCGGCCGGAGCGACTCGGCCACGTTCCGCTGGGCGTCGGTGTCGTCGATGCGGAGGACGAACTGGCCGCCGTGCTTGCGGGCGTAGAGCCAGTTGAACAGGGCCGTGCGGACGCCGCCGATGTGGAGGTAGCCGGTCGGGCTGGGGGCGAATCGGGTGCGGACCGTCATCCGTCGTGTTCCTTCGGGCCGGGGGTCGGGCGTCGCGGAACGGCCCGGGTTCAGTTTACAGCGTCCTCACCCGCCCGACACGCCGTCGCCGAGCAGCCGGTGCAGGTGGAGGTGGAACGGGCCGAGCTTGCCGCCGTAGTTCCCGGCGGTGACCCGCACCACCCCCGGCCGGCACGCGGCCCGCACCCCGACCCGCGTCGCCTCCTCCACCGCCGCCAGGTCGAGGCCGTCGAACACCACCTCGTAGACCGCGTTCGCCTGGGCCGGCAGCGCCGACTCGACCAGCCCGCGGAGGGTCGGGCAGTACGCGTCGTTGGTGCTCGCCTTCAGCCCCTTGTACTTGCTCCCGACCTTACTCCCGCTCCGCACCACCCCGCCGGGAAACGGTGTGATCACCCCCGGCACCCGGCGGACCGCCGCCACCGCCGCCTCCGTCGCCGCCAGCGCCGCCGCCTGGGTCTCCCCGAGCACCAGGAAGTTCCCGCCGGCCACCCCCTTCACCGTCCCGAACACGTCCTCGCACAGGAACTCCCCGTCCATCGTCGGCATCCGCCAGTACCGCCGGCCGGCGAGCAGCTTGCTGATCTGCCACCCGTCCCCGAAGTACCGCAGGTTCCCGCCGACCTTGATGGTCTTCCCCGGGTCGCCGGCCAGGCCGTTGTAGCAGGCGGTGGTGGCGCACGTCAGGACGCACTGGGCGACCCGGTTCGCGACCGCCTTCTGGAGGGCGTCCCGGCTGAACGCGAAGAACAGCAGCGCCACCCCCGGCCGGCCGTCGGGCGTCTCGTCCGCGGTGAGTTCGCGCTCGATGCCGGCCTCGGCGTCGCACCCGATGACGGACGAGGCGTACCCGGTCGCGGTCTGGCCGGCGGTCCGGGCCCAGCCGGCCGTCTCGGCGGTGACCACCACCCGGGCGGCAGTCATCGGGAACGCCTCGGCGAACGTGTCCTCGACCGGGACGGAGTTGACGGTGAGCACGGCGGGGCGGTCTCCGGACGGGGGTGTGGTAACCCGAGGGACGTGTCGGTCACCGGGGTGGGTCGGCACACCCGCTCCCTGACGGTCGCGGTTCGCCCGGCACGGCGAACCGCGACCGTCAGGGAGCGGGTGCGACCCCGCCCCGACAAGCCACCCGGCCCTGACAGTAACCCGTGTATCCCGTTGTAGCCGCCCCCGCAACTGGTAATATGACCCCTCCCCGGCCCGCGGAGACCGACGATGGCGGGCGCCCGGTTCCTCCTGATCCCCGGCCGGACGAGCAAGCAGGGCCAGCAGATCAACGTCGGCAAGGACCACGCCGCGTACCAGGCGATCGTGTCCACGCTGACGATGCACGCCGACGACATGAAGGAACTGGGGGTATCGGCCGGGGCGTCGGTGCGGGTGCGGAACGAGACCGGCGAGGCGACGTTCGTGTGCCAGCCGGGGAACGTCCCGCGGGGGCTACTGTTCGTGCCGTACGGCCCGCCGACCTGCCGGCTGATGGGCGGGGAGACCGACGGCACCGGGATGCCGACGTCGAAGGGCTGGGACGTGGAGGTCGAGCCCGCGTAGAGGTGGTTTCGGGCGGCCGGTGGGAGGGCGAGGCTCCTGCCGACCCTGAGCCTCGGCTCGGCAGGAGCCTCGCCCTCCCACCCCGCCGCCCACCGCCCCGGGACTGCGACCCATCCGGAGACCGATATGACGACCGACGACCAGGCCGGCGACGCCCAGGAGCGCGCCGAACCGAAGCCCGACGCGGCCGATGTCCGCGGGTGGGAGGAGATCGAGCCGGGGCGGTTCCTGCCGCGGCGGACCCGCGGCAGCTTCCGCGGCGGCAAGCTCGGGTGAGCGTTCGTCGCCCCGTCCGGTCCGGACGGCACCACCCGTAACTGAGCCGCTTGCGGCGTAGCGGAGCGAATCATGAACCTGACGGTTGTGAAGAACGCGACCTGCACGTTCTGCGGGTGCGTGTGCGACGACATCGAGTTGCACGCCGACGGCGAGCGGATCACCGAGACGAAAGGCGCCTGCATCCTCGGCCAGGCGTGGTTCAAGAACCACACCGCCGAGCGCCTCTACCCGGACGCCCTGATCGACGGCCGCGAGGCGACGGTCGATGAGGCGGTCGAGGCCGCCGCCGAGTTCCTCCACGCCGCCGACATGCCGCTCGTGTACGGGCTGAGCAACGTCACCTGCGAGGCCCAGCGGCAGGCGGTGTACCTCGCCGAGCTGATCGGCGGCGTCATCGACAGCCACACGTCGCTTTGACACGGCCCCACCGAGATCGCCGCTCAGTTGAGCGGTAAGGTGTCCTGTACGCTGGGCGAAGTGAAAAATCGCGCCGACCTCATCATCTACTGGGGCGGGAACCCGGCCGAGTGCCACCCGCGGCACTTCACGAAGTACACCATCATGCAGAAGGGGAAGTACGTCCCCAACGGCCGCAAGGGCCGGACGATGGTGCTGGTGGACATCCGCGAGACGCCGAGCGCCAAGGCCGCCGACCTGTTCCTCCAGGTCCGCCCGGCGAAGGACTTCGAGACCCTCACCATCCTCCGGGCGCTCATCAAGGGTCGGCGGGTGGACGCCGCCGCGGTGGCCGAGACGGGGCTGACGCTGGAGCAGTTGGAAGACCTGGCCCACCGGATGAAGACGTGCCGGTTCGGGGTGCTGTTCTTCGGCATGGGCCTGTCGATGACGCGCGGCAAGCACATGAACTCGGCGGCCGCGCTGACGCTGGCGGCGGAGCTGAACGCGTTCACCAAGTTCGTGACGATGCCGATGCGCGGGCACGGGAACGTGACCGGGGCGGACGTGGTGATGCGGTACACGACCGCGTACCCGTTCGGGGTGAGCCTGAGCCGCGGCTACCCGCGGTTCAACCCGGGCGAGTTCTCGACGATCGACTTGTTGGTCCGCGGCGACGTGGACGCGACGCTGGTGCTCGGGGCGGACCCCGGGGCGACGATGCCGCAGCCGGCGATCGACCACCTGGCCCGGACGCCGACGATCGTGCTCGACCCGAAGGTGACGCACAGCAGCCGGCTGGCGCGGGTGCACATCACGACGGCGGCGACCGGGATCACGGCGCCGGGGACGGTGTACCGGATGGACGAGGTGCCGCTGCCGCTGCGGCCGCCGCTGTCCGGGCCGTACCCGAGTGACGAGGACGTGCTCAAGCGGATCGTCGCGGCGGTGAAGCGGAAGCCGGCCTGGGAGCCGGCCGGGGTGTGAGGTGGAGCCGGCATGCTTCGGATCACCGGCGGCAAGGTGTACGACCCGGCGAACAACATCAACGGCGAGGTCCGTGATGTGTGTATCTCCGGCGGGCGGGTCGTGGCCGCCGTAGAAGACGCGCGGACCATCGACGCGACCGGCATGGTCGTGTTCCCCGGCGGGGTGGATGTCCACACGCACGTCGCCGGGGCGGCCCTCAACTTCGCCCGCGGGCTGATCCCCGAGCAGCACCGCCAGGCCGCCCCGATCATCCACTCGCGGCTCCGCCGGGCCGGCCTCGGCGGCAGCACCCCGACCACCTTCGCCACCGGCTACCTGTACGCCGGCATGGGCTGGACGACCGTCAACGAAGCGGCCGTCCCGATCCTGTCGGCGAAGCACACCCACGAGGAACTGCACGACACGCCGATCGTCGACAAGACGTGTTGCGTCCTGATGGCGAACAACGAGATCCTGTTGGACCTGATGGAGGCCGGGGAGTGGGAGCGGGCCCGGCACGTGATGGCGTGGCAGGTGTGGGCGGCGAAGGCGTACGGGGTGAAGGCGGTGAACCCCGGCGGGGTGGCGGCGTGGAAGTGGGGCAAGGACGCCAAGCAGTTGTCCGACCCGATCGCCGGGTACAGCAACATCACCCCCGGCCAGATCGTCGCCGGCCTCGCCCGCCTCGTGGACGAGTTGAAGTTGCCGCACCCGCTGCACCTCCACTGCAACAACCTCGGCGCCCCCGGAAACGTCACCACCACGCTCGAGACGATGAAGACGCTGGAGGGGAACCGGGCGCACCTGGCCCACCTCCAGTATCACGCTTATGGCGGAGACGACTGGAGCAACATCAGTTCCGCATCAACGACACTCGCCGACGCCTTCAACGCCTGCCCCAACCTCACGACCGACGCCGGGGCCGTGCTGTTCGGCAACACCGTCACCGTCACCGCCGACGGCCCGTGGCAGCACCTCCTGTACCAGCTCACCGGCAAGAAGTGGGCGAACCTCGACGTCGAGAACGAGACGGGGTGCGGGGTCGTCCCGTACGCCTACAAGCCGGGCAGCCCGGCGAACGCCGTGCAGTGGGCGGTCGGCCTGGAGTTGCTGCTGCTCATCACCGACCCGTGGCGGGTCTTCCTCACCACCGACCACCCGAACGGGGCCGCGTTCTGGCGGTACCCCGAGGTGATCCGGCTGCTCATGGACCTCGACTTCCGCCGCGAGCAGTTGAAGGCGATCCCGGACAAGGTGCTGAAGCGGATCATCCTCCCCGAACTGACCAGGCAGTACACGCTGTCCGAGATCGCGGTCATCACGTCGGCCGGGCCGGCCCGGGCGCTCGGACTCTCACACAAAGGCCATCTCGGGGTCGGCGCCGACGCCGACGTGGCGGTGTACAACGAGAGCGCCGACGTGGCACACATGTTCTCGTACCCGCGGTACGTCATCAAGGGCGGCGAGGTGGTGATCGAGGAGGGCGAGCTGCGGAACGTGGTCGAGGGCCGCGGGTTCGTGGTCAAGCCCGCCTACGACGAGACGGTCGAGGGCTACCTGCGGCCGCTGTTCCAGCAGCACTACACGATGTCGTTCGACAACTACCCCGTCGCCCCGGAGCGCGTCCACGGGCTGCAGGTGGTCGAGCCCGCGCCCTGACGTAATCCCCCGCCCCCGTCCGAGCCGGAAGCGTGAGCGACGGGGCCGCGCCGCCGTCGCTCACGCTTCCGGCTCGGACCGAACCATGCTCACCCTCACCCTGAAGGAATCGCCGCACGTCCCGCTGGAGGCGGAGGTCATCTCTCCGGATGTCGTGGCGAACCTCACCCCCGGCGAGGTCCGTGCGCTGCCCGTGCTGCTCGGCAAGCGGCGGTGCCGGCTCGACGACTGGTTCGACGTGGACGGGGACGCCGGGGACGAGATCGAGGTGCGCGGGGACGCGTCGAAGGTGAAGTGGATCGGCCGCGGCATGACCCGCGGGCGGGTCACCGTCGTCGGGAACGCCGGGACGCACCTCGGGGCGTACATGACCGGCGGGTCGGTCGAGGTGACCGGGAGTGCCGGGGACTGGGTCGGCGGCGAGATGGGGGGCGGGACGATCCGGGTCCGCGGAGACGCCGGCGGGCAGCTCGGGGCGGCGTACCGCGGCAGCCCGTCCGGGATGAGCGGCGGGACGATCCTGGTCGGCGGGTCGGCCGGGATCGAGCTCGGGATGCGGATGAAGCGCGGGCTGATCGCCGTCGGCGGGAAGGTGCGGGACTTCGCCGGGCTGCAGATGAAGGGCGGGACGATCGTCCTGACGGGCGGGGCCGAGATCCGCACCGGGGCGTGGATGGCCCGCGGCACCATCGTCTCGCTCGTGCCGCTGCGGCTCCTGCCGACGTTCGCGGCCGCCGGCCCGTACCACCCGACGTTCCTCCGGCTGTACGCCCGCCACCTCCGGCCGCTCGGGTTCGCCCTGCCGTGCGAGCCGCACGAGGGCGCCTACCGCCGGTACACCGGCGATGCCGCCGTCCCCGGCAAGGGCGAGGTGCTCGTCTGGCAGCCGGCGTGACGGCCGACCGGTCAGGCCACGGCCGCCGGCGGCAGGGCCGGCGCGGGGGCCGGGACCGGCACCCCCTCCGGGGCCGGCTCGGCGTACTCGACCAGCTCGACCACCCCGTCCTTGAGCGTCAGGTAGTGGCACGGCTTCTCGGTCCAGCACCCGCTGTTGAAGTAATGGACCGGGCCGGCCGTGTTCGCCGCCGGCAGGTGGGTGTGCCCGCAGCAGACCGCCTGGCACCCCATCCGCTCCGCGTACCGGACCGACGCCGCCTCGATCTTCTGGGCGCACCGGAGGAACGTCTTGCTGTTCCGCTTCGCCAGCTTCGCGAAGTAGTGCGACTGGTCGACCTTCTGGAGGAAGTGGTACAGCCGGTCGGCGACCCAGGTGACGAGCGGGTAGCGGGTGATGAACTCGTCGAACCGGTGGCCGTGGAGGAACAGGACCCGCCTCCCGCCGCTCTCGACCACGTACTCGTCTGCGCATGCCACGCCCAGGAGGTGCGAGACGATCTCGGCCGGCCCGTCGTGGTTGCCGTTGATCCAGACCACCTCCAGCTCGTCCGACAGCTTGCGGATCTCCGACAGGATCCCCCAGTGGTGCTTCTTCAGCCGGCGGAAGTCGATCGAGTCGAACACGTCGCCGTTGAGGATCAGCCGGCGGGCGGCGGCCGGGCCGCGGCGGACCGACGCGAGGAACCGGACGAGCGCCTTCGCCTGGCAGTTGTCGCTGCCGAGGTGGATGTCCGAGATGATCACGGCGTCGTACACGGCGGCTCCGGCGCGGGGGCGCGGGGAGGTCAACCGGTCTGTTGATAAGCAACGGCCTTTCAGAAACGGTGTGGGCCGTGTGAAGACGGGCCGAATCCCGGCTTCGGGTTCTGGCGCAACCCGGTCGATCGTCAAACTCACCCGAGACGGTCGTCTGTCGGGAGAGGGGACCCCGTCGATTGTTCGACTGTGCCCTCAGATTTGTACTCTGGTTGAAAATGCACAGTGTCAGGTTCTAGGGCGCGCCGATAAATTCCGGAGAAAAATCGGGCGCTTCAGTTGCCCGCTGAAGAACGGGAGGCTACTATTCTGGTGTCCCGCCGGGTGGTAGTTGCGGTGAATGGGCGACGCCGCAGCAGCCTCCGGCGGGACATTTTTTTCTACCTCCTCCCGCGGGGCCACTTCGCAACGTCTCTTCCTACCCACCTTTTCGACTCGATTCACCCAGACTTTTTCCCCTCCGTCTGCTACCATCGGTCCGGTTGCGGCGCCCGCATCGGTCGTACCGGCACCGGCTCATGGCGAAAACGTCTTTCGCGACACGGTCCCTGCCGCTCGGGCCGCTCCTCGCCGCGTTCCGACCGTCCGCCGCCGACCCGGCCGCACCACCCCCTGTCGAACTTCTCGACACCCCCGACGACCCCCTCGCCGCGGGACTCGAACGGTTCGCCGCCGCCTGGTTGCCGGTCGTCTTCCACCCGGGCGTCTTCCGCCGCGAGGCCCGCTTCCTCCGCCACGCCCTCGCCCACCTGGTCCGCGGACACGACCCCCTCCCCGACCGCCTCGCCCGCTGCGTCACGCCCGGCGAGGTGTACCATGTGCCGGGACTCGGACAGGCGTTCTGGGCGGCCGCGGCCCACGCCGCCGACCCCGCCGCGGTGCCGATCTGGTCTCCGGCTGTCGAGCGCGGCCTGGCCGTCCTCGGGCTCCTCACCGCGAGCGCCGGGCGGGTCGCGGCCGTGCTCGACGGGTGCGCCGCGGTCCGCCGGGCGGCCCCCGACCTGACCCCCGCCCAGGTGTCCGAGTTCCTCGCCCGGGTGGCCCGGGTGACCGGCCGCGAGCTGCCGCCGGCGGACGCGCACCCGTTCGCGTTCGCCGCGACCCCGGACGACGTTCGCCGGGCGGTCCGCGAGGTCCGCACCCGCACCCCGCTGCGGACCCGGCTCCGCGAGGCGAGCCCGGACCTGGTCGCGGCGGTCGGCTGCTTCCGGGCCGCGGCCGACGCCGGCGACCACGAGGCCGCACTCGCCGCCTTGCGCGACGCGTTCCCCGACCCGGCGTGGGAACGGGCCCTGCCGTCCGTCGACGACGCGTGGTCCGCGTCCCTGCCGCCTGCCGACCAGGCCCGCCTCTGGTGCGAAGTGGCCTCGGTACTCCACGACACGTTCCGCGTCCACCCGCTCGAACTCGCCGACGTCGTGGTCGCGGCGGCCCAGCCGGCCGCCGCCCCGACCCGCGACGGGTTCGGCGGGTTCTGCTCGGACACGTTCGCGTTCCTCGGCGAGTTGGCCGCCGCGAACAGCCGCGACTGGATGGCCGCCCGCCGCGACCGCTACCGGTTCGTCCTCCGCGAGCCGCTGGTCGAGCTGTGCGCCGCGGTCGCCGACCGGTACGTCCGCCCGGTGCTGAACCGCGAGCACGGGTGGGACCTGGAGTGCGACGCCCGGCCCGGCCGGGCCTTGACGAGCATCTGCAAGAACGACTTCGGCCGGGGCGGGCCGTACCAGCCGGTGCAGTGGGTGACGTTCTACCGCCGGAGCCGGGCGACGAAGCGGGCCGACGCCCAGTTCTTCGTCCGCGTCGCCCCGGACGGGGTGCGGTACGGGTTCCACCTCGGCCGCACCGCCCGCGACGCCGGCCGGCAGTTCCGCCAGGCGGTGCAGGAGCACGCCGACGCCGTATTCCGTGCGTTGTCCCCCGGCCGGCTCCTCGGCGGCTGCCGGTTCTGGGCCGGCGACGAGTTGGAGGCCGAGGTGCCGGTGCGGTCGGCGGCCGACCTGCGGGCGTGGGCCGGGCACAAGACGGTCGCCGCCGGCGTCCACCGCCCGCCGTCCGACCCTGCGCTGCGCGGCGACGACCTCCCGGGCGAGGTGCTCCTCACCTTCGACCGCCTCCTGCCGCTGTTCGCCTGCGCCGCCGACGCCGACCCGCTGCCGCTCCTCGCCCGCCGCGGCGGCGCCCCGGACGCCCCGCCGCCCTACGACCCGGCCGCGTTCCACGGCGAGACGTACCTGTCGGAGGTGTGGCTCGACCGCGTTCTCGGGCTGCTCCGCATGAAGCGGCAGCTCGTGCTGCAGGGCGTACCCGGGACCGGCAAGACGCACGTCGCCCGCTGCCTGGCCCGGCTCCTCACCCACGACCGACCGGACTGCGTTCGCCTCGTCCAGTTCCACCCGGCGTACAGCTACGAGGAGTTCGTCGAGGGGATCCGGGTGCGGAGCGTCGAGACGGCGGGGCGGACGGAGGTGGCGTACCCGGTCGAGCCGGGGGTGCTGTGCGCGTTCGCGGAGCAGGCCGCCGCCCGCCCGGCCGAGCCGCACGTCCTGATCGTCGACGAACTGAACCGCGGCAACCTCCCCCGCATCTTCGGCGAGTTGCTGTTCCTCCTGGAGTACCGCGACCAGGCGGTGACGCTGCCGTACTCGAAGCGGCCGTTCCGGCTTCCGGACAACCTGTACCTCCTGGCGACGATGAACGGGCTGGACCGGTCGGCGGGGGCGCTCGACCAGGCCCTGCGGCGGCGGTTCTCGTTCGTGGACATGCCGGCGGACGCGGCGGTGCTGGCGTCGTGGCTGGAGGAGCACCCGCCGGCGGAGCCGGGGGACGAGACGTTCGGGCCGCGGGTGGTGCGGGCGTTCGAGGAGCTGAACCGCCGGCTGGCCCGCGACCTCGGGGCGGACAAGCAGGTGGGGCACAGCTTCTTCATGGTGCCGGGGCTCGACGGGGCGAAGCTGACGGCGGTGTGGGACCACCACGTCCGGCCGCTCTTGCTCGACTACCTCGGCGGCCGGTCGGACCGGCTGCGGGAGTACACCCCGGACCGGCTGCTGGGGGAGCGGGTCGTGAAGCGGCCGAGGCCGGTGACCGGGTCCTGACGGGGTTCGCCCATGCTGACGCGGCGGAAGAGCTGGCTCCGGCGGACGGCCGTCGCGGTCGTCGTCTCCCTCCTGGTGACGACCGTCTGGCTGGTCGGGAAGCGGGAGTGGCACCGGCGGGCGGGGAACCGCGACTACGCGGCGGCGGTGGCCGAAACCGAGGCGACCGACCCGGCGTGGCGGTGGGACGACATCCGGGCGGCCCGCAAGGCGCTTCCTCCAGAGCGGAACAGTGCGACTGTAATCGCGGCGGTCGCCGACCTGGCCAGACTCCCGCCCGCCGGCAGGGAGGGGTCGCTGCCGGACACCCCGGAGACCCCTGCGAACGTCCGCCACCCCGCCGGCGTGGTCGCCGCCGCGCGGCAAGCGCTGGCGAAGCACCGCCCAGCCGTCGACCTCGCTATGACCGTCAAGGACTACCCGGTCGGGTCCACCACGGTCGAGCTGACCCCCGACATCATCAGCACCAAGATCCCGCACGTCGACGCCGCCCGCCGTGCCCAGGAACTGCTGACGTGGGAGGCCGCCCTCGCCCTGGAGGACGCCGACTCCGGCCGGGCGGCGACGGCCGTCGCCGCCCTCATGAACACCTCCCGGTCGATCGGCGACGACCCGTTCCTGATCTGCCAGCTCTTCCGGATGAGCGCCCGGGTGACCGCGACGCGGGCGCTGGAACGGTTGCAGGCGCAGGCCGAGCCGACCGACCCGATGCTCGCCCCGCTCCAGGCCGCGTGGGCCGCCGACGCCGAGGAACCGCTGCTCCTCCTGGGCCTTCGCGGGGAGCGGGCGGTGACGGACGTGACCGTCGCGAACCTGGCGGACGGGACGGCCGCGGCCGGGCCGGAGGGGCAGCCTGGCGGGATGTTCGAGCGGTACGGGTCGTGGTTGTGGCGCGGCGGGCTGACCCGGGACCGGGCGTTCCTCCACCGCTACCTCACGCAGGCCGTCGCCGTCGCCCGCCTGCCGCCGCACGAGCAGCCGGCGGCGATCGCCGCCCTCCCCCCGACCCGCGACCCGGACATGCCGGTCGCCGGGCTGCTCGCCCCACCGGTCGAGAAGTGCGCGACCGCCTTCCGGCGGACGACCGCCGAGATGCGGTGCGCCGCGGCCGCCGTCGCCTGCGAGCGGTTCCGGATCAAGCACGGGCGGTGGCCGGACGCACTCGCCGATCTGTGCCCCGCGTTCCTCGCCGCCGTCCCGCTCGACCCGTTCGACGGCGAGCCGCTGCGGTACACGAAGGTCGGGGACGGCGTCGTGGTCCACTCGGCCGCCCGGAGCGTGCTGCCACCGGCCCCGCCGCACCCCGGGCTGACCGACGGCGTGGAGATCGGGTTCCGGCTGTGGAACCCGGACGCCCGCCGCCGGCCCCCGCCACCCGACCCGCAGCCCGACGACGAGAAGCAGCCGTGACCCGGCCGGTGGTCCGGCTGGTCGAGCGCCGCACCCGGGAGGTCAGACTCCCGGCGCGGGAGGTCGCGTTCCTGCTCGCCCACGCCCGCCACCTCGTCGATGTCGTCCCGGCGTTCCGCCGCGGCCGCTACCGCCTCACCCCGCGCGAGCACGTCGGGTGGTTCGACGGCCCGACCGTCCGGTACGCCGTCCGCCCGAAGCTGCCGTGGCCGAACGTCCGGATGCTCCTCGGCCTCGGCCCCGGCGACCCGCTCGAAGCCGACCCCGGCACCGACCTGCTCGACCTGCTGGCCCGCGAGTTCGCCGACCGGCTGCGCGAGGTGGCGCGGGTCGGCCTGGTCTCGGGTTACCACGACCACGACACCGACGGCACCTTCCTCCGCGGCAAGCTCCGGCCGGCCGACCAGCTCCGCGACGCGGCCGCCCGCGCCTTCCCCGATCGCTTCTTCCTGACCGAATCCCTCCTCGACCTCGACACCCCGTGGAACCGCGTCGTCCGGGCGGCCGGCGACCGGCTGCTCGCCGCCCCGGGGCTCGCGGCCGCGGCCCGCGCCGCCGTCGCCGACGCCCTCGTCCAGCTCGGCGAGGTCACGGCCGCCGCCACCGACGCCGACCTCCCCGCCGCGGACGCCGAGCCGCGCGCCGCCCACTACCGGCCGCTTCTGGACGTGTGCCGGCTGCTCCGCGACGGGCTGTCGGCGGCCCGCCTGCCGGGCGGCGGCGGGGCATTCCTCGTCGACCTGTCGCGGGCGTTCGAGCGGTACCTGGCCGAGGCGCTGGCCGCGGCGTTCGCCGCCCGGCCGGGGTGGACGGTCGAAGCCCACCCGCGGTTCCCGGTCGGCCCGACCGACCTCGTGCCGGACCTCCTGGTCCGCCGCCGCGGCGAACCGTGGGCGGTCCTCGACGCGAAGTGGAAGGCCGCCGGCCGCGGCCCGGACCCGGCCGACCTGCACCAGGTCCTGGCGTACGCGGCCGTCACCGGGGCGCGGCACGTCGGGCTGGTGTACCCCGGCCGGCGGTCGGGCCGCCGCACCGACGCGGCCCCCGGCGGGGTAGCGGTGTCGCGGGTCCGGCTGCGGGTGGTCGGGACGGCGGCCGAGTGCGACCGTGCGGCGCGGGTGTTCGCCCGATTCGTCAGGTGTGCCGGGGGTGCCGGACCTGCGGGGTCGGCGTGAAGGCGGGGTGAAGGGGCCGGCGAACCGCGCGCCGGGGGGCTTGCGGACGTGAAAAACCTGCCGGTATGATGTCGGGGTGGACGAACCCGACCACACCCCCGCGCCTCTCTTCCGGACGACGCCCGCGCGGCCGCCCCGGCCGGCGGCCGGCCACCCCCTGATACGAAAGGCCGCACCCCTATGAATGCCGGCGCTGCCTCGGCCCTGGACGCGAGCGTGCTGGTGCTGAACAAGACGTTCGTCGCCGTCCACATCGTCTCCGTCCGCCGGGCCTTCTGCATGCTCGCCAAGGACCTGGCCGAGGTGGTGAGCTTGGACGACGGGCAGTTCAACACCTACGACTTCGCGTCCTGGGCCGAGCTGAGCGCGTTCCGGGCGGCGAACTTCCGGCGGGAGGAGGACGACTGGGTGCGGACCCCGACGGCCGAGATCCAGGCCCCGCGGGTGGTGCGGCTGCTCGGGTACGACAAGCTGCCGAAGCAGACGGTGAAGTTCAACCGGCGGAACATCTTCGCCCGGGACCACAACCAGTGCCAGTACTGCGGGCGGAAGTTCCCCACCTCGGAGCTGAGCCTGGACCACGTGACCCCGCGGAGCCAGGGCGGCGGGACGACGTGGGACAACATCGTGTGCGCGTGCGTGGACTGCAACGTCCGGAAGGGCGGGCGGACCCCGCGGCAGGCGAACATGACGCTGATCCGGAAGCCGGAGAAGCCGCGGCGGAGCCCGATGCTGAACCTGAAACTGACGCAGCAGAAGTACCGGTCGTGGCAGTCGTTCATCGACAACGCGTACTGGAACGTCGAACTGAAGTGAGCCGCCGGTGACGCCCGGTTGTCAGGACGCCCGCCCGGATTCCGGGCGGGCGTCCGCGTTTCACGCGGGGTCCGGGGCCACGACGATGACCCGCGACCGCTCGGGGAACTTTACCGCGGGGTCGAGCAGGCGGACCACCCCGTTCTCGACAACCCCCGCCACCGCGACCGGCCGCCGGCGCGGCCGGAGGTACGCCTCCAGCGGCTTGGCCTGGTCGCCCGGGCCGGGTTCGGGGATCGGCAGGGGCAGCTCGGCGGCGAGTTGTTCGTCCAGCGCCTTGCGGCTTTCGGGTCGGGTGTCGGGCTGCGGCGTCGGCATCGGTGTCCCACTCAGTAGGCGGTGACGACGAAGATCGGCGCGTCCTCGACCTCGCCGAACACGTCGGGAACTTCGTCGGGGTCTCGGTCGTACCGCCAGATCACCCAGATGCGGCGGCCGGACGGGACCTCGGCCAGCATCCGGAACGAGCCGTCGTCCCGCTCGTCGAGTTGCAAGACGCGGTCGAAGGCGGCTTCGACCTCTTCGGCGGACAGGGAGTGGGCGGCGATCTTGCCGAGGTTCCACTCGATCCACTTGAACCGCCTCATGCCGCCAGCATAGCCGCCTGAGACCGTGCCATCCAGTCGAATAGGTACTCCCCGAGCGTGGCGGGGTTGACCCGGTTGAGCCGCTCAACGCGTACCGCCGCGGAGTCGAGCCACGCTTCTGTGTCGGGTTGTACGGGATCGTTATTGGATGGGTGTGAGGGGACATCCCCAGCCACTACGGTGAAGTGAACTGCTGTTAGGGAAGTATCGATGAAAAATCTCGTTGCTTCACACCCGGCACTGTGAAGGCCAACAACAGGTATTCTTCAACAAGAAGACGGTCCACACCATCGGCCACGCGCCACACCTGATTCTCACATACGCAAGGTATTAAGAAAGCCTTCTGCGAGGAGTTGCCCGGATAGTCCGGTAACAACACTTCACCGAGACCTCGTAGCTTTCCTTCGTAGCTATAAATGAGATTCGTCGACCGCCGGCACTCCACAACCTTGAAGTTTGAGAATCGAAACCTGCAATGTACAAGATTATTGTTGTACCAAGCCCTTCGAGTGAAGTGGCCGGGTGTGGTCCAATTCTTCTCGGCCGTTTCCGCCCAGTAACGCTCTAGTTGCTCTGCGTGTCGCTGTAGATTCTTGAGTTCTTTTGCATCTTGCCGCGACTCCTTGTCGGCGGACTCATCGCCTGTCTTGATCGTTTTTTCGGTTTTACTGTTGCAGCCGGCTATACAAACGAGGAAGGCCAACAAATTGGCCCGTGCGGTCACGGTGGGAACACGATCACGAA
>PNKH01000057.1 GCA_013822345.1 Isosphaera sp.
CGGTTGCAGAACTTCACTGCGTCGAAAAGACTCGCGCAACGATTGGGGCCTGGGCCGTCCGGGTGACATGGGGTACGCGGCCGGCGGCACTGATCGGGTTTGCGCCCAGGGCCAGCGCGTATTAAATCGCCTTGTTTCCAAGCAAAACTGCAAGATGACGACCTGTTTTTACCCCGTTTTCTCTCGGTCAAGATTCACAAACGCCTAGAAAAGCAGGCAAATTGAATACGCGTTGGCCGTGGGTTTGCGCCCGAATTCCTCGTGACTCAGCGATGTTGGGGTGGAATCCGGCCTTGACCCCGCCGATAATATGACTAGAGTTCGTCTGCCCATATCCGAAGTGGCACTGCGGAGGTTTCCCCGGATGTTCCGGCGGGCGTTGACCTACCAACTGATCCTCGCCGTGGCAGTCGGGCCGCTGCTCTGCTGCTGCACGACCGGTCAGTTGTTGGCGTCGCCCTTCCGGCCGGCCGGACCCGCACCGGTTTCCCAATCCTCTGCCGGTACTGCACGAATCACCAGTCCGTGCTGCGCCCGCAAGCACCAGCCGGCGGAGTCGACGCAAGACCGCGGGCACTCTGACCACAAGCCGGTCCCGTCGAAGCCGGGCGAGAAGTGCCCCTGCAAGGACGACTCGAACAAGTCGAAGGCGGTCGAGGCCGAGACGATCTCGGCGGGTGCCTCGACCTTTCTCCGGGCTCTCACGCTCGACCTCGTCGGCCCCTTCTTGACCGTTGACGGCACCCCCTGCCTGACCCGGTTCTCTCAAGAAGCCCTCGGTGCTCGGGGGTGGAACGCTACACACCTCTCGACAGCCGATCTCCTCTTCGCGCACCACAACCTGCGCTGCTAGCCCGCTCTCTTCGGGTGCGTTCCGTTGCCCGCGCAGCGTGACGTGTTCCGTCGTGCCGTAGTCGGCCGTCCCGGCCTGACTCCATCCCTGTCGTTTTCCTCGGGTCTCACCCGCCGTCGCTCCGTCGGCGCGCGGCGAGAGGGGCATTCCGGTCTCTGACGCCAGCCGTGTCGGCGGGCCCGGGCGTAGCCGCCCGCAGGCCCGGACACAGGAGGTTCTCATGGTTCGCACGCTCGTCATTCTCGGCGGCCTAGGGCTTGCCGTGGCGACGGTGGCCGTCGTCGGGTGCAACAACGCACAGCCCCCGGCCGAGAAGGCGGCCGCCCCGCAGGGGGGCGATCCCAAGCCCGGTGCCGGCAACAAGGAGGAAGACCACGGCCACAAGCCGGGCGCGCACGGCGGGATCATCGTCTCTTTGGGCAAGGACAGCTACCACGCCGAGGCCGTGTTCGAGAAGGGCCGGAAGGTCCGCCTCTACATGCTCGGCAAGGAGGAGACCCGGGTCCAGGAGGTGGACGCCCAGGAGCTCTCCGCGTTCGTCACCCCCGACGGCTCGGCGGAGGCGGTCCCGGTCGCGTTCAAGCCGGAGCCCCAACCGGGCGACGGGAAGGGGAAGACGTCGCTCTTCGTCGCCACCCTCCCGGAAGACATGGCCGGGAAGAAGGTGCAGGTCACGATCAACAACATCACCATCGGCACCGAGCGGTTCCGGATCGGGTTCGGCAACGAGGTCCTCGCCCACGCGGACGCCATGCCGGTCAAGAAGACGACCGACGAGGAGCGGAAGCTGTTCCTCACCCCGGGCGGCCTGTACACCGCGGCCGACATCGCGGCGAACGGGAAGACCATCCCGGCGGTGAAGTACAACGGCATCCGCCCGACCCACGACTCCCACCCGAAGCCGGGCCAGAAGATCTGCCCCATCTCGGAGACCGTTTCGAACCCCAAGTTCACCTGGGTCATCGGGGGCAAGACCTACGAGTTCTGCTGCATCCCGTGCATCGAGGAGTTCCTGGCCACGGCCAAGGAGAAGCCGGCCGAGATCAAGGACCCGTCGGCCTACGTGAAGAAGTGACGCGGACCGGCGGCCGAGGTGCGGGTCGGTCCCGCGCCGCGCCGGAACCGCGACGAGAACCACGCCGGCCGGGTTCGGCCGGCATTTCCGGAGGACGAGGCGATGTTGACGAAAGCGATCTTCGGGCTGGCGGCCCTGTTCGGGCTGGCCGGCGTCGGGCTGTCCCTGGCCGAGACGCGGACCGGGTGTTGCTACCCCGGGGCCGACTGTTGTTTCCCCGGCTCCCCGTGCTGCGACGCCGGTGACTGTTGCGTCCCCGGGGCTGCGTGCTGCGTGCCCGGCTCGCCCTGCTGTGACACGCCCGCGGCTTCCCTCGGCTGCTGCGCCCCGGGGGCCGACTGCTGCTTCCCCGGCTCCCCGTGCTGCACCGGCGACTGCTGCGCGCCGGGTTCCCCGTGCTGCGTGCCGGGGGCCGGGTGCTGTGACCTGACGCCGGTCAGTGCGGACGTCGCCCCGGCCCCGCGGGCGAAGGCGGACCGGAAGGGCGGCTGCTGCCCGGCGGGCGGCTGCTGTGTCGCCGACCAGCCGGCCCAACCCGCGAAGGCCGACGCCGCGACGAGCAAGATCACGGTGGACGGAATGACGTGCGCCGGGTGCGCGAAGACCGTGGGCAAGGCAGTGTCCGCGGTCGAGGGCGTCGAGTCGGCCGTCGCCGACGTGAAGACGAAGACCCTCACGGTGACCGCGAAGAAGGGTGCCACCCCGTCGCCGAAGGCGATGTGGGAGGCGGTCGAGAAGGCCGGGTACACCCCGACCCGGATCGAGGGCGCGGCCGGCACCTTCGACAAGAAGCCGGGGAAGTGACCGGCGTGCCCCGGCCGGGTTTGTCCGGCCGGGGCGTACCCACCGACAACCACCGGGTGTGCCATGCGTCTACGAACCAAGCTCGCGGGGCTCCTCGTCCTCGCCGGCGTAACGGGCGGCGGGATCGCCGCGGTGCAGTACGCGCGGACGGCCGGGCACGGGGGCGGCGAGTCGTGCTGCCACGCCGGACCCCAAACCGACGCCGACCCCAACGCCGACCGACCGCTGATTGAACTGGAAGGGGACGACAAGAAACTCGCCGACGCCCAGGGCTACTGCCCGGTGATGCCCGACACGAAGCTCGGCGAGATGGGACCGCCGGTCAAGGTCCTCCTGAAGGGCAAGGACGGGCGGGAGGAGCCGGTGTTCGTCTGCTGCAAGGGGTGCAAGCGCAAGGCGCTCTCCGATGCGGACAAGACACTCGCCAGGGTGGCCGAGTTGAAGGCCGCGGCGGCCCCGAAGTGATGTTAACCCGCCGGCGCACGGACGCGCCGGCCGAGCCACGGCCCGGTGCCCGGGCCGGTCAGGGAGGAGGAACGGCTGTGAAGGCTGTGATCAAGCAGTGGTTGGTGACGGTGCTGGCCGGGGTGACGGTGGCGCTTCTGGTGCCGCTCGTCACCGGGTGTTCAAGCCCCGGCGGGTGCCGCACCTGTCGGAAGGAGTCGCCGGGGCGGGAGCCGGCCCCCCTGGGCTACAACTTGCCGGCCGCGCCCGCCGCGGCCGCGCCGTACGGCGGGCAGAAGACGTGCCCGGTCACCGGCGAGGAGCTCGGGTCGATGGGTGAGCCCGTCCCGGTGACCCTGAAGGGAAAGACCGTGTACGTGTGCTGCCGCGGGTGCGCCGGGAAAGCCCAGGCGGACCCTGACAAGACGCTCGCCGCCGTCGTGGCCGAGCGGGCGCGGTAGCACCCCGACCTCGGCCGCAAGGCCGGGGGCCTCGCGCCGTCCCGGGCTTCGGGCGTTCGTGCCCGCCAGCCGATGTCCGGACCCGGGCGGCCGGGGTTCTCGCGACGAAGTTCACAGGTAGTAGGCCGACGCACGCCCGAACGAGGGGAGCCCAGCATGAAACCGGTTCGACGCGCCAGGGCGTTCACCCGAAGCCGGTGGGTCGCGCTCTCGGCCCTCCTCACGGTGGGGGCGGCCGTCCTCTTCGCCCACGAGGGGCACGCCCCGCTCCCGACGAAGGGCGCGCAGGTGGACGCCGACAGGGGCCACCTGCTCCTCACCGCGGACGCGCGCACGTCGGTCGACGTGGACACCGCCCCGGTCGAGTCCCGCACGGTCGAGGAGAAGGTACTCGCCTACGCCACCGTGTCCGCGCCGTGGCGGAACCACGGGTACGCGACCGCCCAACTCCCGGGCCGGGTGGCCCGGGTGGGCGTTACGCCCGGGCAGGTGGTGAAGGCCGGCGACGTGCTCGCCGAGGTCGAGAGCCTCGAGCTCGACACGCTGCAACTCGACCTCCTCGCGGCCCGGAACGACATCGCCCTGTCCGAGAAGCTGGTCGCCGCGCTCAGGAAGTCCGCCGACCAGGGGACCGTCCCGGGGCAGGCGGTGATCGACGCCGAGAGCACGCTCGCGCAGAACCGGAACGCGCTCGCCGTCGCCCGGGCGAAGTGGCTCGCCCTCGGACTCCCGGCGGGTCGGCTGGACGAGCTGCTCCGGGACGGGAAGCCGCTCCCCGGCCTCACCCTCCCCGTCCGCGCCCCGGTCTCCGGCACGGTCGTACACGCGGAACTGACGGCCGGGAAGGTGGTCGATACGAGCGAGCACCTGGCCGAGGTGATCGACCTCTCGACCGTGTGGGTGCGGGTCGGGGTGCTGGAGAAAGACCTCCACCGGGTGGAGGTCGGGCAGCCGGTCGAGCTCCACCTCGTCGCCTACCCCGGGGAGGTGTTCCGCACGGAGGTGAAGGCGAAAAGCCTCTACCTCGAACCCGGCACGAACGTGGCCGCCGTGTGGGCCGAACTCAAGAACCCCGCGGGTGCCGAGCCCCGCTTCCAGCCGGGGATGGCGGGGCGGGCGTTCGTCCTCGTCTCGGACGGCAGGGCTCGGCCGACGGTCCCGGCTGTGGCCCTCCTTCGGGAGGGGGCCGAGCGGTTCGTCCTGGTCGAGGAGGCGAGTGCGGCCGGGTCCTCCGAGTACCGGAGGGTGCCGGTCACGGTCGGGCGGGAGTCGGACGGCCGGGTCGAAGTTCTCGGCGGCAGTCTCTTCCCCGGCGACCGGGTCGTGACCCGGGGCGGGCACGAGCTCGCCCCGTTCTTCGCCCCGACGGTCCTCAAGCTCTCCCCCGAGGCCGGGCGGACGATCGGGCTCAGGGTCGAGCCCGCAACGGTGCGGTCGGTCGATGACGTCCTCACCCTCGACGGGGCGGTCGAGGTGCCCCCGGCCCGGCGCGGGTTCGCGGCGTCCCAACTCGCCGGCACGATCCGGACCATCCGGGCGGACCGCGGGCAGCCGGTGAAAGCCGGCGACGTTGTGGCCGAGGTGTACGGCCCGGAGCTCCTCGCCATGCAGCAGGAACTCCTGAAGACCCACCTCGAGGCCCGCCTCGCCTCGACGACCCTCGCGAGCCTCAAGAACGTCCCGGGTGCCGCCGCCCGGCGGCTGTGGGAGCTCGAAAGCCAGGTGAACGGGCTCACGGTCCGGGGGGAAGGGCTCCGGAGGAGACTCCAGACCGCGGGGCTTACCCCCGACGACGTCGGGCGGCTCCTCGAGAAGGGCGAGATGGTCACGGCCGTCCCGGTCCGTTCGCCGATCGGAGGCGTCGTGGTGAACTTCGACAGGGTGCTCGGGCAGGCGGTCGCCGCCCACGAGCCCTTGTTCGAGGTCCATGACCTCACCAGACCGCTCGTCCGGGGGTTCGTCTCGGAGCGGGAGCTGGGGCGGGTGACGCTCGACCGGAAGGCGCGTGTCCGGCCCATCGCCGACCCGGGATCGGTCCTTCCCGGGCGGGTGGTCCGGAGCGGCCGGACGGTCGGGGCCGACACCCGCTCGCTCGCGGTGTGGGTCGAACTCGACGCGGCGCCCTCCGGCCTACTCCTCCACAACCAGCTCGCCACGGTTTCTGTCGTCCTCGGCCCGCGGCCGCCCGCCGTCGCAGTGCCGAAGGCGGCGGTGGTCGCGGACGGGTCGGCCTCGTTCGTGTTCGTCCAACGGCCGGACGGTGCGTTCGACCGCCGGGCGGTCGAGACCGGCCCGTCTGATGACCGGTTCGTCACCGTCACCCGGGGGCTCGCCGCGGGCGAGTCGGTGGCGGTCGCGGGGGCCGCCGAACTGATGACCGCATTCGCTTCGCTCCGGTGAGAGGACAGGGCCGTGCTGAACCGCGTCATCGCGTTCTCGCTCCAGAACCGCCTCCTCGTCCTCATCGCCGCGGCGGCGGTGACGGCCGCCGGCGTCTACCAACTCGTCCGCACGCCGGTGGACGTGTTCCCGGACCTCAACCGCCCGACCGTGACGGTCATGACCGAGGCCCCGGGGCTCGCCCCCGAGGAGGTCGAGGCCCTCGTCACCCGGCCGATCGAGTACCAGGTGAACGGGGCGACCGGGGTGAAGCGCGTCCGCTCCGCCTCCGGCATCGGGCTCTCCGTCGTGTGGGTCGAGTTCGACTGGGGCACCGACATCTACCGGGACCGGCAGATCGTCTCAGAACGGCTCCAACTCGTCCGTGAGCGGTTGCCCGAGAGCGTCAACCCGGTCATGGCCCCGATCTCGTCCATCATGGGCGAGGTGATGATCGTCGGCCTCCGGCCCGCGGAGGCGGCGAAGACCCCGGAGGAAGCTCTGAAGCAGGGGATGGACCTCCGGACGTTCGGCGAGTTCACCGTCCGGAACCGGCTCCTGGCGATCGACGGGGTGTCGCAGGTGACGGTGATGGGAGGCTACCTCAAGCAGTACCAGGTGGTCACCTCGCCCGAGCGACTGGCCGCCCAGAACGTCACCCTCGAGCAGCTGACCGACGCGGCCGGGAAGGCGTACGTGCTGGCCGGCGGCGGGGTGATGGAGCGGGGGACGAAGGAGTCCCTCATCCGCATCAGCGCGCAGAGCCTTGCCCCCGAACAGATCGCCGAGACCCCGGTGGTGTGGCGGGGCGACCGGGCCGTCCGGGTCAAAGACGTGGCGGACGTGCGGCTCGCGGGCCCCGTCCGCCGCGGGGACGGGAGTACGCTCGTCAAGGAGGACGGCCGCGTCGCCGGCGGGCCGTCCGTCATCCTCGCCGTCCAGAAGCAGCCCGGGGCCAACACCCTGGACCTCACGCCGAAGCTCGACGCCGCCCTCGACCAGCTCCAGGCCGACGCCCCGCCCGGCGTCATCATCGAGCGGCGCGTCTTCCGCCAGGGAGACTTCATCGAGACGGCCATCGACAACGTGGTGGAAGCCATCCGGGACGGGACCGTCTGGGTGTTCGTCGTCCTCCTCCTGTTCCTTGCGAGCATCCGGACGAGCGTCATCACCTTGACCGCCATCCCGCTCTCGATCCTGACCACGGTCCTCGTCTTCAGCTACTTCGGGATCACCATCAACACCATGACCCTCGGCGGGATCGCGGTCGCGGTGGGCGAGCTCGTCGACGACGCGATCGTCGACGTCGAGAACATTTTCCGAAGGCTCAACGAGAACCGGTCGAAGGCCAACCCCGACCCGGTCCTGAAGGTGGTCTTCCGGGCGTCGAGCGAGGTCCGGAACTCGATCGTCTACGCGACCCTTATCGTCTGCCTCGTCGTGCTCCCGCTCTTCGCGCTTTCGGGCCTCGAGGGCCGCATGTTCGCCCCGCTCGGGCTCGCCTACCTCGTGTCGCTCATGGCGTCGCTCCTCGTGTCGCTCACCGTGACCCCGGTCCTCGCGTCGCTCCTCCTCGGCCGGGACAAGGTGGCCCGGCCGCACCGGGACGCGCTCCTCCTGCGCGGGCTCAAGTGGCTCGACACCCGGCTCCTGCGCCTCACCCTCCGGTTCCCGCGGCCGGTCCTGGTCACGTCGCTCGTCCTGTCCGCGGCGACCATGCTCGCCGTGTTCGGGATGGGTTCCGAGTTCCTCCCCCCGTTCAACGAGGGGACGGTGACCGTCAACCTCCAGCTCCCGCCCGGGACGAGCCTCGCCGAGAGCGGCCGGGTCGCCGCCCGGGCCGAGCAGACGCTCCTCCAGATCCCCGAGGTCGTGTCCGTCTCGCGGCGGACCGGGCGGGCCGAGCAGGACGAACACGCCGAGGGCGTGAACGTGTCCGAGGTCGAGGTCCGGCTCACCCCGCACGAGCGGCCGAAGCCGGGAGCCTGGTACGCGGTGCTGCGTGCGGTCCCGGGCCTCCACGGCTACGGGGTCGAGAGGTCGGGCCGCCCCCACGACCGGGTGCTGGCCGACATCCGGGACAAGGTGAGCAGCATCCCGAACGTGGCGGCGAACGTCGGGCAGCCCATCAGCCACCGGCTCGACCACGTCATGTCCGGGGTCCGGGCCCAGGTGGCGGTCAAGGTGTTCGGCCCGGACCTCCAGGAACTCCGGAACGCCGCCCAGGAGATCCAGGACCGGATGGCGACGGTCCCCGGCGTCGTGGACCTCCAGGTCGAGCCGCAGGTGGAGATCTCGCAGGTGCGGCTCCGGGTGAAGCCGGAGGAGGCGGCCCGGTACGGGCTCGCGCCCGGCGACGTGGCGCGGCTCCTCGAAACCGCGTACAAGGGCCGGACCGTGGCGACCGTCCTCGACGCCGAGAAGTACTTCTCGCTCGTCGTCTGGTACGACGAGAGGTCCCGGGCCGACCCGAGGGCCATCGGCCAGACCATCCTCGACACCCCGTCCGGCAAGAAGGTGTCCCTCGACCAGGTGGCGGAGGTGCTCGACACGACCGGGCCGAACACCCTCAACCACGAGAACGTCGGCCGGCGGATCGTGGTCTCGTGCAACGTCCAGGGGCGGAGCCTCGGCGACGTGGTGGCCGACATCAAGCGGGCCGTCCGCCCCGTCGAGGAGAAGCTCCGGGCGAAGGGCGGGGACTACCGGGTCGAGGACGACGGCCAGTACCGGGCGCAGCAGGAGGCGAACACCCGGCTCCTGGTCCTCGGGACGGCGGCCGTCTTCGGGGTGTTCCTGCTGCTCTGCCGGTGCCTGGGGTCCTGGCGGGCGGCGCTCATGGTGCTCGGGGTGAACATCCCGCTCGCCGGGCTCGGGGCGGTCCTCGCACTCCTCGTCGTCAACCGCCCGGACGCCGCGGCCCTCCACGCGGTACCGTGGTGGAAGTGGCCCGAGGTCTGGATGCAGGCGACGACGCTGTCCGTCGCCCACTGGGTCGGGTTCATCACGCTCATCGGGATCGTGACCCGCAACGGGATCATGATGATCGCCCACTACATCCACCTGATGCGGGAGGAGGGCGAGCCGTTCGGGAAGGAGATGATCGTTCGCGGGAGCCTGGAGCGGCTGGCCCCGGTACTGATGACGGCGGCGGTCGCGGTCATCGGGCTGGTCCCGCTCGCCCTCGGGGCCGGGCAGACCGGGAAGGAGATCCTCCACCCCTTGGCCGTCGTCGTGATCGGCGGCCTCGTCACCTCGACCCTCATGGACCAGGTGGTGACCCCCGCCGTCTTCCTCCTCTTCGGCCGGAAGGTCTACCGACCGGAGGCCGCGCCCGCGGACGGGACGCCCCCAACCGGCTGGGACGACGCCTGGCTCACCGAGAAGCCGGAACCCCGGCCGCGGCCGGGGCCGGATGAAACGCGAGTCGAGCCGACGCCCACGGCCGCTCGCCCGCCCGCCCCGGCCGAGGGGCCGGGGGTGAAGGACCGACCCACCCCGGTCGTGGTGACCGGGGGCGATCGTGTTCCGTACGCCGGGTGACTCGTCGGCCGCACGGTGCGGAGGTGAGCCCCGGGGTTTTCCGATGGAGGTGTGTGATGGTTCGTTCGATGTTCGCCGCGGTGGCGCTTCTGTTCGGGGTCGGGCAGGCCGACGCTGTGGGGTGCGGCGGGTGCGGGAAGGCCCCGGCCGACGGGAAGAACACCAAGGCGGCCCCGGCGTGCGCCAAGTGCTGCGCCGCCGACGCCAAGGGGCACGACCACGGGGCGAAGGCCCCGGCCGGGAAGGAGGCGAAGCTCACCGGGACGCTCGTGTGCGCGAAGTGCAAGCTCAAGATGGAGGGCGTCAACAGGTGCACGAACGCCCTCCAGGTGAAGGACGGCGAGAAGACGGTGACCTACCTCCTGGACGACAAGGGGATGGAGGAGGAGTACCACGAGTGCGGGAAGGGCGAGAAGAAGGACGTGACCGTCGTCGGGAGCGTGGCCGAGAAGGACGGGAAGAAGTGGGTGAAGCCCACGAAGGTCGACTACGCGAAGAAGTAGCCGTGCGGGGCGTGCGGGCGGGGGGCACGGCCCTCCGCCCGCCTCCTGAACCCCACCCCGCAAGGCCGTGGCCCTCGCGTTCCCCGTTCCAAGTACTCCCCGGAGTGTGTTTCATGTCACCGCCTACCCCCCCAGCCCCGGTCGGGCGTCTCCGGTGGCCGGCCACCGTCGCCCTGGCCCTCGCCGCCGGCTGGCCGCCACCGCCGGCTGGCCGCCGCCGGGCGTCCCGTCCGGGCACATGCCCTGGGAGCACCAGCGGTACGAGTCCGCGAAGCGGCCGAAGGCCCCACCCCCGCAGCGGCCCCCGGCGAACGCCCCGTACGCCAAAGCCCGCGCGAACACCGTCCAGATCACGATCCTCCCGCTGAAGCACGCCGACCCCCGGGCGGTGGCCTACGTGGTGGCCCACCTGCCGAAGGGGGCCGACCTGTGGGTCGAGGGCGTGCAGATGGTGGCCGACGCGAAGAACGACTTCGACACCCTCGTCTCCCCGCCCCTCGAGCCCGGGAAGACCTACCGGTACACCGTCCGCGTGCGGTGGCCGGAGGACGGCGGGTCGGCGAGCCAAACGCACCAGTTCGCGGTCAAGGCCGGCGAGGTCCACTGCGTCGACGTCGTGCCGCGGGACGCCGCGGCGGTGGACCGGCAGGTGGCAACGAGCCTCGCGACGCTCGGCGACGCCGACCGGCCGGCGGCCGAGCGGCAGAAGGCCTGCGCCGTCCAGGACGGGGTGCGGCTCGGGTCGATGGGCCCCCCGGTCAAGGTGTCGGTCAAGGGGAAGGACGTCTACCTCTGCTGCCCGGCCTGGCGGGAGGCCGCCCTGAAGGACCCGGACAAGACCCTCGCGACGGCCCAGAGGAATGCGGCGGGGCCGGCGGGGAAGCCGTAGCCACGGAGGGCGGCCGGCCGGGGCACGGAGGTCCCGGCCGGTCCTCGTTCTCGCGGTGCCGGTGTGGTACACCGCCCCCGAGGGCCCGCGGGAGGCGGTGGCACACGACCGGAGAACGGGAGGAGCGACATGACACACGATCACCACCAGACGCCGGAAACCGACCCCGTGTGCGGGATGGCGGTCTCGCCCGCCACCGCCGCCGGATCGGCCGAGTTCCGGGGCGCCCGGTACTACTTCTGTAGCACCGACTGCCACCACCGGTTCGAGGCCGACCCGGCCCGATTCGTCGGCCCCCCGCCCGCCGGGCACCCGGACGGCGGCGAGCGAGGCTCGCCCGCGTCGGCGGTCGCGGCCACACCCCCCACACCCCCCGGACCCGCGACCAAGGTCGAGTACTCGTGCCCGATGCACCCGGAGGTGGTGAGCGACCGCCCGGGGAGTTGCCCGAAGTGCGGGATGGCGCTGGAGCCCCGGACGGTCACGGCCGAGGAGGGGCCGAACCCGGAACTGGACGACATGACCCGCCGGTTCCGGGTCGGGGCGGTCCTCACCGTCCCGGTCTTCGCCCTCGCCATGGCCGACATGATCCCCGGCCGCCCGCTCCACCACGTCCTCGACATGCGGGCCATGAACTGGGTCCAGCTCCTCCTCGCGACCCCGGTCGTCGTCTGGGGCGGGTGGCCGTTCTTCGCCCGGGGGTGGGAGTCGGTCCGGAACGTCAGCCCGAACATGTTCACCCTCATCGCCCTCGGGGTCGGGGCGGCCTACCTCTACAGCCTCGCCGCGACCGTCGCCCCGGGCCTCTTCCCCGAGGGGTTCCGGGCGGCGTCCGGGGCGGTCGAGCCGTACTTCGACACGGCCGCGGTCGTGACCGTCCTCGTCCTCCTCGGGCAGGTGCTGGAACTCCGCGCCCGGAGCCAGACGGCCGGTGCCGTCCGGCGGCTCCTGGGCCTCGCCCCGAAGACCGCCCGCGTCGTCCGGGACGACGGGCGGGAGGAAGACGTCCCGGTCGGCCACCTCCGCGTCGGCGACCGGGTCCGGGTCCGGCCGGGCGAGCGGGTGCCGACCGACGGGACGGTCTTGGAGGGCCGGAGCTCGGTCGACGAGTCGATGGTGTCGGGTGAGCCGATCCCGGTTGAGAAGGAGCCGGGTGTGAAGGTCGTCGGCGGGACGGTGAACGGGACCGGCGGGCTCCTCGTCCGGGCCGACAAGGTCGGCGGGGACACGCTCCTTGCGCGGATCGTCCGCATGGTCGGGGACGCCCAGAGGACCCGGGCCCCGGTCGAGCGGCTCGTCAACCGGGTGTCGAAGGTCTTCGTCCCGGCCGTCGTCCTCGTCGCGGCCCTCGCCTTCGTCGCGTGGGCCCTCTGGGGGACCGAGCCCCGGCTCGCCCACGCGCTCGTGAACGCCGTCGCGGTCCTCATCATCGCCTGCCCGTGCGCCCTCGGGCTCGCGACCCCGATGTCGATCATGGTCGGGACCGGCCGGGGGGCCGAGGCCGGCGTCCTCATCAAGGACGCCGAGGCCCTCGAGCTCCTCGGGAAGGCCGACGTGCTGGTGGTGGATAAGACGGGGACCCTGACCGAGGGGAGGCCGCGTCTTGCCCGCGTCCAGCCCGCCGAGGGGTTCGCCGAGAACGAGGTCTTGCGCCTCGCCGCGAGCCTCGAGCGGGGGAGCGAGCACCCGCTCGCCTCGGCGATTGTCAACGGGGCCCTGGCCCGGGGCCTCACGCTCACCGGCGCGGACGACTTCCGCTCGGTCACCGGGAAGGGCGTGCTCGGCACCGTCGGCGGCCGCCGGGTGGCGCTCGGGAACGCGAAACTCCTCAAAGACGAGGGGATCGTCTGGGAAGAGCTCAAGGCCGAGGAGACGCACCTCCCGAGCGAGGTCCAGACGGTGGTGCTCGTCGCCGTCGACGGCCGGTTCGCGGGGCTCGTGAGCGTCCGGGACCCCATCCGGGCCTCGACCCCGGAGGCGGTGCGACTGCTTCACGCCGAGGGCCTGCGGGTCATCATGCTCACCGGGGACCGCCGGGGGACGGCCGATGCCGTCGGCCGGGAACTCGGGATCGACGAGGTCGTGGCCGAGGTCCTCCCCGAAGAGAAGGAGGCGGTCGTGCGGCGGCTGAAGGGCGAGGGCCACGTCGTCGCGATGGCGGGCGACGGCGTGAACGACGCCCCGGCCCTGGCCCGGGCCGACGTCGGGATCGCGATGGGCACCGGGACCGACGTCGCGATGGAGTCGGCCGCGGTGACGCTCGTCAAGGGGGACCTCCGGGGCATCGCCCGCGCGAGACGGCTCAGCCGGGCGACGGTCCGGAACATCCGGCAGAACCTGTTCCTCGCCTTCGTCTACAACGCGGTCGGCGTCCCGGTCGCGGCCGGCGTCCTTTACCCCATGTTCGGCATCCTCATCACCCCGATCTGGGCGAGCGCGGCGATGAGTTTGAGCTCGGTGTCGGTCATCGCGAACGCCCTCCGGCTCAGGCGCGCGGCCCTGTAGCCGGCTACCCCCGGGCGACGGACCGCCCGGGGTTTTTCTGTCGGGCGGGCGGCCGCGGCCCGCCCCGCGTCGAACGGAGGTGACGCATGTGGAGGTTAACGCTCATCGCGCTCGTGGCGATCACCTCGGTCTGGGCGGCCACGCGGGCCGACGGGTCCGAGGAACCCCCGAAGCCGGGGGTGGGGGGACTCGACCCCTTAAAGGGCGAGTGGCTGAAGCTCGGCCCCGGCGGGCCTGCCCCCGCCCGGCCGCCGGCCGACCTGGGGCGAACGCTCGCCGAACTGTCGGAGGCGATCCGCCGGAACCCGGCCGACGCCGCCGGCTACCTCACGCGGGGCCGCGTTCACGTCGCGGCCGGCGACTTGGACGCGGCCGAGGCCGATTTCACCGAGGCCGTCCGGCTGAAGCCCGCCGCCGCCGACGGGTACGTCCTCCGGGCACTCACCCACGCCGCCCGCGGCCGGCTGGACCGGGCGGCCGAGGACTGCGACCGGGCGGTGGCCGCGGCCCCGGGGGACGGCGCCGTCCTCGGGCTCCGGGCGGCCGTGCGGTTCAACCGCGGCGAGCACGATCGCGCCGTCGAGGACTGCGACGCGGCCCTCAAAATCGACCCGAAGGACGCCCGGGCGCTCGCCACCCGGGGGTCGGCGAAGGCGGCCCGCGGGGACGTGGACGGCGGGATCGCCGACCTCTCCGAGGCGGCCCGCGTGGCCCCGGGGGCCGGGCCGGTGTACGTCGCCCGCGGGCTCCTCTACGCCGGCAAGAGGGAGTGGGGGAAGGCCGTCGCCGACTACACGGAGGCGATCAAGGCGAACCCGTTAAGCCCGGCGGCCTACCTCCACCGGGGGGACGCCCACGCCGACACGGGCGAGTTGGACCTCGCGCTCGCCGACCTCACGCGGGCCGCCCGGCTCGACCCGCGGAACCCGAAGGCCTTCCTCGACCGCGGGCGGGTGCTCCAGGCTAAGGGCGAGTTCGCCGCGGCGGCCGCCGACTTCGACGAGGCGCTGAAGCTCAGCCCGAACCTCGTCCCGGCGCTGACCGCCCGCGGGCTCGCCCGGGCCCGGCTCGGCCGGCACGAGGCGGCGGCCGAGGACCTCGCCCGGGCGGCTGCGGCCGCGCCCGACGACCCCGACCCGCGGGTCGCCCGGGCCGAACTCCTGGCCGAGCGGGGCGAGCTCGGGAAGGCCGAGGCGGAGCTCACCGAAGCCATCCGCCGGGCCCCGACGGCCAAGGCCCCCTACGCCGCCCGGGGCGAGGTGCTCGCGGCCCGCGGGGAGCGCGCCCGGGCCGTGGCCGACCTCTCCGAGGCGGCACGGCTCTCCCCCGACGACCACCGGGTGTATCTTGCCCGGGCGAAGGTGTACGCCCGGAACCGGGAGTTCGACAAGGCGGGCACCGACCTGGACGTCGCCGCCCGGCTGCGGCCGGACTCGGCCGACCCGCACGTCCTCCGCGGGGAGGTGTACCGGGCCCGGGGGGACTACGCCCGGGCGGCCGAGGCGTACGGCGAGGCCATCCGGAGGGCCCCGAAGAACCCCGAGGCCCACGCCGCCCGGGGGATGATGGTCGCGGCCGGCGGGAACTACCCCCGGGCGGTCGCCGATCTTTCCGAGGCGGTCCGGCTCCGCCCCGACTTCGGGTTCGCCTACTTCGGCCGCGGGGCGGTCTACGCGATGGCGGGAGACCACGGAAAGGCCGAGGCGGACCTGACCGAGGCCATCCGGCTGGGGCTCCGGACGGCCGAGGCGTTCTACGGCCGGGGTGCCGCGCGGGCCGCGCAGGGGAAGGCCTCTGAGGCGGTCGCCGACTTCGGCGAGGCCCTCCGGCTCGACCCGACCTGCCAGCCCGCGTTCCTCGAGCGCGGCCGGGCGCTCAAGGCCGCCCGCGAGTACGCCCGGGCAGCCCAAGACTTCGAGGAGGCCCGGCGGCTCGCCCCGAAGGACGCGGCCGCCCACCGCGAGCTCGCCTGGGTCCTCGCCTCCGCCCCGGACGACAAGGTGCGGGACGGGCGGCGGGCGCTCGCCGCGGCGACCACCGCCTGCGAGCTCACCGGGTGGAAGGGGGCGAAGGCGCTCGACGCGCTGGCCGCGGCCCTCGCCGAGTGCGGGAAGTTCGACGAGGCCGCGGCGAGGGCGGCGGAAGCGCTCACGGGAACCAAGGGGCCGGAGGCGGATCGGGTGCGGACCCGGCTCGCGTTGTACCGTGACGGGAAGCCGTACCGCGCCCCCCGGGAGTAGCGTGAAGGGTCGAGCGGCTTGTCATCCCGCCCGAGCACCCGGCGAGCGGACCGGGCGAGGGCGGAAGAAGCACCCGCGTCAGGGCCGCGAGTGCGGTAAGAGTGATTGACCCGGTTCTCCCCGGTCGTGGCGGCGACCGCGGGGGCCGAACCCGCTCCGGATCGTGAGGGGATAAGCCGACGAAGGTCGAGTACGCGAAAAAGGAACCTGCCAGCCCGCGGTCGGTCACGTGCGGAGTCGGCCCCGACCGAATCACCGGGGCCGACCGTTGTCCGGCACCAAGGGGAACAAGATGATCGGCGTCCGACTGGTGAACCTGCTCATCCCGGGCGACCCGGAGGAGCTCGTCGTGGCCGGGGCCCACGGGGACTGGGTCCTTGCCCGGGAGCCGGACTTCGCGGCCCGGAAGGCCGCGGTTCTCGAACAGTCGATGTGCCACGAGACCTACCGGGCCGAACACCCGGTGGACGGGGCGGCCGGGCCCGCGGCCGTCGAGGGGACGGTCGGGGAACTCCTCCCGCTCTGCCTCGGCACGTCCTACCTGTCCGGCAGCGCGGTCACGGTCCACCGCAGTCTCCCCTGGTCGGACCTCCAGATAATCGAGGTCCCGTCGAACTTCCCCCGCGAGCGGTCGGCCGCCGGGCCGGGTCCGGTCGTGAACGACGAACACGAGTTCCGGGCCGCGCTCGCCGCCTTCCTCGCCGCCTACCCCACCCTGGGGCGGGCGGAGAAGGTGCTCCTCCTCGTCCACCACTGGCTCGACGCGCTCGCCTGCTGGTCTCTTGAGGACCTGTACCTGAGTGCCACGACCGGCCTCCAGGTCATTGCCGCGACCGAGGAGGGGCGGCAGGGGGCAGGGCTGTCGTTCCTCCGGGCGGTGACCGACGCGGCGGTCCGGTTCGGGGTGCCGCCCCTTGCCGCCGACTTCAAGAACATGCGGAACGACCTGGTCCACGACGGGACGGTGTCGGGGACGCGCCACCCGGGGAAGTCGGCCGACGACTGCCGGGCGGTCGCAGCCGGGGTGTTCGGCTGGCTCGATGCGTACCTGCACGCCGCACTGAACCTCGGGCCGGTCCGCCGCGCCCGGTTCGACCCGGACTCGTTCGCGGGCCTGAAGGTGTTTTCGTTGTGACTTCGCGCGGGGCGGGCGGATCGTCGTTCTCCCCGCGAGGCGGAGGTCCGTCCGGAGGTGCGCCGTATTGACCATCGGCCAGCTCGCGAGACAGGCCGGCGTCGGGGTCGAGACGATCCGGTTCTACGAGCGGGAGGGGCTGCTCGCGGAGCCGGGCCGGCTCCCGTCCGGCTACCGCCGGTACCCGCCGGACGCGGTGGAGCGGGTGAGGTTCATCCGCCGGGCCCAGCGGCTCGGGTTCACGCTCAGGGAGTCGAAGGAACTGCTCGATCTCCGGGACGACCCGGACGCCGGCCAGGTGGACGCCCGCGAGAGGGCGATCGATAAGCTCGCCGACATCGACGCCCGGATCACGGAGCTTCAGGGGATGCGGGCCGAGCTGGGGCTGGTCGCGGTCTGCCGGGGCCGCGAACCCGTGGCCGACTGCCCGATCATCGCCGCGACAGGCGATGCCGCTCCTCACGAGTGTCCGCCGAAAAAAGCCGCGGAGTCCGGGAGGCGGGCTTGACTCCGTACCGGGGTACGGGGTGTACCATTCACACGAACGGCGACGGGGCTGTCCCGACGCCCGGCGGCGGACGAGTTGGAGGGAGCGAGCATGAACCGACGGAAGTGGCTGTGGGCGGCCGTGGCGGCCGTACCCGCGGTGGTGGTCGGAGGGTTCGCCTACGCGAACTCGCAGAAGGCCGGGTCGTACGCCTGCCCACTCACCGGGGAGGAGTTGCCCTGGTCGGCGTGCTGCCCGCTGAACGGCGACAAGGCACCGGCGACCGAGGCGAAGGCCGGGGAGCCGAAGGCGGCGGCCGCGGGTGACTACATCTGCCCGGTCACGGGCGAGCAGCTCGGCTGCCCGAACTGCTGCCCGCGCAACAAGGCCGGGAAGTAAACCCGTCCGGACCTGCGGGCCGCCGGGGTGGACCGCCGGCGGCTCCGAACGGGTCGTGGGTCGTGTTGCCTGCACGTCAGGTGTTCGTCTGAGGGGCCGCCAAGAACTCGGCTCTCGACTGTGTAAAGGACGACGGTTGAGTATCCGCTCGGTCACCCGGCACCCAGGTTTTCGGTGACACGGACTGACCGACCCGGGCGGGCGGGCAGATGAGAGGCGGGGAGGGGTGGAATGTATCCGTTCGGCGGCGCACTGACGAAGCTCCTCGCGACTGTGGCGGCGCTCATGACCGTCACGACCGGGGCGCCGCGCATCCAGTGCGTGTGCCCCGACGGGCGGGTGAAACTCTTCTGCCCCGGTCCCTCCGCCTCCGGGTGCTGCTGCGCCGGACCTTCCAGCCCGGACACCCCCGGGGCCGGGCCGCGCTCCCGCGGGGCGCCCGGTGGAGCGCAAAGCTGCTGCACCCGCGCAGCGAATTCGCCTCCCGCGCGGCCAGCGGGTGACGGGCTGGCCCGGGCGGAAAAGGTGTGCGGCTGCGAGAGGACGGTGGGCACCGCTCCCGTTGCCTACGCCGCCGAACGTGCGGGCGAAGCCTCCCAGATCGATCCCGACGCTTCGGTTTCCTGGGATGCGACCTCGGACACTCCGGAGCAGACGGCCCGCCCCGTGCGGGTCGAGTCGCGGCTCCTCCACCCCCCGCCCGACCTCGTGATCCTCCTCTGTCACTTCACCTGTTGACCCTCCGCCCGGCGGCCCCGGGGCCGTGCCCGGTCCTGCCACGCGGGTGAAGCCCGTCTTTACGAGCCCGGACGAACGGGGCTCCCCATCAACCACAGTCGGTAACGACTTCCGGTCACCACCCATTACCCCGTGACCGGCGGCGGCGTGGTCCTCCCACCTCATCTGTCGGGGTCGGGGAACGGCTACGCTGTTCCGCCGGCAGAGATGGAGAACGTCCATGTCCCTCTTCCAGACCAAGCCGACGACGGCCCTCGGTCTCGTACTCGCCGCGGCCCTGTTCCTCGGGTTCGCTGGCACGGCCTCCGCCGACCCGGGCAAGGGCCTGCGCTGGAGCGACTTCGCCTGGGGCTCCTCGTCCCGGGGCCAGCCGACGCGGCCCACCCCGTCCCACATGTACCGCCCGGCCTACGCGTCCCCGCGGCCCCTCGCGTACGCCCAGCCCTACGGCTACGCGCCGGCGGTGATCCCGGGCCAGGTGATCGTGACCCCCTATCAGACCGGGCCGGTCCCGGTCAGGCCCGGTTTCTGCCGGTAGCCGGTGGGCCCGGCCCGGTGGCGGTGCGCGGGCATGGCTAACCGGGCCGGGCCTCGTGTCGGGCGGATGATTCGCTCCGCCGGCCGCGGTAGCGGTCGGGTGGAGGTGCCCGAACAGAAGACCCGCGGGCGCGCCGAGTTCCGCCGTGTGCGCGGACCGAACTCCGGGCCCGCCCGCCAGAAACCGACCACGTCCCCAGCGAAAAAAGTTGTGTCAAGACTGCGACAAACTGTGCCATTATTCGACCGCGGCCGACCCCGGCTCGAGGTGGATCCTTTCCGCCGATCAACATCGAAAGAGGTCGTTGGCGGAGCGGTGTGGACCTCACGAGTGTGCTGGATAGCGTCTACCGACGTGAGTCGTCGCGGACGTAGCCCGGTCAATGGGGAACCGGCGGAAGTAGGGGGTACGTGTAGGGCCGATGCGTCTAGGGCGGAGGGCTGACAGGTGAAACGAAAACGTATCTGGCTCGCAGTTGCTGCGGTTGTAGCGTCCGGCTGCACGCCGGCCCACTCCCGCGGCGTCGTCGCGATGAAGGTGACGGACCGCGAGGTCCACGTCTGCGTCGGGCGGGACGAGGTGTGGGTCGGGGCCCAGGTTGACGCCTTCCGGAACGTCTGCCAGCGGACGAAGCCCTTCGCCTGCAAACTTGAACGGGTCGACCGGGGGACCGTGTCCGAGGTGCTGAACGAGCACTACGCGGTCGCCGCCTTCCCGCCCAGCTCAAAGGTCCAGGAAGGGGACGTGATCTGGGTCGTGCGGTGAGCCGGCGCGGGGCGGGCATTATGTGAACAGAGGTGTTGAATGACATCACGCGAAACGGAATCCGGGCGACGGCAGGTGGAGTTCGTCTGCCACGCCCCAGAAGCCAAGACCGTCTACTTGGCCGGGAGCTTCAACGGGTGGGACCCGAACGACACTCCGATGGCCCGTAGTCGCAGCGGGGACTGGAGGGCAACGCTCCCGCTATCGCCGGGCCGCTACGAGTACAAGTTCGTAATCGACGGCCGGTGGGTGTGCGACGCCGGGTGCTCCGACGCCCCGTCTCACCGGTGCCCGGTCTGCGTCACGAACGCCTTCGGCACCATGAATAAGGTTGTTGAGGTCGCGTAAGCCGACGGCCGCCGCCGGGCTCCGGGTGCTCCCGGTCTTACTCATCGCGGATGCGGATCTGCTCGCCCGTCCGGCGAACCCCCTGGGCCGGTGAGAGTATGTGTTCCGCTACCCGAACAGCGAGGGCTCGGGGCGGGAAGATGAAGGGTAATGGTGTATTTCGCCGAGAAGGCAAAGGAGAAGCGTATGGAAAGGGCACGGAGGTTCGTTTGCGTTACGTCCGTTGCGTTGGTGGGGGCGCTCGTGTGCGCCCCGCTCAGGGCAACGGCAGATCAGTCCGGCGTCGGGAAACGAATCGAGAAGCTCGAAGAGCGCGTCCGGGACGCGGAGGCGCGGCTCGCGAAGGTCGAGGCGATGGTTGGCCAGCACTCGGCCCATGCCGCGCCCGCCCCCCAGGCTGGGAAGCCGGGGATGCAGCCGGGGGCTATGGGGCCCGGCATGGGCGGCGGCATGATGGACGACGACATGATGGGCATGCCGGACCCCGCCCCGCAGGGCCAGACGAACCCGCCCGCCGGAGGGAGCATGGGCGGCGGCATGGGCGGACACATGTAACCAGAGGGAGGGAACATGACGGGTCACCACGTGCGAATGCTCATCGGCTGCGCGCTCGTCCTCGGGGCCGTCCTCCTCCTTTCCCGGTTCGGGTACGGGGCGGCGGCGGGCGGCTCACTCGCCTTCGGCCTCCTCATGCTCGTCTGCTGCGTCGGGCCGATGCTGTTCATGGCCCTCAGAGGGAGGGGAGAAGACGACGGGGGCCGAGGCGAGGAATCGCCGCGCGAGGGGCAGAAGGGGGACAAGCACGCCGGTCCGAAACCGCGCGGGGGCGGGTCGTGCCATTGACGCGGGCCGGCCTCCGAACAGGCCGGCCGCCCCCGCACGGCTCCTCTCAGCCGGGCGGGGATCGGCGAGGAGATCGATGAGATACGTGACTAGGCGGACGTTTTTGGAAGGCGCAGCGGCGCTCGGGGCGGTCGGAGCGCTCGGACGAGCCCTGTATCCCGCGGCCGTTGCCGCCGAGGGGAACCGGATTCCGGCGCGGGGAAGCCGGCCGATCGACATCACCATCGACGCCTTCCCCCTCGATCTCGGAGGGCGGATCGGAAACGCGATGGCGATGAACGGCTCGGTCCCCGGCCCGGTCATCAGGCTCCGGGAGAACACGGAGGCGGTGATCCGGGTGACGAACCGGCTGCCCGAAACCTCCTCCATCCACTGGCACGGACTCATCCTCCCCCCCGAGATGGACGGGGTGCCCGGGGTGAGCTTCGCCGGCATCCGGCCCGGGGAGACCTTCGTCTACCGCTTCCCGGTGCGGCAGAGCGGCACCTACTGGTGCCACAGCCATTCGGGCGGCCAGGAGCTCCTTGGGGTGTACGCCCCGCTCGTGATCGATCCCGCGGAGCCCGAGCCCTACCGGTACGACCGGGACTACACCGTCCTCCTTTCCGACTGGAGCTTCGAGGCCCCCGCCGAGATCATCGGGCGGCTCAAGAGCCAGGCCGGCTACTACAACTACCAGAAGCGCACCCTCGGCGATTTCTTCGACGACGTCGCCGACGACGGACTCTCCGCCGCCCTCGGCGATCGGCTGGAGTGGGGGGCGATGCGGATGGACCCGACGGACATCTCGGACGTCACCGGCAGCACCTACACGTTCCTCCTGAACGGCCTCCCCCCGGACTCGAACTGGACCGCGCTCTTCCGCCGGGGCGAGAGGGTGCGTCTCAGGTTCATCGACGGGGCCGCCATGACCTTCTTCGACGTCCGGGTCCCGGGGCTTCGGATGACCCTCGTCCAGGCGGACGGCCAGAACGTGCAGCCGATCGAGATCGACGAGTTCAGGATCGGACCCGGCGAGACGTACGACGTCATCGTCGAGCCGTCCGGGGACGGGGCGTACGCCATCTTCGCCGAGGCAATCGATCGGAGCGGCCACGCGTCGGGAACCCTCGCCTCGAGGGAAGGCATGCGCGCGCCCGTCCCGCCGCGGAGAAAGCGGCCCTTGAGGACGATGGCCGACATGGGGATGGGGCACGCCGGCATGGAGGGCATGGACACGGACTCCCGTGCCACGGAGCGCGGGGAAGGCGGCGAATCGGCCGGCCACGGCGGAGCCGCGCACGGGACGGGCGGAGGGGGAACGGAGGCCGACTCCGTCCCGCACGGCCCCGACGATCACGGGATCGGGAACTCCGCCGTCCCGGCCGCCACCCGGGGCCGCCTCGACGAGCCGGGGACCGGCCTCGGAGACGACGGGCGGCGGGTGCTCGTCTACGCCGATCTCAAGAGTGTCGTTCCGGGGGCGGACGGGCGCGAGCCCGGGCGCGAGATCGAGCTCCACATCACGGGGAACATGGAGCGCTACATCTGGGGCTTCGACGGCAAGAAGTACTCCGAAGCGCCGGGCCCGATCCCCTTTCGCTACGGGGAGCGGCTGAGACTCACCCTCGTGAACGACACCATGATGGAGCACCCCATTCACCTCCACGGGATGTGGATGGAGCTCGAAAACGGGGCCGGGCCGTACAAGCCGAGGAAGCACACCGTGAACGTGAAGCCGGCCGAGCGGGTGTCGGTGGCGATCACGGCCGACGCGCCGGGGAGGTGGGCCCTCCACTGCCACCTGCTGCTGCACATGGACATGGGGATGCTCCGGGTCGTCGAGGTGTCGGAAGACGTCCGCGCGGAGGCGCACGGCTGATGGGCACGTTCGCGGCATCAACGAGGAGCTTCCTGTCCGTGGCGGCGTCCGTTCTCATCGCCACCTCCGGTTCGAGCGCCGAAGGGCGTGAGCCGGGCGGTACGGAACCCGAGCCCCGAACCTACTCCTCGCTCTCCCCGCAGAAGGGGTGGGCGAGCCCGGTCGCCGACGACGAGACCTTCTCGTTCTTTCTCGCCGAGCTCCTCGAGTACCGGCTCTCGGAGGATGGCGGAGAGGGGCGGTGGGACACCTACGGCTGGCGGGGCGGCGACTACGACCGGGTTTGGGTGAAGAGCGAGGGGGACGTCTCGGGGGGCGGAGGACAGGGCGACGTCCAGCTCGTCTACGGGAGACTCGTCTCCCGATTTTTCGATTTCCAGGCGGGGGTCCGGTACGAGCAACTCTGGGGCGACGGCCCCGACCCGTCGAGGGTCCAGGCCTCGGTCGGGTTCCAGGGGCTCGCCCGCTACTTCTTCGAGGCCGAGCCCACGCTGTTCGTGGGCCCCGAGGGGGACGTCTCGGGCCGGTTCACCGGCGGGTACGACCTCTTGCTCACGCAGCGGCTCATCCTCCAGCCCCGGCTCGAGATGGTGGCCGCCGTTCAGGACCAGGAAAAGTTCGGGATGGGTCGGGGGCTCAACGACATCGACGTCGGCCTCCGGCTCCGGTACGAGCTGCGTCGGGAGTTCGCCCCGTACGTCGGCGTCAACTTCCGCCAGCAGTACGGCGAAACCGCGAGGTACGCCCGAGACGCCGGGGAGGAGACGCTCCAGTGGGCGTTCGTGGTAGGAGCGCGCGTATGGTTCTAGCGAAGTCGCGCGAAGCGGACGGCTGCGGGAGGAAAACTCGAACGGCGAAGCCCTCTCGCACGTGGGCCTTGATCGGGTTGCTCGTGTCGGCTCACCTCCTCCCGACTCACGCCGCGGGCGAGCCGCCGCCGCTGAGCGACTACGCCGAGCTTGCCGGGGCGGGAGCGGCCCTCACGCGAGCGATCGAGACCGAGCCTCCGGCCCTGCCGAAGCCCTCCTTGACCCCGACCCGGGGTCGGGTCAACCACCTGTACCACCTCGGTGCCAAGCAGTTCTACCTCGACAAGGCGAAGGGGCTGGCCCTCACCGACGAGCAGGCGACGAGGCTCCGCCGGCTCTGGGAGTTCGACCAGGAGGAGAAGGCGAGATACCGCGACGCCGTGACCCGGGCCGAGCGCGAGCTGTGGCGGCTCACCGGCGGCGAGGAACCGTCCCTCCCCGCGATCGAAGCCGCCGTTCGGGCCGTCGAGCGGCTCAAGGCCGACCGCCGCGTGTCCTTCGTCGGGCGGGTGGCGGAGGCGGCCGCGGTCTTGACCGTGCACCAGCGCGAGATGTTGAGGATGGCCAAGGCGACCCGATGACGAACGCGCAGCTCTTTCGACTCTTGTTCTTCTCCCTGACGCTCACGGCCTCCGTCGCCGCGGCGCAGATCTCGCCCGAGGAGCACGCGAGCCACCACCCCCCTCCCGGCGGGCCGGCGGGTCAGGCCGCCCCGCAGTCGGGGGGGATGGACGCAATGATGGCCGGAATGATGGGGGGAGGCGCGGGCGGCATGATGGCCGGCATGGGCGCGCCCCCGAAGAAGGAGCTCTACCCGGCCCTGATGTCGCTCCCCGAGTTCTCCCCGGAAGCGAAACAGGAGGTCGAAGTTCAGGGGAACCGGCGGTTTCGGGAGGGAGCTTTCCTCCTCGCCGCGGGAACCCGAGAACTCTCGGCCGCCCTCGAGCGGGCGGACACGGACCGTCAGGAGCAGAGCCTCCGTACGCTCCGCGGGGCCCTTTCCCTCATGGAAAGCGGCCTCTCCACCCGGAAGCTCCTCGAACAGGGGAGGCCGCCCAGGGAGGTCGCCCTCGCGTGGTTCCGGAACGAGATGAACATCGCCGCGGTCGGCCCGATCGGTCCCCATGCGGGCCCGTTCGGCTTCTCGCCCCTCCACCTCCTCACGATGGCGCTTCTGTTCGCCGGATCCGCGCTCGGGCTCCACGCGTACGTCACGCGGATGAACCGGGCGCGGACGCTCCTCCGGAACCTCACCGCGCCCGGTCTGCCCGGCGCGGGCTCGCTCGGCAACGCCGTCCCGGCCCCGGAGCCGATCGGTCCGGAGAAGTGGAAGGGGACGCTCAGGCTCACTGAAATCATCGACGAGACGCCCGGAATTAACACCTTCCGGTTCGTCGACGACCGGTCGGGGGCCTCGCCCTTCACGTTCCTCCCGGGCCAGTTCGTGACGCTCGCCGCACCGGTAAACGGGAAGCGGGTGTCGCGTGCCTACACGATCGCCTCCTCCCCGACCGAGAAGCGGTTCCTCGACCTCACCATCAAGCGGGAGGAAAAGGGGGTCTTCTCGAGGTTCCTCCACGACGAGTTCCGGCCCGGGGCGACGCTCGAGGCCGCGGGGCCGCAAGGGGTCTTCACCTTCACGGGGAGCGAGGCGAGCTCCCTCGTGCTCATCGGCGCGGGGGTCGGGGTTACCCCGCTCATGAGCGTGCTCCGGTACCTCACGGCGACCAAGTGGCCGGGGAACGTCGCCCTCCTGTTCGTCTGCCGCACGCCGGCCGACTACCTCTTCCGGAAGGAGCTCGCGGAGACGGCCCGGGCGAATCCCAATTTCCGCCTGCTCGTGACGATGACGAAGGCCGGCGAAAGCGAGTGGGCGGGGCTCCGCGGCCGCTTCACGAAAGAGATGATCGCCGAACACCTTCCCGTGGTCCGCGAATCGAGAATCCACATCTGCGGCCCGAACCGGATGATGGACGACACGAAGGCCATGCTGCTGGACCTCGGCGTTCCTCCCGAGGCGATAAAGATCGAGAGCTTCGGCATACCGCGCAAGGAGGAATCTCCCGCGCCGCTCGGGCGGTCGGAGCAGGGGACGATCGTCTCGACCTCGAACACGGCGCTTTTCAAGCCGTCGAACAAGACCGCCTTCCTGCCGCCGGACCTCACCCTGCTCGAGGCGGCCGAGTCGGTCGGGGTCGAAATTCAGAACTCCTGCCGGGTGGGGACGTGCGGCCTGTGCAAGGTCCGCCTCCTCTCCGGCCAAGTCTCGATGGATGTCCAAGACTCCCTCACCGAAGAGGACAAGCAGAAAGGCGTCGTCCTCGCCTGTCAGGCGAAATCGGCGGGCAACGTCGTCGTGGAGGTTCCGCCGGAATGAGAGAGCACGAAAAGGTCATCGCGTCGGCCCTCCTCCTTCTCCTCCTCGTCGCCTGGTTCGTCTTCCTGGTGCACGAGGACCCGCGGTTCGCCGGCAGCCCCCTCGGCGGGCTCTTCGGGGTGCTCGGCCTCCTCGTCATGCTCGTCGCGTACCTCTACCCCGCGGTCAAGCGGGTCGCCGGTCTCAGGCGGGCCGTCTCCAAGACGATGTCCCTCGGCACCTTCCTTGAGCTCCACGTCTTCGCGGGGATCCTCGGGCCGCTCCTCGGGCTCGTCCACAGCGGGCACAAGTTCGAAAGCCCGACCGGCATCGCGCTCACGGCGGTCATGCTCGGCGTCGTCTTTAGCGGCTTCGCCGGCCGCTACCTCTTCGGCGTCGTCTCCGCGGACGTCCGAGAGAAGAAGGCGATGCTCGCGGCCCTCGAGCAGGAGTACCACCACCTCTCGCTCGAGGTCGCGGGCTCCGCGGGCCGGGGCGGGCTGCTCGCCCGGGTGTCCGGCGTCAGCGAAGCCATCGCCGACGTCGAGTACGCGCTCGCGACCGACGAGCGGGCGAGGCGGCTCTTCGCCCGGTGGCTCGCCGTTCACATCGCGCTCTCCCTCGCCCTGCTCGCCCTACTCGGGCTGCACGTCTTTTCGAGCTTCTACTACGGGGTCCGATGGCTTGGAGGGTAGCCCGCACGCTCGTCGTCCTTCTCGTCTGCGCTCCCGCCGCGCTCGCGCCCCACGGCGCGAGGGGGGAGGACGAGGCGGGTCCACTCTCCCGGTTTCTCGCGTTCATGACCGATCCGGGCGAGCTCTCGCGGGCCCACGAAGCCGTCGGCGGGAACTGCTCGGCCTGCCACACGGCGTTCAAGGGCCAGGAGCCCGCCAAGTGCATCGCCTGCCACGCGAACGAGTCGATGCTGCTCGCGCGGCAGCCGACCGCCTTCCACGCCTCCATCGACCGGTGCGGCGGCTGCCACATGGAACACCAGGGGAGGAACGTCCGGCCCACCGAGATGAGTCACCTCGCGCTCGCGGCCGCTCTCGCCCGGGACGGCATCTCTCTCGGTGCCACGCTCCACGGGAAACCGGAGGCGGAGCTCGAACAGAGCCTCGACTGTAACCGGTGTCACGCGAACCAGGACCCGCACCGGGAGCAGTTCGGGACGGGGTGTGCCGACTGCCACACGACGGCGCGGTGGCAGGTCGAGGGCTACCGCCACCCGTCGCCGGAATCCCGGGACTGCGCCCAGTGCCACGTCGCCCCGCCGAGCCACTACATGATGCACTTCGAGATGGTCTCGGAGAAGACGGTCGGGCTCGAGCACGTCGAGGTCAGGAGCTGCTACCTGTGCCACGAGACGACGGCCTGGAACGACATCCGGGGCGTGGGGTGGTACAAGCACCATTGACCGGGGAGGGGTGAGTCCGCGGGGCCGGAAGTGGGCACGACAACCGGCAGCCTGAGCGGCCCTGGGAGATCCCCGTCATCCTGAACTACGAGAACGGCCCGGGAGGACGCGGCCCGGCACCGTCATCGCCCTGGCACCGCGTCCATTCACAGTCCGACCTTGGCCGCCGCGTTCTCGCGGAACAGGCTGCCGTCCCGGATGTACCGCCTCATGACGGCGAGCGACTTGTGCCCGCTCTGGTCCATGATCGCCCGCTCGCTCACCCCGGCCATCGCCGCCTGGGTGATGAGCCCGGCCCGCAGGCTGTGCCCGGCGTACCGGCGGGCGGTCCGGCCGGCGGCTAGCAAACTTCTCTTAACGACCTCAGCCACTGCCCGGTCACTGAGCCGCCGGGCGGAGACGTGCCCGTGCCGGCTGACCGCCCGGAAGAGGGGGCCATCGATCACCCCCGAGCGGTCGAGCCACGCCTGGACCGCCCGCACCGGGCAGGTGGCGGGGTTCTTCCCGAGCGGGATGCCGAGCTTGCGGCCCGACCCCTCCTGGTCCGTCTTGCCCTTTCGGATTACGACCACGAGCCCCTCGTCGGCCGTTGCCACGTCGGTGACATCGAGCCCGACGATCTCGCTCCGGCGCATGGCCCCGGCGAACCCGAGGAGGATGAGCGCCCGGTCGCGGGCACCGAGGAGCGTGTCGGGGAGGTGGGCGACCATCTCCCGGATGTGCCTGGTGAGGGCGGGCTTCATGTGCGCCCGGGCTGTGCCCTTCTCGCGGCGGATGCCCGACCAGACGAGGCGGACCTGGGCGTGCGTGTTCGGCGACTCGAACCCGGCCGCGCGGTGGGCCTCGGCGATGGTCGCGAGCCGACGCCCCAGGGTGCTCGTCTTTAAGTCCTGGGACCGGTCGGCGAGGTAGTAGGCGACGGTGTCGGGGGCGGCGGGCAGAGGCGACCGGCCGTACTTCTCGCACCACCGCTCGAAGTCCGCCCAGTCGGATCGGTACGCCCGGCGGGTGTTTGCGGCCTTCGAGTTCTCGACGTACTCGGCCGCCGTCTCACCGATGTGTTCGAGCCGGGCCGCGTGGTGCGCGGCCCCTGTCGGGGCGGGCGGCGGGGGCGGGGTGTCGTCTGGGCCGGGCACTGTCGTAAGGTTAGTTGATTCCCGGCACGATACCACGAGGTGAGTGAGCCGCGGAACCCGCCGAACGGCCCCGCCGTTCGAACCCGTTGGCCACGGCGGCCGGCGGCGAGGGGGTGCCGGCGTTAGCCGTCATCGTCGCGACCGGCCGGCCCGGCCCCCTCGGGCCGCCCCGCAGCCTCGGAGGGGCTTTCCGCCCCCGAGTCGAGGCCGGAGAGGAACGCCTCGACCTCCCGCGCGGCCTGCTCGAGCGTCGTCACCCGGAACCCGGACTCGTCCGAGACGAGGATCAGCTCGTCCCCCGGCCTGATCCCGAGCCGCCGCCAGACGCGGGCCGGCACCGCCAGCCGGCCGCCAGCGGCGAGCCGGATGCGGTGGGTCGAGCGGTGCCTGGTGCGGTGACTTGTGCCCATGTCGAAAGAGACTACCACCGGCCTGGAACTGCCGCGAGGCGGAAGTTCTCTGACATGTCCCGCTCGGGGTTACGGCCACCACGGATCTTCACCCCACGCAACGAACGCAGCGCGGTGCTCGTCATCCCGGATCCTGAGCGCCTCCATCACATCGAACCGGCCACAGAGCCAAGACTGCCCCGGATCCCAGACGGCGAGCAGGAACCGGGCGGTGACCCGCTCGCCGTGAGAGAGCGGCGTCTCGGCTGCCCACCGGTCGAGGGTGTCCGCATCCCAGAGCGGCACGCCCGGGGCGTCCGTCATGCTCGGAAAGGTCTGGGCGAAGGCGGTCATCTTCGCCTCGAGGCCGAGCAGCTCGGTCCTCACGGCCGCCTCGTCACGCGCCCGACGACCCGCCGGTAGCCGCGGGGGCGGCCCGCAAAGCCGGTGCTTCGCCGCGGGGGCCGCCCGGTCCGAGCTTCGGCCGGCGGCGGGCGAGGGTGTTGTCTTGGCGTCATGGTCTTCCGGAGAGTTGGCCCGTACCACGGTAGCACGCGGGGCGGGGTCCGCGGTAGACGCGCTTGCGGCCTGCGACGTCTCCAACGCCGGAGCGGGGTGCCAGAGGAGGCCGCCGCCGCCGACGGAGAGGTGAAGCCAGAGCGTAACGGTAGCGGATTGCCCACTTGTCCCGGTTCGCGTGGGGAGGCTGAAGTGTCAACCCTCCAAAGGTCTGTACCGGCCGCCGAGACCAGTGTTCGGCTGAGGGTCTGTGGTCCGCCGTCGCAGCTGCCTCCAACATGGGGAAGGTCTCCGGGGCACGATTGTGAGTGCCGCCGGAGACAAGGGTTGGGCGTGTTGGTGAACCTTCAGATCAGATCGCCGCGAGCCGGGAGGAGGCCTCGCACACGCGCAGCAGCTTCAGCTCCCTACCGCTGCGCCAGGCGTTCCAGCAGACGAGACAGGCCCGGAGCATGTGCTCGCTCGAGACGTGCCGCTTGCTCGACCCGTGCGTGCTGAGCGACGACGGGATCGACATGCGGAGCAGCTCGGCCCGCAGCCGGTTCCGAGGGTCGTCCGCGTGCTGGAAGCCGACGCCGTCGGCGACCGACTCCCAGAACCGCGTGGCATCACCTTCGTCCCGCTCCGTCGTGAGGAACATGGCCCCGATGGTGGGGGCGCGTAGGAGGTGGGCGTGGGACGTGCGCGAGAGCGAGTTCAGGACCCCGCCGATGCGGAGGGCCAGCCCGCGGTCCTCGCACAGGATGGCGTTCGCCACGGCCTCGCCGTCCTTCGTCCGCCGGTCGGACACCGAGGGCCATTTGTACATGGTGTACCCCGGCGGCAGGAGCTTGAGCGTCGTGGGTTTGAACGCGCGAAACTGGTCGTTGGCCTTGAGCTGGACCGAGACCACCACCCGCTTGGAGCGGGCCTTGTTCCGGTCGAAGGCGGCGTAGAGGGCGTGCAGATCCTCCAGCGTGTCGGCCTCGTACTCGAAGAGGTCCATCCGGCACGGCAGCTCGTCCGGCAGTAAGTACCGGGCCCAGGCGGTGTGCTGGCCGTTGACCCGGTAGAGGTCGCCCTGGTAGCGGCAGACGGCCAGGGACACGAGCTCCGGCCTGAACGTGCCCCGCTCGATCGCAGTCTTCAGGTACTCGACGTGCCGATTGTCGAGCGGCCGCTCGCCCACGACCACCTTGAGGTTCAGCAGCCACTCGGCCTTTCCACGGTCGAACTCGATCATGGTCTTCCGGACGAAGGCGGCCCCGGGCTCCGGGGCGTCCACGTCCTGCTCGGCGAGCGCGACGCTCTGGCGAACGGCCATGTGATAGTCTCCGCAGCGTTTGTGTCGACGAGCGCGGGTGAAGTCCCGCCCTCGGGGTCGGAGGGGAACGCATAAAACCCTTGTGTCGCCAGACCCGGCACGCGGGAGCGAGCGCCGGGGCGGCGACGGCGGAGCACTACTCGGTGCGTATGGGGGAAGGAGCGTTCGGACCGAGGGTATCAGTAGCGGCGGGCCTAATCAAAAGCGGCACCTGGATTGGCCACGCGCGTGCCAAGGATAGCTCCATCCTCGGCCGACCCCGGCGCGGCGCGAGCACCTGAAGGGGACGCCCCCGGCTGGCAAGCGGCGGGAACTGGTGAAGTACCTGCCGCTCGCGCCGGTGTGGATGCCCCCGATCTTCATCTTCCGCGAACTCGCGCTCGACGAGCGCCTGTGCGTCGAGCAGTTCGAGCGTGCCACCGGATGCGACGCCTCGCCCGCCGCGTCAGCGAATGACCAGAACGTCAACCGGGAGCGAGAGTTGGCCCCAGACCCGGTCCGCGGTCATGACAGGCAGTTGGAGGGTGGTGCCCAGGGCGAGGCACGCGCGGTCGGCGAAGGAGAGCCCGGCGTGACGGACGGCAGGGTAGAGGGCGGCTGCCGAATACGCCTGTTGGGCATCGAACGGCAACACCCGCAGCGGCAGCCCGGCGAGGGCCGCCCGGACCGCGTCGCCGGCTTTGCCTCGGTGAATCGCCTTGGCGACGATCTCGGAGAGGTTCACCGCCGAGATGGCCGCCGACGTGAGACGGGCCAACACCTGCTCGCCGCCCGGTTCGTCGAACACGAGCGCCCCCAGTGCGGAAGCATCGAGAACTACGTCACTGGTCTGCGGGGCGTCGGGCTCAGCGGGGGTCATGGTCCTCTTCGCGGGCGGCCTCTTCGCGGCGTTCTCGGATGAGCTCATCGACGATGCTGTGACCAGGCCGCCCGAGGTCGGCGAAAAACGCCTGCACCTCACGAACCCGCTGGGTCACCGTGGCGATCCGGATGCCGGTCTCGTCCTGGGTGACGAGGAGTTCGTCGCCGGGCTTGATGCCCAGCTGCTGCCGGACGGGGGCCGGCAGGACGAGCCGCCCGTTGGCGGACACGCGGAGCCGATATGTATTCGATGGCGACGGGTGACCCATCTCCCGAGCGTGGCACGGCTGCCGCAGCCTGTCAATTGACAAGGCCCCCGACCTCCCTGCACGAGCGCGTGACGGTGTGGAACGTAACGCCCCGAACAGTCACAAGATGTAGGCCAAAGTCTAACCTCCGATAATGGATGCTTATCGGAAGAAAGGGGCCTCGCGAGCGCAACGACAGGCCGTCCGACAGTCGGATGTGAGGCGGGTTGTTGCCCGCCGAGCCCAAACCGTGTCATGCTAGACTAAGTCTAGTTTAATTCGGCGGCGCGATGGGATCGGTCGGGGCATTCGAGGCGAAGACGAACCTGTCGGCACTGCTCGATCGGGTCGAGGGCGGCGAAAGTGTTGTGATCACGAAGCACGGCAGGCCCGTGGCGCGGTTGGTCCCGTTCGACTCGCCCGAGCCGGGGCGGACGCCCGACGACCTTGCTGAAGAGTTCCGCAAGATCAGGGAGCGGAGTAAGCCGGGCGGACCGAGCATCAGAGAGATGCTCGACTCCGGGAGGCGGTTTTGACCGCCCTCGTGCTCGACGCGTCGGTTGCCCTCGCCTGGCTGCTCGCCGATGAGGGTGGCGAGTTCGCCGGAGTCCTCGACCGCGTCGCCCGACACGGAGCGACCGTCCCCGCGATTTGGTCGCTGGAGGTAGCAAACGTTCTGCTGGTCAGCGAGCGGAACGGTAGGCTCTCGCCGGAGGACGGGACCCGCTCCATCAGCTTGCTCCGCGAGCTCCCGATCCGCCCCCTGACGGCGTCGCTGGACATCGACTTCGGGCAATTGCGGACCCTGTGCCAGAAGCACGGCCTTATCACGCATGACGCCGCGTACCTCGAGGCCGCGGCCAGGACATCCCTCCCACTCGCGACGCTGGACCGGAAACTCGCTGCGGCCGCGAAGGCGGAGGGGGTAAGCCTGGTGGGCGATTGAGCCGCAGGCGAAGACGCTGCTGCCTCCATTGCGGACGAGACGAGTCTATCGTCATCACGCGGCGGGGCATCCCGGTGGCGCGGTTGGTCCCTGTGTGACGGCCGAGCCGGGATGATAACGCCAAGACGGTCCGAGAGATGCGAGAGTTCTCCAACGGAGTTCGGCTCAACCGACCCGGCGACGGGGATCCGCTCACGGTCCGGGACCTGATCGATGCGGGGCGCCGGTGGTAGGCCGGCCGAGAGGCAACTCGCGTACACCATATCGACTCTGGCCGAGACGCCGGCCCTCAGCCACTCGAATGAGAACGTCAAGAGCATCGCGAAAAGCACCAGCCCAGACGTTGGGAACGTTTCCCCCAGCATTACGAGGAAGAACCCGAGCGCACCAAACGCCGCAACAGCGGACGGCAGCCGGCTCGTGAACTCGCTCACCTCCCCGGCCGGGACCGACGCCGCGGCGACCAACCAGTGAAAGACGGGTGGCTTCGAGGGCAGCGCGTCGTTGTACGCTCTGGGGAGCACCCAGTCGCCGGATGACAGCATCGATCGGGCCACGAGCGCCTCCCTTGCTTCGCCCCGGGTGTGGAAGTCCGGCAGTCCGAGCCAGGGGACTAGCAATAGGGCGACCACCGTGAAAACGCGGACCGGTGTGAGGCTGTTACTCGTCCCCACGTTCAGCGCCTCTCGACTTCGACGGTTTGACTGGGATTCAGCAAATCTCCTTAATCAGTGCCTCAGAGGGATGACGGTGCGGCACTTGCCGCCCGAAGACTGCTCCGGCAGTTTCGCGGCCAGCTCGACGGCAACGTGTTCGAGCCCGTGCTCAGCAAGCAGGCGCGTGATCGCGGCGTGCACGGAGAGCGCCAGCAATCCTCCCTGGCCCGAAGCAGACTTGTGGAAGCGGGCCGCGACCACGGCGGTCGCGGAGTGACTTCCGGATGCAATCGTCATGGCCATCCGCCTGCCGCCGGCAAGCATCCTGAAGAGGTCGCCGAGTCCGAGCCAGGCACGGAGCATGCGGACGGCCATCGCAGTTGCGACGGCCGTGCTCCGGTCGTCCAGCAGGAAGATTCCCGGCGTCCCGGTCGTGCCGGAGGTGGTCGCGAGCGTGTGCCTGCCGAGGAAACGCTCGCCGATCAGATTCGGGTTCCCGGCAAACGCACGGGCCTTGTCGATCGTCACCTCGCGGTCTGTGGCCCAGTCGTCGAAGCAGGCCATCAGCTCCCGTTTGCTGGTGACCGGGAGCAGCGTGGTGTCCTCGACCCGCCCCGGCAGGTCCCGGTAGAGGTCGCGGTAGTAGGGCGAGGCGGCGCGGGCGTAGGCCACCATCTCGGCCAGCCGGGCGCGTTGCCGCCCGGCGACTTTCTCCAACTTGCGTGATGCGAACGCTTCGCGGAGTGTCCAGAAGAGTCCCTCGCTCATGGTCTCGCTCCTGCCGAATCCGTACTCACGGCGTGTGAAGGAGGACCGGAAGGGCGGCCACGTTGTGGAGGACCTCGGTCACCTCGAACCCGACGATCGACAGGAGGAACCACATCGAATCAAGAAATGCCCGCCGTAGCCGCTTCGGGTGAATCTCGTAACAGTCCGGCTCTCGGAAGAGCGAGAATCGGGGAACGAAGCGGGGCACCACGGAACAATACTGCTCATACTCGGCACCGAAGGTCTGCCTCAGTTCGCGCTCTTCGTTCAGCACCACCCACGGGTAGTAGGCGACAAAGAAGGCGAGCAGGAGGATCCCGAAGAGGAGGTTTTCGCTCGCTAGTCCGAGCCCGGTGGCCCCGAGGAGGCTCCCGAGGTAGAGGGGGTTTCTGACGACCGAGTACGGCCCGAGGGTCACGAGCGTCTTCCGCTTGTACCCGTAGATGTAGAGCGAGCACCAGAGGCGGATAAACGCGGCTGCGACAAGCAGCGTGTACCCCGCGGCCTCAAACGAGATGTCGGTCAGGCTCCCGTGCTCCCACGAGTGGCGTGTAAAGAGGAGGACGACGGCCGAGGCGACGATGAGAACCCTTGAGGCGAGAATCCGATAGCGAGCGAGCGTGGCGGCAATCATGACCGAGCCTATCGTTGTCTCCGGTCATTGCGACCGGACGGGAGCGAGTATGCGAGCCGTGGAATATGGCCTCGTCGCACTTCTTCCTCTCGTTCCGAAACTGGTTGATGAGGGAGACCATGACGAAGACATTCAAGACCGCCACACCCGATATAGCGATGAATCCGACCGCGGCGGAACCTCACGTCGCCTGCTCGGTATGTCCGGCCCCGTGCGTCTCCCGCATGATCAGTCGGTAGAGGGCCGGGAGGACGAACAGCGTGAGCGCTGTGGAGGAAACAATCCCCCCAATGACGACGACGGCGAGCGGGCGCTGTACCTCCGCCCCCGTGCCGGTCGCAAGCGCCATCGGCACGAACCCGAGCGCGGCGACGACCGCCGTCATCACCACCGGGCGGAGCCGTGTGAGCGACCCATGGACGATCGCCTCGTCCCGTCCCATTCCCTGGAAGTACAGGCCGTTGATGAACGATACCATGACGAGCCCGTTCAGGACCGCGACGCCGGAAAGGGCGATGAACCCGACGGCCGCCGAGATCGAAAACGGCAGACCGCACAGCCAGAGCGACACGATCCCGCCGGAGAGGGCGAGAGGCACCGCGCTGAACACCATGAGCGCCTGGCGGACGGAACCGAAGGTGCTGAAAAGGAGGAGGAAGATGAAAAAGAAGCATGCCGGGACCACGATCGTGAGCCGCTTCTTCGCAGTGGTCAGGTTCTCGAACTGCCCGCCCCAGGTGGCCCAGTAGCCGGCGGGTAACTTCACTCTCTCGATGGCGGCCTGCGCATCCGCCACGAACCCGCCTAGGTCGCGGCCGCGGACGTTCGCCTGAATCACGATGCGGCGTTTTCCGTTCTCGCGGCTGATCTGGTTCGGGCCGTCCACCAAGCTCAGTTCGGCGACGGCATGAAGCGGCACGAACCCTGGGGAGTGATCGATTCCCTCTTCCGCCGCGATGTCGCGTTCCGCCTCGGGCGGCGGGAGCGGCACCGGGAGACGCCGGAGCATCTCCAAATCGGCCCGGAGCGATTCGGGGAGCCGGACGAGCAGGTTGAACCGCCGGTCACCCTCGAAGACGAAGCCGGCCTCCCGGCCGCCGACCGCGGTCGCGATCACGTCCTGCACGTCCTGCACGTCCAACCCGAACCGGGAGGCTTCCTTCCGCTTGACCGAAATGTCAAGCATTGGCAGGCCGGAGACCTGCTCCACCTTCACGTCCGCCGCGCCGGGCACCTTCCGCAGCGCCTGGAAGATCTCCTGCGCGACCGGGAGCATCAGCTCGTAGTCGTCGCCGAAGAGCTTCACGGCGACGTCACTCCGCACGCCGGCGATGAGCTCGTTGAACCGCATCTGGATCGGCTGGGTGAACTCGTAGTTGTTCCCGGGGAGCTTCTCGACCAGGCTCCGAACGCGCCCCACGAGGTCGGCCTTCGGGAGGGCCGGGTCCGGCCACTCGGCCTGGGGCTTGAAGATGACGAAGGTGTCCGAGATGTTCGGTGGCATCGGGTCGGCCGCGATTTCGGCCGTCCCCGTCTTCGAGAACACGAACGCGACCTCCGGGAGGCTGCTCACCGCCTTCTCTACCGAGAACTGCATCTCCTGGGACTGGGTGAGGCCGGTCCGGGGCATCCGGAGGGCTTGGAGCGCCATGTCCTTCTCGTCGAGGGTCGGGACGAACTCCTGACCCAACGTGGAGAAGAGCGCCAGGGTGAGACCGAAGATGATGGCCGCGGTGCCCACCACCGGCAGTGCGAAGCGGAGCACGAAGGCGAGAGCCGGCTCGTACGCCCGCTTGAGGAGGCGGATGAGAACGTTTTCCTTCTCCGTGATGTTCCCCGTCAGCCCGAGGGCCACCATCGCCGGGATGAAGGTGAGGGAGAGCACGAACGCCGCGCACAGGGCGAAGATGACGGTGATCGCCATCGGCTGGAACATCTTCCCCTCGACACCGGTCAGGAACAGGATCGGGATGTAGACCGTGATGATGATGGCCTCGCCAAAGGCGGTGGCACCCCGCACCTCCTTGCTCGCCGCGAACACCGTCTCCAGACGCTCCTTGAGCGTTAGTCGGCGGCCGAGGTGGTGTTGCCGCTCCGCGAGGCAGCGGACGCAGTTCTCGACGATGATGACGGCCCCGTCCACAATGAGGCCGAAATCGATGGCCCCGAGGCTCATCAGGTTCCCGCTGACCCGGCTCTGGACCATGCCGATCGCGGTGAGGCACATCGAGAGCGGGATGGCGAGCGCCGTGATGAGGGCGGCCCGGATGTTCCCAAGCAGGACGAACAGGACGACAATGACGAGGATCGCCCCCTCGGTCAGGTTCTTCTCGACGGTGCCAATCGTCGAATCGACGAGCTTGGTGCGGTTCAAGACCGGCTTCACCCGGGTGCCGCGGGGGAGCGATTTGTTCACCTGCGTGAGCTTCTCGTCCACCGCCTTCGAGACGGTTCGGCTGTTCTCGCCGATGAGCATGAGCGCCGTCCCGACGACCACTTCCTCCCCGTTCTCGCTCGCCGAACCGGTCCGGAGTTCCGAGCCGATGACCACCGAGCCGATGTCCCGCACCCGGACCGGAATCCCGCCCCGCTCCCGGACGACCACGTCCGCGATCTCCTCCTCGTTCCGGAGCAGCCCCGAGGAGCGGACGACGTAGGACTCGCCCCGCTGCTCGATGTAGCCCGCCCCACGGCTCTGGCTGTTCCGTTCGAGTGCGGTGAGGATGTCGGTGAGGCTGACCTTGAATGCGACGAGCTTCGCCGGGTCGGGCTGAACCACGTAGTGCTTGAGGTACCCTCCGATCGCGTCCACGCCGGCGACGCCTGGTACTGTCTTCAGTTGCGGGCGGACGACCCAGTCCTGGAGCTCCCGGAGGTACGCGGCCTTCTCAAGCGGCGTCCGGAGGGTGCGGCCCTCGGGGGTGCGGTACGAGCCGTCGCCCTGAAACCCCGCCTCCCCGGCTTCGGCCCTCGTCCGTTCCGACGCCTGCCGCTCGTACTCGACCACCCACATGTAGATCTCCCCAAGGCCGGTCGAGATCGGCCCCATCTTCGGCTCGGCCCCCGGCGGGAGCGCCGCCCGGGCCTCGGTCAGCCGCTCGTTCACCTGCTGCCGGGCGAAGTAGATGTCCACCGCGTCGTCGAAGACGGCGGTCACCTGGGAAAAGCCGTTCCTGGACAGCGACCGGGTGTAGGACAGGCCGGGGATGCCCGCGAGGGCGGTCTCGACGGGGAAGGTGATCTGCTTCTCCACCTCCGGCGGCGAGAAGGCCGTGTAGACGGTGTTGATCTGGACTTGGTTGTTGGTGATGTCCGGCACGGCGTCGATCGGTAGCCGGAGGAGCGACTCGACCCCGACGAGCGCGGCACCCACGGTGAGGAGGACGACAAGGAGCCGGTGGTGGATGGAGAAGTGGAGGACTCTCTCAAGCATACTGTTGCCGTCTTCTTAGTGTTCGTGCTCGGCTTCGCCCTTTTCGAGCTCGGCTTGGAGGATGAAGGTGTTCCCGGCCGCGTACCGCTCGCCGGCCCGGAGCCCTTTCAGGATCTCGACCGAGTCCTGGTCCCTCCGGCCGGGGAGGACTGGTCGGGCCTCGAAGTGCCCGGCCGTTTCCTCGACGAAGACCACCGTCTTCCCCTCGCTCGTCCGGAGCGATTCGGCGCTCACCGCGAGCGGGACGGCGGTGTCTTCAAGAACGACGTCGCCGGTCACGAACGTCCCCGGCTGGTGCGAGGCGGTCGGGTTCGGGAGAACAGCCCGGACGAACCGGGACTGGGTTTCCGGGTCCGTCACCGGCGAGAGGAACGAGACCACCGACTCTACCGTCCCTTGGCCGTTGGGGAATCGGATCAGCACCTGTTGGCCGAGGCGGACCTTGGTGAAGTCCGCCGGGAAGACAAAAAAGTCCGCGAACAGCTCGCCGTAATCCGCCACCTCGAAGAGGACACTCGTGTCGGTGACCGATTCGCCGACGGTGGCGTGGCGGCGGACCACAATGCCCGGGATTTGCGACGTGACCTCGAACGGCTGGAGGCTCTGGTTGTTCTCCACCACGGCCACTGCCTCCCCCCGCCCGACGGGGTCGCCGAGCCGCTTCCGGACCTCGCGGATAACGCCCGCGAACCGCGGGGAAACGTGCGCGACGCGGTCCTCGTGGGGGACTAGTTTTCCGGTCAGAGAGATGGTGATGTTCAGCCGCGACGGCCCGGCGGTGAGGACTGTTAGACCGACCCGGCGCATCGTCTCGGGCGAAAGCTCGATCCTACCCTCTTCCTCCCCGTGCCCGTGTTCGTGTCCGGCTTCCTCGCCGCCCTTGGCTTCCCCCTCCTCAGCGTGGCCGTGCTCGCCATGTCCCTCGTGCCCCTCTTCCGCCCGGGCCGGGTGAGCCAACACCCCGATGCCCAGCACGAGTGCGAGTCCGCATCCCACGAGCCGCGACCGTTCGATTCTCTGCGCCATCATCTTCCTTCTCCCGAATTCCCTACAGTGGTGTGCCAAGCAACTTCTCGACCTCGGCGATGAGCCGGTGATAGCGAGCTCCCGCCTGGATGTGCTCCCGGCGGACCTCGACGAGCGTCCGCTGAGCGTCGAGCAAGTCGAGTTGCGAATACAGCCCCTGCGCGAACCCGGCCCGTGCGAGCGCGAGCGCCTCCTCGGTCCGCGGGACGATTTCCCTCGCCATGCTCTCCGCCTCTTCCTTCGCCTGAACGATCTCTTGGTAGAGGCCGAAGACCGCGGCGCGGAGACGGACCTCGACCGAGGCCGTCTCGACTTTCGACTTCTGCGCCTGCGCCTCGCTCGACGCGATGTCACCCTGCGCGCGGTCGAAGATCTTGAGCGGGAAGCTCACCCCGGCGACGACCGCATGGTCGTCCCAGTCCCGCCCCTGGCGCCACGCGCCGGAGACGACCACGTCCGAGACGCGCCGCGACCGGGCGAGGGCCGTCTCGGCCGCCCGGACCCTCTCTTCGGCCACGGCGATTCTCCGGTCGGGCGCGCCATCTATCCGCGCGAGCAGCGAACCCAGGGCGGGGAGCGGGTGGGTGGAGAACAGGTCGCCCGTCGCTCTCCCGATCTTCGCACCGCGACTCCCCCAGTTCGCGGCGAGTTGTTGCTTGGAAGCCTCGAGGGTCCGTCTCGTCCGCCGCACCGAGTTCTTCGCCCGGGCCGCGAGTATTTGCGCCCGCTTCTCTTCGAGCGCCGACCCGACGCTCGCCTTGATGCGACGCTCGACCGCCTTGACCAACTCCTCCGCCTGGGCGAGCGCGAGCCCGGCGAGTCGGACATCCTCCTGGGCGCTCACAACCTCGATGAAATGCACGGTGGCCGTTCCGAGCACCTCCACCCGTGCCGATTCGTACTCGACCCGGATGCGGTCCCGGGTGGCGGTCGCGGCCGCCGCCCGGAGTTCCCGCTTGTCCCCGAGTTCGATGAGCTGACTCAGTTGCAGCGTGTTCTGGTACTGGACCTGGTTTCTGAACGCCCCTGACCCGACGAAGTTCTCGGGGCTGATGGAGAGTTCGGGGTTCGGCCGGAGACCGGCCTGAATCACCTTCGCCTCGCTCGACCGGACCTCCCACGAGTACGCGGCAAGCCGCGGGCTTCCCTTTAAGGTGGCGGCTATCACCTCCCGCAGGCTGACATCCCCGGCAAGGTCGAGGGAGGAATCGATCCCGGCTTGATGCTCGACTGACGAATCCTCGCCGCCCTCAGCCGGCAGCGACTCTGCGGAGTTGATGGCCCAGACCGGGCCGCCGGCTATGTGCGCGGAGAGGACGATCCCGACAAGGAAACCTCGTTTCTTCATAGGCTGCGAACTCCGAGAACTGGTTGCGAGGGCGCGCCAATACGCTTGGCCGCGGGACTGCGACAGCACGGGCTCGGCTGCCCGCTGCTCAATCTGGGGCCGTGAGGATCAGACGAGGAGGATGACGGTCTTCCGGACGGTGTGCACGTCCGAAGAACGCGGGTGCATGAGCGAATTGCGATCGCGTGAAAGGCGGCTCGTGAAGGCGACGGTGGGGGCGAGTCGGGGAGGCATCGTGACAAAAAGGAGCGGCGGCGCAACAAGGTAGTCCGCGCCCGTGGCCGGCCGTTGGGCGGCACCGTCAGAGATCGTCACGTCCTCGCACCCGTGGCAATGGAGCGAATCGCTCGTCAGACTGCCCTCGCTGCCTCCGGCCTCGGAACGAATCCCCTCGACATCGAGACACCTTCCGTCATCGCCCGACACTTCCAGCCGGGCGGCACCGTCGGCGGGGAGGCAAAGCACGAATCCCCGGCCGAGAACGCCGGAAAAGACCAGCGCGGCACTGCAAAGCCAGAGGAGTGTTCGCCGGAGATGCCCCATGCGACCGACGATACACTGAACCCCGTTCGTCGGCCAAGCGCCAATAACCGCGACTCCAGATCCAGTCACGATTCGGGAAGTCAGATTCGGCCGCTTCCCCGAGATGTTCCATTTATTCTGAACCTTCCGCCTCTCCCGCTCGGGGCACTTGAGCGTGACGAGGAGGGCGCCCTTGGTTACGCGCTGCTGGTACTTCACGTGCGCCGCCCCGACGGACGGACGCAGGTTGTTGAGCACCGTCTGCGCGCGGGCTTCCTGACGCCAGACCGGCTTCATTTCGCCGGTGGCGCTGCCCATCTCGTAGTCCACGGGTCAGACGCAGGCGGCGACGATGGCGGCCAGGATGGCGAGACCGACGAGCTTCCCGCGATGCCGCCCCGGCTCCTTCACGACCGGGGCTTCGGACTTGACCGCGGCTGCTTCCAGCGCGGGCTTCGTCCGGGCGACGATCGTGGCCAGGTTGGGCGCGAGCGTGTCGTCCTCGGCCACCTTGGCCGCGTACGCGATCAGGTACCCGTACGTGCCGTCGGCGGCGGTGAGCCGGACGAGCGCGAAGCCCTGGACCTGACGCTCGATCATGAACGTCTGGACCGGCTCCTCGCAGCCCGCCGGGACCGCTTGGAACTCGCACGCCGATTCCGCCACCAGGTTGTACACCGTACCCGTACGCCCCGCCCAGATCAGGGTGGGGAAGGCGCTCGTGCCGAGCGCGTGCAGGGCCGGAAACACCTGACGGACTGACTGCCGGACCGGGTCACGCGGCCCCGCGAGCTGCTTTTTGCTCGTGACGACGTCCCCTGCCGGGTTCGCCACCACGAACTGCCACTCGCGGAAGTGCGTGCCGAGGAAGGCGGTGAGCTTCGTGACGACACCCTCGGTCGTGTAGGCCGCTCCCAAAGATACGGACCACCCTCCCCCTAGTCAAAAATACGTGCGGTGTTGAGCACTTGCTCACTCCACCGCGAAGTGAGCCGTACGAATTTCTCGCACGCACCCGGCGTGTTGGGTGCGTTTCGTCCGGCCGCCCTGAAATGGGTCGGCTTGTGCTACTGCAGCAAAGCCTTGGGGAAAAAACCGGCTCGAACTCCATCGTGAAGTTCGAGCCGTTTCACGCGCGCTGTCTACATCCTGGACAGTTTATCGGACACTCCGAGGGGTTACACCGTGACGGCCTAGTCATCCTCCGCGTTAGCGAAAGGATCCCATGCCGGCACACCGTCACCCGCCCAGAGGTTCTCGATCAGCTCCTCGTCGTCCAGCAGCGACGTCGGGCAGCAGCCATCGTGCGGCACGATGTTCTGGGGAATCACCGGGATGCAGGGAACGGCCGAGAACGGGGCGCACGGCGCGGAGTCCTTGCAGGGCTCCTTGTCGATCGCCGGGCCACAGTCCACGCCGTCCTTCGCCTCGTCGATGGAATCCCAGAGGTCTTCGGGGTTGAGCGGCTCGACGGGCGTGTCGCCGTACTCGAGCTCGCATTCCGTACCCGCACGCTCCACGTCGAGCTGGTCGCCCATGACCTCGGAGACGACAGCGCCGTGCTCCGCGATCTGGGCATCGCTCGTGACGCAGCAGGCCGTGAGGCATTCCGCACCTTCGGTACCGAGCGGGAGATAGCCGAAGCCACCACCGCCGCCACCGCTGCTGCTGGAGCCGCCGCCGCCACCGCCAGTGGAGCCGCCGCCACCACCGCCGCCACCGCCACCGCCGCCCCCGGAGGAGCCGCCGCCACCGCCACCGCCGCCCCCCCCACCGAAGCCGCCGCCACCGTTGTTGTTGGTGGTGACATCCTTGTTGAAGGAGTTCTTGATGGAGTGGTCGTCGTTGTAGGTCTTGTTGATGGTCACCGAGTTGTCCGTGACGCTGTTGTCGATGCGCACGGAGTTGTCGATGTTGGTAGTGTGGACACTGTTGTCCACATTGGTAACGCTGTTATCGACGTTCGTCACCGACTGATCAATGTTCGTCACCGAGTTGTCGATGTTGGTGACGTCGTTGTCGTTCACCGTGATGATGGTGTCGCCTTCGTTGATGATGGTCGTGTTGTTGTTGATGATGGTGACATCCACCTCAACGTTCACGTCCACATCCACGTTGACGGTCGTATCGCCGCCGTCCGGGTTGGGTTGCGGTTCCCCGCGGCCCTCGACCACGGTCACGTTGCACTCGCCGTCGTCCGTCACGACCGACCCGTCCGGCTGTTGGACACCCACCTCCAGGAAGCCCTGGAAGACCACGTTGCCGTTGTCCAGCGCGAACTGCGCCGGTTGGTTGTCGTCGAGCTTCACGTCCACGACCGTCCCGTTCGGGATCGGCTGGCCGTCCAGCGTCAGGCCGTTCTGCGCGAGGTTGGTCGCGCCGTTCGGGCCGACGAGGAACACGCTGTGCAGGCCGGTATCCGAGTGGATGACCTCCACCACCGCGTACTCGCCCAGCGCTCGTGCTTCCTGCAGCGAGAAGTCGCCGTCGATCGCCGCGTCCAGGAAGTTCTCCTGGCTGTCCGTCAGGTTCGCCGGGTCGATCGCCGCGAACTCACCCGTCGGGACGTCCGCGACCGGGTCGGTCGGACACGTGTCGCAGTCGTCCACGCCTCCGCCGGTCTGTCCGTCGTGGTCGAAGTCGTCCCCGTTTCCGTTGCCGGTCACGTTGACGTCCACGTCCACGACCGGGGCCACGATCACGTTGCCGCTGGCATTCTGCGTGACCGTGATGTCGGTCTCGCCCACGTTCACGATCACGCCGTCCTGGTCGCCATCGGTCGAGACCGTCGTCGCGACGTGGTCGATCTGCACATCGGAGTCCGATTGCGTCTCGACCGTGTCGCCCTCGACGGTCTGCGTGATGTTCACCTCGCCGTCGTGGTCCACATCGTCCGTGTCGCCGTCGGCATCGGTCGCGTCCGCCATCGTGGCCACCACCTCGTCGGCGTGGTCCGCGGGGCCATCGTGCTCGGCATCGTCGCCGCCGTTGTCCATCACGTCCGCCTCCGTGGACACCACCTCGTCGGCGTGGTCCGCGGGGCCATCGTGCTCGGTGTCGTCGGCGTGGACCTCATGGTCCGTCCCGTCCACGTGATCCGTCGCATCGGCCTGGTCGAGGTGGTCCACGTGATCACCGGTGCCGTGGTCGGCGACATCGTTCGTCGCATCCCCCACGTTGGTGTCGTGGTCCCCGACCTGGCCTTCGCTCGGGTCGTGGTGCGCGACGACGTGGTGGTCGTCGCCGCCGTTCGGATCCTTCAGCGTCGCCGTGAGCGTGAAGCCGTTCCCGTCCTTCGTGACCGTCGCGTCCTTGAAGACCGCGTGGTCGAAGTCGCCGGGGTAGGAGTGGTCCTCCACCGACGTGCGGGAGTCGTTGAGGAACTCCGCGTGCGTGAAGTCGTGGTCGCCCACGTGCACGCCCGCGTAGTGATCCCCGTCGTGCTCCGCGTTGTACGGGAAGGCGTCCGCGTCGCCCGTCGCGCTGAACACTTCGGTGATCGTGCCGCCCATGTGGTCCTGATCACCGATCTCCGGGCCGTGATCCGCCGCCTCCGGGCCATCGACGTGGTCGATGTGGCCGGGGTCGTCGAACTGGTCCGGATGCGCGTCCAGCGCCTCGATGTGGGTGTCATGCGCCGCGTCCATGTTGCCCGCGTCGTTGTGGTCAGCCTCCACGTGCCCCGCGTCGTTGTGCGGTGCGTCCACGTGGCCGTTGTCGAACTCCGCGGGCGCGTCGTGGTGTTCCACGGACTCGGCCTGCACGTTGGCTTGCGCCGGCACGGGAGCGGGTGCGTCGTTCACGATCACCGCGCCACCGATCCCGGCGCTCAGCAGACGAACGGGTCCGGCGATGCGCTGGTCGAGGGGCTGGAAGTTGCGACCCCCGCCCTTGCGGCGCTTGGTGCCGCCCTTCTTCTCACTGGGTTTCCACGGCAGAAGCATGTTGTCCTCCGGTCTGGGGAACTCTATTTGGTACCGCGACGAGCGGTGCCATCTGACTGTCACGAGACGAATGTCTGTTGTTTGGTTTGAAAACAGTTTCGTCGGGTGACTCTCGAGCTGGAAGATCGAGAGTCACCCGGCAATAAATCCGAATTGCAGTAGCAAAGCCTCGGAGCGAAGGCGCACCTTCCCTACGAGGCTTTCACTAGAAGTCTCTACTCGCTGGTGAGATGAATGAGCGTAGGGGAGTAACGTCGCCGGTTCTCGAGCCGGCGTGCGTGCCAAACTGGGCATAGGCCCACTTAACAAGCGATGATACCGTCCGCCCAGAGGCAGTCAAACGAACGGCTTGGAAACTTTTCCGGGACGTGCCGGAAGCATGGGTCCCATCACGCACCACGGAATTACCGGGATAGCAGACAGGCGTGAAAATAAGAATCACCTAGGTGCATTAGAGTCTGAATTTCGCACTCTGGAAGAAGGCGATGGTGCTTTTCGACCAAGCTCCCTAGTTCGAGCGCTGACATCAGCTCGCACATCCGCGGCGAGTGCAGGCATTGAGGCGGTTGCGGACCGGCCGGAGCCGTGACAGACTACTCACAGACCAGTCTGTTGGACCGGGGGTATGGATTCAATCGGGGCTTTTGAGGCAAAGACACAGTTTTCCCAACTTCTGGAGCGGGTCGAGGGCGGCGAACAGATCGTCATCACCAGGCGGGGCATTCCCGTGGCGCGGCTGGTCCCGGTCGGGCGGCGGAGCCGGGATGACATCGCTCAGACGGTTCAAGAGGTGCGGGAGTTCTCGGCGGGCGTCCGTCTGAACAGGCCCGGCGTCGAGGACACGCTCACGATTCGTGAACTGATCGACGCGGGGCGTCGGTGGTAGCCCGCCTCGTCCTCGACTGCTCGGTGACTGTTTCCTGGTGCTTTGAGGACGAGTCGAGCGAAGCCTCGACCGCGGTCCTAGAGTCGCTCGCCGGTGGTGTCGAGGCGATCGTGCCCGCGCACTGGTCGTTGGAGGTCACCGACGCTCTGCTGACAGCAGAACGTCGGGGTCGGCTGTCCAACACTAAGATGTTGCATTTTCTGGGCCTGTTAACTCGACTGCCGATTTACGCCGACCCTGAGACCTTCGCCCTGGCGTTCGGCAGCGTCGCTCACCTCGCCCGCGATCACGGGCTCACCACTTACGACGCCGCGTACCTTGAGCTCGCCTTGCGCGCCGGTGCCTCGCTCGCCACCTTCGACCAAAAACTCGCCGCCGCTGCGGCGACCAGGGGCGTCAGGTTGGTGGACGGTAGCAATCCGTGACCGGCCCTGCCCGCCAGGCTGTTCAGGCTGGAGGCGTATTCCGCGATCAAGGGCGCCTGCCGCGAGACCACCTTCCAGCCTGCGCGCGATCGAGGGCTCGACCCTCGCCGCCCCGACTCACCCGGTCCCGTGGGCGAGGAAGTTGCCGAGGAGGGCTTCGATGATGTGGTTTCGCTCGGTCAGGCGGACCCGGGCGTCGTCGCTAAGCGTGTGGGCGTGCTCGAGCAGCTGCCCGTAGTAGCCGTGTACCGCGGTCAAGACCCGGGCGAAGTTGTTGTTCGCGGCCGGGAGCCGGCCGGGGTCCGGGACGGTAAGGAAGTCGATGGCCCCGTAGGCCGTGCTAAACGGCACCCCGGTCTCGTACTGGCTCGGGCACGCTACGAACGGCACCCCGTCGTCCCGCCAGTCGAGGTGCCGCTGTTCCCAGCGGGCCCAGTGGTTGACGACCCGTGAAAGCCCTTCGCGGGTCTCGACCTTGATCGCCTCCGCCTCCAGGTCGGCGAGGAGGACCGAGGCGATCGGCTTCCCGAGAAACACGATCGTTGACCCGTCCTCCGGGAACGCCCGGGCGTCCTTGTCGCCGGGCACCAGCCGGACCGCGGCGTCGGGGTTCGACCAATACGCGAGCAGCCGCAGGAGGGTCGTGTAGACGTCGAGCCGCCACTCGGCCTTGTCGATGACGGCGAGGAAGAACGGGAGCGAGGTGGCGTACAGGCAGTCCCGCATCTCCTTCGTGTCGATCAGGATCTCGCCAGCGTCCGACTTCACTTGTAGCGCGACCGCCCGGCCGGTGGCGGCGACGTTCGCCCCGACCCGCTCGAACAGGTGGACGATGACGTCCACCCCGAACCGGTCGAACTGCCGGGGGACCGGGACGCAGTAGCCGATGGTGCTGAAGGCGAACTGGGCGAGGAACTCCGAGCGGTCGCCCTCGTGGAAGCCGAACGGTTTCATGCGGCTGCTCCAGAGACGGCCGACCGCGCACGCCACGCACGAGAGAGTGTATTCGCCCGCCGATCGGGACACACTCCGACGACGACGGTCCAGCCGCGTGCTGGCGGCCGGGGCTATTTAATGCTTACGGTCCGGAAGGCTCGTCTTCGGGCGTCGGGGCCGCAGCGGGCTGGGCCGTCCCGGCTCGCAGATGGTCTCCGCACCGGAGATGAAGGCAGACCGGTTGCATTCTCCTCGTCCGTCTGGGCGTGAGTCGGTGCTAATGCAGCCCGCGAGTGCGGCCGTCGCTTGACGACACTCGCGCAGGCGACCGCTTTTTCTCATTCTCACGGTATTTCCGAGCCGATGAGTGGTAACACATGGGCTAAGGATCTTTCACGGCTATTCCGGGTTTGATGCCATGCGGCGAGTGGCGGCGATCATCGTGGCGGTCCTGCCGGTTTTGACCGGCGGGCCGCTCCGTTGCCCGTGCCAGCTCGCCGCACTCTTCGCGGACCACGTCCAATCCGCCCTGGTCGTCTTAACCCCTCGACCGACATCGGTCGAGGACGAGCCGGGCCGCTACAGGGGCGAGCGCTGTTCGTGCAAGTCCCACCGGGGACCGGCCCTCCCGGGGCAGCCGACCGAGCGGCCCCCCGCCCCGGGCGTCCCCTGTCAGCACTGCCCGAACGTCGATCTGGTTCTGGCGGTTACGATCGGTGAGCGGCTTGCAGGCGACCGCGACCCCGGCGACATGACGGCACCGCCTTTCGAGGCGGCCCAGACCGTCCCCCTCACCCGCCGCCCGGACGCGTGGTCTCTCGCCGTCCCCGAACTCACCTCGGCCGCCCCCGACAGGCTCCGGTACTGCCACTCGTTCCGCTGCTAGCCCCATTCCCTCCGCCTTCCGCCCGGTCGCCATCCCCGACGGGTGTCCCAAACACGCCCCCCGGTAGTTCCGGGCGGGGCCGGAGGAGTGCAATGCGAAATCCGTCTCGGACGGGCAGCCGGCGTGCGTCTGGGTGGTTTGCGGGTGTTGTCCTAGCGATCGGTCTCGCGGGCTGTGCCTCCGGCCCGCACCCGGCGACCATCGATCCGTACCCGGCGGCGGCCCGCCAGGCCCCTCGAACCCCCGGCTCGCCCGTTACCCGCGTGGCGCACCAGGAGCCGGCGGCGAAAAGCCCGGCCAGCACCCCGGACGGTCCCGGCCCTGCGCCGGGTCCGGTCCAGGTGGACGAGTTGGTGCGGCTCGCGGTCGGGCGGAACCCGCGGCTCGGGAAGGCCACGTTCGCCATCGACGCGGCCCAGGGCAAGTACGTCCAGGCCGGCCTCTACCCGAACCCGATTCTCGCGGTCACCGGCGACGAACTCGGGGACCGCACCGGGCCGGGCGGGATCATCACCGCCCCGCAGGTCACCCAGGAGATCGTCACAGGCCGGAAGCTCTCGCTGTCCCAGGCGGTGGCCGCGAAGGAGGTGGACCAATCGACCCTCTCCCTCCTCCGCGAGCGGTACGGGGTGGTCGGGTCGGTGCGGGCGGCGTTCTACGACCTCTACGCCCTGGAGCGGCGGATCGCCGTCCTCGACGAACTCACCAAGCTCGCCGGCGAGGCCGTGAAGAACGGGCAGACGCTCCTCGACGCCAAGCAGATCGCCCGGCTCGACCTGGTGCAGCTCGAAGTCGAACTCGCCCGGTTCCGGTCCCAGGCGGAGGCGGCCCGGCGGGAACTCCCCGGTACCCGGAGGCGGCTCGCGGCCCTGGTCGGCGACCCGCGGCTCCCCGTGGGCACCGCGACCGGCCCGTTCGAGGAGGTGCCCCTCTACGACCCGGACCACACCCTCGACACCGTCCTCGCCACTCACCCCGAGGTGCGGTCGGCACGCGTCGGGGTCGAGCGGGCTCAGGCCGCCGTCCGCCGGGCGGAGGTAGAACCGATCCCGAACCTGACCCTCTCGACCGGCTACACCTACCAGGGACAGAACAAGTCGAACGACTGGCTCCTGGGCGTGAGCGCGCCCATCCCGGTGTGGAACCGGAACCAGGGGAACATCCGGGCGGCGAAGGCCGAACTCGGCATGGCGGTCCAGGAGGTCGGGCGGATCGAGAACGACCTCGCCGAGCGGGTGGCGACCGCGCTCCGGGCGTACTCGGCGGCCCTGAAGCTGGCCGAGCAGTACCGGAGCGACATCCTCCCGAAGGCGGAGGAGACGTACAAGCTC
>PNKH01000058.1 GCA_013822345.1 Isosphaera sp.
ATGACGGCCCCTCGTAGTCAGGGGACCGTGCCACCCGGAGCGGGATGTCACTCATCGTCGACAAACTCAGAGTCTACACGACTCTACAGTCGCCGCAATGGGGAAGCGGCGATCCTCGCCCGACGTGCGCGAGCGGTTCGGCACGGCCGTGAAGTTTCGGCGCGAGGAGTTGGAACTGACGCCGGAGAACCTGGCGGACAAGGTCGGCATCCGCCGGACTTACCTGAGTGACGTGGAGCGCGGGAAGCGCAACCTGAGCCTGGTCAACAACGAGAAGTTGCCGGCCGCGCCGTCGGCCAGCATGTCCAAACTGCTCGAAGCGGTCGAAGCCGCGACCGACGGGAATGTCGTGGGCTGGTAGGATGGAGTCGCGGTGCCGATCTCCGTGCTGCCGAGCAACCCCCGGCCGCGACTCGCGCTGGCCCGCGCGAGGATCCCGTCCCCGGGCAGTTGCTCGGTCTTGACCAGCCGCGGCGCCACCCGCATCGTGGTCACCTCCTGCTCCGTCGCGACGCGGAACCCCTCCCGCCTTCTGCCCGGCCGGTTCCCCCGTCGCATCCCCTTCGCGGCGGCAAGCACTGGCCGCGCTTCTCGATGCTGTGCGGCTCGGTCACCCGCCCCACCAGCCACGCCAGCGCGTCCTTCCGGCACTGGTAATCGAAGTCGCCAGCAGCACCCGGCCCCAACACAGGGTTCGCGCCAAGACGCCCGGGCGGGGTCAGATGCCCGCGAGGCGCTCCTTCGCGTCGCCGAACTCGCGCAACTGCAGTCCCATCTTGTCCATCAGCGACAGGTACAGGCCGCACAACTTCCGCTTGTCGTTGCCGGCCTTCAGGTAGTCGAGTGAGCGCCCGGTCTTGAGCGCGCCGCCCAGGCCGCCCGCGAGCACCAGCGGCACCCGCGTCCCGTTGTGTGCGTTCCAGTGCTCCGACACGAACATGATGCACGAGTTGTCCAGCACCGAGCCTTCGCCTTCCTTCATCTTCGACAACTTGTCGACGAGGTACGCGTACTGCTCGACGTGGAACTTCACGATCGACTGGTACTCCTTGCCCTCGTTCAAGTGCGAGTAGCTGTGGTGGTCGTCGCGGACGCCGAGGAACGGGTACACCTGCCCGGACAGGTCGCGGGACATCAGCAGCGTGGCGACCCGCGAGCGGTCCGTCTGGAACGCCAGCGCGATGATGTCGCACATCAGCCTCGCGTACTCGCGGAAGTCTTTCGGCTGGGCCGCCGCCGGGCGCCGCCCGACCGGCGCCGCGGGCGCTTCGTCCTTCGCCGTCTTGTTCAGCCGCTGCACGCGCTGTTCCGTCTCGCGGACCGACGACAGGTACTCGTCGAGCTTCTGCTTGTCGGTCCCGCTCACCTTACCGGTGATGTCGTTCGCCTGGCCCAGCACGTCGTCGAGGATGCTGCCCTGGAGCTTACCGGCCTTGCCCCCGAACAGGCCGTCGAACGCGAGCGCCGGGTACAGTTCGATCGGCACCGGCGAGTCGGAGTTGCGCCACGAGATGTGCGACGCGTACACCATCGAGTACTGGCTCTCGTGGAACCCGCTGACCGGCTGCTCGCAGCCCAGCACCAGGCTCGGTTGCGCCGTGTCCTCCTCGTGGTGATTCGCCAGCAGTTGGTCCATGCTGACGCCGCCCTTGATGGTGCGCCCGCGGCTCAGGGCGGCGCCCGAGAGGATGTTGCCGGTACACTTCGCGTGCCCGCCGTCGCCCTCCTTGTTCCACAGCCCGTTGATGACGTTCAGCTTGTCCCTGAACGGCGCCAGCGGCTGCAGGCTGGAACCGAGTTCCATGTCCGCGCCGTCGCCCTTGGCCCACCAGTGCGGGGGCGAGATGCCGTCGCCGATGAACAGGCACGCGAACCGCTGCGCGGCCTTCTTCGCGACGGGAGCGTTCGCGAACGCCGCAACGGATTCGAGCCACGGCAGCGCGACCGTGACGCCCAGACCCTTGAGCAGCACGCGGCGCGAGACGGTCTTTTCGGCGGTCACTTTTCACCTCCGGGTTGTGGTTCGGTTCGGAACTTGGTCGGGGAAAAGTCCTTGCACCGCTGCGTGCGGAACTGTGGGCTGGTCGCCACCAGTTCGAACACCGTGGACAGTTTGGAGTCGTCCTTCGCGAGTTCGGCTTGCATCTTCTCCAACAGCGACTGGTCGGACAGTTGCAGCGAGCGGCCGAGCGCGTAGCCCAGGAATTTGTGCGACAGCGTCTTGGCGAACTCCGCCTTGCGGTGCTTCGCGAGGTAGTCGCCGAACTCCGGCACGCCGCGCGTTTCCTTGCCGTCGGGAAGCGCGACCAGGTTATCGACCGGGCGACCGGCGAGGTCTTTCGCGCGGCCCCGGCCGATCGGGTCGAAGCCCTCCATCGCGAGGCCGACCGGGTCGAACCGCTGGTGGCACCGGGCGCACGCCGCGTCCTCGACGTGCAACTTCAGCAGTTGGCGGATCGTCTTGCCGTTGGTGTCGGTCTCCTTCGCGGGCAGCACCGCCACGTCCGGCGGGGGCGGCGGGATGTGTTCGCCGAGCAGCTTGTGGACGACCCAGAACCCGCGCTTGACCGGGCTGGTCCGCTGCGGCTGCGAGTTCTTCGTGAGGAACACGGCCATGCCCAGAACCCCGCCGCGCCCGTTCGCGTGCAACCCGGTGACGAGCTCCCACTCGTCCGCCGTGCCCTTGAACGGCAAGCCGTAGTGCGCCGCGAGTTTCTTGTTCACGAACGTCGCGTCGCCGTTGAGCAGGTGCGTGATCGGCCCGTCGGTCCGGATCAGGTGCGTGATGAGGCGCGTCGGCTCCTCGAACATCGCGCTCCTCAGCGCGTCGTCGAACGCGGGGAACACGGCGCGGTTCACCGCCTCCTGCGCGAGGAAGTCGCGGTGCCCGAGCCACTGGCCGAAGAACTCCCGCGCGAACCGGCTCACCTTCGCGTCCGTCGCCATGCGGCGGACCTGCTCGCGCAGCACCTTCTCGTCGCGCAACTTGCCGGCCTTCGCGAGCGCCAGCAACTCGTCGTCCGGCGGGCCGGACCAGACGAAGTAGCTCAGCCGCGACGCGAGCCCGAGGTCGGAGAGCGGGGCCACCGAGTCGCCGGCGGGGGTCGCGTCGAACCGCATGGCGAAGTGCGGCGACACGAGCACGCGAACGATCGACGCCCGCACCGCGGCTTCGGTGCCGTGGTCCTTGTCGCGGCACACGTCGGTGAAGAACGTCTCGAGCTTCCGCCGCTCCGCGTCGGTCAGCGGCCGCCGGTACGCCCTCTCCGCGAACGCGAGCAGGTCTTTGAGGTACAGCGCTTCCGCACGCTTCAGCGCCTCGGCTTGCCCCCTCAGCCCGGCGCGCACGTCCTCGAAGAACACGCTGACAGGGTGCTTCGCGAGGGCGTCCCCGGTGAGCTTGACGTTGGCGCGCCTGAGGTACGCCTCCTTGAAGCGCGCGAGGGTTTCGTCCCTCGTCAACCCCGGGTCTTCCTCCTTGAACGAGTCGAAATCGGGGTGCTTGAGGAAGTTCCGCTCGGACCGCTCGAAGAACACGAACCCGCGGAGCATCCTCTCCCAGATGCCGGTCGCGAAGTACAACTCCGCCCACAGGCGGTCGAGTTCTCGCGCCTCCGCGTCGCTCAGGACCGAGCGGCACAGCGGCACGTCGTCGCGGAAGAAGCCTTCGACGAGGTGGAACCCGGCCGACAGGCCGCGCGTGGAATCGACGTGGAAGAAGCGGTTCGGGAACAGCCGGCAGAACGCGGCCCCCGACGCGAGGACGGCCGGCCCGACCTTCTCGCCCGCGGCGGGAAGGCCGGGCACCGGGACGCTCAGTTTCACGAGCTTCGCCGGGTCGAACGTGTCGCGCGCGTCGGCCGTTTTGCGGCGCCGCGCGAGGTGGTCGATCGGCCCGTTCCCGGCGTTCGCGACGATGGCCGGTGTTTCCGTCGGGGCCAGTTCCCTGCCCAGTTTCGCGGCGTCCGCGGCCAGCGCCTTCGCCGCGCCCTGCACCTCCGCGGGGTTCGGCGCGTCGGCGTTCGTCGGCGCCGGGAACCTCGCCCACCGCCCGCGGAGCCACGCGACAAACAACTTGTCGTCCGACGGGCCCTCGAGCGCGTCCCACAGCAGGCGCGCGTACTTCGGGCTCAACCCGCGCTCGGTCGCCCAGCCCTCGACGGCGGCGTCCTTCCGCGCCGCGGGCCGGTGCTTGTACAGCCACAACGCGGCGAAACACTTCTCGTGATCGACGGCCCGCGCCTCGTAGAAGCGGATGACGGCCTGCTCGTAGAACTTCTGCCGGTCCGCGAACGTGACGACCGCGTGCGGGGCGAACGCCAGCCCCGTCGTGGTGAGCAGCGCGTGGTCCGCGACCTGCTCGCCGGCCGCGTAGTACTTCTTGAACAGGCTCGGCGACATCGTGAGCGCCTCGCCGGTGTTGTTGAAGCCCTCACCGGAAGCCGGGTCGACGGGGAACGCCTTCGTCGGGCGGATGTCGGCCCCGGTGAGGTCGAGAATGGTGTAGTCGTACTCCGCGTTGGAGAGCCGCCGCGGCGGCACCGCGCCCGGGTCGCCCGCGAGCTTGCGCGCCTCGGAGAGCAGCACCCTTTCGAGGGTGGCGATCACCTCCGCGCGCGACTCGGCCGTCGGCTGCTTGGCCTTCGCGGGCGGCATCTCCTCTTTCCGGAGGAACGTGACGACGTGCTCCCACTGGCGGAAGTCTTCAAGGAGCTTCGCGGACGAGGTGAACTTGGTCAAGTCGAGGTCGCCGCTCGGCTTCTGCCTCGTGTGGCACTGCACGCAGTAGGTGTTTAGGAACGGCACCACCTTGTCCTGAAACGGGTCGGCCGCCCGCGCCCCGGACGCCCCGAGCAGAACCAGCGCCACGAGGAACGGGCGCGCGACCGCGGACGCGGAGCGCACGGGCGGAACCACGGACATCGGGTGCCTCGCTGAAACTGGTCGTGACTTCACAATCGGTGGCGGGGGGCTACGGGCGGGCATGACGGCGGGGCCATTCGCGGGCGGGACTTCGTACTCTCTCATCCCCGTGAACAATGCTATCAGACGCCTTGGGTCGAAGCGCGTCCCATCCGGGGCGAACCGGCATGTTTTCCCCACCGTGCGACGGCGGCAACATTATGGGTCGCGGGTAGGCGGGGCACCGGGGCCGGGGTTGCACACCGGACACCCGGGGCGCCGCCGCGTCCGGAACACCCGGAACCGCATGTCGCGCAGGTCGCACGCCAGTAAGCGGTCGGCCAGGGGTTCGCCGACGCCGGTGACGAGCTTGATGACCTCGGCGGCGGCGAAGCTACCGGCCGCCCCGGACACCGCCCCGAACACCGGGAACCGGCGCGTCCAGTCCGCCGGCACCTCGGGCACCCGGCACGCGAGGCACGCGGTGCGGCCGGGCAGCACCGTCGTCACCTGGGCGGTCAGCTCGTACACCGCCGCCTCGACCAGCGGCTTGCCAAGGCGCACGGCCGCGGCGTTGAGCGCGAGCCGCTCCTCGAACAGCGGGGCCGCGTCCACCACCACGTCGGCCAGGCTCACCAGCCGCGGGGCGTTCTCCGGGGTGACGTTCTCCGGTACGGCGACCACTTCGACCCGCGGGTTCAGCTCCCGCAACCGGCGCGCGGCGCACGCGACGCGCGGCGTCCCGATGGCGGCGTGGGTCATGAGCAGTTGCCGGTTCAGGTCGCCCGGCTTGATGTTTCCGGCGTGGGCCAGGATCAGCCGCCCGACCCCGGCCGCGGCGAGTTCGTAGGCCGCGACCCCGCCCAGCCCGCCGACGCGCGAAACGAGGACGGACGCGGCCTTGAGCTTCCGCTGGCCCGACTCGCCCACGCCGGGCACCGTCATCTGCCACGCGTAGGCTTCCCGCTCGTCCGCGGTGAGTTCGGTCATGCGCGGTCCCCGGCGGGGGTGATCCGCCCGCCCTCGAACCGCAGGCGGCAATCCCCGAGCAGGTCTGCCTCGGCGCGGTTGTGGGTGACGTGCAGCACGGTCAGGCCCCCGTCCCGGCGCAGCCCCCGGAGCAGTTCGACGAGCCGGTCGCGGGTGTCCTCGTCCAGCGCGTTGAGCGGCTCGTCGAGGAGCAGCACCGGCGGCCGGAACGCCAGCGCCCGCCCGAGCGCGACCCGCTGCGCCTCGCCGCCGCTCAGCCCCACCGCCCGCCGGGACAGCAGGCCGACCACCCCGAGCCGGTCGGCCAGTTCGCTCACGCGGGCGTCGACCTCGGCCCGCGGCGCCCCGCGGACTACCAGCGCGAACGCGATGTTCTCCCGCACGGTCATCGTCTTGAACAGGACCGCGTCCTGTGGGACGTACCCAACGTTCCGGGCCGCCGGCGGGAAGCCGGTCACGTCGAGCCCCGCCAGGACGACCCGCCCGGCGGTCGGCCGGCGCAGCCCGGCGACCGCCTCCAGCACGGTCGTCTTCCCGCCCCCGGTCCGGCCCATCAGCACCGCGTACGCGCCGGCCGGGACGGCGAACGACACCCCGTCGAGGGCGAACCCGCCTTGCCGAATGCTCAGCCCCTCGACCGCGATCACGACTCCTCCAGCTCGGTTCAGATGAGGCCGGTGCCGCGCAGCCCGAACGCCCGCGTCACCACCAGCACCGCCACGGCCACCACGATCATCAGCAGCGACACCGCCAGCGCCGCCTCCAGGTTGCCGATGCTCAGTTCCAGAAACACGCTCGTTGAGAGCACCTCGGTGCGCATCCGCGTCGCCCCGCAGAACACCAGGATAGGTCCGAACTCGCCCAGCGCCCTCGCCCACGCCAGCGTGAACGCGGTCAGCACGCCCCGCCGCGCTTCGGGCAGCGTTACGCGCCAGAACGCCTGCGCCCGCGAGCAGCCGAGCGTCCGCGCGATGTCTTCCGCGCGCGGGTCGATCCCGTCGAACGTCACCTTCATCGTGCGGACGGCGAACGCCGCGGACACCGCGAACTGCGCCACCACCACCCCCGCGACCGCGTAAGTGACGGGCAGCACGTGCCGCTGGAACCACGCCCCCGGCGGCGTCTGGAAGAGGATCAAGAGGCTCAGCCCGACCACGAGCGGCGGGAGCACGATGGGCACGTCGAGGAGCACGTCGACGGCCGCGCTCCCCGGGAACCGCGTGCGCGACAGCAGGTAGCCGAGCGGCACCGCGACCCACACCGACATGATCGCCGCCGCCGAGCAACTCAGCAGGCTGAGCCAGACCGCGGCGCGGATCTGCGGCGACGCGAACGCCCGGGCCAGATCGCCGAACGAGGTGTGCGCGAGGTCGGCGACGAGAAGGGCGACGATCAGGCCGACGTACAGCCCGCCGAGCAGCCCGAGGCACAGGTAGAACGGCACGTCCGAGCGCGCCCCCGGCGCGACCGGCGCGGTCACTTCTTCGCCCCCCACCCGAACCCGAGGCGCTCGAACCGCGCCCTCGACTCCGCCGATTTGATCGCGTCGAACAGCCGCCCCGCGAGCTGCGGGTAGCGCGTCTCCGGGCCGACCGCGAACGGCTGGTTCGGCGCGGCGCAGTCGATCCCCGTGACCGGAACGCCCTCGATGTCGTCGTGGGGCGTGACGAAACTCGTGTAGGTGATGGCCGCGTCGAGCGTCCTGCTCCGCAGTTGGGTGACCAGCGTGCCGCCGTCGGGCGCCTCCTCCTTCACGTTCCTCCGGACCGCGGCGTAGGTGCCGCCGCCGACGAACTCCAGCGTCTCCTTCGTGATGCCGCCGAGCGCGCACCGCTGCTCGTGCCCGACGCCGACGCGCAGCCCCGGCTTGCCGAGGTCTTTGAGGGTGCGAATCCCGCGCGGGTTGCCCTTCGGGACGCCGATCACGAGCAGGTTGTTCGACACCACCTCGACCGACGCCGGCTTGCCGAACCACGGCTCGGCGTCGGTCATGAACCGCGCGTCGCACGCGAAGAACGCGTCCGGTCGGCGCGCCCGCATCGCGGCGACGAGGTCGCCGCAGCCGCTGTACACGCGGGCCACCCTCACCCCTTCGCGGCGCTCGAACGCGGTCACCGTGTCGTCGATGGCCGGACGGAGCATCGCGCCGGCGTAGAGCACCAGTTCCGGCTCGTCGGCCCACGGGTCGGCCCGGGGCTCGACGCGGAACTCGGACGCGCGGAAGTGGACCAGCCCGCGGTCGGCGGCCGACGCGTAACGGGCGAACTTGAGCGCCGCGGCCGGGTCGCGAGTCTGAGTGAGCACGGCCACCTCGACGCGCCCGGTCACGGCGTCCAACTCCGGCAGCGTGAGGACCGTTTGCCCGTCGTAAGCGGGCGCGCCGGCGACCGCGTCCCACACGATCGCGGCGTCCGCGCTGCCGACCTTCGTCGCGTTCGCGGCTTCGGTGACGGTGCCGGTGTCCACGACGCGCGGTTCCAGCGCCGCCCACTTTCGCGTGTTCGTCAAGTGTTCGCGGGCCAGCTTGCCGACCGCCGCACCGGGGTTCGGCACGGCCACCGTCACGCCGTCGCGCAGCAGGTCGCCCCACCCCGCGAGGTTCTTCGGGTTGCCCTTCGCGAGCAGCACGACCGCGCGGACCCGCGCGAGCGGGATCGACTCCGCGGCCAGCCCGAGGTCGCGCGCCTGGCGCACGTAGCTGTCGTCGGCGGGGACGAACACGTCGCCGGGGTCGCCGGCCGCCGGGAAGCGCACCTTGGTGAGGATGTCCTCGGACGGGCCGAACCGCAGTTCGACGCGCTGTCCGGTCTCGCGCTCGTAGTCGGCGGCGACGGCTTCCAGCGGCAGCCGGCTCGTCGGCGCGGCGTACACGATTAGCGGGCGGTCGAGCGGGCCGGGGCGGTCCCGGTGCTCGCGCCACCACAGCCCGGCGGCGAGGCCGGCGAGGACGACCAGCGACCCGACGGCGACGGTGACCGGGGACGTGTGAAGGCTCACGGGCGCGGCTCCTGCTTCGGGGCGCGGAAGATCACTTCCCAGTCGCTCGTCGTGAGCAGATCGACGCCGGGGTTCAACTCCTTGACGCGGCACGAACACGCGCCGCACAGGAACTCGGCCGCCTTCTTGAGGTTCTTCGCGTCGAGCGTCTCGCCGTGCAGCGCGCACAGCACCCGCCCGCGGCCGAACACCGCGAACACCACCGGCCCGGCTTCTTTCGCCAAGTCGTCGTCGCACGCGAGCAGCATGCGGACGAGCGCGCCCTCGCCCGGCGCGGCGCGCGACAGCCGCAGCACAGGGAACGACTTCTTCACCGGCAGCTTGGAGAGCAGTTGCGGGCCTTCTTCACTCGGCTTGGGCAGCGGCGTGTCCTTTTCGAGCTTCGGCAACTGCTCCGCGAGCAGCGCGACGGCGGCCCTGTCGGCGTCCGGCTTGCCGGATTCGAGCAGCACGAACACGACCGCGTCGCCGCCGGTCAGGTGCCTCGCGAGCGCGCGCCGCACGGGCGAGTCGAACGCCGCGGCCAGCGCGTCGGCGGTGAGCGGCCCGGCCCACACCGGCGCGGCCTTCTCCTCCGGCTCCGGCGCGCGGACCGCGACCCACGGCAGCTTCGCGTTCGCCGGGCGCGCGTCCGCGTCCCAGAGCGCCTTCAGCCGGGCAGGAATGGCGCCGGTCACGTCCACCAGTTCGACCTTCGCGTTCGCCGCGGGCTCCGCTTTCGCGACGCCGTCGAGCGCCTTCTTCTGTTCGTCGGTGAGTGCGCCGTTGTGGAAGACCACCACCTCGTAGGGCGCGGGCGCCCAGCGTTCGAGCGCGTACCGAAAGACGGGAATGGAGCACGCGGGGGCGGGCATTGCGACCGCCGCGAGCGCGACGACCGCGAGACAGAACCGGCACACGGCGCGTCTCGCGCTCACGGCTAACTCTCCGTCGGCGGGTCAGTGGTTGAAGCGGAACTCCGAACCGGCGAGCAGCGCCCAGACGAGGTCGCGGCACGACTCCTCGCGGGCGACGCCGGGCGCGGCCAGGTAGTTCGCGACCTCGGCCGCTTCATCCGCCGTCGGCGGGCGAGAGAGTACCGCGAGGTACGCGAGGTGCGCGGCCTCGTCGTCCTTCGCCTTTGCGAGCCGGGTGACGAGCGCGCCGGCCCCCGGCTTGAGCATCGTGTGAATCACCGGGTTGTAAGTCAAGAAGAGCGCGTGCGACGCGTTCGCCTGGAACCCCTCCCCCTCCTGCTTGAACCGCGCGGCCAGCGTCGCGTAGTCGCGCTCCTTCTCGAACCGGGTGCGCAGCAAGCCGGGCGTCACGGCCCCGCCCGGCTTGTTCTTGTCGCCCCCCTGATACCGGGCGCGGAGCGCCTCCGCGTAGCCGGTCGCGTAGGCGAGCGAGAGGGCCAGTTGCGGCGGGGACAGCGGTTTGGGCGCGGCCACCGCGTAGGTGCGGTCCGCCGGCCGCGCCCCCGGCCCGACCCACCGGCTGGACCGCAGGTACGCCTCGCTGTGCAGGATCCCGCCCATCAGCCGGCGGAGGTCGAACTTGCTGGTCGCGAAGTCGGCCGCGAGCAGGTCGAGCACCTCCGGGTGCGACGCCGGGTTCGCGTCGTGGATCTGGTCGACCGGCTCGACCAGCCCTACGCCCGTCAGGTGCTTCCACACCCGGTTCGCCATCGCCCGCTTGAAGTACGGGCTGCCCGCGTTCACCCCGGCCGCGATCAGTGCCTTGCGCCGGCCGTCCTTCGCCTCGCTCACCGTGCCGTCGAGGAACAGCAGCCGGGCCGTCGTCTCGCCGGTCTTGCGGCCGGTGAACTTCACCTCGCCGTCCGGCTTCTCGGTCAGCGCCGTCCCGGACCCGGACTTCGCTCGGCCGGTCGCAGTGCGGGCGAAGAACGCGGCGATGCCGTAGTAGTTCTCCTGCTTCCACTTGTCTACGGTCGGGTGGTCGTGGCACTTGGCGCACTGCATCTGCACGCCGAAGAAGGTGCTCGACACCGCGACCGTCATGGCGTCGAGCTGGGCGCTGCGGTCGCCGCCGATGAGCCGGCTGGCGAGGAAGTACGAGGCTCCCTTGCCGACCGGGTCGGTCTCGTCCGGGTCGAGCATCTCGCGGGCCATCTTATCCCACGCGGCGTTCTCCCCCAGTCGCGTCTGGAGGTACGCGAGGAACTCGTCCTCGCCCGGCCGCTTCTCGTCCAGGTTGCCGTTCAGCCAGTGGTGGAACACGCCGCGCCAGTACGCGGGCATCTCCGCACCCGCGAGCAGTTCGTCGATCAGGCGGTGGTGCTTGTCGGCGCGGTCGTCCTCGAGGTACGCGGACGCCTCGTCGGCGGTCGGGATGCGGCCCAGCACGTCGAGGTAGATGCGCCGCACCAGTTCGGCGTGTTCGGCCCGCGGGGCCGGCTTCACGCCCTCTTTCTGAAGGGCCGCTACGATCTTCGCATCGACGGCTTTACCGAGGTCGCGCGCGTCGCCGGCACCGGCCGAAGGCGGCACCAGGAGCGCGGCGGAAACGGCGAGGACGAGGGCCCGCATCACGCCACCTCCCAGAGTTCGACCTTGCCGTCGGCCTTGCCGAAGGCGAGCAGCTTGCCGTCGGCCGAGAACCGCACCCCGACGGCGTTGTCGCCGGGCTTGGTCTGGCCCAGTTCCCTCCCCGGCAGCGCCGCCGGGTTGCCCGGCTTGCCGTTCTTGTCCGGCTTCGCGGGCGCGAACTTGGCCGCGTCGTACGCCCACACCTTCGCGGTACTCGACCCGGTCGTTAGCACGTCGTCGGTCGGGCTGAACGCGACCTGCGTGTCGGCCTTCTCGGTCGCGACGGCCGCGCCAGTGGCGAGGTCGTACACGTCGACCTTCTTCCCGCCGGCGGCGGCCAGCCACCGCGAATCGCGGCTCACGTGCAGGCGGTGAACGCCGCTCAGCCCGGGGCCTTGGCCGAACTGCTCGTTCGCGTCGCCGAAGGCGATTGTGCGGACCGGCTCGAACGTCTTCCCGTCCCACACGAGGAGCGTGCCGTCCTCGCCGCCGCTGACGAACACCTTGCCGTCAGGCGACCACGCGACGTCGCGCGCGAAGCGCGTGTGGCCGGGCAATACCTTGAGCGTCGACAGGTCGCCGGCGTTCCACACCTTCACCTTGAAGTCCGCGCCGGCGGTGACGAGCAACTTGCCGTCCGGCGAGAACGCGACCGCTTCGACCCATCCGTCGTGGGCGGGAACGTCTTTCGAGGCGGTCGCGGCCGGCTTGCCGTCCGCCCACGCCCATAGCTTGAGGCGGCGGTCCGAGCCGCCGGTCGCGACCCACTTCCCGTCCGGCGACACGTCGAGCGCGCGGACCCAGCCGGCGTCGTGCGGGCAGGCCAGTGCGCCGACGACCGCGGTACCCAGTTTCCCTCTTTCCTCGACTGCCCCGTCCAGGTCCCACAGCGCGACGCGGCGGTCGGCGCACGCGGCCAGCAGCCGCCGCTCGGTCGGGTGGAACCGGACCTGCGCCATCGTTAGCGGTTCGCGCCTCGCGCCGTCGGCCACGGCGTACGCCTTCGCGGCCTTCACGAGCTTGGCCGGCGGCATCACAGCACCTCCTTGACCGGCTTGCCCTTGCCGTTCTCGGTGAGCGGCATCGGGCGGCCCTCGAAGTCCAGCTCCTTCGCCGGGTCGATGCCGAGCAGCGCGTAGAAGGTGGCGAACAGGTCCGGGATCGTGACCGGTCGGTCCTTGACCGCGGTGCCGTCGTCGTTGGTGCTGCCGACCACCACGCCCGGCTTCGCCCCGCACCCGCCGAGCGACATCGACCAGCTCTTCGTCCAGTGGTTGCGGCCCGGCGGCCCCTGGCCTTCGATCCCCGGCGTGCGGCCGAACTCGCCCATCAGCACGACGAGCGTCGTGTCCCACAGCCCGCGCCCGGTCAGGTCGTCGATCAGCGCGCCGACGGCGGTGTCGAACTCGTGCGTCAGGTTCCGCTGGCTGTCGAACGCCCGGCGGTGCTTGTCCCAGGCCAGCCCGGTCTGGTGCTGGACGCGGACGAACGGCACGCCCTTCTCGACCAGCCGTGCGGCCAGCAGGCAGTCCCTGCCCAGCGCCGTCGGGCCGTACTGCTCGACCCGCTTCGGCGGCTCCTTCGTGATGTCGAACAGGTCGCGGCTGGCGAGCAACCGGCCGACGGCGCCGAACGCGGCGTCGTGGCTCCCGACGGCGGGCACCCCGCGGCCGCGGCCGAACTCCGCGCCCAGGCCGGACCGCAGCGCCTCGCGGCGGCGGAACGCGTCGAGTTCCTTCTCCCCCGCGGCGGGCAGGTCCTCCGGCCCCTGGCCCTTGCCGGGGCAGTACAGCCCCTGGTGCCCGGCGCCGAGGAACCCCGGCCCCGGCACGGCCATGTTCCCGCCCTGCTCGGCGCCGAGGACGACGTAGGACGGCAGCCCGCCCGCGGCCGGCCGCTCGTGCGCGCACACGGACAGCCAGTGCGGGGCGGTGGCGCTGACGCTCGTCGGCTTGTGCCCGGTCTGCGCCAGGTAGTGCCCCTCCATGTGGTCGCCGAGGTCCGACGTCATCGAGCGGATCGTGGCCGTCCGGTTCGCGAGCCGCGCGAGGTTCGGCATGTACTCGTCGATGCGGAACCCGGGCACCGCGGTCTGGATGTTCATGTGGGGGCCGCCGGTGGGGCGCCCGGTCTTCGGGTCCCACGTCTCGAACTGGCTCGGCCCGCCGGACATGAACACCAGGATGACGTGCTTCCCCTGCTTCGTCGCGGCGCCGGCGTGGTCCGCGGCGAACAGCCGGCCGAACCCGCCGAGTGCGCCGGCGCCGGCCCCTTGCAGGAACAGCCGGCGGGACAGGTGGTGTTCGACGCGGGCGCACGCGCCGGGCAACAACGGGACTTTCAGCATGACGGCGTTCCGGGTAGGTCGGGCGTGGTCGGTCGGGGGTCTGATTATTCTATCACAAGGTCACAAGGCGGGCGGGCAATGACGCGGGCAAAAAGCCATGGCTCCTGAATGAAAAGGGGCAACGGCTGGTTCCGCTCGTGCACCTGGGGAGGGCGCCAACGATCGGTTGCGGGGTGGACGATCCGCCCCCGGCCCGAGGTCACTTCCGCTCGAGCGTCAGCATCACCTTATCCGTGTCCGGGCCGACGGTGACTCGCAGGTCGGACCCGTCGTGGAGCGAGTATCGGGCTGGAAGCACTCGCTTGCGGGCGGCAGCCTGCTTGTCCTCCGCGGTGATCGTCTGAACGATCACCGCCTTGTGCTCACCGAACAGCGCCCCGTCGCCCGGCTTGAACGTGCTCAGTCGGAACGACCCGTCGGCCTCGATCGGCCCCGACCCGTTCGCGCCGGAGCGGGATGCCGCCGGATCGGTTGGGGTCAGGACCACGACCGCGCCGGCCAACTCGGCTGCCGGGGTGCCGTCGGCCCACACTACCTGTCCCTGGATCTGGCGGGTCTTCGGACCCTCCGCGCAACCTACCAGGGCGGCGGCGAGTGCGGCGGCGATGACCGTCCGGGTGACGAACATGGGGCTCTCGCGGGGTGGGCAGTGGCTCAGTTCGGGGAGTACACTTCGCCGTCGTCGCGGTTGACCATCAAGATCAGGGTGGTCGTCGGGGTCGTGTTCGAGATCGCCCGAACCGCCCCGTCCCCGAACACGAACTGGCAAATCCCCGGGTGGTAGCTCCCGAACTGCTGGAGGTGGGGCGTGGTCGGCGACAGCGCCAGCGGGATGTCGCACTGGCGGGCGTTGCGGAAAAAGTCCCTGCCGTTGAAGATCGCCGTGTCGCCGCCGTTAACGCCGATCTCCGCGTTCCCGTAGTTGTCACTCCGCACGTGCCTCTCGCCGATCATGGCCGTGTTGCTCACCCCGTCGGTCACGTCCCCGAACTTGAGCACCCCGGGGAACTGGTCCGGCCAGGCCCGGATGACCATTCCGTTCGGGCCGTCGGAGTTCGTCCGCCGGAACCCCGTGTTGAACGTCCGGGGCGCCTGGTACTCCCAGGCGAGCGGCCCGGGGCCGGGGGCGGCGGCGTAGTCGCCGGCCGACCCGTTCAGGTTGCTGCTCTCGTTCCTCACCGTCAGGCGGGGGCTCAGCCGGGCCGGACAGAAGTACGCCGGCACGATCGCCTGCCGGGCCGCGTCGCCCCCCGGCTGGCTCGTGTAGCCCACTCTGATGTTCCACATGTCCCATAACGCCTGCTGCTCCAGGAACGGCAGCAACAGGACGGCCCAGGTGGCGTTGTTCTCGAGCGCCCGCGGGGGGAGTTTCCCGTAGACCCCGTGATACCGGTGGATGGCCAGCCCGATCTGCTTGAGGTTGTTGGCGCACTTCGTGCGCGCGGCGGCTTCGCGCACCCTCTGGACGGCCGGCAGGAGGAGGCCGACGAGGATGGCGATGATGGCGATCACCACCAGCAACTCGATCAGCGTGAACCCGCGGCGGGGGTCGGTGGCTGTCGCACGGGAGCCTCCGTAGGCTCGATGCGGCGTGTCCCGCGAAGGCACCCGGCAGAAGTCTCCCCCCGGTCGCAGGGCGCAACCAGGCAGATGCCGACCGCCTTCGCGGGACGCGCCTCGATTAGGCGAGGTCGAGGGGTAGTCCGGACCGTTCGGCGGCGGACCCACCCGGCGAGTCGGTAAGGACGCATGGAGGTGAGAGGTTAGACTGGGCATCGCGACTCCAGGTGAAGGTATCCCCTGCCGCACTGGGAGAGAGGTCCGTGCCTACAGAGATAGGCAATGCACTCGATCACACGGGGGAATTCAGTCAAGGACTTTCGAGTAAGAATGTTCCACTAGGGCAGTCAACACGGGCGACGATTCGATCACTCCCCGAAGCAGCGGACGGTTCCGTCCTCGCACGTCACGTACAGTCTGCCGCCGGCGGCGGCCAACCCCGCCTGGATCACCCCGGCGTCGAGCGGGACGACCGCCAGTTCCGTCCCGTCCGTCGTGGAGAAGACGCGGAGCTCGCCGGTCTTCGCGCCGTTCCGGTCCGGCGGGCTGCTGAGGCCGACCACCATCTTGTCGGCCGCGAGGATGACCGCCTTCGGGTACAGCCCCTTGTACTCGTTCCGCTTCGCCAGCCAGTCCGGCGGGGCGCTGGAGTTCTGCCGGCCGGGCAGGTCCTTCTCCTTCTCCTTCGTCGTGTCCCACAGGGCCCACTCGACCCCGGCCACCCGCGTCACGGCGACGCGGGTGTCGTTGAACGCGATCGTCTCGCCGTGGACTTCCAGCTTCGGCTTGGTGAGCCGGAACACCCAGCTCCCGTGGTCGGCCCCGGGGCCGCCGTACTCCTCGAGCTGCTGGTTGCGGTACGGCGGGCGGAACCCGAAGTCGAGGTAGAACGGCATCGGGTGGACCGGCAGCGGCTGCGGCTTGTCCCGCGGCTTCGGCGGCTCGGGCGGGTCGGCGCTCTTGCCCGTCTTCGCGTCCAGAATGAACCCGGTCATGCTCACCAACGTGCCGTCGCTGATGAGCACGTCGTTCAGCACCTTGTTCGCGTTGTACCCGTACCGCCGCGTCGTCTCGCCGGCGTCCGGGATCTTCTTCCCCAGCTCGCCCGGCGCGCGCTCGTGGTGGACGCGGTACTTCCACAGCAGCTTGCCGGTGCCGGGCTCGAGGCCGTAGCAGTAGATGCCGCCGTTGGACTCCGGGTGGTGACCGGCCGCGACGACCAGGGTGCCGTCCACGACCGCGGTGGAGCCGAACAGCGGCCACGACGACTCGACCTGGTTGTACGCGACCAGGTTCCGCTCGTACGGCGCCGCGAGGAACTTCCACTGGGGCGCGCCGGTGGCCGCGTCGAGGGCGTACACCCGGCCGTCGCGGCACCCGAACAGGCACCGCCCGGCGTAGACCGTCGGCGGCGTGTCCACGCGGCCGCCGGCGGTGAACTCCCACACCTTCTTGCCGGTCGCGGCGTCGCGGCACTCGACCCGGTGCGCCTCCGGCGCGGCGACGTACAGCCTCCCACCGGCGACCACCGGGGCGCTCGCGGGACCGTTGAAGTTACTCGACTGGAACGCGTCGGCCGGGATCGGGCCGGCGTCGCGCGCGGGCACCGGTTCAACGGCCGCCTTCCACACCTCGCGCAGTTTCGCGGGGAGCGCGTCGCTCGTAGAACTGCTTCTCTTGGGGTTCGCGAGGTACGTCGGCCACTCGCCCGCCGCGGGCCACGCCGCGGGCTTCGTCGCTTCAGTGAGCTTCGCCGCCGGAGCGACTTCGAGCCGCGTGCCGTCCGCGACCGGCTCGCGCGGTTTCTCGCGCGAGGTAGCCATGAACCCGCGGACGCTGACGAAGCACTGGCACCGGTTCGGGGAGTAGAACAGCATGCCGTACCCGGGGGTGTGGCCGGTGCCGCAGGTGCCGCGGCTGATCTCGGCCCGCTCCAGTTGCAGCGGGTCGGTCTTCACGTCGATGAAGTTGCCCATGCTCATCAGGAGGTAGTTCCTCGACGCCCGACTCATGTCGCACCGCGAGTTCCCCGGCATCGGGTACGCCCCGAGCTTCTTCCCGTCCGCCGCGTTGTACACCTCCAGGGCCAGCGACATCACGTAGATTTTTTTGTCCACGAGGACCATGTCGAGGAGTTGGCCCTTCGAATCCGGGTTGACCTTCCAAACGACCTTGCCGTCGGCCGGATCGATCCGGGCGAGCAGCAGGTCGCGGCGGCGGCCGATGAACCCCGAGAGGTTGAACGCGTACAGGGAGCCGTCCTGGTAAACCGTTTGCGAGAGCTCGTGGTCGATCGGGCAGGCCCACTTCTTCTTGCCGGTCTTCAGGTCGAGGGCGAGGATCTCCTTGGCGTCGGAGCCGGGGTAGCGGCCGGCGTCGCGGCCGCGCGCCCCCGAGGTCACGAAGACCAGGCCCTTGTCGGCGGCCACGGTCGGCAGGTCGACGAACGCCCCCTCGGCCTCCTCGTGCTTCCACCTCAGATCGCCGGCCTTCGCGTCGAGCGCGTAAACGCCCTTGCCCGCCGTTTGGAGCAACGTGCCCTCGTGCAACACCAGGTTGACGTCGGATTCACCCCCGTTCTTGAGCTTGCCGGGCCGCCCTCCCTTGTCGAACTTCGTCACGACCTCGCCGGTCGCGGCGTCGAGGCCGACGAGCGGCCCGTTCTCGTCGACGTACGTGAAGACCCGCTCGGCCGTCATGACGATGGGCCGGGTCTTATACGGCTTGGCCGTCGTCGCCTTCGACCAGAGGACGACCCCGCTGTGCGCGTCGCGGCACACGAGGTACGTCGTCCGCGGCGTCATCTTGCTCCCGCCCGGCGGCTCCCACTCGTACACCGCGCGGCCGCCGGAGAGCCGGAACCCGGTCGTGGGGCTGGCGCCCGTGCCGACCACCCCGGCGAGCCACTGCAGCCCGGTCGGCGGGCCGACGACCTCGTCCTGCGAGACCGGGTTGCCGTCGGGCCCGTGGTAGAAGTGCGACCAGTCGTCGCTCCCCTTCGGCAGGGGCTTGACGGTACGCGCCCACTTCCCGCCGCGCCTCAGGTACGACACGCCGTTCGGCGCGAGCACCCGCGTCACCTCGGCCGCGGGCGGTGCCTTCTCGCCCAGCGCGTCGAGGTCCGCGACGAGCAGGTTGACGAGGTTGTCGGCGTAGGGCAGTCGGTCGAAGGACGCGACGCGCTCGACCGCGGCCGGGCCGTACAGCGCGCGGTCGCGGATCAGCTTCCGCGCCGCCTCGGCGTGCTTCGCGTCGAGCGTCAGGCCGTGGACGACGCGCCTTCCGCCGGTCGCCGCTTCCACCTCGAACGCCCCGTCGGTGGTGCCGAGGTGGACGCTCAGCCCGGCCTCGACACCGGCGGCGCGCAGCACGTCCTTCGCGGACTCGGGTTGCTCGTCCGCGGCGGCGCTCGTGGGAACGGCGTCCGGCGCGAGGAGGAGCGCGATAGCGAGCAACCCACTCGCGAGAAGCGTCAGACCGGCAGCGGGTGAAAGGCGCATCGTCGGCGTCCTGCGGTGGTAGCGGGTCGGGCGGTGGTTACGGCCTCTTCGGCGCGGCGCGGGCGTCCCTCTCCGACTTCAGCGCGGCGTCCATCTCCTCGGCGCTCCACGCGGGCACGTCCAGCCCGTCGTGCTTCAGCAGCGCCTCGAACCACAGGTGGCTGTACACCGCGTACCCGGCCTTCGACGGGTGGAACTCGTCGGCGCCGATGGTGAGCGGGTGGTGCTTCCTCGTCAGCGGCAGGCAGTCGATCGCGCGGTTCGCCTTCGTCTTCTCGTTGTAGGCGGCGAACACCTTCGGCGCGAACGCCTCGTCGTACTGCCCGCGGCGGTCGGCCCGGTCGTGCGTCTCGAAGTGGTGGTAGGTGCTGACGAACACCTCGGCCGCGCCCTTCGCCTTCAGCGCCGCGACGAAGTATCCGAGGGTGTCCACGCCGAGTTTCACCGTCTCGTCGTTCACGACGACCGGCTGGCCCTTCACCGCCGGCCGCTGCAGCTCGACGCCCGACAGCGCGATGACGATCACCGGGTTGCCGGCCTCCTTCTCCTTCGCCAGCGAGAACGTGTCGAGCCACGACCCGGCGTGAACCGCCCCGGTGCGGGCGTCCACCGGCGTTGACCAGCCGGTCGTGAACTTCACCGTGATCGGGCTGTTGCCGCCGAAGTACCGCTTCAGCTTCTGGTCGAGCTGCCGGCCGCCGGCGTGCGAGTTGGTGACGCACACGACGGTCTTCGGCTTGCCGTCGAAGATCTTCAGCGCGGCCTCGCGCGGCGCGGGGGCCGGTTCGGCCGCGGGGACGGGGACCGCGACAAAGGCCGCGAGTGCGGCGAGCAGGGATCGGAGAATCATCGGGAGTGCTCGTGCGACTGCGGGTCAGGTGAACAACTCGGTCAGCGGCTTCACGTGCTCGCCGTCCGCGAGCCGGAACGGGCGGCCGTCCGGGGCGGTATTCGTCTTCGTGTGGTCGACGCCGAGCCCCCGATAAATGGTCGCGTGCAAGTCCTGAACGGACACCGGGCGCTCGGTCACGTCCATCCCCTTCGCGTCGGTCTTCCCGACCACCCGGCCGCCCTTCACCCCGCCCCCGAGGAGCAGCGCCACGCCGGACTTGCCATGGTGGTTGCTCCCGGCCTTGTCGCCCTTGCCGGGCAGCGTCCGGCCCATCTCCCCGACCCACACGACCAGCGTCGTGTCCAGCAGCCCGCGGTCCTTCAGGTCGGTGACCAGCGCGGCTAGCGCCGGGTCGGCCGCCCCGCACAGGATCTTGTGCCGAGCCAGGTGTTCGCCGTGCGTGTCCCAGCCGGTCATCCCGACCTCGACGAACGGCACCCCGGTCTCGACCAGCCGCCGGGCGAGCAGGCAGCCCTCGCCGAACGGCGACTTGCCGTACCCCTCGCGGACCTTGAGCGGCTCCCTGGTGAGGTCGAACGCGGCGAGGTGCTTGCTCCGCATGAGCCGCACGGCGCGGCGGGCGGTCTCCTCCTGGTCGGCCACGACGGCCGAATTCCGCCCCTTCGCGAACTCGCCGCCGAGCGCCGCCCGCAGTTCGAGCCGGTCGTTGAATTCTTTATCGCCGACCAGCGCCTTCAGGTCGTCCACACCTTTCGCCGGGTCCTTGACCGCGAGGGCCTGGTAGCGCGGGCCGAGGAACCCGGGGCCGTAAGACGTGTACCGCGACACCGCCTCGTCCCCGGTCACCCCGCCAAAGCACGGCCCGACCTGCACGAACGCGGGGAGGTCCGCGTCCGGGTCGCCGACCTCTTTCGCCACGACCGACCCGATGCCGGGGTGGACGACGCCGGTCGTCGCCCGGTAGCCGGTGTGGGTGTAGTACCGGCCGAGGGCGTGGTCCGGCACCGGCGTCTGGAACCCGCGGACGACCCCGGCGAGGTGGACGAGTTTGGCGAACTGCGGGAACAGCTCGCTCACCTGGACGCCGGGCACCGACGTGGCGGTCGCCCTCGTCAGGCTGGTGTCCGGGGCGTCCTTCGGGTCGAACGTGTCGAGCTGGCCCGGGCCGCCGGACATGAACAGGAACACCACCTGCTTGGCGGTGGCCTTCGGCGCCGTCGCGGACGCGGCGGGCGCGGTGCCGGCGGCCGAGGCCGCGGCACCGGCCGCGGTCGCCGCGAGGAAGTCACGCCGGGAGGGTTCAGCGGGTCGCATGGTCGCCCCTCAGTGGTTGACTCGGAACTCGGCGGATGTCGGCAGCACCCGGAACAGGTCGGCGCAGGCGGCCGGGCGGTCCTCTTACAAACGCACCCGGCCGCGGCCTTCCCCTCGCCCCCGGTCGGCCCGTTACTGGCGGGTCAGGTCGGACAGTTCGCCGGTACTGTCGGCGAAGGCCTTCACCGGGACGCCCATCCGGTCGAGCATCGTCACGAACAGGTTGGCGAACGGCACGTCGCCGGGCTTGAGGGGGTTGTTGCCGTCCGACTTCCCGCCCTCGAACGTCGGCGGCGGCCCGAACCGCAGGTGCCGGCCGTGCCGCAGCCCCAGGCCCCGGCCGCCGGCCACGACCAGCGGCAGGTTCTTGTAGTTGTGCGTCGTGCTGCTCCCGCTCCCGAACAGCAGCATGGTGTGGTCGAGCACCGTCCCGTCCCCCTCCGGCGACGCCTTGAGACGCCCGACCAGGTACGCGAACTGCTCGACGAAGAACCGGTCGACCTTCGCCAGGTTCTCGTACTCCGGGTCGTCGTGCTTGACGTGGGACAGCGTGTGGTGCGTGAGCTTGGAGATGCCCACCCGGGCCGGGAAGTTCTGGAGGACGCCCCAGTCGGCCTCGCGGGAGAACATGTAGGTCGCCACGCGGGTGCTGTCGGTCCGCAGGGCCAGGACGATCAGGTCGAGCATCGTCCGGATGTAGGCCTGCGGGCCGGCCGGGTCGTCGTGGGCGGCGTCCAGGTGCAGGCCGGCGGGGTCGACCTTCGGCTTCGGCACGTCCACCCACGCCTCGGACGCGTGGACCCGCCGCTCGACCTCCCGGACGTTCGTCAGGTACTCGTCGAGCTTGCGGCGGTCGTCGGCCCCGAGCCGCCGGTGCAGCGACGACGCCTCGTCGCGCACCGCGTCGAGGATGCTGGCGTCCTCGGCGAACCGCGCCCGACGCCCGTCCCGCGTGCCGCCCGGCTCGTCGCCGAACAGCCGCTCGAAGATCAGCCGGGGCTTGGACTCCGCCGGGATCGGCTGCCCCTGCGAGTTGAACGACAGGGTGGACGCGTACCCCTGGTGGCCGACCCCGCCCTCGCTGGACAGCACCAGCGAGGGCAGCCGAGTCTCGGCCTGGAAGTGCCGGGCCGCCACCTGGTCCACGGAGATGCTGTTGCGGTAGCCCGGCGAGGCGCCGCTGCCGGCCTTCGCCCCGGTGAGCCAGATGTCGGGCGCCTCGTGCCCGTGCCAGGCGCCGCGGTGCCACAGGTTCGTCAGGACCGTCACCTCGTCCCGGCACGCGTCCAGCGGCTTGAGCGTGGGCGACAACTGGTAGTCGCGTCCGACGTCGGCCGGGAACCACTGCTTGACGTTCACCCCGTTCGGGAAGAAGAGGCACGCCATCCGCGCCGGCCGCTTGGCCGCGGGCGCGGCGGCGCGGGCAGCCATGGCGTCCAGGAACGGGAGCCCCATGGCGACGCCACCGGCGCCGCGGAGGAACGTCCGCCGGGACAACTGAATCGGCTTCCTCATCGCATCTCTCCGGGTCGGTCACTTGGTTTGGAACGGCTCGCTCTTGGCGATATCGACGATCAGTTGACTCAGCTTCTCGTGCCGACCGAGGCCGGCGGACAGTTGCTCCACCACGTCGCGGTCGGCCAGGTCCAGTGACCGCCCGAGGGCGTACGCCAGCAGCTTGCGGGTCACGGCGCGCAGGAACATGGGCTTCTTGTCGGTGAGGAGGGCCTTCCGCAAGTCGTCCGGGCCGCCGAGCGACAGGCCGTTCGGTAGCTCGCCGGTGGCGTCGATCGGCCGGCCGCGGTGGTCCTTCGTCCGCCACAGGCCCAGCGCGTCGAAGTTCTCCAGCGGGAAGCCCCACGGGTCGATCTTCGCGTGGCACCCGGCGCACGCCGCGTCGTCCCGGTGGCGGGCCAACTGCTGCTTGAGGGACAGCTTGCCGGCGTCGGGACCGTCCTCCTTCAGTTCGGGCACGTCCGGCGGGGGCGGGGGCGGTGGGTCGTCCAGCAGCCGCTTGAGCACCCACGCCCCGCGCTTGATCGGCAGCGTCCGCCGGCCGTCGCCCGTGGCCGTCAGGGTCGCCGCCTGCGTGAGCAGCCCGCCGCCACGGTGGAGGTCCGGCGGCATCCGCACCCGGCGGAAGCCGTCGCCCAGCACCCCCTCGACCCCGTAGTGTCGGGCCAGCCGCTCGTTGAGCATGGCGAAGTCCGCGTCGACCAGCCGCAGGATCTTCTCGTCGCCCCGCAGCACCTCGGCGAACAGCGCCGCCGGCTCCCGCGCCATGCTCTCGCGCAGGTGCGCGTCGAACTCCCGTGACGCCGGCACGACCCGCTCGAAGGCCGCCAGGTCCAACCAGCCGGCCGTGAACGCCCGGACGAACGCCTCGGACCGGGGGTCGCGGATCATCCGCAGGACCTGGCGCTCCAGCACCTGCGGGTCCCGGAGCTTGCCCGCCGCCGCCAACGCGGCCAGTTCGTCGTCGGGCATCGTGCTCCACAGGAAGTACGACAGCCGGGTCGCCAGCTCGAAGTCGTTCAGCCGGCGGCGCTGCGGCGGTCCGTCGGCGTCGGCGGCCTCGGTCAGGAACAGGAAGCCGGGGCTGCTGAGCACCGCCGTCAGCGGGACCCGGATCGCCTCATCGAACGACGCCTTGCCCGGCCGCGCCTTACGGAACAGCGCTAGCATCCGGTCCACCTCGTCCGGCCGCGGCGGCCGCCGGTAGGCGCGGGACATGAACCGCTCCAGCACCTCCCGGGCGTACGCGCCCTCGTCCCCCGCGTTCTTCGACGGGAACAGAATCCGCGAGTGGCTGGCCGGCGGCCACTGGTCGAAGTACGGGCCGTCGACCTCGATCGAGTCGACGACCAACTTCGGCCCCAGCGACGGGTCGAGCCGCACCTTGTTCTTGATCGTCGACGTGGCCCACGGCGGGAGCGTGTACACGTTGAACAGGGCGACGCGGAGCTGCCCGCGGGCGTCCCGGCGGTCGGAGAGCACTTGCCAGGGAATCCGCAGGTCCTCCAGGGGCCGGCGGAGCTCGTACACGCCCGGCGCGTCGGTCGCGGCGGTCACCTCGACCTCGCCGAAGAACCGGTTCTCCACCAGCACCCGCAGGACCGGCGGGCCCATGCGGTCCGCCCGGACCGCGCCCACCCGGACGCGGATCCGGAGCTCGCCCGCATTCGGGAAGTCGAGCAGGCCGAGCTCGACCCGGTCGCTCGCCTTGACGTCGAGGTCGATCGGGCGCGGCTGGTCCGGTGCCGGACGCCGCGGGGCGATCACCACGCCGGTCCCGCGCACCTCCCCTTGGCGTGCGACCTTCGCGGCACACTGCCGGATCGCCGCGTCTGAGCCCTGCTTGGCAGGGCCTTGGTCGGCCGGGCCGCCGGGAAGGATCGTGTACGTGTGGACCGGCGGGCGGGGCCCGGTCACGACGGCCTTGGCGACGGCCGCCCGCGCCGCCGCGACGTACACCTCCAGGTGAAGCGGGGACAGGCCCAGGGCCGTGCCGTTGTTGGTGAACCCGTCGGCGGACGTCCCGTCGGGCGGCAGTTCCGCGGAGAAGTCGGCGGCGACGCCGAGCAGGTCGCGGAGGGTGTTGGCGTACTCCTGGCGGTTCAGGCGGCGGACGGCGGACCGGCCGCCGGCCTCCTTCCGGGCGGCGACCGCCTTCGCCAGCTCGGCCCGGACCCAGCCGGTGACGGGGGTCAGTTCCTCGGCGGTCGGCCGGGGCCGCTTCTTCGGCGGCATGGTGCCGTTGTCGAGCCGGTTGAGGACCTCCTGCCAGTGCTCGGCGGCCCCCTTCCCGCCGACGAGGTCCCCGCTCAGGGTGTCGAGCCGGAGTTCGCCGGCCGCCTCGTCCGGGCCGTGGCATTCGACGCAGTGCTTGGCTACAAAGGGGGCCACCACGCCCTTGTACCGTGACAGGTCGGCGGAGGGTGGGGCGGGGCGTACGGCGGGCGGGTTCTCAGCCGCTCGCAACGCGCAAATCACCCCGAGCGCGGACGCGGCCAGCAGGCCGGCGAGTACGAGGCGGCCCGCCCGCCGCGCGGAAGACGTACTGTGAGGCGAGCCGGGACGCATGGGCAATCCTTAGTGGTTGACTTGGAACTCGGCGGAGGTCAACAGCGCCCAGAACAGGTCGGCGTACGCCGCCTGAGCGTCGGTCTTCTTGCGGACGTACCCGGCCGCGGTCTTCGCCTCGCCCGCGGTCGGGCGGCGGGAGAGGACGCACAAGTAGAGTGCCTCGACGTTCGCCTCGACCGGCCTGGCGGCGGCGATCAGCTTCTTGAGGGTCGCGGTGCCGTCGGCGGTCGCGGGGGCGTTGAGCAGTCGGAGCGTCTCGGGGATTGCGAGCTGCGACGAGGTCGGGTCGCGGCCGGGCGTCGGGTCGAAGCCCTTCAGGAACTCGCCCGCGTTCGCCCGGGGACCGGACGCGATCGCCTGCCGGGCCGCGAGGAGTTGCTGCGGGGTCAGCCCGCGGACCGCGGCGTGGCTGTACAACTCCGTGTCCCCGGCGTTCCTCGGCGCGACCCGGCTCGACCGCTGGTACGCCCGGCTGTTGCAGACGGCCCGGACGAGGGCTTTCTGGTCGAACCCGCCGGCCGCGAACCGGCGGGCGAGTTCCTTCAGCAGCTCCGGGTGGGTCGCCTTCCCGGTCGTCAGGTCGTCCACCGGGTTCACCAGCCCGCGGCCGAAGAAGTGCGCCCACGTCCGGTTCACCGCCGCCCGCGCGAAGTAGGGGTTGTCGGGGGCGGTCACCCACTTCGCCAGCACCGGCCGGGCAGGGCCGTCCGCGGGCAGGACGGCGACCGCCCCGCCGAGGAACGTCGCCGGCACGGCCATGTACCCGTCGGGCTTCTCCCGCGGTTCCTTCTGCTTCGGGTCCTCGGTCGCCTTACCCGTCATGCGGGCGAAGAACGCGGCCACGCCCCAGTAGTCGGCCCGGGTGATCGGGGCGTACGGGTGGTCGTGGCACTGGGCGCACCCGAGCTGGACGCCGAGGAAGTACCGGGCGGTCTTGTCGGTGACCTTCTCGACCGTCGCGCTCTTGGAGTCGTGCGAGAAAAAGCTGTCGGTCGGGGCGCTCTTCTTGCCGACCGCCCCCGCGGGTGGGGTGGCGGTGAGGATCTCGAACACCACCTCGTCCCACCGCCGGTTGGCGGCGAAGGCGTCCTCCAGCCACTTGCCGAACGCCGACTTGAGGTCGGTCTGCGGCCCGTTGGACACGTTGTCCCCGAGGCGGGCGGCCCACAGGGCTGCCATCTGCCGGGCGTACGCGGGCGAGGTGAGTAGTTCGTCGATCAGCTTCGCCCGCTTGCCGGCGGTCTTGTCGTCGAGGAACGCGGCGACCGTCTCGTAGGGCGGAATCGTGCCGGCCAGATCGAGGTAGACGCGGCGCAGGAACTCGGCGTCGTCGGCCGCGGGCGAGGCCGGAACCTTCGCCGACGTGAGCTTCGCGTCGATCGCGCGGTCGATCACCGCCGCCAGCTCGACCGGATCGGCGTTCGAGTCCGGCGGCGCGGCGCACGCCGCTGTGGCGACGAGCACCCAGGCGAGCAGCGCGGCGACCGTCTGGAGCGGCGGAAACCCGGCAAGCCGTTGCATGGCGTCAACCCTCTCTCGTCCGGATCACTTGCCGGTGCCGGCTTTGATCGCCTTCACCGCGGTGCGGGCCTTCCCGACCGCCTCGGTCGCCCGGGGGTTATTGTCGGCCACCGCCTTCTCCACGTCGTCCAGGAACACGACGTAGCCGTCGATCGCCGCGCGCACGTCCTTGCCCTTCGGGTCGAGTTCGGTCGCCTTGCCGAGGTACTCGGCGGCCTGGTCCCAGTCCAGATCCCACCCGCCGGCGACCTTCCCGGCCGCCAGGTGCCGGCGGACGTTGTGGACGTTGTCCATCGTCCCCGCGAGCAGGTTTGCGACGCGGTCTTTCCGGACTGTGGCCGCGAACGCCGCGGCGTCCCTCGCCGGTTCGAGGTCTGCGGCACCGATCGCGAGCCGGCAGCCGATCCGCCCGTTGCGCCACCCGTCGGTCCCCTTGATCATTCGCGAATAGCACGCCTGCCCGCCGTACCGGTAGCCGCCGCTCCGCTTGACGTGGACGGAGGTCTGGACCTTCGCGTAGTCCGGGGCGGCGGGGCAGAGCGGGTCGGTGACCGGGCCGGCCGGGTAGTCGCCGGCCCACGTCGCGGTGTACTCGATGTTGTTCCCGAGCATGTCGTACAGGCCCCACGGGTTCGGCTTCTTCAGGGCCACCGGCCGCGACCGGTCGCCGAAGCGGACCCCGGCGGTGAGGTCGTGCCCGTCGTACCACTCGAACTCGCGCATCCGGGTCCTGTCGGGGCCGAAGTAGAACGCGGTCGTCGTCCCGGCCCGGGCCGCGTACTCCCACTCGGCCTCGGTCGGCAGCCGGTACCGCCGGCCCTCCGCCCCGGACAGCCGCAGCAGGTCGTCCACGCTGTCGAAGTAGTTGACGCCCGCCTGCGCGTGCCGGTCGTCCTTCTTCCGGTCGGCCGGCTTCCGCAGCGCGTACTCGCCGGCCGTCAGCTCCGTCCGCGCGAGGTAGAACGGGCGGGTGAGCGTGACCTCGTGCGGCGTGGTGTCGCCGTGCGAGGTCGAGGCGTTCTTCTGGTCGGCCGGGCAGCCCATCGTGAACGTGCCCGGTGGGATGAGGACGAACCGCATCCCCAGGCCGTTGGTGAACGTGTTGGGCAGCTCGCCGAAGCCGGGGACCTTCGTCTTCCCGCCCGGGTCGGCGGCCGGCGCGCCCTTCGCGATCGCGGCCGCGTGCTCCGACTCCGGGATGATCTCCGGCGGCGGGTCGGCGGCCGACAGGGGCAGCCCGACGACGCACGCGAGCGCGGCGAGAACAACACAGCGGGATCGCATGGCGGGTCGTCCGTGGGGTGTGAGCCGATTACTTCCTCGCGTCCGCGGTCTTCGCCAGCACGAGCTTCCTGCCGTCGAAGGTGACCGTCTGGCCGCCGACCACGATCTTGTCGCCGTCCACCTTCGGCACCGGGGCGTCGCCCGTCTTCTGGAGGGTCAGCACCGAGAACGGCTTGCCGCCGACCGTCAGGTCCGTCACCTTCGCCGGCCCGCCGGACTTCGCCGCCGGCTTGCCCACGCCGGCACCGCCGAGGATCACCAGTGCCTCCGCCCCCGACGCGCCGCTGTAATCGACGGCGAGGAACGTGTCGGCCGCGGTGAGCGTGCCGGAGCCGTCCGGCAGCGCGGCGAAGTGGTCGGCCTTGCCCTTCCGCATCTGGCCGAACTTGACCCGCTCCTTCAGCCCCCACACGTGGACCGTGCCCGGCCCGTCGTTCCGCGCCCCGAGCAGCACGCCGACGATCGTGTCGTCCGCGTCCTGCCACCGGTTGCGGAACACGTAGTACCCCATCCTCTCGTCGCCCACCGCCTTCGGGAGCAGCCCCTCGGGGCTCTTCGGCTCCACGCCGATCGGCCAGTTGGCGAGCGCCAGCACCGCCCGGTGCGGGTACACCAGCGCGTCGTAACTCCTCTCGCCCGCCTTCAGGAGCTCGTCGTACTCCTTGACCTCGGTCGGCTCGACGAAGTTCCGGTACACCCACAGCATCGCGGGCCTGTGCTTCTCGTCCACCGCCCCGAAGCCCTGCGCGTGCTGCCCGCCCTTGCTCAGCCCGGCGCGCTGGAAGTACTCGGTGCCGTACCCGCCGTTCGGGTGCGGGTTCGGGTAGAACGCCCCCTTGTCGGTCGGCAGCAGCCACAGCGCCCACTTCAGGCTGACCCACTCGGCGTTCGGCCGCGGGGTGACGAAGTCCTTCCCGCCGGCCACCCGCATCGCCTGGAGGAGCGGCACGAACGCGGTGTCCGACGCGATCTGCCCCGGCCCCGGGTGCTCGTGGAAGTACCCGTGGTCGCCGAACCCCTCGGTCACCTGGCGGACGATGTTCCTCTCGACCGCCTCGCGGTGCCCGGCGAGGAGCTTCGCGTCGGTCCCGGGGTCGCCCTCGACGGCGAGCACCGCCAGCCCCGCGCCGCCGATCTGGCAGCCCCAGTGGTTGCTCCCGGGGTTGTGCCGGGCGCCGCGGGCCATCTCGCCGAGGCTCATGTACTGGCCCTGGTTGTACCCCTGGATCTCGCCCGCCACCTTCTTGCGGAAGTCCTCGTCCCAGCCGTCGTGGCACAGGTCGTAGGCCATCGCGACCGCGCCCAGGCTCGGCCCGGCCCGCAGCGCCCCGCCCGGCTTCACCCACGAGTACCGGTCGTCGCGGTCGCGCTGCCCGGCCAGCGCCTTCTCGACGCACTGCCGGCCGAGGTCGGCGTACTTCCTGTCGCCGGTGAGCTGGTACAGCATGCCGTACCCGGCCCCGTGCCACAGGGTGTACGTCTTGCCCACGGGCGGCTCCTTGGTCTTCCCCTCGTACGCCTTGCCGGACTCGTTGAACACGGTCGGCATCGCCTCCCCGTCGCCGCCGTTGAGCAGGAACCGGAGCCGCGTGACGATCTCCTTGCCCTCCGGCGTCTCGGCCCGCTTCCTCATCTCCGGCACGTCGGCCTTGCGGAAGAACAGTCGCGGGTGCTCGCCCGGCTTGGGGGCGACGAAGCCCTTGACCGGGGCCGGCCACGGCGTCTTCTCGTCGGCGGCGCGCACCGGCCCGCCGGCCGCGAGGAACAGCCCGCCGGCCAGCGACAGCAGGGCGAATGCACTTGATCGCGTCATCTCGGTTCTCCGTCGCGTGGCGACAACTTCAGTGGCTCAACATCTTCGCGGGGAGCGGGGCGAACGTCCCTTCGGTGCCGCGCAGCAGCACCTCGAACGGCTCGCGGCTCCGCGGCCAACTGTTGACGACCAGCACGCGGTGACCGCCCTTCTCGAGCGCGAGCGCCGCCTCGACGGTCTTGTCCTGCCCGCGCGTCTGGGCGACCGGCACGAACCCGCCCTTCTCGTCCGCCAGGTACAGCCCGACGGACGAGCCGGTGAGCTGGAACTGGTACACTCCCGTTTCGGGCACGGTGACCACGCCCGCGAACCGCGCCGTGAACTCCTTGCCCGGCGCGGCCTTCGTCGCCGCCTCGGGGAGGGAGAACCCCGCCGACTCGCCCGCGTGGACAGGTTCGCCCTTCCCACCGAGTATCGCCTTCAAGAGGTCGTCCTTCCCCTTGCCGAGCGAGCCGGCGTAGAGCTTCAGTTCCAGCCCCGCGTTCGCGCCGGGTTCGGCGTCCGGCTTTCGCGCGGGCCGCACGTCGAACCGGGCGATGCTCTGGCGGGTGAACGTACCGTCGCCCGTAACACCCACCGCGCGGAAGAGGCACGACTTGTCGAGCGCGATCGGCCCCGCGTACGCCCGCTTGCCCTTCGACGGGTCGGAGCCGTCGAGCGTGTAGAGCAGCTTCACACCCTTCGGGGCGGTGAGCGTCACCTTCGTGCCAGGCACAATCACCCCGCCGGGCGGGTCGATCGTCGGCTTGTCCGGCGTGGCCGGGAGCGCGGCGTTGGTGAACGTGGTGAGGATCTCCGGCAGGTGCCGCTCGAACATCGCCCCGACGCCGTGGTCGAGGTCGCGGGCGTCGATCGTCTCCACGTCCGTCATCCCGGCCTTGCGGAACCGGCCGAGGTAGTCGCGCCCCTGCCGCCAGAACCACCCGCCCTCGATCAGCAGCACCGGCGTGTCCCTCACCGCGGCCCCGTGCTTCTCGATCTGCTGGACGTACCCGTCGCCGTCGGCGGTGTAGTCGAGGTCGCGGGTGTGCTTGTCGTACAGGGTCATCCACCCGTCGAGAGACACCACCGCGCCGAACAGGTCCGGGTACTTCAGCGCCAGGTGCATCACCCCGCCCCCGGCCTTCGAACACCCGACCAGCACCCGCCCCTTGGGGCCCGCGACCGTACGGTAGTTGGCGTCCACCCACGGGATCACCTCCCCGCGGAAGAACGACCCGGACGGCTGCCGGCGGTCGCTCCACGCGGCCGCCGCGGCGTGCTCGCCGCCCTGCGACGGGCCCTCGTAATTCACGAACAGGGCCGGCGGGAAGTGCCCGGCGGCGTACAGCGTTTCGAGCTGCCTGGTCGGTATCCCGGTGTTCTGGCAGCAGTACACGACCGGGTACCTGCGGTCCTTGTCGGCGGCGTACCCGGGCGGTGTCCACACCCGGACCGTCTCCGTCGTCTTGAGGGCCTTGCTCTCGATCTTGACCACGCGGACCGGGTCCGCGGCCCCCGCGACGGCGGGGGCGAGCGCGACGACGGCGAAGGCGAGAGCGTATCGCGGGGGCATGTCTCATTCCTGACCGGGGGGGACCGTCAACCGAAGTGCGAGGTCACCGGGGCCGCGGGGTCGTCGGCCACGTGGACCCAGATGTGGACGTGTGGGGTGCCCCGGAAGTACCACACGAAGGCCGGCCCTTCGAGCCGCCAGTTGTCCCACTCCCCGTCCTTGCCGACCTGGTGTTCCTGGTAGAACGCGAGGCGGCATTTCTCCAACCCGCCCCGGGCCTTCAGACACCGCAGAACCTGCTCGCGGTACTCGGGGCGGTACGGCTCGAGCAAGGCGGCCAGGGTCTTCTCGACGGCCTCCTTCTGGTCCCGGGTCATGTCGGCCACGGGTAACCCCGGAAGGTCGCCCCCGGCCCGGAAGCGCAGGTCCGGCTCCAGCGGCTTGTCGAGCTTCGTGTCCGGGCGGATCGTCCGCCGGTCGATCTTCCCGTCGAACTCGTACCACGGCATCCCCTCGGCCACGACGGCCGCCTTCCGCTGCTTGCCGTCGAGGAGTTCGTACACCTTGTGGGCCTCCCGGGCCTGGTACCAGAAGATGTTGCCCGGGTGGCCGGGCTTCTCGTGGAACCCGCTCGGCTGGTGCCCGTGGCAGACGGCCCCGCCGAAGGCCGCCCCGTCCTTGCCGCCGCCGGCCCGGAGGGTCAGGTGGAACCCGGTCAGCACGCACTGGCAGCCGCCCCCGCCGGGCGTGCCGAAGAGGGCGATCTTCCGGTCGGCCGTCCACTCCCGGCCGGTGTCGTCCTTCGCCTGCCGGGCCAACTTCTCGGGCCAGCCGTCGGAGAGGACGCTCTTGAGGACCTCTCCGACGAGGGTCTGCTGCTCCTTCGTCAGCGCCCCGACGGTCGTACCCGAGACGCCCCAGTTGTTGGCGGCGTGCAGCCGCAGGGGAAGCCCGGACGAGCCCTTCTTGTCCCACTCGAAGCAGAACGCCTTCTTCTGGTCGTCGGTCAGAGAGTCGTACAGGGCCTTCACGGCCCGGTCGGACTCGGACGGCTTCGGCTCGGCGGCCGGGCTCACCCCGGCCGCGGCCAGGGCGGCGGCCCCCCGGAGGAGGTCCCGCCGGGTGAGGCTGAGGTCTGGGCCCGTCATGGCGACTCCCGGGAGGGGTGGGTCAGAGCAACTCGCGGATCGGCCGGCCGTCGTCGAGCAGGGGCTTCAGCTCGCGCGGGAGGTCGGTGCGGAGGCGCAGCTGCGGCACGTCGAACAGGACGTGCAGCACCGTCGCGACGAGATTGGCGGGCGTGTACGGCTCCGTCGCGGGGCGCGCACCCTGCTTGTCGGACTTGCCGACCACCTGGCCCGTCTTCAGCCCGCCGCCCGCGACCAGCAGCGGCGTCAGGTCGCCCCAGTGGTCGCGCCCGCCCTGCTTGTTCACCCTCGGGCTGCGGCCCATCTCGCCGGTCACGACCAGCAGCACCTTGTCCTCCAGCCCGCGCTCCTTCAGGTCGTCGAGGAACGCCGCGACGGCGTGGTCCACCTGCCGGCCGAGGACCTCCATCGCGGTCATGCCCTTCGCGCTGTTCCCGTCGGCGTGGAGGTCCCACCCGCAGTCGCTCACCGTCACGAACCCGACCCCTCGCTCGACCAGCCGGCGGGCCAACAGCATCTGCTTGCCGAGCAGGTTCGTCGTGCGGTTCATGTTCACGTACTTCGTCCACTCCTCCATCCTGAACAGCTTCGAGGTGTCGTACCGCTCGACCGCCGTCGGGTCCTCCCGCGACACGTCGAACGCCTCGCCGACGCCGCGGGCGATGATGTCGAACGCCTGCCGCCGGAACTTGTCCGCGCGGGCGAACCCCGGCTCGGCCGCCCGCCGGGCGTCGTCGAACGCGGCGAGCAGCTGCTTGCGGTCCTCGAACTGCTCGGTCGGTATGCGCAGCTCCATCGCCCGCTTCAGCGCCGCCCCGCCGACCGGGTTGAACGCCTCGTACTGGGGGCCGAGGGCGCCCGGCGCGGTGAGCGTCGGCAGCGCGCCCGTCTCGAAGTTCCCCTTCAGCTTCAGGCCGTCCTGCACCGCCTCCGGCAGCACCACCACGTTGCCCGGGATGCCGCTGACGGCGCCCGCCGGCCCGCCGAGGTACGCCGCGATGCTGCCCACGGTGGCCTTCGCCGCGTTGCCGCCGCTGAGCACCTCGGCGTAGGAGTGCCCGCCGTTGCGGGACTGGTACGACCGCACGACGGCGAGCCGGTCGGCCATCGCGGCGAGCTTCGGGAACGTGCCGCCGAACGTGACGCCCGGCAGCGCCGTCTTCACCTCCCCGGTGGCGCTGCGGTACTCCTCGGCGGCGTCCACGTGCGGGTCGAACGTCTCGTGCTGCGGCGGCCCGCCCTGGAGGAACAGCAGCACCACGGCCTTGTCGCGCGCGGCGGCCGGGGCCGCGGCTTTCGCGGCCAGCAGGTTCGGGAGCGTGAGCGCGCCGAGCCCGAGGGCGCCGACTCGCAGGAAGTCGCGCCGCGACGCGCCGGCGCAGGTGCGGGCCGGCTTGCGGTCGGAGATGGTGAGCATGGTCGCTCCGGGAAGGCACTCGGTCCGACCGAGCGGTTTGGGGTGGGCACGCTCAGTTCGCGGTCACGTCCCAGAGCCGGAGGACGCCGTCCGCGCCGCCGGCGATCAGCACCGCCCCGTCGGGCGAGAAGGCGAGGGCCGTCACCCCCTTCGGGTCGGCGGCCGCGGTCGACAGCTCGGCCCCGGTCGTCAGGTCCCACAACTTCACGGTGCCGTCCCCGTTCCCGGTGGCCAGCGTCCGCCGGTCCGGGGAGAAGGCGAGGCGGACCTCGGGCCGGGTGTGCCCGCGGAACGACAGCCGCTCGCGGCCGGTGTCGCAGTCCCACACCCGGAACACGTTGTCCTGCCCGGCGGTGACGAGCGCCCGCCCGTCGGCGGCGAACCCGACCGCGGCGAGCCGGGCGGCTTCGCCCGACCCGTGCCGGGGGAGTTTGAGCCGCTCCGCCCCCGTCGCCGGGTCGCGGAGGACGACGGCGGTGTCGCGGCAGGCGGTCGCCAGCGTCCGCCCGTCCGGAGCCAGGCACGCGAACCGCACGTCCCCGGCGTCGGCCAGCCGCACCTCGTCCCCGGTTCCGACGTCCCACGCCTTCAGGCACAACCGGCCCTTGTAATCGGCGGCGGCCGCGACCCGCTTCCCGTCGGCCGAGAACGCGACCTCCAGCACGTTGAACGGCTCGGGGTGGAGCCGCCCGAGATCCGCACCGGTGGTCGCGTCCCGAAGACGCACGTTGTCGCGGTCCCCGCCGACGGCCAGCGTCCGCCCGTCGGGCGACACCGCCAGGCACGTCAGATTCCGGCCCTCGTTCACGACCGCCTGCCGCGCCCCCGCCGCCCGGTCCCAGAAGACCAGGCCGCCGTCTCCGCCGGCGGTGACGACGCGGTCCCCGGCGAGGAAGGCCACCGCCTGGACGCGGGTGCGGGGGCCGACCCACGCGCTCCGGGGGGTGAGGCCGGGCGTCCGAGCAGTGGGCCCGACCGGCGCCGGGGTCGCGGGCGTGAGCGAGGCACCCGGCGGGGGGTCGGGGGGAACCGGACGTTGACCGCCGCCCGCGAGAACCACCGACAGCACGCCCCCGGCGGCGAGGAGCGCCGCGGCGGCGACCCCGAGCGCGACCTTGACCCCGACCGCCGGAGGTGTCGCCGCGGCCACCAGGCGGGCGACGGACGCACCCGCGGCGGCCGCGACCGGGGCTCCCGCCACCTGGAGGGCGACCGCCCGGGCCGTCGCGGCCAGCAGGGCCGGCGGCACGGTCGCCGCGGCGGCCCCCTCGGCCAGCGCCGGCGCGACGGCCGCCGCCGCGAGGGTGTAACCCCGCCGGGCGGCCCGCCTGCGGAGCATCTCCAGGCCCCGCGCCACCCGGGTGCGGACCGTCCCGGCCGGCCAGCCCAGCTCGCGGGCCGCCTCGTCCTGGGTCTTCCCCTCCAGGAAGCACAGGACGAGCGGCGTGTGGTACTTGGCCGGCAGCTGGTGCAGCTCGTGCTCGAGGGCGGCGCGCAGGTCGGCGGCGGGGGCGGGCGGCGCCGGGCGGTCGGGAACCTCGGCCATCGACACCTCGAGGAGTCGGCGGGTGGCGCCGGCGGCCCGGGCCGCCAGCGCCACCCGGTGGGCGACCCGGGCGAGCCACCCGGCGAGGGAACTCTCGGACCGGACCGAGCGGGCCTTGCGGGCCAGGATCAGGAAGGAGGCCTGGAACGCGTCCTCGGCCGCGTGCGTGTCCCCGACCACCCGCCGGCAGACGCCCCACACGAGCGGGCCGTGCCGCCGCATCAGTGCGGCGAACGCGGCCTCGTCGCCCCGCTCGGCGAACGCGGCGAGTAACGGGGCGTCGGGGAGTTCCTCCCCGGCCCCGAGCCGTTGGATCAGTTGCAGCAGGTTCACGAATCCCCCGGAGGCCCCCGCGACCTTCCCCGGGCCTCCTCAAGGAGGAAGAGGGGCCGAGACCGCACGGCGACTTCACTTTTCTCCGGATTGCGACCGCCGATCGAACTCCGGGCACCGCGGCCGGGGTCACCCCGCGGTCAGCCGGTCGGCGATGTCGTGGTCCCCGAACACGTCGGTCAGCCGCTGCGGCCGGCCCTGGTGGAAGTACGTCAGCCTCCGGTGGTCGAGCCCGAGCAGCCTGAGCAGGGTGGCGTGCAGGTCGTGGACGTGCAGCGGGTCGCGGACCGCCTTGAACCCGAGGTCGTCCGTCCCGCCGACGGCCCGCCCGCCCTTCACGCCGCCGCCGGCCAGCCACATCGAGAACCCGTACGGGTTGTGGTCCCGGCCGTCGCCGCCCTCGGTCGTCGGGGTCCGCCCGAACTCCCCGCCCCAGACCACGAGGGTGCTCTCGAGGAGCCCGCGGGCCTTCAGGTCCTTGAGCAGCCCGGCGCACCCGCGGTCGATGCTCCGGATCAGCTTCAGGTGGCCGCCGTAGTTGCCCCCGTGGGTGTCCCACCCGCCGCCCCCGCACCCGTGGTAGATCTGGACGAACCGCACCCCCCGCTCGACCAGCCGGCGGGCGATCAGGCACTGCTCCCCGAACCCGCCCCCGTACAGGTCGCGGACCCTCCGCGGCTCCCGCGCCAGGTCGGTCGCCTCCGGGGCCGCGGCCTGCATCCGGAAGGCCAGCTCGTAGGACGCGATCCGGGCCTCCAGCTGGGCGTCGCCGTCCCGCTCGTCGGCGTGCCGGCGGTTGAGCCGCTGGGCGAGGTCGAGCGCCCGCCGCTGGTCCGCCCCGGCCAGCTCGGGCGGCGGGGCGAGGTTCGGGATCGGGGCTTTCCCCGGCCGCAGGTTCGTCCCCTGGTGCGCCGCCGGCAGGTACCCGCTGCCCCACACCCCGGCCCCGGGCTTGAGCGGCCCGTCGTTCATGACCACGAACGCCGGCAGGTCGTCCGCCTCGCACCCCAGCCCGTAGGTGACCCACGCCCCCGTGGCCGGGCGGCCCATCCGGTCGTGCCCGGTGTTCATCAGGTAGATGCCGGGGGTGTGGTTGAAGACGCCGTGGTGGACGCCCCGCAGGACCGCCACGTCGTCGGCGCAGCCGCGGAACGCCTCGAAGGCGTCGGCCATCTCCAGCCCGGACCGGCCGCACCTCACGAACCCCATCCTGCTCGCCATCAGCTTCTGCCTGGCCGGGTCGGTGAACTGGAGTTTGAGCCCGTGGTACTCGGCCGGCGGCGGCTGGCCGTCGAACTTCGCCAGCGCCGGCTTGGGGTCGAACGTGTCCACCTGGCTCGGCCCGCCGTGCATGAACAGCCAGATGACGCTCCTGGCCTTCGCCGGGAAGTGCGGCTTCTTCGGGGCGAGCGGGTCCGGCGGGGCGGCGGCGAGCCGGCCGTCGCGGGCCAGCAAGTCGGCCAGGGCGACGGCCCCGAACCCCAGCCCGGTGCGGGCGAGCATCTGGCGGCGGGAGAGGACGGCGGGTGCGGTCATGGCGAACTCACGGGAGGTCAATCCACGTACACGAACTCGTTCGCGTTCATCAGGGCGAGGGCGCACTCGACGACCCCGGCCGCGAACCCCGGGTCGACGGCCGCGTCCGCCGGCAGCCCGAGGGGGGTCGGCCGCTTGCCCGCCGGCCGCTCGACCTTCAGGAACGCCACCACGTCCGCCCGCTCGTCCGGGCGGATCGGGCGGCCGTACGCCAGCACCCACGCCCGGTCGGCGATCTTCGCCGGGTCGGTCCCGCACTCCCGCAGGAGCCGGCCGGCGAACGCCCGCGCCTGCCCGACGGCGACCGGGCCGTTGAGCAGCTCCAGCGCCTGCGGGGCGACGACCGTGCGGTCCCGCGTGCCCGCGCTCGCCACCGGCAGGGCGACGTTGAACGCCTCGGCGAACGGCAGGACCAGCGACCGCCGGTTCACCAGGTACACGGCCCGCCGCGTCCACTGGTCCTTGTACTTGTCGCTCTCCCACTTCACGTTCAGCTTGTTCCCCAGCGCCTCCCTGCTCACCGGCGGGTAGACTGGGGGGCCGCCGGCGGTGAGGTCGATGGTCCCGGCGGTCGCGTGCAGGTGGTCCCAGATCGCCTCGGCCTCCAGCCGGCGGCGGGGGAAGCGGGCGAGCAGGCGGTTCTCCGGGTCCTTCGCGGACGCGGCCCCGCGGCCGGCCCGGCGGTACGTCGCCGAAGCCATGATCACCCGGTGCAGGTGCTTGAGGCTCCAGCCGTGGTCGCGGAGTTCGGACGCCAGCCAGTCGAGCAGCTCCGGGTGGGTCGGGGCCTCGCCCTGGGTGCCGAGGTCGTTCGGGGTGCGGACCAGCCCGGCCCCGAAGTGCCACTGCCAGACGCGGTTGGCGATCACCCGGGCGGTGAGCGGGTTGTCCGCGGCCGTCACCCAGGTGGCCAGGGCGGCCCGCCGTCGCTTCGGGTCGGCGGCGACCTCCCCGCCGCCGGGCAGCGCCCGCGGCACGGCCGGCGGGGCGACCCCGAGCGGGGCGTCCAGCTCGCCCCTCCGGAGCTGGCGGACGGCCGGCGGGGCGGCGACGTGGGTCAGGGTCATGGCCGGCCCGTCGGCCGCCGCGTTCTTCGCCGCCTTCGGCTTGCTCGCCGCGAACACCGCCTGGAGGCCGAAGTAGTCGAGGTGCGAGATGGGGTCGAACTTGTGGTTGTGGCACCGGGCGCACCCGACGGTCAGCCCCAGGAACGCCTCCCCGGTGGTGTCCGCCAGGTCGGTCCGCCGCTGGTACTCGACCACGTCCGCCCGGCCGATCCCGCCCTCGAACGCGAACGGCCCGACGGCGAGGAAGCCGGTCGCCGTCGCCGCCTCCGCCGAGTCCGGCCAGAGCTCGTCGCCGGCGAGCTGCTCCTTGACGAACCGGTCGAACGGCTTGTCGGCGTTGAGGCTGGCGATGACGTAGTCGCGGTACCGCCACGCGGTCGGGTACGGGTCGTCGGTCTCGTACCCGGCGCTGTCGGCGTACCGGACCACGTCCAGCCAGTGGCGGCCGTACCGCTCGCCGTGCCGCGGGCTGGCGAGGAGCCGGTCCACCACCCCGGCGTAGGCGTCCTTGCCGTCGTCCTTCAGGAAGGCGTCCACCTCGTCGGGCGTCGGCGGCAGGCCGGTGAGGTCGAACGTCGCGCGGCGGAGAAGGGTGGCGCGGTCGGCCGGTGGGGCGGGGGCGAGGCCGGCGGCCTCGAGCTTCGCCAGCACGAACGCGTCGACCGGGTTCAGAACCCCGTCCTTCCCCTTGACGGCCGGCACGGGCGGCCGGACGATCGGCCGGAACGCCCAGTGGGTCTTCGGGTCGCGGGCCGGTGCGGCGTCGGCCGCCCGCGGGTCGGGCGCCCCCATCGCCACCCACGCCTCGAAGTCGGCGACCACCGCCGCCGGCAGCTTCGCCGCGGGCATCTTCAGGTCGCCGTCGTGGCGGATCGCTTTGAGCAGCAGACTGTCGCCGTCCTTCGCCACGACCGCCGGGCCGGAGTCGCCGCCGCCCCGGAGCCCGTCCCGGGTGTCCAGCCGCAACCCGCCCTTGAGCTTGCCGGCCTTCTGGGCGTCGGCCGAGTGGCACCGGAAACAGTGCTCGACGAGCACGGGGCGGATCTTCGCCTCGAAGAACGCGGCCCCCTTCGGATCGGGCTTCGGGTCGGAGGCTTCCGCCCGTGCGGCGACCAGGGCACCGAGGGCCAACAGGAGGCGGGTCATGAACGAGTCCAGGGTCTGGGCGTCGGCGAGCCGTCCGTCGGCGGAGATTACGCCAGCACTTCGGACAGCGGGCCGGTGCTCTCTTTGAACGCCTTCACCGGGCAGCCGAGCTGTTGGAGGATCGTCAGGTACAGGTCCGACATCGGCTTCCTGTCGCCGTCCCACTTCACGTGCTGGCCGTGCCTGAACCCGAGCTTGCGCCCGCCCGCGAGGAGCGTCGGGAAACTCTTCCCCGGGTGGCTGCTGATCTGCGCCCCGCCGAACAGCAGCACCGTGTGGTCGAGCAGGTTGCCCTCGGCCGCGCGCACCCCCTTCAGCCGGTCCATGAGCCGCGCCAGGCACGCGCACAGCATCTCGTCGCGGGCCGCCAGCACGCCCCCGTCCGGGGAGTCGGCGGCCGCCTGCCCGCCCTTGTGGTGGACGTCGTGCGCGCCGCGCACCGGGGCCCCGGCCTTCTGCGCCCAGTCCTTGTACTCGTCGTAGTTCGGCCCGCCCTCGCCGCCCAGGCTGTGCGTCACCACCCGCGTCATGTCCGTCTGGAACGCCAGCGCGATCAGGTCCGTCATCAGCTCGATGTGCTCCTGCATCTTGTTCTTGCCCTGCGGCTCCAGCTTCACCGCGGCCTCGTCGAACTTGGGCCGCCCGCGTTCGAGAACGTCCTTGCTGTCGTCCAGCCGCTTCTCCACCTCGCGGATCGAGTCGAGGTACTGATCCAGGCGCCTCTGATCATCCGCGCCGAGCTGTTTCTGGACGTCCTTCACCCCGCCGGCCGCGGTGTCGAGGATGCTGTGGTTGAGCGCGAGGCGCGCCTGCGCCTCCTTCAGTTGGTCCTTGTCGGCGGGCGGGAACAGGCGCTCGAACACGGCCCGGTAGTTGGCGGTCGCGGGGACGTCCACGCCCATCGCGTTACGCGACAGCGTCGCGGTGCCGACGCCGTCGGCGAACGACAGCGCGAGCGACGGCACCCACGTCGGCCCGAGGTGCTTCGCCGCCACCTGGTCCATCGACACGGTGTTGGTGATGGTGCCGGGGTTGAGGTTGATGTTGTGCCCGGTCAGCCAGTTGTACGGGTGCACGTGCCCGCTGATCCGCCCCTGGACGTGGGACAGGTTCGTGAGCACGGTGAACTCGTCCCGCAGGTGCGCGAGCGGCTTGTGCGCGACGGCGAGCGTGTAGTCGCGGCCGGTGTCCTTCGGGAACCAGGTGTGCCGGTTGATCGCGCCGGGGATGTAGAAGCACGCCAGCCGGCGCGGCTCCCTGGCGCCGGACGCGGCCGACGCGGTCGCGCCGCCCATGACCTCCAGGTACGGCAGCGCGAGGGTCGCGCCGAACCCGCGGAGGAGTGTGCGGCGGGTGACCGAGTGAGTCTTCGGGTTCATTACGGCTTCCTGTGGGCGGGGGGTTGGGGAGGGATGACCAGATCGTACTGTTCGAGGAACGCCCGCGACCGCACGACCGCTTTTAGCAGGTCGCGGAGCGGGTAGTCTTTAGGCTTCAGGCCCTTCATGATCGCGGCGATTTCGGCCGTGTCGTCGATGCCGGGCACGCGCCCGGTGCCGTACACGAACAGGTTCTTCATTAGACCGCGCGTCAGGTCGTCGCGGTAGTGCTTCGCGAGCAGGCCCTTGAACTCGGCGAACGTCTTGAACGCCTCGCCGCGCGGCAGGTTGCCGGTCGCGTCCACCGGCCGCGTACTGCCCTCGCCGGCCCAGACGATGACCCCGTCCAGCCCGCCGCGCTTGTAGCCCTCGTGCTCGACGTCGCGCCAGCGGCCGCTCAGGTCGAAGTTCTGGAACGCGAACCCGACCGGGTCCATGTGCTTGTGGCACACCGCGCACCTGGCGTCCTCCTGGTGCTGCTTGAGCAGCTCGCGGAACGGCTTGCCCCTGTTCTTGCCCTCCGACGGGTTGAGTTCCGGCACCTCGAGCGGCGGGGGCGGGGGCGGCAGGTCGAGGATGTGGCGCAGGGCCCACGCGCCGCGGTAGATGACCCAGTTGTCGCCCATCCAGGTGAGCATCGACTGGATCCCGGCGTGGCCCAGGATGCCGCCGCCCCGCGGGTCGGTCGCGCGGAGCTTCACCTTGCGCATCTCGCCCCCTTCGACGCCGTCGTACCCGTAGTGCCGCGCGAGCGCGTCGTTCATCATCGTCCAGTCGCTGTGGACCAGTTCGCCCGCGGGCCGGTTGTCCTTCAACAGTTGTGCGACGTAGGAGATCGTCTCGTCGCGCATCGATACCTTCATGTACCGCGCGAACCGGAAGTCCTGCTTCTGGCTGTGGTCCTGCGCGATCGTAATGGGCTGCTCCATCTCCAGCCACTGCACCACGAACGGGCGCACGAACCCGTCGCTCCGCGGGTCCGCGAGGAGCCGGTCCACCTGCGCGTCGAGCGCCTTCGGGTCGCGGAGCTGGCCCGCCTTCGCGAGCGCCCGCAACTCGGCGTCCGGCGGCGCGCCCCACAGCATGAAGCTCAGGCGCGACGCGACCGCGTGCTGGGCAACGGCCGCGTCCGGGTGCGCCGGCGACGCCAGGTAGCGGAACGGCGCGCTCATCAGCACCGACTGGAACGCGGCCCGCAGCGCGTCGTCGAACGACCTCCCGTCGGCGCGGAGCTTCTCGTACAGCTTCACGAATGGGGCGCGCTCGGCGTCGCTCGCCGGGCGCCGCCACGCGCGCTCGGTCCAGAGGGCGAGCAGGCGCTTCGCGGAGTCGGTGTCGTCCTTGATCTCACCGACGGCCGCCTTCCACCCGGCCGGCGGCCACGCGGCCACCACGTCCGGCTCGATCTCGACCCGTTGGAGCACCACGAACGGGACCGGCTGCTCGTCGAGCGGCACCGCCCGGCGGTCGAACGCGGGGCGGAACAGCCCGGTCCCGCCCGGCACCGGCGGCTGGTCGTTGCGGCTGTGGTCCTCGTTCTCGAACCCCTTCACCGCGTACGGGATCTCCACCTTGCTGCCGAGCGACACCGTCAGCCCCTTCGACGGGATGGCGAGGTCGCCGAGGTGGACCTGGTAGACTAGGTGCTGGGGCTTGTCGGGCATGCCGGTTACCTCGCGGAAGTCGATGTCCAGGCCGCCGACGCGCACCCACAGGCGCGGGTTGGGTATGCCGGCCACTGGCTTCATCGCGGACACGGCGAGCGACAGCCGCAGCACCCCGCGGCGCTCGGGAGGAGGGACGACGAAGACCATCTCGTCGCGGTCGCCGACGGCCCGCGCTTCCAGGAGCAGCCCCGCACCCGGCCGGGGCACGTTCGACCCGCGGGCCTGCCCCCCGTCCGCCTTCCACGCGTCGAACGCCTTGCGCGGGTCCTTCGACTCGCGCAGGTCCGCGGAGAAGGTCTTCCCCTTCGGCACGTCCAGAAAGCCGATGCCGTCGACGGCGCGGCGGGTGACGACCAGCCACTGCGCGACCGCGTCGGACGCCTCCGTCAGCCCGTCGGCGCCGGTGTCGAACCCGGCCACGGTGCCGTCGCCCGGCAGCGCTTGTACGAAGTCCACCGCCAGCCCGGTCGCGTCGCGGAGGGCCGCCGCGAGTTCGCGCCGGTTGAGGCGCCGCGTGCCGCCGGCCCCGAGCGCCCGCTGCCGGTCCGCGACCCACGTCAACACCTTCTTGCGGTCGGCGTCGGCCGGTTGCGGCGTGCCCTTCGGCGACATCTCGCCGGACGACAGTTGCCCGTGAACCATCGTCCACAGGTTCCGGTTGCCCGCGTTCATGCCGTCGACCTGGTCGAACCGCACGCCGGCTTCCTGCTTCTTCGCGCCATGACACGCGGAGCAGTGCTGCTTGAGGAACGGGGCGACGGCCCTCTCGAACGGCTCGTCGGCGGCCGCGCCCGGCCCCGCGCCGAAGCCCAGGCACACGAGCGCCGCGACCCACCGCCGGAACGTTGCGTACTGACGCTGCATTGGCACTGACCTCATTTGCTGCCGTCCCAAAGTGTGCGGTACTACGGACGGGCCTGGAACAGGACCGTGACCGGGCGGGAGATTTCCGTCGTCCCGCCCAGGGTGGTGACGGCGTAGACCGCGTGCAGCCCCGGCTCCAGCCCCTCCAGCATGACCCGGTAGTCGGTCCCCTTGAGTACCTTCAGCTTCCGCGTCCCGGCGAAGTACTCGACCCGCAGGCCGTCGCCGACGGCCCCCGACGCGACCAGCTCGAACGGCCGGTCCGCCTCCAGGAACGAGTTGTGCCACCCGTGCGGCGCGGGGTGCCCGAACGTGTCGTGCCCCTCGAAGCTCGGGAAGTGGATTACCGTCTTCGGGTTCTCGGACACGAACGCCTACCACACCCGCGCGACCGTCTCGCTCGGCAGCCACGCCACGTTCTTCGACTCGCCCCTGTACTCGCGGGCCGGGACCGCCCGCGGGGCGTTCGTCTCCCAGGTGTCGGCCAGCCCGAGCCACCCGTCCTGCTCCTTCAGCGCGGTCAGGGTGACCGGCCCGTTCGTGGGATCGGCCCCGGCCGGCAGCCGCAGGCGCATCGCCTCCAGGAAGAACGGGAAGATCAGGGCGTTCGACTTGTGCTGCCGGTGGTACACCCGCCACATCGGGGCCGCCCCCCACAGGGCGTGCTTCTCCCGCAGTGCGGGCAGCGCCTTCTCGACCTGCGCGAGGTGGACGCCGTCGCGCGACCCGATGACGTGCAGGTGCGGGACCGCCAGCACCTCCGCGTCGGCCGTGTCCGCCCCGGCCGCCCCGATGATGACCGGCGCCGCGGCGATGGTCTTTTCCGGGTACAACTGGGCGGCCCGGGCCGAGTACCCGCCGGCGAACGACGCCCCGGTCACCAGGAACGGGACGTCCGGCAGGTGCGCGATCCCGGACACGCGGGCGAGCTGCCGCACCGCCTCGGCGTACTGCTCGGGCGCGAAGTACCCGCCGACCCGCACCACCCCGTAGTGGACGAGAATCTGCGTGGACGGGTCGAGGCCGTCGACGTCGAGCGCCCCCTCCCAGTCGGCCATCGCGGTCGGCTTCCGCAACCCGCCCGTGCCCTTGTCCCACGGGAACAGTTTCCCCTCGACCGTGATCTCCTTCGACCCGGCCGTGTACAGGATCGCCCGGATGGCCGCCGGTTTCATGCCCTTCGGCAGGAGCAGGAACGGGGAGAAGAATCGGTCGTCGCCCTTCCTCCCGGCGGCCTCCGCCTTCGCCAGGTAGAGGCGGTGGGTCTCGACCGGCGGGTGGTACTCGCGGAATGCCTTGGCCGTCTCGCCCCCGGGTCCGGCCGCTTCGATCGTGAGCGCGACCCGATCGAAGGTGACCGACACGGGCGTCTTCCCGTCCCCGCCGCCCATGACCTTCAGCCCGACCCAGACCTTGTGGGGGAGGAGCACCTTCCGGTGGTCGGCCCCGACCTGTGCCACGCGGCCCCGTCGGGGCTGGTGTACAGGGCGACGTGCGGGTACCGGCGGACGACCTTCATCCACCGGGCCTTGTCGGCCGTGACCGCCGGGTCGTAGCCGAGGTGGTACGAGCGGTTGCTGCCGTCGTGGGTGCTCGGGGTGACGTGGTACCGCATGAACCAGCCGGCGCACCGGCGGGCCTCCCGGCCGTCGTACCGGAGGGTGACGGCCTTCTCGGTGCCGGCGAGTCCGGCCAGGACGGTCAGGCCGTATTGGGGGTCGGGGGTGCCCTCGGGCGCCTTGGCGACCCGGGCGACGAATGTGAAGTCCGGGGCGTCCGTCTCGACCCCGGCGAACGACCCCTGCTCGGCGTTGTCGGGGGTGTCGCGGCCGGCCCCGGTGAGAACGTAGGAGCCGTCCTTGTCGGCCCGCCCGACGGGCATCTCCTGCGCGCCCTTACCGAGTACGACTGCGGTCAACTCGGGCGGCTTCGTCGGGTCGGCGGCACGCGCACCTGCGTGCCCACACCACGATACCACCGCCCACGCGGCCAGCACGGGCCACCTGTTCCAGGGGCGGGTACGCATCGACCGGACTCCTACCAGGGTGCTGAGCGCGGCCTATCGCACCCTGTTAAGAGGGGAGAGGAAGCCCAACGACTTCACTTTCCGCAGGCGAACTTGAAAACGCCCCTGCCGCTCGGGTCAGATAGATACATTCCGCTAAGATGGGTTGTCCCGCCGGTAGGGGTCCAGATCGGTAGTTATGCTCGCGGCCCCAGGCGGCGTAGCCGGACCGACTGTGAGGCCGGCCCTTTCCCAACGTCGCTGAAAAGTTCGTCCGCAGGGCCGCTGCGGGAACTGGTCTCACAGATACCCGCGAGGGAGCCCGGCTTCCGCCGCTTGGGCAGTTGTACGCCCCGTGCGAGCCAGTCGGTGAGGACTGGACGCAGGTGTCGTGTGGTGGTCGCCGGTATGGGTCGGATGGACTGTCGTCCGGGGCGCATGGCGGATCCGGGGATGGCGGCGTGGCCACCACCATCGACCGAAAAACCCATGCGCCCCGCTACTCATAAATCGCCCAACTTGAAACTACTGGACTCGCCTTGCCGAAACCCGTTTTGGATGGAGTCCTTGTCAGGGGTTCGATCACGAGCAGGCACGTTCGCGAGTCGGCGACCAGTCCGGCTCCGAAATGGTAGGCCTGCACCTGGAGCACATACGCCCCGGCCCGCTTCGGCGTGCCGTGGAGACGGCCGGTCTCCGGGTCGATGCTCAGGCCGACGTAGTTCGCGAACCCCTTGTCCTCTTTCGGGGCGTTCGGGCCGCCCGCGTTGCGGTGCTGGCCCTGAAGCAACCACCGGACCGGCTTCACGGCACCGGCGGCAGGCTCGGCCGCGAAATCAACCGAATACACCTGGCCCACTTTACCCCGCGGCAGCGGCTTCGGCTCCGTGATGGTGGGCGGCCCGTGCGCCGCGTCGGCAATGTAGACCGCGGTCGTCACGCCGCTGGATCGGCCGTCGGCGCCGATCGCGATGGCCTTGACCGTCGTCGTCTTCGTGAGGGGGACCGGCCCCTTGTACGCCGGCGACGCCGCCGTCGGCTCACTTCCGTCGGTCGTGTAATGCATCGAGGTGTCCGCCGCCGCGGCCACCAACTCGACCTCCACCCGCATAACGAACGTGCGGCGGTTCGGCCGGACCTCCGGGGCGACGGTCCGCTTCTCGGCCGACGCCTGCTCGCGGAAGAACTCCAGGACGCGGTCGCGTACCACGCTCGGCGTCTTTCCGTCCGCGGCCAGGGTCTTGCCGGTCACGGGTGGGACGTGGATCGAGTTGGCACCCTTCCAACCGGCCCCCTCGACCACGATCGCCACGCCGTCGATGCCCGCCTTCTTCCAACGCGGTTCCAACTCACTCGTGCCCCCCTCGCCGACGTAGGTGAGCAGCGCCGGGTCGTCCGCCGAAAGAAGCACCTCGTTGTGGACCCAGTCGACGGCCATGCCCTTGAGCCGGCTGGAGAACTTTGAGTAGAAGGGCCGCGGGTCGTCCATCGGCACGGGGGCCCGCGAACCGTTCCGGAAGTGCCCGGCGAGCGTGGCGCGCCCGCGCGGATCCAGGAGAGAGGAGGTCGGCAGGGCCGTGTGCGCCGAAACCATAAGGTCCCCCGCGTCGCTCCAGCCCGCGCTGGAACTGCGCCATCCGCCGGCCACCACCCCCAGGCGAAGATGTTTTCCGGGTCGATCTGGTACTTGTCCGCGTTCTTGCGGAGGAAGCGCACGGCCGCCTTGTAGTCCCAGAAAACCTGGGGAGAGATCTCGTCGCCGAGAATGTAGTTGAAGTTGGCGGCGACGAACCCGTTCCGGACGCAGTGGGCGGACAGTTCCTGGAACCCCGCTTCATCCTTGTCCCCGCCGCCGTACCCGCCGCCGTGCACGATGAGAACGCAGGGGTGCCGATTGCCGTCCTCGGGCCAATGGACGTTCATCGTGACGAGCGCATCGGCGCCGTGCCGGAGAGCCGCTCGGCCGGCAGGTACGCCACCGCCAGATCGTTGCCCGCCATTGGGACAGCCTTCGGCACCGCCGCCGGTCGCTTCGGCTGCGCCGCGGCCGCGGTTACGAACCACAGGACGGCGACACACGCCAGGCCGCATTGCACAGGCCCCAACATCATAAACGCCCTTTCAAGGTGACTCGGACCGACGCTCCCCGCGGGGCTTCGGTAACAGGTTCAAGGTCCAGCCCACCGTCGATTGAGTCGATGGGGACATCGTGATTTACGGTACCGAGACTTGATACAGGCCGAACTTGCCTTTGCGCTCGCCGATGAAGACGAGCGAGCGGCCGTCGGTCGTCCAGCAGGCGTAGTCATCGCGTTCCGGGTGGTTCGTCACCCGGCGGACGTTCGTACCGTCGGCATTCATCACGTAGATCTCGTAGTTGAGGTCGCGGTTGCTCGTGAAGGCGATCTGCTTGCCGTCAGGTGAGAAGGCGGGCTGACCGTCGATGCCCGGGCTTTTGGTGAGCCGGCGAATGTCCCCGCCGTCGGGCGACATGGCATAGATCTCGAAGTCGTCGTCGCGCCGCGAACCGAATACGATCGTCTTGCCGTCGGGCGAGAAGTGCGGGGCGTAATCGCCTTGCCCGCCGGCTGGCGTGAGCCGCTTGACACCGGGGGGCTCGAGCAGGTTCCCTTGGCATCTTTCTTTAGCTCCACCTGAATGGCGCCCTTCTTGGTATCCTTGGTTTCCTTGGTTTCGATCGCATCAAGATCGACCAGGTACATAAGTCCGAACTCCGCGACCACGACGACGTGGCGGCCGTCGGGCGACATTGCCGGACCGCTGACAAACGCGCCGCGGATGCTGACCTTTCTGTCACGCCGCTGGTCGGCGATCTCGACGCTGCATTCGAGGCCGTCGCCCGTGGTGTGGGCGACCAATTTGCCATCGCTTGAGAAGGAGATCTCGCGCCCGGACTTCTGAAAGAGCGCCACCGACTTGTCAGAAAGTTTGACGACTCGAAGCTGCGGGCTGGCCCCGCTGACCACCTCGGCGAAGACGATGCCCGTGCCGTCGGGCGTGGCGCACGTGTCGCGTTTCAGAAGCCCGGGCGGCACCAACTCAACGGGCTCGGGGGCACATGCGGTACCGATCATCAGCGCGAATGCCGCAAGGGCGCTGGCCGGACGTC
>PNKH01000059.1 GCA_013822345.1 Isosphaera sp.
GGCGAGCCGGGAGCGTGAGCGACCGGAGGAACGCCCTCCGGTCGCTCACGCTCCCGGCTCGCCCCGATTTTCCCTTCCCCGACCGCTACCGGGTCGGCTACACTCAAACTCCTGCCGGGCGCCCGCCTCCCCGCCGCCGCCGGACCTCCTCCCATGCCCCGCCTGCTGCTCGCCGCGCTGGCCGCCGGACTCGCGGCCGCCCACGCCCCGGCCGCCGACCCGCTCCACGCCCGGGTCGACGCCGCGGTCGAGGCGAAGGCCAAGGCCGACGGCGTCACCCTCGCCGGCCCGGCCGACGACGCCGAGTTCCTCCGCCGCGCGTACCTCGACCTCACCGGCACCGTCCCGCCCGCCGAGGCGACGAGGGCGTTCCTCGCCGACACCGCCACCGACAAGCGCGCCAAGCTCATCGACCGGTTGCTCGCCGCCCCCGAGTACCCGGCCCGGATGGCCGACCTGTTCCACGTCATGCTGATGGAGCGGCTCGGCGACCACCCGGACTGGACCGCCTTCCTCCGCGACGCGTTCGCCAAGAACCGGCCCTACGACCAGGTGGTCCGCGACATCCTCCGGCCGGACCCGAAGGACGCCGCCACCCGCGGGTCGGCGTTCTGGCTGTCGAAGCGGCTCGAGAAGTACGGCGAGAACCCGGTCGACTACCCGGGCCTGACCCGCGATGTCGGCCGGCTGTTCCTCGGCAAGAACTTCCAGTGCTGCGAGTGCCACGACCACCTGTTCATCGACGACTACAAGCAGCAGCACTACCAGGGGCTGCACACGTTCTTCAAGAACGTCTACCTCGCCAAGCCTATGGTTCTGGCGGAGCGGCCGACGACCGAGAAGACGCCGTTCGCGTCGGTCTTCACCAAGGTGCCGATGGCGACCGGCCCGGCGCTGCCGGGGATGGCGATGCTCGACATCCCCGCGTTCGCCAAGGGGATGGAGTACGCCGTCCCGCCGGACCGGAAGACCGGCGAGGTCGGGGTGCCGAAGTTCAGCACCCTGGCGGCCGCCGCCGAGCAGCTGCCGCGGGCCGACAACCCGGACTTCACCCGCAACGCCGCCAACCGCGTCTGGTTCGCCCTGATGGGCCGCGGCCTCGTCCACCCGCTCGACCTGCACCACAGCGGCAACCCGGCGTCGCACCCCGAACTCCTCGACCTGCTCGCAGCCGAGTTCGCCGCCCGGAAGTTCGACCTGAAGTGGCTCGTCCGCGAGCTGGCCTTGACGAAAACCTACGGGCGGTCAAGCTTGGTCCCGGCCGGGGCGCCGGCCCCGGAGCCGCGGCACTTCGCCGTCGCGCTGGAGAAGCGGCTGACGGCCGAGCAGCTGCTGGCCGCCGCCCTGGCCGCGACCGGGGCCGACCCGAAGGGGGCCGACGCCCTGCGGCCGAAGTTCGTGAAGGCGTTCGCGAACCAGCCGCGGGAGGCGGAGGACGAGGTCGCCCCGTCGCTGAAGGCGGCCCTGTTCCTCCTGCACGACCCGGCGGTGCTCGACCTGCTGAAGCCGAAGGCCGGCAACCTGGTCGAGCGGGCCGCGAAGCTCGACGACGCCGCGGCCGCCGACGAGCTGTACCTGGCGGTGCTGACCCGCAGGCCGACCGACGCGGAGCGGGCGGCGGTGGCGAAGGTGTTGGCCCGGCACCCCGGCGACAAGCGGGCCGACGCCGTCGGCCGGGTCGCCTGGGCGCTGCTCGCCTCGATGGAGTTCGGGGTGAACCACTAACAGTGGGCAGTGGGGAGTGGACAGTGGGCAGTGAAGACTTTGGTTTTGAACTGCCCACTGTCCACTCCCCACTGCCCACTGTTCCCGGAGGGAACATGTCACGGACGACGTTCGCGCTGCTGCTCGGGCTGGTGGTGGGGTGCGGGTCGAAGCCGCAGCCGGAGGCGGCCGGGACGGTGCCGTTGGCCCCCGACCCACCGCCGCCCGCCCCCGGCCCGCCGACCCCGCCGGCCCCGGTCGTCTACGAGATGGACCCGGCCCGGCAGGTGATCCCGGACGGCCCGGTCCGCGGCCGACTCGCCGGGGTCGAGATCGGCAAGGCCGAGGTGTCGCTGGAGGGGCGGCGGCTGGTCTTCCGCGGCGGGGAGGAGTGGCGGGCGGTGATCGACCTGCCGGCCGACCCCGGGCGGGACGGGGCGCCGGCCCGGATGGTCCTCCGCCCGGCCGACGAGGTCCCGGGGCCGCCGGACTGGACGGTGTTCGTGGTGTTCCCGCGCCCGGTCGAGTTCGAGGGGTGGAAGCTGTTCGGGCTGCAGGGGTGGCGGCCGGAGCCGGCGCTCGGGTGGCGCGGCGGGTGCGGGATCACGCTGGAATTCGGCCGGCGGGAGGGCGGGAAGCTGCCGGGGAAGGTGTTCCTGGCGCTGCCCGACCTGCCGGGGATGCGGCCCGGGACGGGCGGAAACGTCCTGGCCGGGTCGTTCGTCGCCGACTGCCCCCGTCAGCCGGACGACCCGCCGGGGCCGGACGACGTGCCGTACGTGAACGGGGCGGTGGCGGTCCGCGGGGCCGGGCCGGGGGCGGCGGTCCGGACCGGGTACTTCGGCGCCCTCGGCCCGGACCGATTCGCCCTCGCCGCCGCCCCGGAGCTGGAACTCGGCAGCCGGCAGACCGCCCGGAGCAACTACGACAAGCCGCACGTGACCACCCTGGTCGCCGGCACCGCGGACGCCCCGAGCCGGTTCGAGCACAGCCGGCTCACCCCCGGCCGGTACCTCGTGTTCGCCGCCCTCCGCGGCGGCCCGGTGGCCGGCCGGTGGGTGGAGGTGAAGCCCGGTTCGACGACGACGACCGCCGACCTGGTGCTCGACCCCGGGCAGGCCGGCGGGCTGGAGGTGACGCCGCCGCTGGAGGCGCTCGGCAAGGTGCAGCTGGTCCCGGCCGACGACCCGGGCCGGCCGCCGCTCGGGGACGTGCCGTTCGAGGCCGCCGCCCTGCAGCTCGGGCTGGAGGCGGACATCGTCGCCCGGAAGGCGGTGTTCAAGGCCCTCGCCCCGGGCCGGTACGAGGTCCGTGCCGCCAAGCAGTCCCGGGTGGTCGAGGTCGCCGCCGGGAAGGTCGCCGAACTCGACTTCGGGAAGAAGTGACCGCAGCCGGTTGAAGTGGTTTCGATCTTGGGTGGGGCGGACATTCCTGTCTGCCCCGGCAGGCAAGAATGCCTGCCCCACCGGGTCCTGACACCACTTCTGAACAGGGACGAGGCCCACCATGCTCTGCACCCCGGCCGAACACCGCCTGTCCCGCCGCCGGTTCCTCGGGGCAGCCGGCGCGTCCGCCCTGACCCTCGGCGGCCTCGCCACCCCGGCCGTCGCCGACAAGCTCCGCAAGGACCGGCGGCAGGTGCTGTTCGTCTGGCTCGACGGCGGGATGAGCCAACTGGAGTCGTGGGACCCGAAGCCGAACACCCCGTTCGGCGGGCCGTTCCGGGCCATCCCGACGGCGGTGCCGGGCGTCCACATCTCCGAGACGCTGCCGCACTCGGCGAAGGTGATGAAGCACCTGGCGCTGGTGCGGAGCGTCAGCACCCAGGACAACTCGCACTCCGCCGGCGTCGACCGGATCCAGCGCGGCGACCCGAAGAACCGCGGGGTGGTGTACCCGTTCTTCGGGTCGGCGGTGACCAGGCTCGTCGGGGCGGGGGACAGCGGGCTGCCGCCGTACATCTGGGTGAAGCCGATGAGCGGCGGGTTCATCCCGAAGGACGCCGGGTTCCTCGGCCCGAAGTACGGGGCGCTCGCGCTCGGCGACGGGAAGCCGCCCGAGAACCTGCTCCGCCCCGCCGACCTGTCCGCCGAGTCCGACGACGAGCGGAACGAGTTGCGGAAGCTGATCGACGCGAAGTACGCGGAGCAGCGGCGGCGGGAGAACACCGAGGCGAACACGCACGCCTTCGAGATGGCGGCGCAACTGCAGCGGAAGATCGAGCTGTTCGACCCGTCGAAGCTGCCGCAGAAGGACCAGGAGCGGTACGGGTCGCACGACCTCGGCCGGCACCTCCTGCTCGCCCGCCGGCTACTGGAGGAGGGCGTCACGTTCGTGAAGGTGACCAGCTATGGGTGGGACTCGCACGGCGACCACTTCAACCAGGCCCTGAGCCAGCACCCGAAGTTCGACCGGCCGTTCGCGGCGATCGTCGAGGATCTGCACGACCGCGGCATGCTCGGGAACGTGCTGGTGGTCGTGTGCGCCGAGTTCGGGCGGACGCCGCGGATCAACGGCCACCTCGGCCGGGACCACTGGCCGGAGGCGTGGAGCGTGTGCATGGCCGGCCGCGGGATCAAGCCCGGGGTGGTCGCCGGGGCGACGAACCCGACGGGGACGGAGGTGAAGGCCGACCCGGTGGACATCGGCGGGCTGTTCCACACCTGGTACAAGGCGCTCGGGGTCGACCCGGCCCAGACGCAGTTCCGCAACGCCGGCCAGCCGCTGCCGATCGCCCACGAGGACATGAAGCCGGTCGCCGAAGTCCTGGCGTGAGCCGGTAGGGTGGGCCGAAGCGGGCGCTTCGGCCCACCCTACAGAGCCCGACTCATGCAACCCAAGAAGCCCGCCGACCCGAACGCCCCGAAGGAACTCGGGAAGCCGCTCACCCCGCCGGTGCAGATCGCCCGGGTGCGGTTCTCCCCGGACGGCAAGACGCTCGCCGCCGCCTGCTTCGACGGCACCGTCCGCCGCTGGGACGTCTCCGCCGCCGAGCCGGCCGAGCTGCCCGCGGTCACCGGACATAACGGGTGGGTGTCGGCGATCACGTACATGAAGATGCCGCCGGCCATCGGTGACAAACTGTACTCCGCCGACAGCTGGGGGCGGCTCACGGCGTCGGACGCGGACGGGAAGAAGCGCTGGACCGTGGAAGCCGCCCACGACGGCTGGGTGCGGGCCGTCGGCCACACCCCCGACACCGCCGTCGTGGTCACCTGCGGCAAGGACGGGCACATCCGCCAGTGGGCGGCCGCCACCGGGAAGCCGGACATCGAGTACAAGGTCGGGACGGACCTCCTGTCGCTCGCGTTCGCCCCGGACTCGCGGTTCTACGTCGGCGACCTCTTCGGCGCCATCCGGGAGTACTCACCCGCCTCGGGGAAACTCGGCCGCACGTTCGAGGCGAAGGAGCTGCACCGGGTCGACCGCATCCAGGACGTCGGCGGGGTGCGGTGCCTGCTCGCCTCGCCGGACGGGAAGACGCTGTTCGCGGCCGGCGGCGAGCCGAAGACCGGCGGGTTCGTGCAGGCCGTCCCGCTCCTGGTCGCCTACGACCTCGCCTCCGGCAAGCGCGTCGGGCAGTACAAGGGGGCGGCCGACAGCGAGGGGTACGTCACCGACCTGGCGTGGCACCCGGACGGGTACGTCGTCGGCACTACCAGCGGCCAGCCGGGGCAGGGGAAGTTCTTCTTCTGGAAGCCCGGCGCCGACCAGCCGTTCTTCGCCGGCGGGAAGTTCCCGAACTGCCACAGCGTCGCCGTCAGCCCGGCCGGCGACCGGCTGGCGGTGAGCGCGACGAACGCGAACAGCAGCGGGAACGGGCGGCCGAAGGGGAAGGACGGCGAGTACCCGGCGAACACGTCCCCGGTCCAGCTCTGGACCGTCCCGAAGGCGTGACCCCCGAACGACAAGCCCGCGGCGCGAGCAAGGGCACGGTCTCGGCCCTTGCTCGCGCCGCGGGCTTGTATAGTGTGCCTCCCGGGACACCGGGGGGCGCCATGTCCGAGCCGTGGGACTACAAGCGGGCCGGCCTCGACCTCGGCACCTACGCCGAGACGATCGCCGGCCTCCAGCCGCTCCTCGCCCGCACCCACGACCCGCGCGTCCTCCGCCCGCCGTTCCCGCCGCGGAAGGGCGGCAAGGGGGTCGGCGGGTTCGCCAGCCTGTTCGACCTCAACCCCGACGGCCGGTACCGCGACCCGGTCCTCGTCACCTGCACCGACGGGGTCGGCAGCAAACTCAAGGTCGCCGCGCTGGCCGGCAAGTTCGATACCGTCGGGATCGACCTCGTCGCCATGTCGGTGAACGACCTGGTCTGCACCGGCGGGGAGCCGCTCGTCTTCCTCGACTACCTCGCCATGCCGGCCGACGACACCGCCCTCAGCCTGGCCCTGGTGAAGGGGATCAGCGACGGGTGCGTCGAGGCCGGGTGCTCGCTCGTCGGCGGGGAGACGGCGATCCTCCCGGACTTCTACCGCCCCGGCGACTTCGACCTCGCCGGGTTCGCCGCCGGCGTCGTCGAGCGCGACCGGATCATCGACGGCCGGGCGATCCGGGCCGGCGACGCGGTGATCGGCTTGGCGTCGAGCGGGCTCCACTCGAACGGGTACACGCTGGTCCGGAAGGTGGTGTTCGAGGCGGCCGGGCTGGGCGTGTCGGACCACGTCGCGGAGTTGGGGAAGACGGTCGGCGAGGAGCTGCTGGCGCCAACCCGGCTGTACCCGAAGCCGGTCCGGGCGGTGCTCGCGGCGACCGCCCCGACCGCGGTCCACGGGCTGGCGAACGTGACCGGCGGCGGGCTGCCGGACAACCTCGCCCGCATCCTGCCGCCGGGGAAGCGCGTCACGGTCCGCCGCGGGTCGTGGCCGGAGCCGCCGGTGTTCGCCTGGCTGCGGCGGCTCGGCAACGTCCCGGACGCGGAGATGTTCCGGGTGTTCAACATGGGGGTCGGGTTCGCGGTGGTGTGCGACCCGGCGGCGGCCGGCGAGGTGGTGCGGCAGTTCGCGGCGGCCGGCGTCGAGGCGTGGGAGGTCGGGGCGGTGGCGGACGGGGAGGTGGGGGTGGAGATCGTGTAGAGCCGTGGGGCAGGCATTCCTGCCTGCCCGGCAGACAAGAATGTCTGTCCCACCGACGGAGGGCTGGCGATGGACCGGACGTGGGCGGCCGTCCTGCTGACGGTCGGGTTCAGCGCCTTCGGGGTGCTCGGCGACTACTTCCTGAAGAAGGCGAGCGACCAGGAGTACCCGGTCGCCACCCGGGCGTTCCTGGTCGGGTTCGCGGTGTACGCGTCGACCGCGTTCGGGTGGCTGTTCGTGATGCGGTACCTGAAGCTCGGGACGATCGGCGTCGTGTACTCGATGTCCACGGTCGTGCTGCTGACCCTGACCGGGGTGTTCGCGTTCGGCGAGCCGATCTCCCGGTGGGAGGTGGTCGGCATCGTCCTGGCCCTGGCCGCCCTCGCCCTGCTGGTCGGCCACGCCTGAAAGTGGCAGGCACGCTCCGTGTGCCGAGGCCGCCGTTCGGGGTGTGGGGTTGGGCGGTCTGGGCGGCGTCGCACCCGCTCCCTGACGGTCGCGGTTCGCCTCGGCGCCCGGCGAACCGCGACCGTCAGGGAGCGGGTGACACCGACCCCACCCCCCATACCGAACGGCCCTGCTCCGTGTGCCGTCCGCGCGGACGGCACACGGAGTCTGCCTGCCACTTTCAACGGGAACGGCCGGCGGGGGTCTCCCGCCGGCCGCCCGCGAGTCGTCGGCCACTCACTGCCCGACGATGTCACCCTTGGTCCCGGCGACGGCCTTGACCAGCTCGTCGATCTCGGCCTGCGGGACGTTGAACTTCTTCAGGGTGGCGACCAGGTGGCCGGCCAGCGCCCCGAACTCGGCGTCGGTGATCTTCATCCCGGTGTGGCTGGTCTTCATGTCCCGCCCGGTGTACTTCAGCGGCCCGCCGGCGGCGGCGCTGACGAACTCGACCAGCAGCTGCTCCAGGCGCTCGACCCCCTTGGCGTCGAGCTTGTACTTCCCGTCCCGGAAGAAGTTCACCTTCGGGTCGGTCGCGGCCGCCCCGACGAAGTCGTGGACCACCGCCCGGACCGCCTTCTCCCCGCCGAGCCGGTCCCACAGGCTCTTCTTCCCGTCCGGGCCGGGCATCGGGTGGGCCGGCGCCCCGGGGACCACCCCGGTGCACCCGGCGCCGGGCGCCGTGTAGACCGGGGCCGCGTACGACCCGGTGCACCCGAACCCGCCGGCGTAGTTGTACCCGCCGTGGCAGCCGGCCCCGCCGTCGCACCCGTTCCCCTTGTGCTTGCCGAACAGCCCGCCGCCGGACCGCATGCCCAGGAACCCGCCGCGGCCGGAGCACCCGCCGCCGGCGAACATCCCGCTGCACCCGTTCCCGGCGAACATCCCCCCGCCGTCGCACCCGTTGTTCCGCTTCCCGAACCCGGCCGAGTCCCCGGACCCGGTGACCGCGACCATCATCACCATCCCGTACATCGCACACCCCCGGTTGACCCCGGCCCCGACCCGCCCCCGTAGCGGGTCCGCGGTCTCTCCGCCCTGATGAGGGCCGACTTGGTAAGGGGATGGTATGGGGCGGGGGCCTGGGGCTCAACCACAGACTGGGCAAACTGGCGGGGCCGGGCGGTTTCCGGTAGCGGTTCTACCGCCCGCCCGCGCCACCCCGCCGGCCGCAACCCCCGACCCGGCCGGCGCCACCCGCCCGCCCCCGGCGTACACTCACCCGGCCCCCCCCCGAGGCCACCCATGCCGCGCTGGTCGGTCGTCCGCCTGATCGCCGCCCGGGAAGTCCGGGACCAGCTCCGCGACCGGCGGACGCTGTTCCTGATCCTCGGGCTCCCGGTCCTCATGTACCCGCTGTTCGTCGGGGTCGGGCTCCTGTACGCGGCCGCGGTCAAGGACAAGAAGTTGGTCGTCGCGGTGGCCGGGGCCGAGCACCTGCCGGGGCCGCGGGCGGATGTCTCGGCCGTCGCCGGGGCGGCCGCCGGGCACGCCGCGGCCGCCGGCGCGATCCCCCCGCTGCTGGTCGACGGCCGGTTCCCGCCCGCCTACCTGGCCGGCGACCCGGAGGGGAGCACCCTGGCGGTGGAACTGGTCCCCGGGGCGGACCAGGACACCCTGGCCCGGCGGGAGGCGGACGCGGTGCTGGTGGTCGACCCGGACTTCGCCGCCCGGCTCGCCCGCGGGGAGCGGGCGGCGGTCCGGGTGCTCGGGCGGGACGGGGAGGAGAACTCGAAGCTGGCCGTCGCCCGGCTGACCGGGGTGCTCCGGGCGTGGGCGGAGAAGGTGAAGGAGGCCCGGTTCGCCCGGGCCGGGCTGCCGGCTGACTTCGACCTCCCCATCGACATCAAGGACCCGCAGTCGGAGAAGCCGGCGGACAAGAAGATGTTCGACGAGATCCGGGACCTCCTGGTGAAGATGATCCCGTTCCTGCTGCTCATGTGGATGCTGACCGGGGCGATCTACCCGGCGGTCGACCTGACCGCCGGGGAGAAGGAGCGGGGGACGATGGAGACGCTGCTGATCAGCCCGGTCGAGCGGGCGGAGATCGTGTGGGGGAAGTTCCTGGCGGTGGCCGGGATGGGGTTCGGGACGGCCGTCTGGAACGTGCTGCTGATGGTCGTCGCCCTGGCGGTGGTGCAGGTGCTGCGGTCGTACGCGGTGGTGTCCCTGCCGGGGCTGGCGGCGTGCGTCCTGGCGGCGCTGCCGCTGGCCGCCCTGGTGGCCGCCGGGACCATGGCCCTCGGGGTGTTCGCCCGGAGCACCAAGGAGGGGAACTACTACATGGTCCCGATTTTCCTGGTCACCCTGCCGCTGGCGTACTGGAGCATGAGCCCCGGGAAGGAGTTGGACGGGTTCACCAGCTGGGTGCCGGTGGCCAACGCCCTGCTCTTGCAGCAGCGGCTGATGTCGGTCCGCCCGGACCCGTTCCCGTGGGCCCACCTGCCGGCGGTGGCGGTGTCGCTCGGGCTGTGCATCGGCCTGGCCCTGTGGGCGGCGGTCCGGCAGTTCAAGCGGGAGTCCGTCCTGTTCCGCCAGGCGGCGTAGGGGCGGGCCGTACGGCCTCCCCGGTCGGCCCGCTGGACACGCGGGTGGATCCGGGTCACAATCCGCGGGACCTCGCCCCCGCACCCGACCCGGAACCGACCCGTGATCGTCCTCGACGGCGTCAGCAAGTCCTACGACGGCGGCGCCACGTACTCCGTCCGGGAGCTGTCCCTGACCGTGCCGGCGGGGTCACTGCTGGCCCTCGTCGGCGGGTCCGGGTGCGGCAAGACCACCACGCTGAAGATGATCAACCGCCTGACCGAGCCCACCGCCGGGCGGGTCGAGGTCGACGGCCGGGACGTGCGGTCCGCCGACCCGGTGGAGCTGCGGCGCGGCATCGGGTACGTGTTCCAGGGCGTCGGCCTGTTCCCCCACCTGACCGTGGCCGACAACGTGGCGGTCGTCCCGCGGCTCCTCGGCTGGCCGCCGGGGCGGGTCGCGGCCCGGGTCGACGAGCTGCTGGAGATGGTCCACCTGCCGCCGGGGGAGTACCGCGGCCGCCGCCCGGACCAGTTGTCCGGCGGGCAGCAGCAGCGGGTCGGGTTCGCCCGGGCGCTGGCCGCCGGGCCGCGGGTGATGCTCCTCGACGAGCCGTTCGGGGCCCTCGACCCGGTGACCCGCGACGAGTTGCGGGACGAGTTCCTGGCGCTCCGCCGCCGCCTCGGGCTGACGGCCGTGATGGTGACCCACGACATGACCGAGGCCCTCCTGTCGGCCGACCGGATCGCGGTCATGAGCGGCGGTCGGCTGCTCCGCCTCGGGCGGCCGTGCGAGCTGCTGACCGACCCCGGCGACCCGTTCGTCGCCGAGCTGATGTCCGGGCCGAAGCGGCAGGCCGAGCGGCTGGAGGCCCTGGTCGCGGGGGCCGGGGAGGCGCGGCCGTGAGCGAGACGATGCGGGACCTCGTGGCGAACCTGCCGGCGTACCTCGGCGGGCACATGCTGCTGTCGGTCGCGGCGCTGGCCGCGGCGCTGGCCGTCAGCCTCCCGCTCGGGGTCGCCGCGAGCCGGCGGCCGCGGCTGGCGGAGGTGTCGCTGGCGGTCGCCGGGGTCATCCAGACGGTGCCCGGCCTGGCCCTCCTGGCCCTGCTGATGCTCCTCCTGAACGAGCGGACCGGGTTCCTGCCGGCGTTCCTGGCGCTGGCCCTGTACGGCGTGCTGCCGATCCTGGCGAACACGGTCGTCGGCATCCGCGGGGTCGACCCGGCGCTGACGGAGGCGGCCCGCGGGCTGGGCATGAGCGGCCGGCAGACCCTCTGGCGGGTGGAACTGCCGCTGGCCGCCCCGGTCCTCATCGGCGGGGTCCGGACCGCCACCGTCCTGGTCGTCGGCACCGCCACGCTGGCCACGCCCGTCGGCGGGCAGAGCCTGGGGAACTACATCTTCGCCGGCATCGCCACCCTGAACCACGCGTCCACGGCGTTCGGGTGCGTCGCGGCGGCGCTGCTGGCGGTCGGCCTGGACCAACTCGTCCGCCTGCTGGAGGTCGCGGCCCGGCGGCGGAGCCGGCGGCTGGCGTGCGCCGCGGCCGCCGGGCTGCTCCTGGTGGTCGCCGGCGGGCTGTACGAGCCCGTCTCCCGGTGGCTCGGCGGGGGGAACCGCGCCGTCGTCGCCTGCGCGTCGTTCACCGAGCAGTACACCCTGTCCCACGCCCTGGCCCGGAGGCTGGAGGCGGCCGGATTCCACACCGAGCGGCGGGAGGGGATGGGGTACGGCATGCTGCACGTCGCCCTCCGGCGGGGGGATGTCGACTGCATGGTCGCCTACACCGGCGACGTGTGGACCATGCTCATGAAGCGGCAGGACTTCTCCGAGCGGGAGTCGATGCGGGCGGAGGTGGTGCGGTTCCTCGAGGAGGAGTACGGTGTCGTCTGCGTGGGCCGGCTGGGGTACGAGAACGCCTACGCGCTGGCGATCACCCGCCGGCGGGCGGAGGAGTGGAAGGTGGATTCGATCGCCGACCTGGCCCGGCGCGGCCAGCCGCTGAGGATCGCCGGCGACATCGGCGTGTTCCACCGGCCGGAATGGCAGCGGCTCCGGGAGAGGTACCCGCTCGGGAACGCGGAGCCGGTGACGATGGACCAGTCGCTCACCTACGGGGCGTTGGCCGCGGGGGAGGTCGACGCCGTCCTCGCCTACTCCAGCGACGGCCGGATCAAGTTGTTCGGCCTGCAGTTGCTCGCCGACCCGGCCGAGGTGTTCCCGCCGTACGACGCCCTGCTGCTCGTGTCCCGCGCCGCCGCCGCGCGCCCCGGGTTCGTGGACGCGGTGCGGCCGCTGGTCGGGGCCATCGACCCGGACACCATCCAGGAGGCGAACGGGCGGGTTGACGTGGGTCAGCAGCCGCCCCGGCGCGTGGCCGAGTGGCTGCTGGACAAGATCGAGAGTGGGACGCGCCGATGACCCCGTTCCCGTCCCCCGAAGAGGCGGCCCGGCTCGCGCTCGACCTCGACCGCGGCGTCTCGCTCCCGGCGTCGTGGTACACCGACCCCGCCGTCCTCGCGCGGGAGCACGACCGGATCTTCCGGCGCGGCTGGCAGTACGTCGGCCGGGCCGACCAGCTCGCCCGGCCGGGGGACTACGTCACCGGCGAGGCGGGGGGCGTGCCGGTCGTGGTGGTGCGGGCGGAGCAGGGGCTGCGGGGGTTCGTCAACGTCTGCCGCCACCGCCGGCACCTGGTGGCGGTCGGGGCGGGGAACGGCACGCTCCTGCGGTGCCCGTACCACGGCTGGTGCTACGACCTCGACGGGCGGCTGCGGTCGGCCCCGCGGGCGGACCGGGAGCCCGGGTTCGACCCGACCGGCCTCTCGCTCCTGCCCGTCCGGGTGGACGGCTGGGGGCCGTTCGTGTTCGCCAACGCGGACCCCGGGGCCGGGCCGCTGGCGAGCACCCTCGGCGACCTCCCGGATATCGCGGCCCGCAACGGGCTGGACTTCGCCGGGCTGCGGTTCCGCTCGCGGGAGGGGTGGCGGGCGGCGGGGAACTGGAAGGTGCTGCTGGAGAACTACCTGGAGTGCTACCACTGCCCGGTGGCGCACCCGGGGTTCAGCTCGGTGGTCGATGTCCGCCCGGACGCCTACTCGCTGCACGCGGGCGAGTGGTTCAGCGCCCAGACCGCGCCGGCGCGCTCCGGGGCCCCGCGGGCGGCCTACGACGCGGGCGGGCCGGTGGCGCTGGCCCAGTACTACTACCTCTGGCCGAACCTCACCCTCAGCACCCACCCCGGACACCCGAACCTGGCGGTCCACGTCTGGCTCCCGGACGGGCCGGACCACACCCGCGGGTTCACCGACCGCTTCTTCCCGCCGGACGCGCCGGAAGAGTTCGTCCGGGCGCTGGCGGAGTTCACCCGCCAGGTGGTCACCGAGGACCAGTCCCTGACCGCCTCGGTGCAACTCGGCCTGAGGGCGGGCCTGCCGGAGCGGGGCCGCCTGCTGCCCCGCAGCGAGCGGCTGGTCCTCCACTTCCAGAAGTTGGTCCTGCGGGCGCTGTCTGCGGGTTAAGCCTCCGGCCAGCGGCGGGCGGCGGGAGGGGTCACCTGGCCGCCGGCCTACAGGAGCACGGGCCCCGGGAAGGAGCTGGACGGGTTCACCGGCCGGGTGCCGGTGGCCAACGCCCTCCTGCTCCGGCAGCGGCTCATGTCCGTGCGGCCCGAAACGAGCGCCGGGAGCGTAACGCCCCGGAATCCGTCCCCCGCGCGACCGGTTTCCGACCCGGCCGCAACTCCCCTCGCAGCGGACCGGAAAAACCCGCCGGAGTTCGCCGGCCGGGGCGATCATCGATTCTCGCCCCGTCGGAACCGCGCAACGGTTGATTCACAGTTGTTGTCTCATAATTTTCTTTTCCCGATCGGCCTCGGGTGGGGGACGTTCGGACAGCCGGACGGTGCTAGTTACCCTCACAGTCGTTGAACTGCCTGGCTGGCCCGACGGCGCCCGTGGCGACCGGCGGGCCGGGGGGGTCAGATGAACCGCAAGGCATCCGGCCGTCGGTCATGGGTCCACCGGTCGACCGCGTGGTGGTGGGCCGTCCGCCCCGCGTTCGCCGGCCGCCCCCGGCCCGTCGGCCCGCGCGCCCGCCTGGGCGTGGAGAGCCTGGAGGGGCGGTCGCTGATGAGCGCGGCCCTCGCCGGGATGGCGGACCTCCCCCGGGTCGCCGGCGGCTCCCTCCTCGGACTCGCGGCGGTCGTCCGCTCCCCCCACGCCCCGGACGACTCCGGCCCGCCGGTCGTCCCGGTCGCCCCGCCGGCGGCCGCGGGGCGGACCCGCGAGGTCGTCTTCGTCGACGCGACCGTGCCGGACTCGGCCGCGCTGGTCGGCGAACTCCTGGCGGGGATCGACCCGGCCCGCCGGGTCGAGGTGGTCGTCCTGGACCCGGCCGCCGACGGGGTCGCGCAGGTGGGCGCGCACCTCGGCCGGTACGCGGGGCTGGACGCCGTCCACCTGGTCGGGCACGGCGGGGCCGGGGCGCTGCACCTCGGCGGGACGCGGCTGACGGCCGCCGACCTCGGGCGGCACGCCGCCGCGCTGGCCGGGTGGCGGGCCGCCCTGTCGGCCGACGCCGACCTCCTGCTGTACGGGTGCGACGTGGCCGCGGGCGACGCCGGCCGGGCGCTGGTCCGCGGGCTGGCCGGGCTGACCGGGGCGGACGTGGCGGCGAGCGACGACCGGACCGGGGGCGCGGCCCGGGGCGGGGACTGGGAGCTGGAGTTCCGGCACGGGGCGGTCGAGGCCGGGGCCCTGTCGGCCGGGGCGGGGTGGTCCGGGGTGCTGGCGGTCCAGACCCTGTTCCTGAAGGGGGACACGACGCCGCCGTTCTCCCCGCTGTCGTCGACCGCCCCGACGGCGACGGCGCTGCCGAACTACGACCCCGGGCGGGACGCGTTCGCCGGGCTGCTGGTGCAGAAGGGGGCGGGCGGGCACGCCGAGACGGACGCGGTGAAGTACCACCTGTTCCAGAACCCGGTGGGGGCGGTGTCGCTGGGCGGGCCGGCGACGCTCACCTTCTGGAGCGCGATGAAGGACTTCACGACCGGGAAGACCGGTTCGGTGACCGCGTACCTGGTCGACACGAACGCGTCGGGCGGCAGCCGCACCCTGGTCGCGCAGGGCTCGGTCACCCGGGCGAACTGGGGCGGGGGGACGTGGGAGGAGTTCGTCATCAACTTCGGCACCGTGAACCACACGGTGGCGGCGAGCCGCTCCCTCGGGGTGGTGGTCGTCGTCAACAACGGCTCCGACGACGACCTGTGGTTCGCCTACGACACGACGGCCTTCCCCAGTCGGCTGCAGTACACGACCGCCAACGGTGCCCCGGCCGCCACCGCCGACGCCTACGCGGTGGCCGAGGACGGGGTGCTGACCGTCGCCGGCCCCGGGGTCCTGGCCAACGACGCCGACCCGGACGCCGACGCCCTCACCGCCGTCCTCGTCACCGGCCCGGCCCACGGGTCGCTCACCCTGAACCCGGGCGGCGGGTTCGTGTACACCCCGGCCGCGGACTTCCACGGGACCGACCAGTTCACCTACCGGGCCGCCGACGGCACCGCCCAGAGCCCCCCGGTGACCGTCAGCGTCACCGTCACCCCGGTGAACGACCCGCCGGCGGCGGCCGGGGACGCCTACGCGGTGGCCGAGGACGGGGTGCTGACCGTGGCCGGGCCCGGGGTCCTCGCCAACGACGCCGACCCGGACGCGGACCCGCTGTCGGCCGTCCTCGTGACCGGCCCGGCCCACGGCACCCTGACGCTCAACCCGAACGGCGGGTTCGTGTACACGCCCGCGGCGGACTTCCACGGCACCGACCAGTTCACCTACCGGGCCGGCGACGGGAATGGTGGGACGGCCACCGCCACCGTGACCGTCATCGTCAACCCCACCGCCGACCCCCCGGCCGCCCCGGCGGGCGGCACCCTGCCGCCGCAGGTCGCCACCCAGGGCTCCCCCTTCACCTACCAGGTCCCGGCGTTCGCCGACCCGGACGGGGACGCCCTGACCTACGCGGCGACGCTCGCCGACGGGTCGGCCCTCCCCGGGTGGCTGGCGTTCGACCCCGCCACCCGCACCCTCACCGGCACCCCGGGCCAGGCCGACATCGGGCCGGTCACCGTCCGGGTCACCGCCACCGACCCGACCGGGGCCGCGGCCGCCGCCACGGTCTCCCTGACCGTCGGCGACACGAACGACCCGCCGGCGGCCGCCGGTGACGCCACGGTCGTCGGCCAGGGGAGGGTGATCACGATCGATGTCCGGGCGTTCGCCAGCGACCTCGACGGCGACGCCCTGACCGTCTCGGCGTTCACCCAGCCGGACCACGGCACCCTCGTCCTCGGCCCCGACGGCGTCCTCGTCTACACCCCCCGCGACGACTTCCACGGGACGGACCGATTCACCTACCGGGTCACCGACGGCGCCCTGGAGAGCGGCACGGCCGCCGTCACCCTGATCGTCCCGCCGCCCGCGCCCGGGCCCCGGCCGCCCGCCGCCGGCGAGGAGTTGGCCCCCGCACCGGCGCCCGTGGTGCCGGCGGGCGGCGCGGGGGGCGACGCGCCGGTCTCGTTCGCCCTCCTCCCGCCCGCGGAGCCGGCCGCCGACCGCGGGCCGCTCGCACCGCCGGGCGAGCCGGCGGCCCCGGTCCGGCAGGACCTCGGGGACGGGACGCCGTCGCCCGCCGCGGACCCGGCCGGGAACTCGGCGGCGCGCGGTGCCGGGGGCGGGGGCGGGTCCGCGGCGGGCGGGGTCCGGGCCGAGGGTGCCGAGGGCGCGGACGCCCCGCAGCCGGCGCCGGCGGCCCCGGCGCCCGGCGGGGCGCCGCCCGCGCCGGCCGGGAACGTCCCGGGCGCCGAAGACACCAACATTCCCCCCCCGCGGCTCAGCGACCGTGCCGCCCGGCCGGGCGGGGCCGTGACGACCGCCCCGGCCCCCGCCCCGCGGCCGCCGCACGCCGTCGCCGCCGGGTCGGCCGCCGGCGCCGCCGGGTCGGCCGCCGGCGAACGGTCGGACGCCGAACCCGACGCGGACGCCGGGGGCGAGGTCTTCATCTCGCACGTCGAGGAGCTCTCCCCCGACCCGGACGGGACGGGCGACGGCGGGGGCCAACTGATCGCGGGCGTGCCGGACGAGGTCGTCGCCGTGGCCGCCGGGGCGGCGCTGGCCGGGGCCGGGGGCGCGGCCCACGCCCTGACGGCCCGGGCGGGCTGGTGGGCGGCCCTGGCCGGCACGGCCCTCTGGCGGAAGTGTCTCGCCTTATGGGCGGCGGCCCGCCGGTTCCGGCGGTAGGGCCCGACCCCGCTCACGTCCCGCCGCGGCCGGCCCCCGGGCCGGCCGCACATTTTTCCCGAACCCCTCTGTTCACCCCCGCCGGCACGCCCTACACTGGCACCTCGGGTGAAGTAATATTTTGTTTCACTTCAATTTTCGATGAACGATACGGATCGAATGAGTTTTACATACGACGGCGGTACACGTTTTCAGTTGTCCACTGGAGCACACCGTATGACCCGGCCCCGTCGCTCCCCCGGCCGCCCGCGGCCGGGGTTCACGCTGGTCGAGCTGCTGGTGGTGGTCGCCATCATCGCGGTCCTCGTCGGGCTGCTCCTCCCGGCCGTCCAGAAGGTCCGCCAGGCGGCGGCCCGGACCCAGTGCCAGAACAACCTGAAGCAGCTCGGGATCGGGCTGGCCCACTACACGAACGACCACAAGGGGTTCTTCCCGCTCACCACCCACGTCCTGTCGATCCCCGAGTACCAGTTCTGCTGGGTGTTCACCCTGGCCCCGTACCTGGAGAGCGTCGACAAGATCCGCATCTGCCCGGCCGACCCGAAGAAGGACGCCCTGCTGGCGGCCGGGTCGACCAGCTACTCGCTGAGCACCTACGTCTCGACCCCGAACATCCCGGGCGCGGTCCGGAACATCAACCACCTGCCGGCCACGTCCCGGACGATCACCGTGTTCACCTGCTCGGACCGGAAGGGGGTCGGGATCGGGGCCCGGGACCACACCCACGGGGACAACTGGTTCATCTCCCCGGCCGGGGCGTGGAACCGGATCCTGGCGGACATCCAGCCGGACCGGTTCGGGACGGGCGGGCCGGAGCACACCGGCGGGCACGCGAACTACCTGTACGCCGACGGGCACGTCGAGGTGATCCCGGCGGCGCAGGTGAAGCTCTGGGCGGACACCGGCTTCAACTTCGCCCGCCCGCCGGAGTGACGGGCGGGACCGGGGCGTCGCCCACCCCGACTCTCAGGCACCAGGAGGTTCGACGATGAGGACCGTGTTCGGGACGCTGGCGGCCGTACTCCTCGCCGCGGCGGCCGCCCCGCGGGCCGGGGCCGCGATGATCGTGCTCGGGCCGGGGGAGGTCGACATCGCCATCACCTTCGAGGGCGGGCAGCTCGGGCTGGTCCTGGCGGTCGACGACACCGGGGACGAGTTCGACCCGGCCGACGCCCTGCTGTTCGTCGGCCCGGCCGCCCGGGTGACCCAGCCCCCGGGGGCGCAGTTCGCCTTCCTCGGGGCCGGGGCCGGGAACCCGGTGTGGATCGTCCCGCAGATCGAGGACCCGGACATCCTGTACCTCGGGATCAAGCCGGAGGACGAGGTCGGGGACAACCTGGTCGGCAACGTCCGGATCGGGTTCGTGGCCGCCCGCGGCCCCGGCGAGTTCTCCGTCTTTCAGGCGGACGCGTTCGGGGGGATCACGGTGTTCGCGTCCACCGTCCTGGGCGGGCTGACCGCCGACGACGCGTTCTTCCTCCCGGTCGACTCCGGGGACGTCCACCTGAACTACGCGTTCACCGCCACCGGGTTGTACGAGGTGGACATCGTCCTGTCCGGGATCCTCCAGGGGCCGGAGGGGACCCCGGTCACGAGCGAGGTGTTCACCCTGACGTTCGGGGTCGAGACGACCGGGGTGGCGGCCGTGCCGGAGCCGGCGTCGTGCGGGCTGCTGGCGGTCGGCGGCGTCCTGGCGTGGCGGCGCGGCCGCCGGGCGGCGTGACGTTCCGGCGAGCCGGGAGCGTGAGCGGCCGGAGGACGGTAACCTCCGGCCGCTCACGCTCCCGGCTCGCCCGTGCCGGATCAACAACCAACTCCCGGAGGTGTGCAGCGATGCGGACGTTACTCTCACGACGGGTGAAGCCGCTGGCCGGGTTGGAGCAGCTGGAGGCCCGGACCGTCCTGAACGGCACCCTCGACCTGCTCGCCGGGCACGTCGACGGGATCGCCCTGGACTACCTCGACGGGGCCTGGGTCGCCACCACCGAGGACAAGGACAACGACATCCGGTACGACGCCGGGGTGGTGAACCCGGTGGCCGTCCCGGGGACCCGCGTCGCCCGCCCGGCCGGGTCCCAGTTCGACTTCCTCGGGGTCCCGGACGGGGCGGACGTCTGGGTGCTGCGGCAGAACCAACTGCCGGACCAGCTGTACCTCGGGGCGAACGCCGAGCGGACCCCGCCCGGCAGCCTGGCCGCGTACTTCGAGTCCGACCCGCGGGTGAACGGGACGGACTCCTGGATCCGGGTGCAGGTCACCGCCGTCCGCGGCCCGGGCCAGTTCAGCATGTGGCAGGCGGGGTTCTTCGGCGGGATCACCACCTTCGTCTCGACCGCCGACGGGCTGACCGCGGACGACGCGTTCTTCCTGTCGGAGGGGTCGCACACCCACTACAACTGGGCGTTCACCGCCCGCGGGTACTACGAGGTCGACGTCCAGGCGACCGCGTACCTCGGGCCGGACATGACGGACCCGACCACCAGCCCGGTGTTCACCTACTTCTTCTCCGCCGAGCGGCCCGGCTTCCTCCAGTTCGACTCGGCCACCTACACCCAGACCGAGGCCGGCACCCTGGCCACGATCACCGTCACCCGGACCCGCGGGGCCGACGGGACGGTGGCGGTCGACTACGCGACCGCCGACGGGACGGCGACCGCCGGCACGGATTACACCCCGGCGTCCGGGACGCTCACCTTCCTCGACGGGGAGACGAGCAAGACGTTCACCGTGCTGCTGGCGGACGACGGCCCGGGGGAGGGCCCGGAGACGGTCAACCTGGTGCTGAGCGGGGCCGCCGGCGGGGCGAAGCTCGGGGGCCAGAGCACGGCCGTCCTGACGATCACCGACGACGTGCCGGCCCCGCCCGGGCCGTTGCTGGCGGACGGCGGGTTCGAGGCCCCGGGGGTCGGGGCCGGTGGGTTCGAGTACGCCCCGACCGGGACGGCGTGGGCGTACTCGGCGACGGCCGGGGTGTCCGGGAACGGGAGCGCGTTCACCGGCGGGAGCCCGGGCGCCCCGGAGGGCGGGCAGGTCGCCTTCCTGCAGGGCGCCGGGTCGATCGCCCAGACGGTGACCCTCGTCCCCGGGACGTACGCCCTGACGTTCCGGGCGGCCCAGCGGGGGAACGACCAGCCGGACGGGCCGCAGACCGTCCGGGCCGACCTCGCCGGCACCGCCCAGACGTTTACCCCGGCCGGGACCGGGTACGAGACGCTGACGGCGACGTTCGCGGTGGCGACCGCCGGCGGCTACACCCTCACCCTGGACGGGCTGGTCGGCGGGGACTCGACCGTCCTCCTCGACGACATCCAACTCACCCTCGTCGGGTGACCGGGCCGCCCGTCGCGCCCGGGGGGGACGCTCACCCCCCCGGCGCGGAGGCCGGGCCGGCCGGCGGCGGGGACGCGGCCGCCGGCGCCTTCCGGTGCCGCCACAGCCACCGCCCGAGCACCAGCCCGACCACCACCAGTCCGGCCGCCGCCAGCACGTTCATCACCCACGCCGGCGGGTAGTCCTCCAGGTAGTACACCACCGTCGGCGGGCGGGCGACCGCGGCCTGGTCGGCGGCCTTCGCGAACACCACCTCGTCGGCCCCGGGGGCCGGGTCGTCGAACTCGGTCACCCACCAGTTCTGCGGGGCCGAGCCCTCCGCCGCCTTCACCACCGGGCCGACGGCCTCCGGCTTCGCCGGGCCGGACCACGCGACGGCCGCGGCCCACGGCGCCCCGCCGGCCTCCCCGGCATACCGCCCGTCGGACACGACGTACACTTTGTGCGCCGGCGGCGACCCGGCGACCGCCCCGACCGTCCGCAGCGGGTAGACCGGCCGGTCCGCCGGGAACGTCAGCCGGACGACCGGCGACCCAGCCGCCCCGCCGACCGCGACCGCCGTCACCGTCCACTTCCGGTCGGCCTGGCTCTTGAGCCACGCCGCCAGCGCCGGGTCGGCCTCGTACCCGGCCTTCGCCAGCCACTCGGCCACCTTCGCCGGGTCGCCGGCCGGGACCGTCTCGGACTTCGCCGCCGGCGGCGCGGCCGGCCCGCCCGGCTTCGGCGGCGGCCCCGGCAAGACGTCCGGCTGGCCGCCGAGCGACGGCCACCCGAGCCGCGGGAACACCCGCTTCCGGACCTTCTGGGTCTCCGGGGCGGTCAGCTGGGCGAGTGCCCCGACCACGTCGCCGGGGGCGAACTCGACCTTCGGCTCGGCCGGGGTCGGCACCAGGATTGCGAACCCCGGGCCGCCGGGCGACGCCGGCACCGACAGGATCAGGTGCTCGGTCCTGGTCGCCGGGTCCCACCCGACGACCGCGGTCACCGACCGGACCTCCGGCCGCCCGTCCTTCGGGGCGGCGACGCCGACGGCCGGGGCCGGCACGGCGGCCGGGCCGGCCAGCAGCAGGAGGGCGAGGGCCGGTCCGCGGGGGAGGCGGCGGGTCATGGGGGGTCTCCGCGCACGGGGTTACGGCGGCAGGGCCGGGAGCTTCTTCTCGCCCCACGCCTTCGGGATGGCGAAGTCCTGGATGGCGGCCGCCCGCGGCCGGTCGGCGGCCGTCTCGTAGGTGGCGAGCGTCGGCTTGCCGTTCGGCAGCCCGGCGGTCACCTGGCCGTCGAAGCTGTCGATCCGCACCCGCATCGGGCCGCCGACGATGCCGCGGCCGTCCCTGGTCCCGGTATCGTATGCGCCGTTCCGGATCCGGGCCCGCTCCGGCTGGAGCACCCGAGGGCGGCGGCCGAAAGCAGGATGAACGGGCCGAGTCGCGGGCCCGTGTGCGACCCTCGCGGGGGTGGGGCGGGGCAATCGGAGGCGGTTCCGGAAGCGCCTGCGGGGTTGTCGGGAGGGCGAGGCTCCCGCCGAGCCTCAGTTCCGGCTCGGCAGGAGCCTCGCCCTCCCACGCCTGTCGGAACCGTCTCACGGGACGGCCGCGACCTCGCCGGAGGCGCGGCTGGCCGGGCCCATCAGGGTGTCGAGCGGGGCGCTGTCGGTGAGGAACCGGACCGACCCGTCCCCGAACGCGATATTCGCCCCGCCGGGGAGGTTGCTCCCCATCGCCAGGTCGGTCCCGCCGGCCCCGTGACGACCGCCGCGCCGGGGGCGCCGGGGCGGGCGTCAGGGGACTGTCGCCACCGGGCGGGGCGTGACGCGGATTCTTCGGGCCCGTCAGTTGACCCGGCGGAACACGGCCGTCGGGGCGACCGTGCCGACCTCCGCCAGGACCGTCGGGTCGTTCGGGACGACCGTCCGGTACTCGACCGCCGCCGTCCCCCGCACCCCGCCGTGGACCGTCAGCCGCCCGTGCTTGCCGAGGGTCGCGGCGACCCGGGTGCCGTCGCCGGCCACCGACCCCCGGACCTCCACCCCGAGGGCGGTGACCGCCAGCCGGGCCCCGCCGCCGACCGACGGCTCGGCCGTCCCCCGGCTGGCGGACGAGTTGACCCGCACGTCCCCGCCGGGGGCGTTGACCTCGACCACCGACTTCTCCCCCAGCCGCCCCTTGATGGTCACCCGGCCGTCCGGGGCGTTCAGCTTCAGCACCGACCCGCCGGACACCCCGCCGCTGACGGAGACATCGGCGGCCTCCAGCCCGGACGCGTCGACCACCGTCCCGTCGGTCAGCTCGCGCAGGTGGAGGGTGCCGACCTTGCCGCGGAGGACGACGTGCGCCCCCGCCTTGATCCCCCGCGGCAGCGAGTACGACTCGCCCGGCTCGTTCAGCTCGATGACGACGACCGGACCCGGGTGGCGGATCGGTGCGGGCCGGGGCGGCGGGGCGACCGCGACCTCGACCGGGCCGGCGGCGACCTCCCGGGGCGGCGGCGCGACCGCGACCGGCGGGGCGGCGGACTTGGGAGGTGGGTTCGCCGCGGGCGGGGTGTCGGCGGCGACCGCCGGCGGGCTGTGGGCCGGCGCGACCGGCGGGCGGGGGCGGGGGAACGCCGCCTGCCAGGCGAGGACCGCGAGGACGCCGGCGGCGAACCCGCCGGCCGCGAGCACCGCCCCGTTCCGCCCGCCGACGGCCGGGTGGGCGGCGAGCTGGCCGGCGTCGGCGGGGAGGCCGGCGGTCGGGTCCGGGGACGCGGCGGCCGGCCGGGCCACGGCGACTGCGGGGGCCGAGGCGCACACCGGGCACGCGACGACGCCGACCTCGTCGGCGGCCCGCGGCAGCCCGCAGCCCGGGCACGGCAGCGTGGCCATCATCCCCTCCTCGGTCCGAGGTCCCGGTTCCCCTGTTGGGTTAAACACCCTTGCCGCACGCCCGTCCCGGCCGCTTCCTCCTGGGGCGCGGCCGTCCCGCCCGCCGGTGTCCGGTCCGGGACGCCCCCGGCCGTACCGGTGGCACCACGTCGTCGCCCGGCGGGTGCCGGACCGGCTGGAGTTGTACCTGGACGGGGAGTTGGTCGCCGCCGCCCCGGCCGACCCCGGGGAGGCGACCAACCCGTGTCGGCTGCTGGTCGGCCGGCTCAAGACCGCGGCCCAGCCGGGGCTCGACCAGGTCCGCCCGTTCGTCGGCCGGCACCACGAGCTGGGGACCGCGGCCCGACCGTGAGGCGGACGGCCGGAACCGCGTAGCCGCGACGCGGAGTCCTCGGAGCGGAGCGCGACGTGTGCGTCGGGCTCCGCTCCGAGGACTCCGCGTCGCGGCTACGCGGTTCCGGCCGTCGCCCGGGTCAGTACCGGAAGCTGAACCCGAAGTTGGCGGCGTGGACCCAGTAGCTGCTGTTGTTGAACGCCGGCCCCGGCCCGGGGGTGCCGACCGGCAGCCCGAAGGCGGTGTTGAACGGGACGACCGCCGGGTTGATCACCGGGTTCAGCTCGTTCCCCGGGCGGATCACGTTCTCGACGTGGAGGAAGTTGTACCCGAGGAACATCCGGAACCCGCGGGTCACGTTCACCCCGATGTTCAGGTTCACCTCCGGGATGACGGTGAACTCGTCCCGGGTGAAGGTGCCGATGTTCGAGCTGTTGGCGTACAGCCCGCTGAGCGAGAACCCGCTGGTGTTGGACAGCGGGTTGGTGAACGCGGTCAGCCCGCGGACCCGCAGCTCCTGGTGCATCGTCCCGACCGCCACCTTCCCGGTCACGGACAGGTCACACACCCCGTACCGCACCTCCCCGCGGAGGCCGAAGTTCCCGCCGTTGAACTGGTTCGACGCGTTGAACCGGTCGGTGATGCTGATCGTCGCCGGGGCGGACGCGGCCACCCCGCCGGCCGCCACCGGGATCGGGATCAGGGTGCTGCCGGTCAGCATCGGCCCGGCCGGGCCGGCCGGGTCGTTGACGGTCTGGACCAGGAGCACCCCGGTCAGGGCGGACTGGCTGCTGATCCGGATCCGCTCCTGGACCTCCAGGTACCGGTACCCGACCAGGGCGTCCACCGACATCCAGGCCCGGGTCCCGGGGGTGCTGCGGAAGATGTTCCACAGGGCGCTCGGGTCGATCGAGAACACCTCGGTGGTGGCCAGGAACTTCACCCCCCCGACGGCGGTGCTGCTGACCGGCGAGGTGACCCCGGGGACGACGGTCGTGTCGGCCGGGGTCGAGGTGATCACCGTGCCGGTGCCCATGAACGGCCCGCCCCCGGTGGTCACCACGTTCGGCAGGTTCGCCGGGACCGCCCCGGGGATGGTCGGGCTGATCAGCACCTGGCTGGTCTGCAGCCCGGTGTTGGCGTTGATGAACGGGCGGGCCAGGACCGGGACCCCGACCGACCCGACCGAGTCCCCGCGGAACGTCTGGGTGAACCGCCGCTCCCCGAGCGACAGGGCGGTGATGTCGAACCCGAACCGCCGGTCCGCGTCCCCGTAGAACCCGCCCCCGAGCCGGTACCCGCTGACCGCCCCGTAGTCGATGTCCCGGGCCGGGATCAGGGCGATGGTGGTGTTCTGCCCGAGCACCCCCATCTGGTTCGGGGACCCGGTGGTCAGCAGCGGGTAGTTGATCGGCTGGTCCCGGACGAACGCCAGCACGTAGCTGGCGTCGAAGTAGATCCGCGGGGCCGCCCCGTACCCGAAGTCGCGGCCCCCCTGGCCGGGCGGCGGGGGCTGGAACAGCGGGGCGGCGTACGGCCCCGGGGTCGGGTACATCGGCCCGGGCGGCGGCCCGAGGGTGGCCGTCGGCCCGAACCCGAGGGGGTCGCCCTCCGGCCCGAACCGGACCGGCGGCATCAGGGTCGGGGCCGGCCCCTGGGCCGGCACCACCGCCCCGGGGGGCGGGCCGAGCGGGGCCGGCTCCTGGCCCCAGGCCGCCCCGGCCCCGGCGGCCACCGCCGCCACCGAACCCAGCAATCCCCTTCGCATGGCGCACTCCTCTTGCCGGCCGTGGCGGGACGAGGCGGCCGCCGCCCCGGTCGGACAACCCGTACCGTCCTGCTGTCCGGGAGAATCGGCACCGCCCGGCCCGCCGCTTGAGTGCGATTCCGGATGGACCGGGTGGGGCGGGTGCGCCGGGGATCCGGCGCCGGGGGGGTGGGCGGGCCGGGCGAACCGCGACCGTCAGGGAGCGGGTGTGAGGCGACACCCGCTCCCTGACGGTCGCGGTTCGCCCGGCGGGGACGGGGCATAAGATCACCGGATGCACGACTTCGCCGCCGAGCGCCGGGACGCCCTGGTCCGCCACCTCCGGAAGCACACCTCCGCCGAGGTCCGGTTCGACGACGCCTCCCGCCACCTGTACGCCACCGACGCCAGCCACTACCAGGTCCGCCCGCTCGGCGTCGCCATCCCCAGGACCCCGGACGACCTCGTCGCCGCCGTCGGGATCGCCGCCGACCTCGGGGTGCCGATCACCGCCCGCGGCGGCGGCACCAGCCTGACCGGCCAGAGCATCGGCCCCGGGCTGGTCCTCGACTGCTCGAAGTACCTGAACGCGGTCGGCCCGGTCGACGTCACCGGGCGGCGGGTCCGGGTCCAGCCGGGGGTGGTGCTCGACCACCTGAACCGGGAGCTGGCCGCCTTCGGGCTGGCGTTCGGGCCGGACGTGGCGACCGCCAGCCGGGCGACCCTCGGCGGGATGATCGGGAACAACTCGGCCGGCGCCCGGTCGGTGGTGTACGGGCAGACGGTCGACCACGTCCGGGCGCTCGGCGCCATCCTGTCGGACGGCAGCCGGGCGGCGTTCGGCCCGCTGTCGGCGGCGGAGTACGAGCGGAAGCTGGAGCTGCGCACCCGGGAGGGGGACGCCTACCGGGCGGCGGACCAGGCGGTGCGGGAGAACGCGGCCGAGATCGAGCGGCGGACGCCGAAGATCCTGCGGAAGGTGAGCGGGTACAACCTGGCGGGGTTGCTCGGGCGAACCGCGACCGTCAGGGAGCGGGTGTCGGGGGATCAACACCCGCTCCCTGACGGTCGCGGTTCGCCGGACTCGTTGGTCCCGCTGTTGGTCGGCTCCGAGGGCACCCTCGCCGTCGTCGCCGAGGCGGAGCTGGCGCTGGTCGCGCGGCCGAGGCACCGCGGGCTACTCGTCCCGCAGTTCGACTCCCTCGCCGCCGCCCTCGACGCCCTCGCCGTCTGCCTGGAACTCGGCCCGTCGGCGGTCGAGCTGATGGACCGGATGCTGATCGACCTGGCCCGCACCCAGCGGAGCCTGAAGGACACGATGGCGGCGGTCCGCGGCCGGCCGGAGGCGCTCCTGATGGTCGAGTTCAGCTCGGACGACCCGGCCGACGTGTCGTACCGGGTCCACGACCTGCAGCGGAAGCTCGGGTCGGCGGTCGGGCTGGTGGCGGCGGTCCCGGCGCTCGACGCCGCGACCCGCGACCCGCTCTGGGCGCTGCGCGGGTCGGCGGTGCCGCTCCTGTGGGGGATGCCCGGGGACCGCAAGCCGGTGACGTTCGTGGAGGACTGCGCCGTCGCCCCGGAGCGGCTGCCGGAGTTCGCCGCCCGGATCCGCGACGTGTTCCGCCGGCACGGGACGGACGGGGCGTTCTACGGCCACGCGTCCGTCGGGTGCCTGCACATCCGCCCGGTGCTGAACCTGCACGACCCGGCCGACGTGGTCACCATGCGGCGGGTGATGGAGGAGGTGACCGACCTGGTGCTGAGCTTCAACGGCAGTCTCAGCGGGGAGCACGGGGACGGGCTGGTGCGGAGCGAGTGGAACCGGAAGATGTTCGGGCCGGCGGTGTACGGGGCGTTCCGGCAGGTCAAGCGCGGGTTCGACCCGGGGAACGTGCTGAACCCGGGGAAGATCGTCGACGCCCCGGCGATGGAGGAGAACTGGCGGGTGCCGCCCGGGCCGCTGCCGCCGGACCCGCCGACCGTCCTCGACTTCTCGAAGCAGGGCGGGGTATTCCGGAGCGCGGAGGCGTGCAACGGGTCGGGGGTGTGCCGGAAGACGCAGGGCGGGGCGATGTGCCCGAGCTACCGGGCGACGAAGGACGAGCGGGACAGCACCCGCGGCCGGGCGAACGCGGTGCGGGTGGCCCTTGCGGAAGCAGAAGGGGTGAAAGGGGGTGGGGGTGAAGGGGTGACAAAACCACCCCGGTCTTCTCACCCCTTCACCCCGTCACCCCTTCACCCCCTCTCTTCCCGGTGGGTGGCGGAGGTGATGGACCTGTGCCTGTCGTGCAAGGCGTGCAAGACGGAGTGCCCGGCGAACGTCGACGTGGGGAAGCTGAAAGCCGAGTTCCTGCAGGCGTACCACGCCACCCGGCCGCGGCCGCTCGGCCACCACCTGGTGAAGAACGTCCACCGGCTGAGCCCGGTGGCGGCCCGGTTCGCCGGGCTGAACAACTGGCTGGCCCGCCGCCCGTTCGTGCGCCGGGCGATGGAGGGGCTGGTCGGGATCGACCGCCGCCGCAGCCTGCCGGAGTGGCACCGGGACCACTTCCGGCGCTGGTTCAACCGGCGAGCCGCGACCGCCGGGGAGCGGCCACCTCAGCCGCTCCCCGGCGGTCGCGGCTCGCCGGGCACGGTCGTCCTCCTCGACGACTGCTTCACCACCTTCCAGGAGCCGGAGATCGGGCGGGCGGCGGTGACCGTGCTGGAGCGGGCCGGGTACGCCGTCGAGCTGGCCGGGGTGTGCTGCGGGCGGGCGATGCTGTCGAAGGGGTTCCTGACGGACGCCCGGGAGCTGGCGCGGGAGGGGGTGGCGAAGCTGGACCGGTACGCGGCCGCCGGGGTGCCGGTCCTGGGGCTGGAGCCGAGCTGCGTGCTGGCGCTGGCGGACGAGTGGCCGGAGCTGGTGCCGGGGGCGGCGGCCCGGCGGGTGGCCGCGGTTGCCGACCTGGCCGAGGCGTGGCTGGCCCGGCAGGTCGCCGACGCCGGTGTGTCACTGGACGTTCCGGCGGCCGGGGGGAAGGTGCTGTTCCACCCGCACTGCCACCAGAAGGCGCTGGTCGGGGCGGCGGGGACGGCGGCGGCGCTGCGGCTCGTTCCCGGGGCGGACGTGACGGTGCTGGACGCCGGGTGCTGCGGGATGGCGGGGGCGTTCGGGTACGAGAAGGAGCATTACGAGGTGAGCGTGGCGGTGGCGAACCTGGCCCTGGTCCCGGCGCTGGCCGCGGACCCCGGGGCGACGGTGGTGGCGACCGGGACGTCGTGCCGGCACCAGATCCGCGACCTGACCGGCCGGCGGGCGCTGCACCCGCTGGAACTGCTGGCCGGGCCGTGCGGTTAGCCGGGCTTCCGCTCCTTGCCGGGTGGCCGCGGCGGGGCCATCGTCCCCGGCGGTGCCGGCACCGCCACCTCGTCGAACACGTGCAGTTCGCCCGCGAAGAAGGTTTCGGGTTGGGTGTGCTCGGCGTACGGGTCGTCCGGCATGGCGGGCCTCACTGGAAGACGGACAGGGTGGCGTCGTCGACGAACTCCCCGTCACAGTACAACTCTACCACGAACTCGCCCGGCCCGGACCACGTCAAGTTGGCCAGCCGGAGGTTCGCGTAGAGGGTCTGCCGGCGGTCGCGGAAGGACAGCACCCGCTCGGCCGTCTCGAGCACGGTCGCACCGTCGCGGGCGTCGACCATCCGGACCCGGCACCGGATGTCCCCGAACCCGTCGCTGAGCCTGGCGAACACACACAGCCGGGCCAGGGTGCGGGAAGGCCGGCACCCGCACGCCTGTCAGCACCCCGATCAGGTGCGGCTTCACCCGCGCCGGATCGGACATGACCTCGTCGCACAGGTACAGCCCCTTCGCCACCGGAATCACGGACATCGGGCGACCCTCCTGCGGCCGGCGTCACGGGCCCTCGATCACCCGCACCGGCCCCTTCCGCCACAGCTCCTCCACCACCCGCCGGTACTCCGCCTCCCGCGCCTGCCGCACCATCTTCTCCCGGATCTCCGCCTGCACCTTCGCGTCGAACGGCCGCACCCCGGCGTACTCCCGCTCCACCACCTTCACCACGTGATACCCGGCCGGCGTCTCGACCACCCCGCTCACCTCCCCGGGCTTCAGCCCCCACACCGCCGGCTCCAGGTCCGCCGGCTGCACCCTCCCCCGCTCCGCCCCGGTCCCGACCCCGCCCGCCCGGCCCGCCAACCCGTCGTCGTACTGCTTCGACAAGCCCGCGAAGTCCGCCCCGCCGGCGGCCTGGCGGCGGACCGCCTCCGCCCGGTCGTGCGCCTCCCGCGGGGCCCGCTGCTGCAGGCTGACGAACACGTGCAGCCACTTCACCCGGTCCGGCACCTGGAACTCGTCCGGGTGGGCGTCGTAGTACGCCCGCACCTCGCCCAGGGCCGGCGGCCGGCCCTTGTCCTTGAGCACGCTCCGGACGTACTCGTCGGCCATCGCCTGCCGCTCCATCTGCCGGCGGATCACCTCCAGCGTCAGCCCCTGGGCCTTGAGGATGTCCAGGAACTCCGCCTCCGGCGGGTTCCCGTACGCCTTCCGGACCGTCCGCAGGGTCTGGTCCGCCGCCTGCCCGGCGTACTCCTTGATCCCGTCGATCAGCGTCGACTTCCCGTTCTTCTTCAGCCGGGCGTACATCTCGTCCAGGATCAGCTCACGCTCGATCACCCGCCGCAGCTCGGCCGCGTACATCTCGTCCTCCCTGGCCTTCCGGGCCGCCCCGGTCAGGCCCGCCAGCTCCGGCAGCCGCTGCCGTACCGCCTCGATCACCTCCTGGTCGGTGACGTGGTTGTTCGCCCCGACGTGGGCCACCACCTTGATCTGCGGGACCGCCCCGGCGGCCGGGTCCGCGGCCGGCGAGACGGGCGCCCCGGGGACGGGGGGGGGCGGGGCGGCCGGCGCGGGCGGGCGGGACGGGGCGAGCGGCTCGGACGGCACCTGCCCGCGGCCCCTCGACACGGCCCCGTCCGAGGCGCACCCGGCGGCGGCGAGGCCGGCGGCCAGCAGCCACCGGCGCAACGGGTTCGCGGCGTCCATGCCTGCACCTGGCGTGGGAAGCGGGGTACGTTCGGGTCGGCGGGTATAGCGTGGGGCGGGGGAAGTGCAAGGCGGAAGACTCGCCCGGGCGGGGCGGTTCGGGGTGTGGGGGGTGAGCGGCCCGGGCGGTGTCGCACCCGCTCCCTGACGGTCGCGGTTCGCCCCGGACGGCCGGCGAACCGCGACCGTCAGGGAGCGGGTGAACCGACCCAGCCCCGCACACCGAACCGCCCTGCTCGCCCGGGCCGGGTAACGCAGCGGTAACGACCGGCGGCGGCGGGGCGGGGGGATGGGTATACTCGCGGGGCCCGTCCCGCGGAGGCCCCCATGTCCCCCGTCGTCCTCGTCCTCCTCGCCGCCTCCCTCCTCCCCGACCCGGCCTCCAAGCCGCGGCTGGTCGCGAAGGGCGACGCCTTCCTCGTCCACGTCGTCCCGCCCGCGCCGTCCGGCAAGAAGGGGCACCCCGGCCGGTCGATGCTGGTCACCCACACCCGCCGCGACACCGGCGAGATGACCGTCCTCGCCGAGGGCGGCGAGGCGCCCCTGTTCGTGGTGCCGGACGCGATGCTGATGCGCGAGTCGTGGGACACCCGGACGATCGACGGGGTGCGGGCGGACGGGGAGCGGGTGTACGTGCTGACCGTCCACTCGCAGGGCTCCTCGACGCCGGCGATGGGGGCCATCGGCACCACCACCGCCGAGCTGCGCGTCTTCTGGCTGGCCGACGGGTCGCGGGTCGGGACGTTCCCGGTCGAGGGGGTGGAGCGGGGGGCGCGGTGGGTGTGGCCGAGCCTCCAGCGCGGGCTCGAACTGCCGGACGACGCCGGCCCGCTCAAGGCCGACCTCGGCGGGGTGAGCGTGCTCGGGCAGGTGTTCCGGTTCAAGGGGAAGGAGCGGGTGCCGGCCGCGCCGGACGCCCCGACGGACGGGACGCACCCGGTCTTCCTCGCCTCCCTCGACGGGTTCGCGATCCACGCCGTCCGGTCGCCGCCCGTCCCCGCGGCCCTGAAGCCGACGCCCGGGGCCAGCCCGGGGACGACGATCCTGCACGTCCGGTTCCAGGCGGCCCACTCCCGCGTCCTGCTTCAGTCCGGCGACCGCGAGCACAAGCCGGAGAAGGGCGCGGCCGCCCCGAAGGTCACCCAGACCCGGATCGTCGGCACCGGGCTGGACCTGGAGCGGCTGTACGTCCTGGTGTGGCACGGCGAGTGGCAACTCGCCGGCCCCGGCGAGTTCGTCGGCCCGGTCCTCCACCCGAGCGACGACTACCGGCTGTACACGTTCCGCCTGGCCGACGGGGCCGACCTGCCGGTGGTGAAGGTGCCGGGCGGGAAGAAGGAGGTGCCGCCGGAGTCGGTGCAGCGCGGGGCGGTCGAGCCCGTGCCCGGCGGGGTGAAGGTGTTCGGGGAGTTGGTCCCGCTCCCGGGTAAGGACGGGAAGAAGTAGGGCTGGCCCCGATCTGGTCGGGTGGGCCGAGCCGGGCTTTGCCGGCGAGTCCCACCTCTTCTCAGCAGTGGTGGGACTCGGTCCGAAGCGGACCTCGGCCCACCCTACGGCTGCGCCGGCTGCGGCGGGTTCAGCACCCCGAGCAGCAGCCGGTACAGCCCCTCCGGGGTGTCCTCGTCGTCGGCCCGCAGCCGCAGGTACACCGACTTCTCGTCCACCACCTTCGCCCGCCCGCGGCTCAGCGCCGCGAGCCGCTTCGCCTTGTCCGCGTTCCGGTACGTGAAGATCAGGTCGCGGCCGTCCCGGTGCACCCCCGACACCTGCCACCGGACGCACAACAGCCGCACCTCGGTCGTCCGCAAGAGCCACTCGACCGCCTCCGGCGGCGGGCCGTACCGGTCGCGCAGCTCCTGCCGGAAATCGTCCAGCTTCTTCAGCTCGCGGAGCCGGGCGAGCCGGCGGTACACCTCGATCCGCAGCTTCTGCCCCGGCACGTAGTCCCGCGGCAGGTACGCCGGCCACGGCAGGTCGACGTTCACCTCCACCGCCTGCCGCGGGGGCTGCTGCTTCAGCGCCCGCACCGCGTTCTCCAGCAGCTGGCAGTACAGCTCGTACCCGACGGTCGCGATGTGCCCGCTCTGCTCCGCCCCGAGAATGTTCCCGGCCCCGCGGATCTCCAGGTCGCGCATCGCGATCTTGAACCCGGCCCCCAGCTCGGTGAACTCCTCGATCGCCTTCAGCCGCTTCTGGGCGACCGGGGTCAGCAGCTTGATCGGGTTCACGATCAGGTACGCGTAGGCGCGGTTCTTCTGCCGCCCCACCCGGCCGCGGAGCTGGTGCAAGTCGGCCAGGCCGTACATGTCGGCGTCGTCGATGAAGATGGTGTTCGCGTTCGGGATGTCCAGCCCGCTCTCGATGATCGTCGTCGCCACCAGGATGTCCGCCTCCCTGCGGACGAACTTGACCATCGCCGCCTCCAGCTCGTCGGCGTGCATCTGCCCGTGCCCGACGACGATCCTCGCCTCCGGCACCATCATCGCCACCTTCGCCGCCACGTCGTGGATGTCGTGGACCCGGTTGTGGACGAAGTACACCTGCCCCTCGCGGTTCATCTCGCGGAGGACCGCGTGGCGGATGAGCTGGTCGTCCCACCGGATGATCCGGGTCTCGACCGGCTGCCGCTCCGGCGGCGGGGTCTCCAGGTTGGAAATCTCGCGGATGCCCAAGAGCGAGGCGTGGAGCGTCCGCGGGATCGGGGTGGCGGTCATGGTCAGGACGTGGACGGTCGCCCGCAGCTGCTTCAGCCGCTCCTTGTGCTCGACCCCGAACCGCTGCTCCTCGTCGATCACCACCAGCCCGAGGTCCTTGAACTTCGCGTCCTTCGACAGCAGCCGGTGGGTGCCGACGATCACGTCCACCTCCCCGGCGGCCACCCGCTTCATCGTCTCCTTCTGCTTCGCCGCGCTCTTGAACCGGCTGACCACGTCGACCACGAACGGGTACTCGGCGAACCGCTGGCTGAAGGTGCGGTAGTGCTGCTCGGCGAGGACCGTCGTCGGGACGAGGATGGCGACCTGCTTGCCGTTGTCGACCGCCTTGAACGCCGCCCGGATCGCCACCTCGGTCTTGCCGTACCCGACGTCCCCGCAGATCAGCCGGTCCATCGACCGCGGCTTCTCGACGTCCGCCTTCACCTCGGCGATGGCGGACAACTGGTCCGGCGTCTCCTGGTACGGGAACGCGGCCTCGAACTCGCGCTGCCAGTCGGTGTCCGGCGGTAGCGGGGTGCCGGGCATCGCCTGGCGGACGGCCTGCAACTGGATCATCTCGGCGGCCATGTCCCGGACCGCCTCGCTCACCTTCTCCTTCTTCCGCCCCCACGCCACCCCGCCGAGCTTCGACAGCTCCGGCTCCGCCTGCTGCCCGCCGACGTACTTCTGGACGAGGTCGATCCGCGACGCCGGGACGTACAGGAACACCCCGTCCCGGAACTCCAGGATGAGGTTCTCCTCTTCGGCGTCCTTCGTCCTTTGTCCCTCGTTATTCGGGGGGGCGGCAGACCCCTCGTCTTCCTCGAATGACTGAGGACCAAGGACTGAGGACGCCTTCGACAGAAGCCGCATCCCGCGGAACCGGGCGATCCCGTGGGCGACGTGGACGACGTAGTCGCCGTCGTTCAGGTCGAGGAAGGTGTCGATCGCCCGGGACTCGACCCGCCGGCTCCCCTTCCCGGCCGCGGCCTTCACCCCCGGCGGCAGCAGGTCCTTGTGGAACAACTCGTGGCTGCCGACCACCACCACGCCGGCGTCGACCAGCCGGAACCCGGCCCGGACGTGCCCGGTGACCAGCTTCAGCCGGTCCGACTCGGCCAGCTTGCCGGCCTTCAGCACCTCGGTCAGTCGGTGGCACTCGGCCTCGGACTGGCAGGCGATCAGCACCTGCTGCGTGTCCCCGGACGCCACCGCGTCGAGTTCGTCCCGCACCCGGTGGACGTTCCCGCTGAACCGCTCGACCGACTCGACCCGCAGGTGCGCCGACGCCTCCACGCTCGGCCGCGGCAGGGCGGTGACGGTCACGCTCGGAAGGCGGACGAGGTTGGCGAACGCGGCCTCCGGGCGGAACAGCCCGGTGGCGTCGGCCACCCGCTCGAAGAAGTGCTTCCCCTGCTCCCGCAGGTCGGCCGGCTCGACCAGCACCACCCACGAGTTCGGCGGCAGGTAGTCGGTGACGAAGCCGACCTCGTTGAGCCGCGACCCGAAGGGGAGCGCGGGCGAGTCGCCCGCGCTCCCCTTCGGGTCGCGGCTCAACGAGGTCGGCACCAGCGTCACGGACGGCCGCTTGTCGAGGCTCCGCTGCGAGCCGGCCGCGAACGTCCGGATCGACTCCACCTCGTCCCCGAAGAACTCGAGCCGGACCGGGTCGGCGGCGTCCGGCGGGAACACGTCGAGGATGCCGCCGCGGCGGGCGAACTCGCCGGGGTACTCGACCGCGTCCACCCGCTTGTACCCGCCGCCGACCAGCCACTCGGCCAGCTCCGCCGGGTCGACCACCTCCCCGGCGGCGAGCTTCCGGCCGCGGGCCGCCAGGTCGGCCCGCTCCGGCACCGGCTGGCACACCGCCGCCATCGTCGCCACCACCACCTTCGGCGGGTCGGCCGTCAGCTGCTGGAGGAGGCGGAGGCGCGACGAGGTGACCGGGTCGAGCTTCCCCGACTTGCCCGGCGGGACCGGCCACGCCTCCCACGCCTCGAGCGCCGCCGGCCGGTCGGCGGCGAAACTCGCCAGATCCTCGGCCCACGGCGAAAGGTCGGACGGGTGCGGGACGACAACCAACAGCGTCCCCGGACAATCGGCGGCGAGCGCCGCGGCGGCCAGCGCGGCCGACGACCCCCACGCCCCGTCGACGGTCCCGCTCTGCCCGGCGGCGAGCGCGGCACGCAGCCCGGCCCACCCGTCGGCGGCGGCGACCAGGTCGACCAACGCGCGCAAGCTGAGACCGGCCGGCGCGTCCGCCGTGAGAGTGGTCATCGCGGATCCTCCGAAGTCCTCCGACCCCCATTATTGCCGGACGCGGCAACCGGTCCCAGGCCGGCTGTCGGGAGAGGCAGGAGTCGTGCCGGGGTGGTCACGGCCGAAAATAGGGTGCTTCGAATCCGGCTGCGAGCAAAGGAGTTCCGGCGGAGAGATGGGTAGAAATGGCCTCGAATTCCCGGGCGGGGGTTGCCGAACATGACCGTTTGTCGCATGAGTAACGAGGTTGCGGACGAGCGAATCCGGATCCTTCCTACGGGCGACACGTCGTCGTCCGGCGGTTCGTACTCGGACGCTCGCGCACCGGAACCGAAAGGAGCACCCCGGCCGCCCGCACCCCCGGCCCACCGGAGTCTCACACCACGGAGGAGCTTGATGTCCCGACTCACCCGCCTGCTCGACCGCTTCCCCCTACCCCGCCGCCTCTTCCCCAGCCCCGCCCCCGCCCGCCCGACGCCCGCCCCGCACATCGCCCGCCGCCCGCCCACCGCCCTCACCGGGACGGACCTGGTCCGGTCGTTCGGCAGCGGGGAGAACCAGACGTACGCCCTGAACGGGGTGTCGGTCGAGTTCCGGCAGCGGGAGGTGAACCTGCTGATGGGGCCGAGCGGGTCCGGGAAGAGTACCCTGCTGGCGGTCCTGTCCGGGCTGCTCCGGCCGGGCGGCGGGTCGGTCGCGGCGCTGGGCCGGGACGTGTGGCGGATGGGGGAGGACGAGATGGAGCGGTTCCGGCTGCGGCACTGCTCGTACATCTTCCAGGGGTACAACCTGTTCCCGGCGCTGACCGCCCGGGAGCAGCTGGAGATCGTGCTCAAGTGGGGCGAGGGGTGCCCGTCGCGGGAGGCCCGGAAGCGGGCCGACCACGTCCTCGGGCAGCTCGGCCTGGCCGCCAAGTCCCACCTCCGGCCGGCCGAGCTGTCGGGCGGGGAGAAGCAGCGGGTGGCGATCGGCCGGGCCCTGGTGAAGAACCCGACGTTCGTGTTCGCCGACGAGCCGACCGCGGCCCTGGACTGGGAGAACGGCCGGCAGGTGATGCGACTCTTGGCCGAGAACGCCCGGGAGCGCGGGGCGATGGTGCTGGTGGTGACCCACGACCCGCGGCTCGTCCCGCTCGCCGACCGGGTGTTCGAGCTGACCGACGGGCGGCTGACCCGCGACGGCCGGGCGGACGCCACCCCGCCGCCGGCCCGAAAGGGGCCGCGGCTGCACCTCCAACTCCCGCAGGCCGCCACGGCGTGAATCCCGTAGGGTGCGTCGAGCGAGTCCTCGAGCGACGACGCACCACCCGCCCCGGTGCGTCGTCGGTCCGAAGCAGACCTCGACGCACCCTACACTAACCCGTGGTTTCCCTTCCCACGGGTTCCCCCCACGATGGACAACGTGCTGAAGCTCGGGCTCCCGGCCGGGTCGCTCCAGGAGGCGACCGCGGACCTGTTCCGGAAGGCCGGGTACAAGATCACCTTCCCGTCCCGCAGCTACTACCCGGCGGTCGACGACCCGGAGATCCACTGCACCCTGATCCGGGCGCAGGAGATGGCCCGGTACGTCCGGGACGGGTCGCTCGACTGCGGGCTGACCGGGCACGACTGGGTGGTCGAGAACGGGGCGGCGGGCGACGTGGTCGAGCTGGCCGAGCTGGTGTTCAGCAAGGTGAGCCGGCGGCCGGTCCGGTGGGTGCTCGCGGTGCCGGAGGCGTCGCCGGTGCGCGGGCCGAAGGACCTGCAGGGGAAGCGGATCGCGACCGAGGTCGTCAACATCACCCGGAACTGGCTGGCGTCGCGCGGGGTGACGGCGCAGGTGGAGTTCAGCTGGGGGGCGACGGAGGTGAAGCCGCCGAAGCTGGCGGACGCGATCGTGGAGGTGACGGAGACGGGGAGCAGCCTGCGGGCGAACAACCTGCGGATCGTGTGCGACATCCTGACCAGCACCCCGCGGTTCATCGCCCATCCGGCCGCGGCGGCCGACCCGTGGAAGCGGGAGAAGATGAACGACCTGGTGCTGATGCTGAAGGGGGCGATGGCGGCGGAGGGGAAGGTCGGGTTGATGATGAACGTCCGGAAGTCGGACGTCGAGAAGGTGCTGGCGGTGCTGCCGGCCCTGCAGACGCCGACCGAGTCGCCGCTGGCCGACCCGGACTGGATGGCGCTGAACACGATCATTTCCGAGGATACGGTCCGGCACATCATCCCGCGGCTGAAGGCGGCCGGGGCGTGCGGGATCGTGGAGTACCCGCTGAACAAGATCATCGACTGACCGGCGGCGGGTCTTCGAGCCACCACACCTGGCCGAGCGGCTCCGCCGGCGCCACCTCGCACCGCAACTGCCGGCCGTCGAACAGGCGGGTGCGGAGGCCGAGGACGACCTGCTTCGGGGCGGCCGGGTCGGCGTCCAGGAACCAGGCGTTCGTCCACACCGCCGGGAGCCAGTTGGCGTCCGCGTCGAACGCCCCGAACCGGACGCGACCGAGGCGGTAGGTGAAGCGGCCGCCGAGGACGGTGACCTGCCGGGGTCCGACCGCCGGGGGCTGGTCGAGCCAGCGGATCACGTCCCGGAACGGCTGCCACAGCGGGAACGGGAAAAGACTGATCGGCGCCCCGGTGTCGAGGACGGCCTCGGGCGACCACCCTTCGGCGCGGGTCGCCGGGCGGTACGCGTCGATCGCGTCCCGCGGCAGGACGGCCAGGTTGACGAACAGCCGCGGCCGCGGGATGTAGTGCACCGTGCCGGACCGGTCTTCGGGGCGGTCGTACGCCGTGCCGGGGCTGGACCCGACGCCGCGGAGGGTCAACCGGACGCGGGCCATGGGCGACTCCGTTCAGGTGTCGATCCCGGGATCGACGTACCTGATGACAAGCCGGTCCGGCGAGACGTTGTGCTCGCGCGCCACCTGCTCCCGGAGGGCGAGGTAGTCGGGGCCGTAGCCGAGGAGCCGCTTCCGGACGACCGCGATGTAGTTCCCGACGTACGGGTCCCAGGTGGACCGGTGGAACTCGTCGTCGACCCACCTCATGTCGGCCAGCACCTCCCACCCCTCCGGGGTGAGCGGCAGCTTGTCCGGGTCGTCGTGTGGCGCCGGCGGTCCGGGCGGGGCAGACTCCTCGGCCGCGGCGGCCGGGTGGCCGTTCGTCGCCGGCGGGGCGGTCGGGGTGTCGCGCTCGTCCATCGTCGGCTCCGGGGTTGGTGTCGCTGGCGGCCGGGATACACCGATCGTACCACCCCGGTGCTTCGTGTCCCAGGGCCGCCCGATGTTCGCCCCCGTCGCCTGCACCGCCTGCGGCAAGCCGTTCCAGGTGCCCCGCGAGACCCTCGGGCGGCAGACCGTCTGCCCGTGGTGCCGGGCCACCGTCCCCGCCCTCCCGGTCGGCCTCCCGGCCACCCCGCCCGCGCCGCCCGGCGCCCCCGAACCCCTGTCCCTCGACGACGAGCCGGCCGCCCCCCCGCCGCCGGCGACGACCCGCCGGCTCCCGCGGTGGGGGGTCGCGGCCGCCGGGCTGCTGGCCCTCCTGCTCGCGGCCGGGGCGACGGTCGGGGTGCTGCGGTACCGGGAGGGGCACCTGACCGGGATGGAGTGGCGGTCGTTCGCCGCCCCGGACGACTCCTTCACCGCCGACCTCCTCGGCCGCGCGCGGGAGGAGGACGCCGGGGCCGACGAGACGCGGTTCGTGTCCGCGGGGTGGTACTCGGGGGTCGCCACCTGGGTCGGGTGGCGCGACCTGTCCGACACCGAGAAGGGCCAGGCCGCGGACAAGGACGCGTGGCAGCACCTGCGGAAGCGGTTCGAGGTGGAGCGGGAGCGGCTGAAGGGGAAGTACGGCGGGACGGTCGTCAAGGACGCGACCACGCAGTTCGCCGACCCGCTCACCCGGGAGCTGCGGATCGACTACCCCGGCGGCCGGCTGGTCGAGCGGATGCTGGTGGTGCGCGGGCCGAAGGCGCGGATCTACTTCGTCGGGATCGCCGGGAAGGTCGACCCGGACGGCCCGGAGGCGGCCCGGCTGTTCAGCTCGTTCCGGGCGAAGGAGTAGGCGGGTCGGCGTCGGCCCCCTTCGGGTGGAACCGGCGGTGGATCGCCTTCAGCCGGTCCCGGTCGACGTGGGTGTACCGCTGGGTGGTCCGGATCGAGGCGTGGCCGAGCAGCTCCTGCACCGCCCGCAGGTCGGCCCCGCCGGACAGGAGGTGGGTGGCGAAGCTGTGCCGTAGGGTGTGCGGGCTGGCGGCCGCCGGCAGCCCGGCCCGCCGGCAGTACTTCTTCACCACCGCCCACAGGTCGATGCGGGTGAGCGGCCGGCCGGACTTCGACACGAACAGGTGCCCGGACGCGTCGGGGGCCGGTTGGCCGACCAGGTACGCCCGGAGGGCGTCGACCGCCGGGCCGCCGAGCGGCACCACCCGCTGCTTGCTCCCCTTCCCGGTCGCCCGGCAGAACCCGGCGTCCAGGTACACGTCCGCGGCCCGCAGCCCGACCACCTCGGACGCCCGGCACCCGGTCGCGTACAGCACCTCCAGGAGCGCCCGGTCGCGGAGGAACAGCCGGTCCCCGGCCTGCGGGGCGGCGAGCAGCCGGTCGACCGCGGCCGGCGGCAGCACCTGCGGGATCCGCTCCCACAGCTTCGGCGACCCGAGGAGGTCGAGGGCGGCCGCGTCCGCCCGCTCCTCCAGCCGGAGGAAGCGGTAGAACATCTTGAGGGCCGCGAGGTGCCGGGCGACGCTCGGCGGGGCGAGCCGCTCGTCGTGAAGGAACGCGAGGTACCGGGCCAGGTCGCGGAGCGTCGGGGTGAGGTACCCGTCGTACCGGACCAGGCCGCACCACCGGGCGAACCGGTCGAGGTCCCGGCCGTACGCCTGGACGGTGTTGTCCGCCATCCCGCGCTCGGACTGCAGGTACTGGCGGAACGCGGCGATGTCGGCCTGGAGTTCGGACAGCGGCATGGTCACCTCGGCTCCGACACCAACTTCGCCAGCACCGGCCGCAACTGCCGGAACGCCTCGGCCCGGTGGCTCATCGCCCGCTTCACCTCCGGCGGCAGCTCGCCGAACGTCTTGCCGTACTCCGGCACCAGGAACAGCGGGTCGTACCCGAACCCGCCGGCGCCGCGCGGGCCGTCGGCGATGACCCCGTGGCACCGGCCTTCCACGGACGCCTCGACCTTTCCGGTGGGGTCGGCGAGGACGGCGGTGCTGACGTAGAAGGCGGCCCGGCCGTCGCCGGTGAGGGCGGCCATCTCGCGGAGCAACCGGGCGTTGTTCGCGGCGTCGTCGCCGTGGGTGCCGGCGTAACGGGCGGAGTAGACGCCGGGCGCCCCGCCGAGGGCCGGAACGCACAGCCCGCTGTCCTCGCCGAGGACCCAGGTTCCGAGGGCGGGGGCGAGCTGCGTCGCCTTGAGGGTGGCGTTCCCGACGAACGTGTCCGCCGTCTCCTCGACCTCCGGGGCGTGCGGGTACGGGGTGAGGTCGGTGAGGTCGAGGCCGAGGTCGCCGAGGAGGTCGAGCATCTCGGCGAGCTTCTTCTTGTTCCGGCTGCCGAGGACGAGGCGGACCATGCGGCGGTCTCCGGGCGGGTCGGAAGGATTATCCGCCGCCGGTCGGGGCGGGGGAAGCACGGCGGGGCCGTGACCGCGGGGCCGGGCGGCCGGTGGGGCGAGTCGTTCCGACTGCGGGGTCTGTTCAGGGGAGGAGGTCGGCGACGCGGACGACCGCGGCCGGGGCGGCGAGCGGGGTGACGGTGTCGGCCGGGCCGAGGGTGAGGTGGGTGCGGTAGGCGGTGGCCCCGAGCCCGGCCGGGAGCGGGGCCGGGTCGCGGAGCACGTGGAGGAGCGGCCCGTTCAGGTCGACCACCCAGTAGTCGGCGATGCCGGCCGTCGCGTACCGCTCGGCCTTCTCGGTCAGGTCGATCTGGAGCGTGCTGTCGGACACCTCGACGACCAGGGCCGCGGTCGTGGGGTGCGCGTTGTGGAACCCCGGGCGGCCGGGCACGACTGCCAGGTCCGGCATCGGGTTGTTGTCCGCATCGAGGTGGAGTGGGGTCTGGATTCGGAACCGCCAGCCGGCCCCGAACGCCGCCCGGACGGCCTCGGTCAGCACTTCCAAGGCATCGGCGTGCGGCGGGTCCATCGGTCCTTGCTCCCAGATGACCCCGTCGAGGAGGAACGCCCGCCGGCCGTCGAAGAAGCCGTGGGTGCCGAGGGTGTCGAACTCGACCGCAGTCCACCGCCGGGGCTGCGGGCCGACACGGGCCGGCGCCGGCGGGGTGGGAAGCGTGAGTGCGGACATGCGTCACCTCCGCGGGCCAGCGTACCGTCATTCCTTCCCGAGGACGAGGTCAACCACCCAGCACCCGCGGACGTGGACCTGGTGCGGGTCGCGGCAGTGGGCCAGGATGCCGTCGGTATCGCACCCGGCGTCCTGGAGGGCGTCCGCCAGGATCGGCATGGCGGCGAAGTCGCGGCCCTCGTACATCCCGCGGGCCAGTGACACCGCGGTGTCGGTACGCCAGGCGGGGTCGAGCGCCACCCGGCTCAGGGTACTCCCAAAGACGCACCGCAGGTAATCGGCGTGGAGCTTCCGCTCGGCGGCCACCGCGCCCACGAGACCCGGTTGGCCGACGCGCCGCCCGGCGGCGACGCACACCATGTCCGACGTCGCGAGGGTGCCCGAAGCCAACCGCGACACTGCCCGCAGGGCGGCGACCCTCGCCTGCTGGAGCGGGTCGGTACGCCTCAACCACACCTTCCGGATCGCCCCGTCGGCCGCGCTTTGCCCGAGCATGTACCACTGTGGCGGGGGTTGCGGTTGCTCCGCCCGGTCCGCGACCGCGCGGACGCACTCCAGACACCCGGCGTCGTCGATCAGGTCGTGAACGCGGGCGACGCAGGCCAGGTCGAAAAACACCCACCGCCGTTTCGAGTCGGGCCGGCCGGTGACGACCCCGCGCATGCGGGCAGGGTTGTCACATGCCCGCCACTCCGCCTCGGTCACGATTCACCTCCCCGCCAGTGCCGCCGCGATCGCGTCCGGGTCGTACACGCACCCGCCCCACACCCCGCCGCTCGCCTGCTGGAGCGCCGCCCACAGCCGCGTGTCCGCCGGCAGCCCCGGGTCCGCCGACAGGTCCGGCCGCGGCGGCCGCCGCACCAGCTCCGCCGATCCCCACTCCGGGCCGTACTCGCCGGCCGCGTCGCCGACCAGGTCGATCGCCCCCTCCAGCTTCCCGCGGTCGATCACGACCCGCACCCGGTCGCCGTCCCGCAGCTTCCCGAGCGGGCCGCCGGCCAGCGCCTCCGGCGACACGTGCCCGATGCACGCCCCGGTCGAGACGCCGCTGAACCGGGCGTCCGTCACCACCGCCACCTGCTTCCCCCACGGCAGGTACTTCAGCGCCGACGTGAGCTGGTACGTCTCCTCCATCCCGCTCCCGAGCGGCCCGCGGCAGCACAGCACCAGCACGTCCCCCGGGACGATCTCGCCCGTCTTGATCGCCGCGATCGCCGCCTTCTCCATCGTGAACACCTTCGCCGGCCCGACCTTCCGGTACACCCCGTCCGGGTCCACCACCGACGGGTCGATCGCCGTCGACTTGATCACCGCCCCGTCCGGGGCCAGGTTCCCGCGCGGGAACGTCACCGTGCTGGTCAGCCCGCGCGCCTTCGCCTTCTCCGGCGACATGATCACCGTGTCCGGGTCGACGCCGTCACGCGCCCGCAGCAACTCCCGCAGCCGGGTGCGGCGCTCCGACTTCGCCCACCAGTCGAGCACCGCCCCGACCGTCTCCCCGCTCACCGTCAGGGCGTCGAGTTGCAGCAGCCCCAACTCGCGCAGGTGGAGCATCACCTCGGGGACGCCGCCGGCCAGGAAGACGCGGACCGTTGGGTGCCCGACCGGGCCGTTCGGCAAGGCGTCCACGAGCCGCGGCACCCGCCGGTTGAAGAACGTCCAGTCGTCGATCGTCGGCCGGCGGACGCCAGCGTGGAACGCGACCGCCGGCGTGTGCAGCAGCAGGTTCGTGCTCCCGCCGAACGCGGCGAACACCGCGAGAGCGTTCTTGAACGCCGCTTCGGTCAGGACGTGTTTCGTCGTCACGCCGCGGTTCGACATGCCGAACAGCGCCCGGGCGGAGCGGCGGGCCATGTCGAGCCAGATCGGCTGACCGGACGGCGCGAGCGCCGAGTGCGGCAGGCTCAGCCCGAGCGCCTCACCGATCACTTGCGACGTGGCCGCGGTGCCGAGGAACTGGCAGCCGCCGCCGGGCGACGCACACGCGTGGCACCCCGCCTCGGCCGCCTGCTCCAGCGTGATCTCGCCGTGCGCGTACCGGGCCCCGATCGTCTGCACCTTGGCCGTGTCCTCATGCCCGGCCTCGCCGGCCAGCATCACCCCGCCCGGCACCAGGATCGTCGGGCGGTCGTGCTGCGACGCCAGCGCCATCATCATCGCCGGCAGCCCCTTGTCGCACGTCGCTACCCCCATCACCCCGGCCCGCGTCGGGTGACTCCGCATCAGCCGCCGCATCACCTGGCTGGCGTCGTTCCGGTACGGCAGGCTGTCGAACATCCCCGGGGTGCCCTGCGTCCGACCGTCGCACGGGTCGGTCACCGCCCCGGCGAACGGGACGCACCGCAGCCGGGCGAACTCCTCGGCCGCGGCCTTCACCAGGAGCCCGACCTCCCAGTGCCCGGAGTGGAACCCGAGCGCGACCGGGGTGCCGTCGTCGGCCCGCAGCCCGCCGTGGGTGCTCAGGATGGTGAACTCCTTCCCGCCGAGGAGTTCCGGCCGCCACCCCATGCCGACGTTCTGCGTCCACCCGAACAGGTCGCCGCTCGGGGCGTGGCGGAGGAGGTCGTCGGTGAGCGGCAACCGCCCGGTCGGGCCGGGGGCGGCGGAGACCAGGTCGTAGGCGGAGGCGGGGGTGTCGAGGACGTCGGACGGCATGGGTGGTTCCTGGTCGGTTGGCGGCCGGTCGCCTTACTTTACACCCCCGGATACCATGTCCCCACCCATCCCCTCCGGAGCCCCCCGATGCGTCGCGTCCTCCCCGCGCTCGCCCTTGCCTTCGCCCCGCTCGCCGCGGCCCAACCCCCCGCCAAGGTCGGGCCGGCGTTCGAGCAGGAGCCGTTCGGCAAGCTCCCCCCCCGGAAGGACAAGAAGGGGAAGGACGAGCCGCAGCTGGTCACCCGGTACACCCTGGTCAACCGGAACAACGTCGTCGTGAAGTGCATGGACTACGGGGCGATCGTCACCGAGGTGCGGGTGCCGGACAAGAACGGGAAGGTCGCCGACGTGGTCCTCGGGTTCGACACGCTGGACGACTACCTGAAGGGTCACCCGTTCTTCGGGGCGAACGCCGGGCGGTGCGCCAACCGGATCGCCGGCGGGAAGTTCACCCTCGACGGCAAAGAGTACACCCTGGCGACGAACAACGGCCCGAACCACCTGCACGGCGGGAAGGAGGGGTTCGACAAGAAGCTGTGGAAGAGCGAGCCGTTCCTCGGGGCGACCGGCCCGGGGGTGAAGTTCACCTACACCAGCCCGGACGGCGAGGAGGGCTACCCGGGGAACCTGTCCGTCACCATGAGCTACACCCTCACCGACAACAACGAGCTGGTCGTCGACTACCGGGCGACGACCGACAAGCCGACGATCTGCAACCTCGCGCACCACAGCTACTTCAACCTGGCCGGGCACAACTCCGGCGACATCCTGGGGCACGAGGCGGAGTTCGCGGCGAAGAACTTCACCCCGACCGACGACACGCTGATCCCGACCGGGAAGGTCGAGCCGGCGGCCGGCACCCCGTTCGACTTCACCAAGCGGAAGGCGATCGGGGTCGATCTGAAGAAGGCCGGGGGGAAGCCGCCGGCGGTCGGGTACGACCTGAACTACGTGCTGGACAAGGGGCAGACGGCCCGGCCGGAGTTCGCCGCCCGGGTGACGGAGCCGAAGAGCGGGCGGGTGCTGGAGGTGTACACGACGGAGCCGGGGCTGCAGTTCTACACCGGCAACTTCCTGGACGGGTCGAACGTCGGCAAGGGCGGGGCGAAGTACGGGCAGTACGGCGGGTTCTGCCTGGAGGCGCAGAAGTTCCCGGACTCGGTGAACAAGCCGGAGTGGAAGGACAGGTCGAACGTGGTGCTGCGGCCGGGCGAGACGTACAAGCAGACCACGGTGTACACGTTCGACGTGGTGAAGTGATTCCGTCCGAGCCGGAAGCGTGAGCGACGGTCGATCCGGACCCGTCGCTCGCGCTCCGGCTCGGACGGCACCGCCCTCACGCCGCCTGCGCCTCGGCCGGGAACGGGACCACGTCCGGGTCGTCCGCCCCGACCCGGTCGGGCGACTCCGGCAGGTCCAGGTCGATGACCAGCGCCGCCAGCCGCTCGACCTCCGCCCGCAGCGCCGCCACCTCCGCCGACGGCTCCCGCCCCGCCGCCTCGCGGGCGGCCAGCCGCGCCTGCCACCCCTCCAGCTCCAGCCGCCGCCGCCACAGGTCGTAGACGTCGGCCCGGCGGCGGGCGTCGGCCCGGATCAGCCGCCGCTCCCGGGCGTCCAACTCCGCCTCCCGGCGGCACACCTCCCGCGCCAACCCCTCCAACTCGACCACCGTCCGCCGCTCCGCCGCCAGCCACCGGCCGCGGGCGTCGGCCAGCTCCGCCAGTTGCTCCGCCACCAGCCGCCGGCCGTCGTCCAGGTCGGCCGACTCGGCGTCCAGCGCCGACCGCCGGGCCGCGAGTTCGCCCCGCTCCCGGTCGAGGTGGAGTTGCTGCAGCGGCCGGTCGGCCGGGGGGAGGTCGGCGGGCCAGGCCGCGGGGACCAGTTCGGCCCGAACGCGGTCGCGGCGGGCGTCGAGGTCGGCCAGCGCCGCCCGGGCGTTCCCGACGCGCCGCTCGAGCGCGGCCGCCTCCTCGCGGAGCCCGGCGGCGTCGGCCTCGGCCCGGGCCGCCCGCCGCTCCCGGGCGACGAGGTCGGCCTCCCGGGCGGCGAGCGCCGCCGCCTCTGCGGCGAAGTACCGGCTCGCGGCCGCCCACTCGGCCGCCGCCCGCCGCTCCCGGGTGCCGTTCGCCATGCCGGTGTCTCGCGAAGCCGGAAGGTCCCGATCCGGTATCGGCGGGCCGACCGGCGGGCGTGGACGCGGAGGCGGTGGCGCGGGCGGCGGGAGCCGGACCGGAAATGGAGAACCGGGAGGACTGGCGCGTCCCCCCGGTCCGGCGCGACCGGCGGCTACGGCTTCCGCGCCGCCCGTAGCACGGCCGCCGCCCCCTTCGCCCCCTGCCCCTCCGCCACCGACAGCGCCGTGTTCCCGTCCTTGTCCGCGGCCGTCGGGTCGGCCCCCGCCTCCAGCAGGTACCGGACCACGTCCGCCCGGTCGGTCAGGGCGGCGAGCATCAGCGCCGTCTTCCCAGACTCGTTCTTCGCGTTCACGTCCGCCCCGGCCTTCACCAGGGCCGTCGCGATCGGCACCGACCCCTTGAACGCCGCCCCGTCGAGCGCGGCGAACCCCATCGCGTTCCGGTGCGTCAGGTCGACCTTCGGCTGCTTCAGGACCAGGTCGACGGCGTCCGCGTGCCCGTGGTACACGGCGAGGATCAGGAGGGTGTCGCCGCGGGCGTTGGCGGCGTTCACCGGCTGGCCGGCCCGGAAGTACGCCGCCAGCGTCTTGGTGTCGCCGTCCCGCGCGGCCTGGAACGCGACCGCCCGCAGCTTCGCCTTGGTGGCGTCGTCGAGGACGACCGGCGGCGGGACGGCGGTGAGCACGGCGAGGACGAACGGGACCATGGGTCGGCTCC
>PNKH01000060.1 GCA_013822345.1 Isosphaera sp.
GGCTACTCTCGGTCGTCCCTCCGGGACTAATTCTGTCTGGAGCCCCGGCAGGGGCGGCCGACGGTAGCAAGGGGTGGAGCGCAGCGCAACCCCTGGCGGGCGTCGACGGACGGCCGGAGCGTGACCCCCGGCGGGCGCCCGCCCCACCCCGTCGCTCACGCTCCGGGTTCGCCGTATCCTGTCCGCATGTCGCACTTCGCCGCGGAACTCGCCGCCGCCAGGTCCGCCCAGCCGCGCTGGGCCGCCCTCCCCGTCCGGGACCGCCTCCGCCCGGCCCGCGCCCTCCGCCGGCTGCTCGTCTCCCGGGCCGACGCCATCACCGCCGCGGTCCGGGCGGACGTCGGCCGGCCGCCGGACGAGGTGCTGGCGACGGACCTGCTGCCGACGGCCGCGGCACTGAAGTACCTGGAGCGGGAGGCGGCCCGGGTGCTCGCCCCGCGGCGGGTGTCGGGGCGGCTCCGGCCGACGTGGCTGATGGGCTGCCGGGACATCGTCCACCGCCGCCCGTGGGGGGTGGTCGGAGTGATCGGCACCTGGAACTACCCGGTCTACCTGAACGCCGGCCAGGCGGCGCAGGCGCTGGTCGCCGGGAACGCGGTGCTGTGGAAGCCGAGCGAGAACGCCGCCCGGACCGCCGACCTCACCCACGCCCTGTTCCTCGACGCCGGGTTCCCGGCCGACCTGTTCCACCAGCTCCCCGCGACGCGCGAGGCCGGCCCGCAGCTCGCCGACACGGACGTCGATTACGTCGTGTTCACCGGGTCGGACGCGGTCGGGCGGAGGCTGGCGGCCCGGCTCGGGGAGCGGCTCGTCCCGTCGACGCTGGAGCTGTCCGGGTGCGACGCGATGTTCGTGCTGGCCGACGCGGACGTGGGCCTGGCGGCGAAGGCGGCGTGGTTCGGGGTGACGCTGAACCGCGGGCAGACCTGCATCGCGGTGCGGCGGGTGTTCGTCCACCGCGGGGCGGCGGCCGCGTTCGCCGACGAGCTGCGGAAGCTGGCCGCCGCGGCCGTCCCGGTGGAGTTGGTGACGGAGGCGCAGCGGCACCAGGCGGAACGGTTGATCGCGGACGCCGTCGCCCGGGGCGCGACCCCCCTGGCGAACCCCGACCGTCAGGGAGGGGGTGACGTCACCCCCTCCCTGACGGTCGGGGTTCGCCTGCAACCCACCTTCCTCCTGGACGCCCCGGCGGACGCCGCGGTGTGCCGGGAGGCGTGCTTCGCCCCGGTCGCCGCGGTCATCCCGTTCGACACCGTCGACGACGCGGTGTCCCGGGCCGCCGGGTCGCCGTTCGGGCTGGGGGCGTCGGTGTTCACCGCGGACGCGGCCGCCGCCCGGGACCTGGCCGCCCGGCTCCCGGCGGGGAGCGTGAGCGTGAACGACGTGCTCGCCCCGACCGCCCACCCGGCGACCCCGTTCGGCGGCCGCGGGGCGAGCGGGTGGGGGGTGACGCAGGGGGCGGAGGGGCTGCTCGGGATGACGGTGCCGCAGGTGGTGACGGTCCGCCGCGGGCGGTTCCGCCCGCACCTGGACGAGGCCGCGAAGCCGGACCCGGCGACCGGTGAGTTCTTGCGCGGGCTGCTCCGGTGGACGCACGGGCGGGGGTTGCGGGAGAAGCTGGGCGGGCTGTGGCAGATGGTCCGCGGGGCGCGGCGGAAGCGGCGCGGGTAGCCGCCGTCACCGGGTGAAGGACTTCAACACCATGGCGTTGCCGGGGCGCTCTTCGCTTCTCACCAGCCCCACCCCCGGCGCGTACCATCCGTCGTAGCCGATGTCGAGCACCGGGAGGTGGAGCCCGCGACGGTCGACCACCAGCACGTTGCGAACCCGGAGGGCGGTGAACTTCCCGGCCGGGACTTCGACCGCTTCCGCGCCGACGGCGGTGCGCACCCACTTCTGCCGGACGAGATCGGTCGAGCAGTCGTCCTCCCACTCCGCCCCGGCGACGCACGGGACCTTGAGCCAGCACCGCGGCGACGCCAGCTTGCCCAGGAAACTCTCGACCTGCGTCAGGCCGGCCTGCCTGACGAGCACCTTCTGGTCGGTGAACGTCGTCCCGTCGGGCCGGTGGCCCGTCACCGTCACGAGCGACCCGGCGTCCGTCCGCTCGACCGCCGTGACGCTCTGCGTCAACTCCCTCTCGCCCCACTGGTACACCCACTTGGCCCCGACCCGGGTGGGGAAGTAGAGCGGCGGCTCCTTCGGCATCAGGTGGACGGGGACCGGGGCGGCGGTCGCGGCCGCGCCCACGAGCAGGGTGCAAATCGTCAGCCTGACGAGCAAACGTGGCACGGGCGCTCCTTGTAGCGGTACGGTGGCGGCGATTATTGGTCCGATTCCCGGCCCGGTGTCAAGTAGACTCCGGACATGCCGCCGGCCGTCTCCCCCGCCGCCCCGCACGAGTTGCTCCCCGCGCTGCGGGTGTTGTTCGGCCCCGGCCGGGGCGCGGACGCGGAGCGGTGCCGGGACGCGCTGGCCGGCCCCGGCCGCGACCCGGCCGAGGTGCTGGTGGCGCGGGCCGGCGGGCGGGTCTGCGGGGCGGTGCTGGTCCAGGCGCTGCCCGGAGCGCTCGGGGTGGCGTGGCCGCCGCGGGCCGAGACGCCCGCCGCCGGGGACGCACTCGCGGCGGCGGCGGTGGGCTGGCTCCGCGGCCACGGGGTGAAGGTGTGCCAGGCGTTCGCGGCGCCGGCCGACGCCCCCGACCTGGCCCCGCTGGGGCGGGCCGGGTTCCGCCCGGTCACCGAGCTGGCGACGCTGGAGGCGGCGGCCGGCACCCTGCCCGCCCCGACCGGGGCCCTCACGTTCGCCCGGGTCCGCCCGCCGTTCCCCCCGCCGTTCGCGGCCGCCCTCCTCGCCACCCAGGACACCGACCTCGACTGCCCGGAACTGGCCGCCGGCCGGACCCCGGACGACGTGCTGGCCGGGTTCGTCGGGTCGGCCGACGGGGTGGAACACTACCTCGCGCTGCACGGGGCCGAACCCGCCGGGGTGGTGGTGCTGGCCCCGGCCGGGGAGCCGGGGGCGGTCGAGCTGGCGTACCTCGGGGTCGCCCCGGCCCTCCGCGGGCGCGGCCTCGGGGGCGAACTCGTGCGGTTCGCCGGCGCCGCGGCGGCCGCCGGCGGGGCCGTCACCCTGACCGCCGGGGTCGACGCCCGGAACACCCCGGCGGTCCGACTTTACCGCCGGCACGGGTTCGCCGAGACCGACCGCCGCGGGGTGTGGCTGGCCCACCTGTAGGCGCCCGTCGCGCCGCCTGGCGCGGATGCGGCGGCGGCGCCCGCCGCGCACGACCCTGCCGGCCGCGCCCGGCCCCTTCCGACCTCACCTCCGACAACCGACCTTCCGGCGCGCAGGCGCGCCCCCCGCCCGGCTGATACAGAGGAAGTCCCGGACCACCCCGACCTGGCACCCCGCGCCGGAGCCCGCCCGTGTCGGCCCGCCCCCTCCCGACCCCCGACCCGCTCCCCGCCGACCCGCTCCCCGCCGACCGGCGGCTGGCCGCGGCCGTGTCCGCCCGGGTCACCCCGGCCCGGTACGGGCTGTGGTTCCAGGGCCACGCCCGGTTCGTCCCGCTCGGGGCCGAGGTGGTGGTCGCCGCCCGCACCCCGCACACCCGCGACTGGCTCGAGCACACGTTCGGCCCGGCCGTCCGGGAGGCGGTGGCCGAGGTGTGCGGACCGGGCACCGCGGTGCGGTGGGCGGTGGACGCGGAAACAGTGGTCAGTGGTCAGGAGTCAGCGGTCAGTGAAGACAAAGAGGTCGAGCAACCCCGTTTAGCCGCGACGCGGAGCGGAGCGCGGCACCCGGCCGAAGCCCCGACTCCCGACTCCCGGCCCCCGGCCCCCGTGGACCTGTTCGGCGACCCGGTCGCCCCGCCGAAGCCGAGGCCGAAGCGGCCCGAGCCGGAGGTGGTGGTCGCCCGGGCGGGGTCGGCCGGGAAGCCGGCGCGGCGGTGGAAGCTGCTCTCCGAGTTCGTGGTCGGGCCGTGCAACCGGGTGGCCCACGCGTCGGCCCTGAGCGTGGTCGAGGAGCCGGGCGACGCGGCCAACCCGCTCGTCCTGCACGGCCCGGTCGGGGTCGGCAAGACGCACCTGCTCGAGGGGATCTGCGCCGGGCTGCGGCGGCGGCCCGACCAGCGGCCGGTGTACGCGACGGCCGAGGAGTTCACCACCAAGTTCGTCGCCGCGTCGCAGCACGGGAAGATGGGGGCGTTCCGCCGGCAGTTCCGCGAGTGCTCGGCCCTGCTCCTCGACGACTTGCACTTCCTCGCCACCAAGAAGGCGACGCAGGCGGAGTTCCTCCACACCTTCGACGCCCTGGTCGCCGACGGCCGCCAGGTCGTGGTGACAACGGACTGTCACCCGCGGCTGGCGGACGAGCTGATGCCGGAGCTGGTCGACCGGCTGCTCGGCGGGGCGGTGTGGGGGCTGCTGCCGCCGGACCCGGAGACGCGGCTGGAGATCCTGCGGAAGAAGGCGACCGGGGCGAACCCGCCGGTCCCGGACGGGGTGCTGAAGGGGCTGGCGGCGAGCCTGCGGGGGAACGTCCGGGAGCTGGAGGGGGCGGTGAACACCGTCCGCCACTACGCCAAGGTGACCGGCCGGCCGGTCGACGCCGCCGGGGCGCGGGAGGCGCTCGGGGATCTGCTGCGGCACGCGGTCCGGGTGGTGAGCGTGGCGGACGTGGACGCGGCGGTGTGCGCGGTCCTGCGGCTGGCGTCGGGGACGCTGCAGTCGAAGTCCCGGGCGTGGGCGGTGACGCACCCGCGGATGCTGGCGGTGTACCTGTGCCGGAAGCACACGGCGGCGACGTACGGGGAGATCGCGAAGCACTTCGGGGCGAAGACGCACAGCACCGCGGTGGCGGCGGAGAAGAAGGTGCGCGGGTGGCTGGACAAGGACGCCGGGGTGGCGATCGGCGACCGCGACTGGAAGGCGAAGGAGCTGGTCGACCGGGTCGAGCGGGAGCTGCAGCGGTGACGCGGCGCGCCCCAGGGCGGCCGTTCCGCGCGGTTACAGGCCGGAGGCCGGGTCCGGTCTTCACCTCTCCCCAGCGGGGAGAGGTGGGGGTGGTGTGGTTGCTCGGAAGGTTGTCGAGGCGGCGAGCTGACGAGTGGGCCGCCGTGACCCGGTGAAGGCCCCGCCCGGTCACTTCGCCCGCTCCACCGCCCGCTTCGCCTCCTGCGTCCGCCACGCCGCCGGGTCGCCGGCGGCCAGCTCCTTCAGGAACTCCTTCGCGGCCGGCGTCCCGAGTGCCTCCAGCAACTCGACCGCCCGGGCGTCGGCCAGCCGCACCGCGTCGCGCCCGCCGCCGACCCACCGCGTCACGAACCCCTCCGCCCGCCGCCGCGCCTCCGCCGACTCCAGCTTTGCCAGCCGCCCCTTCACCAGCTCCGCCGCCGGCTCGCCGTGCCCGTCCAGCGCAGCCTCGGCCGCCTCCCGGGCGCGGAAGTCGGGGTCGCCCAGCTGCCGCAACAGCCGGTCGAGGGCGGCCGCGGTCGGGGCGGACGCCGGCCGCATCCGCAGCCGGGCCGTCTTCACCGCCGCGTCCGGCTCGGCCGCGAGCCGGGCCATCGCCAGGTAGCTCGCGTCCGCCTGGCCGGCGCACATCCGGGCCCACAGTTTCGCCGCGCTGGCTTCGCGCTTCACCGGGTCCGGCAGCGGCAGGCTCCGCGGGCGCACGTCCCACACGAGGACGGTGTGGTCGGCCCCGGCTGTCAGGAGTTTCGTCCCGTCGGGGGTGAACCCGAGGACGCGGACCTCGCCGCGGTGTCCGGAGAAATCGCGGCGCAGCTCCCCGGACGCCGCCTCGTAGACGTAGATCCGCCCGCGGTCGAACTCGTCGGCGAAGGCGTACTGCCGGCCGGTCGCGGAGAGGGCGAGGACCTGCCCGAAGAACGGTCCGGACTCGCCGGGCGGCCGGAGGACGCGGGAGCCGGGAACCGTCTTCCCGGTCCCGGCCGCGGCGGCGTGGATCTCGTCGTCCGCCCACCGCGTGAACAGGCGGGGGTTCGGGCGGAGGGCGCGCAGGAGGTCTCGCTCCCGGGGGGCGTCGTCCGCCTTCCACGCCGGCGGGAGCGGCCTCCCGGTCCTCGCGTCCCACCGCAGCGGGGAGGTCGGGTGGACGAACACGGCCGACCCGTCCGGCGCGAACCCCGGCTCGACGTCCGGCCACGGCTCGGGCGGGACGCGGAACCGCACCCGCCCCGAGGGCCAGTCCCAGACCACGAGTTCGTAATCGTACCGGGCCCAGGTCACCACCGCCTTGCCGTCCGGGGCGAACACCGCGACCCCGGCGCGCGCCCCGGCCAGCCCGCCGGGCAGCGGCACCGCCGCCCCGGTCAGCACGTCCCGGGCGACCAGCCGCTCCTTGGTGCTGAACACGACGGACAACCCGTCCGGGGTGAACGTCGGCCGCTGGGCGACCAGGCCACCCCCGCAGGGGTCCCAGGGGACGCCGGCGATCGCCCGCACCTCCCGTCCGGTCTTCAGGTCCCACACCCGCACCGTCTCGTCCGGGGCCCACGTCAGCAGCCGGGTCCCGTCCGGCGACAGCTCGGCGTGGTCGACCGTCATCCGGTGCCCGGCCGCCGGGGTCAGCGGGCGGAGGGTGGCCGCGTCCCACACCCGCACCAGCCCGGCCGCGTCGGCGGTGGCGACCCGCTTCCCGTCCGCCGACACCGCCACCGCGGTGACGTACGCGGCGTGCCCGGCCAGGGTGCCGAGCACCTTCCCGGTGGCCACCTCGGCGACGAACGCCCGCGGCCCGGAGGCCGCCACCACCCGGGCCCCGTCGGGGAAGTACGCCACCCGGTCGCAGGACGGGCTGGGGTCGTCCGGCTCCGCGGGGGCGGCGACCACCGCCCGCTTCCCGCCGGTCATCGGGTCGAGGAGCGACACCCCGCCGTACCCGGCGACGGCCAGGGTCCGGCCGTCCGGCGAGAGGGCCGCCTCGCGCGCCTCCGCCGAGCACGGGAACGCCGCCCCGGCCTTCCCGGTCGCCACGTCCCACGCCCGGGCCTCGACCACCCGCCGGCCGTACCGATCCCGGCGGAACCCGACGACCGTCCGCCCGCCGGGGGACAGCAGCAGCGCCCCCGGGTCGCCCGCCACGGGGTCCAGGGCCCGGACCCGGGTGAGGCGGGCGGCGGAGTCGGTCGGCTTCGACTCGAACACGTCGACCCGGTACGTCCCGAGCGGCCCCTTGCGGACGGCCGCGACCCGGGACCCGTCCGGGGACGGGGCAAACCCGGGGAACTCCGGCCCGCCGGCCGGGCGGTCGGCGTCCACGAACCCGGGCCGGGACCCGCACCCGATCCCCCCGAAGGCGGTCGGGAGGAGCGGCGGGGGCGCGGCCTTCGGGTCGGCGAAGTCCCACACCCGGAAGTCGTCCGGGGACAGCGTCCCCAGCTTCTGGCCCGGCCCCGCCGGGTCGGCCCGCCACACCACCGCGGCGGCCCCGCCCGGCCCCCACGCCACCCGCCGGTACAACTCGACGTTCACCACCCCCGACCGCCCCGCCCGGCCGGTGTCCGCGTCCCACACGGTGACCGTCACCTCGTAGAAGTCGGACCGCCGGGCGGTGACGAACCGGGTGCCGTCCGGCGACAGGGCCAGGTCGAGGACCGGCCCGCCGGCCCGCCAGCGGGCGTCGCCGAGGCGCAGGACCGCCCCCGGCGGCAGGTCCGCCGCCTTCACAGCGGACAGCATCACGACCAGCGCGACCTCGACCATGTCACCCTCCCGCCGCCCACCGTACCCGAACCCGGCCGGCCGCCGCGAGACGAACCGGTTGCCGGCCGAACGGTCCGCGGGTATCGTCCGTTGGCGTCGGACGGGGGACGGGTCGGCGCGTTTCGGGTTGTGGCGGCGAGCCGCGACCGCCAGGGAGCGGCGGACGTGGGCCGCTCCCTGGCGGTCGCGGCTCGTGGGCCGGCGCCACCGCCCCGGACCCTCACCCCATCCCATCCGCGGGTCCCGGCGGCTGCGCCGGCGGGACCTTGAACAGGGCCGGGTCCAGCGGCGGGAGCGGCTCCAGCGCCCGCCGCAGCCTCTCCCCGTCCAACAGGCCCGGGTCCGGCGTCCGCGACGGGCGGGTGGTGATCGACGCCGCCACCAGCACCGCCACCGGGACCGCCAGCGCCAGCCCGAGCGACGCCAGGAACCGACCCACCGGCATCTCCGCCGTCGGGTACGGGACCAGCCGCTCGACCAGCGGCCCGGCCGGCGCCGCGGGCGGGGCGGGGGCCGGCTCCGGCGGGTCCGCCATCCACGCCGCCGCCCCGAGCACGACCCGCACCGCCGCCCGCATCTCCCCGTACCGCAGGTGCCGCCGGTTCGCCGCCTCCAGCCCCGGCTCGATCGCGGCCAGGTGCTGCCCGGCCGCCCACCCCCCGGCCCACGCCCACCGGTCCGGCCCAAACGACACGTACCGCAGGTTCCGGAACGACGGGTTCTCCGCCACCGCCGCCAGCACGTCCGGGAACGGCCCGCAGTTCAGCACCAGCGTCTCGACGTTCGGGAAGCTCCCCGTCCGCAGGAAGTCGGCCGTGGGGGTGGCGAAGAACGACACCTGCAGCCACCCGGCCCGCTCCAGCGCCGGGCTCCGGCCGACCTCGGCGAGCAGCGGCCCGTACTGCCCGTGGTCGGCGTCCGGGTCGTTGTGCCAGCCCGAGGCGTACAGGTGGACGTCCCAGAGCGGGGCGGCCCGGAACCAATCGTCGTCGTAACTGAGGAACTCAGCCGGGTCGAGCGCCCGGTGCGGGCGGAGGAACCCGCGGTCGAACGGCGACGACGCGAGGTACGGCGGGGCCGCCCGCCGCCACTTCCGCCCGTGGGTGAACAGCAGCCGCCGCTCGCGCCGGGCGAGGGCCAGGTCGGTGGTCGGCTGGTCCGGCTGCCGCCACCCGGCCGGCCCGGCCCGGGCCAGGGCGCACTGGAGTCGGATGAACTCGGCCCGGGCGCGGGCCGACCGCCCGGCCGCGCCCGGCAGCTGGCCGGCGGACTCGTCCAGCCAGTCGGCGTAGACGAGCCGGGGGGTGTCGTCGTGCGGGTCGGCCAGGACCGCCCGGTACAGCGCCGCGTCGTCCACCGCCGCCCCCCGCTTTGGAAGAGGAAGACGGGCCGGTGTTTGTCACCCGTTCACCCCTTCACCCCCTCACCCCTTCTCTTCCGACTCTTGCGGCCGGCCGGCCGGGTCGGTATCCCAACCCGACCCGTCTCACCCACAGTACCACAGGGGGATCGCCTTGCGCACGCTCATCACCGGCGGGGCCGGGTTCATCGGGTCGCACCTGTGCGACCGGTTCCTGGCCGAGGGGCACGAGGTGGTGGCGGTGGACAACTTCATCACCGGCACCCCGGAGAACATCGCCCACCTGCTCGGGCACCCGCACTTCAAGCTGATCGGGCACGACGTGTCGAACCCGCTGAAGGTGAAGGACAAGCTCGACAACGTGCTCCACTTCGCCAGCCCGGCGAGCCCGGTCGACTACCTGGAGCACCCGATCCAGACGCTGAAGGTCGGGTCGCTCGGGACGCACAACACCCTCGGCCTGGCGAAGGCGCACGGGGCCCGGTACGTGCTCGCGAGCACCAGCGAGGTGTACGGGGACCCGCTGGAGCACCCGCAGAAGGAGGGGTACTGGGGGAACGTGAACCCGGTCGGGGTGCGCGGGGTGTACGACGAGGCGAAGCGGTTCGCCGAGTCGATGACGATGGCGTACCACCGGGTGCACGGGGTGAACACGCACATCGTCCGGATCTTCAACACCTACGGGGAGCGGATGCGGCTGAACGACGGCCGGGTGCTGCCGAACTTCATGTACCAGGCCCTGACCGGCCAGCCGATCACGGTGTACGGGGACGGGAAGCAGACGAGGAGCTTCCAGTACGTGTCGGACCTGGTGGACGGGGTGTTCCGGCTGTTGTTCACCGACGACCCGAACCCGGTGAACATCGGCAACCCGGCGGAGATCACGATCCTGCAGTTCGCCGACGAGGTGAAGAAGCTGGCCGGGGCGGACAGCGAGATCGTGTTCCGTCCGCTGCCGCAGGACGACCCGAAGATCCGCCAGCCGGACATCACCCGGGCGCGGCAACTGCTGGGGTGGGAGCCGAAGGTCGGGCGGGCGGAGGGGCTGAAGCGGACGATGGAGTTCTTCCGCGGGAAGGTCCGGAAGTGACCGTCGGTGCCAGACAAGAATTCGTCTGATTTTTTCGACCAGGGACTTGACAGGGACGGGGGGGGGGGTAATGTGTGTTCCGTCCGGGTGGGTTAATGCGACCCTGCGGGCGGGTGCAGCGATGCCAAGCCGGCATGCCGTGATCCGGGTCGGGCTCGGGGTGCTGCTGGTGGCGGCGGCCGGGCTTAAGCTGTACGGACTCGGCGTGTCGGCGGTCCCACAGGTCGGCTGGTTCTCGCAGCCGTGGGTCCAGTTGGCGACGGCCGAGTGGGAACTGGTCCTCGGCGCGTGGCTGCTGTCCGGTGTAGCCCCGCGGTTGTCGTGGCTCGCGGCCCTCGTCACGTTCGCGGCTTTCGCCGCCGTGAGCGGATACCTGGGGTGGGTCGGGGTCGCCTCGTGCGGGTGCTTCGGCGCCGTCGAGGCGAGTCCGTGGTGGGCGTTCGGTGTGGATGTGGCCGCGGTCGCGCTGCTGGTCGCAAGCCGGCCGCCGGCGCAGTCGGCCCCCGCGCCGGGCTTGCTCCGTGCGGCGGGCATTTGGGCGGGTGCCGTCGTGGTGACGTGCGGCCTACTCGTCGCGGCCGGAAGTCTGTTCTTCGGCTCGGTCGAAGCCGCCATCGCCAAACTCCGCGGCGAGACGTTAACCGTCTCGCCGACCGACATCGACTTCGGGGCGGGTAAGCCCGGCGAGCGGTTCGAGGCCACAGTTACTGTCGCGAACCACACTGGCGAGCCCGTCCGGCTGATCGGCGGCACGACGGACTGCGCGTGTGCCACCGTGGACGACTTCCCCCTCACCGTATCGCCCGGTGGGAAAGCAGACATCCGCGTCCGGCTGACCGTAATCGGGGAGGTCGGCGGCCGGCTGACGCGGAGCGTGATGGTCCGAACGGACTGCCCGGCCCGCCCGGTCATCCGCTTTCGGATCGGGTGCCGAGTCGTCGAGTGAACCCGCCGACGGTCGGCGGGTGGACCGTGTCCCGACCGGAGGACAGACCGTGACGAGGTACTGGAACGTGTCGTCCTGGCTCGCGGGCGTCGCCTGCGGCGTCTGCCTGATGCTGGCGGTGATGGCGACCCCCGGGGCTGCCCACGCAGACGAGCCTTGCCCCTGCTGTTTCGAGCAGGTGTACACTCAGGAGTGTGAGGATGCCTGCGGCTGCTCCGGGTTCATCTTCTGCATGTGGAACTGCTTGCAGCCGAACTGCGGCGCCCTGCACTGTCTGTGTGCGACGCCGGGTTTCACGTGCAAGTACAAGCTGGGCAGTATGAGGGACTGCGACTGCCGGCTTTGACACGTAACGCTGCGCTGGTGGCAGTTCGGGGCGGTCCCGTCCGCCGTTGGGCCGCGACGGCGACCGCCGGGTGTCCGGCTCTGGCCCCTGCCGGCCACTACGGCCAAGCCCGCGTTTAGGTCAAAGCCGCGGCTGTCGGTAGCAGCACTCGGCGTGGCAGTGATCGCAACCGGGTGCCGGAAGAGCCGGCACCCGCCCGGGGTTCACCTTCCAACCACCCAGCGCATCACCTATGCTCCTCCCCGCCCGAGCGGTAGCCACGCCTGATCGAGCCGCGCGGAAACCCGCCGGCCCTGCGGTCTTCCGGCTTCTTTTAATGAGCTCCCTTCTCCCAGCCTTCGTCGGCTCGGCGGACGCGCAACACGGTTCGCCCACGTCCGCGAGCGACTTGGTCCGGGACTGGAAAACCCTTCGTGAGTTCGATCTTGCGACTCGTTCTTACCGGGTAAGTCATAAAGACGTTCTCGCGCCGAGTAAACCTCCTCTTGCCCTTACCGTGAAAGTTCGTGCTGACCGCTGGCTGCTCGCGTCAACGTGGGAAAAGACAAGCTCTGTCTTCGCGTGCTCACCGAACTACACGTTCCTCCTATGGCGCACGGAAGACAAGCCCGATTGGAGGTTGCGCCAGTACAACGCAGGGGCGGGGAGTCAGGCACATTCGGAGGCCGAAGAAGCCACGGGAGTGTTGAAGGCCCGTCGTCCCCTCGACACCTTGTTCACCATTTCGCAGAAGGGCGAGAAGCGGGACCCTTCTCTCTATGAGATCGCCCAGTCTCCGGCGTTTCGCATCGACCGCATCACACCCCAGGAGGGGGCCGTCGACAAAGTTGAGTTCACATACGCCGGGACCTCAGGCGTTTTGTTCACGGACCGCAGCAGGTCTTCCGTCGTGATCCGCAGCACGGTCCGCGGAGGTTCGAACAGCCCGGGGGCGAGGCCTTGGGTTGTGGAAATGAAGCAGCGGGAGTTGGAGCCCGGAACCGGCCGGAACAACACCCTCCGCTGTCGGCGGATCGAGTTCACCGCGAGCAACGTCGGCGAGCCGATTGGGCAACACGAGGTTTACGACTTCTCTGACTACTCGGACGAGTTGCCCCCGGACGAGGAGTTCACCCTCTCGCACTACGGGCTTCCGGAGCCGGTCGGGGTGGAGCCGAAGAAGGGCATCCCGAACTACGTCTGGTTTTTGATCGGCGCGGCCGTCTTCGCGGTGCTGGCGTTCCTGTTGCGGCACGTGGCCCGCCGGCGAGTCCCCGCCGGTTGAGCGTGGAGCGACGCGATGAAGTCACTCGCCCTTCTCTCCGTTCTCGGCGCGGCCGGTCTGCTCGCTTACGGAACATCCGCCTACCGGACCGAAACCCGCCCGGTTCGCGTCGTGGAGATCGAGTCGCCCGAGCAGGACTTGGGCGACCACCTGGTCGGCCAGTCCGAGGTGGTATTCCGCGTCACGAACCCGTCCGACCTCCCGGCCGAAGTCGTCAGCGTGACCGAAGGCTGCGGCAGGATGTGCTGCCTGAAGCCGATGACGGCCGACAGGCTGTCGATCCCACCCGGCGGCTCGGCCGAGGTCAAGTGCGAACTCGTTGTCATCGGTCCGGAGCCGTTCGAGTTCACCGGGTACCTGTACCTCAACGACAACGGGCTGCGGACCGTGAAGATTGCCGTCCGCGGGACCGGTGTCCGGCCGGGGGCCGGAAATGCGCCGAAGTAACCACCGGGGCTTCACCCTCATCGAGTTGCTCGTCGTCATCGCGATCATCTCGGTGCTGATGGGTTTGCTCCTGTCGGCCGTCCAGAAGGTGCGGTCGGCCGCGGCCCGGGCCGACTGCCAGAACCGGCTCAAGCAACTGGCCCTCGCCCTCCACCAGTTCCACGACGCCCGCCGCGCCCTCCCGCCCGGCCACCGGTCCGCATCCCACCCCGACCGGATGCGGTTCTCCGGGTGGACCGTCTCCGTCCTCCCGTACCTCGAACAGCCCGCCCTCGCCAGCCAGGCCGTGGCCGCGTACCTGGCCGACCCGGACCCGCTCGGCGCCACCCCGCACCCACACCTGCGGACCGTCGTGTCGGCCTTCACCTGCCCCGCCGACCCGCGGATCACGACCCCGCAGACCGCCCTCCGCACCGGCACCGTCGCCGCCTTCACTTCGTACCTCGGGGTCGCCGGCCGCGACGCCGTCACCGCCCGCGACGGCGCCCTGTTCCAGAACTCCGCCGTCCGCCTCGCGGAGGTCACCGACGGGACGAGCAACACCCTGCTGCTCGGCGAGCGGCCGCCGAGCCACGACTTCCAGTTCGGGTGGTGGTACGCCGGGACGGGGCAGCGGCTCACCGGGTCAGCCGACCTCGTCCTCGGGGTCCGCGAACCGAACCTCCAGCCGGTCGTCTCCGGGTCCGACTGCGGGCCGGGGAACTACCCGTTCCGGCCGGCCCGCGGGTTCGACGACCCGTGCGGCATGTTCCACTTCTGGTCGCCCCATTCGGGCGGGGCGAACTTCGCCCTCTGCGACGGCTCCGTCCGACTCGTCCGCTACCAGGCCGACCCGGTCACGCCCGCCCTCGCCACCCGCGCCGGCGGCGACCCCGCCCCCCTGCCGGACTGAACCCGGTCCGCACTTCCGCGGCATCGCCGTGGCGACGCTCGGCCGCTCCGGGTAGGATCAGAAGGTCCCACCTGGAGTCCGCCATGTCCAAGCACTCCACCCAGGACCTCCCCCCGCCGGACGACCCGTCCGCCACCTACGTCCCCGTGCCCGAGGACCCGTCCGCCACCTACGTCCCCGACCCCGACGCCGGCACCGGCACCTACGTCCAGCTCGGCGTCCCGGAGATCCTCCGCGACCCGAACCGCCCCGACGTCCCCGGGTACGAACTCCTCGGCGAACTCGGCCGCGGCGGCATGGGCGTCGTCTACCGCGCCCGCCAGCAGGGCCTCGACCGCGACGTCGCCGTCAAGCTCCTCCTCGACAAGTTCGCCGCCGGCGGGCCGTCCGCCCTCCGGTTCGCCGACGAGGCCCGCATCACCGGCCAGCTCCAGCACCCCGGCATCCCGCCCGTCCACCAGGCCGGCCTCCTCCCGAACGGCCGGCCGTTCCTGGCCATGAAGCTGATCAAGGGCCGCACCTTCGACGACCTGCTGAAGCACCCGCCGGCCGACGGCGGGCCGCACCCGATCGCCGTGTTCGAGGGGGTGTGCCAGGCGGTCGGGTACGCCCACGCCCACGGGGTCGTCCACCGGGACCTGAAGCCGGCCAACGTCATGGTCGGGGCGTACGGCGAGGTCCAGGTCATGGACTGGGGACTCGCCAAGCTGGTGAACGGCCCGCCGCGCCCGCCCGACACCGCCACCGACGCCCCCGACCTGACCGAGGTCGGGCCGGTCCACGTCAAGGGGGACGTGACCCAGGCCGGGAGCCTGCTGGGCACCCCGGCGTACATGCCGCCGGAGCAGGCGATCGGGGCGGTCGACCAGATCGACGCCCGGAGCGACGTGTTCGCCCTCGGCGGCATCCTGTGCGCCATCCTCACCGGCTACCCGCCGTACTCCGGGACCTCGGTCGAGTCGATCCGGCAGCTGGCGGCCCGCGGGAAGCTGGACGACGCCAAGGCCCGGCTCGCCGGGTGCGGGGCCGACCCGGACCTGGTCGACCTGTGCGAGTGGTGCCTCAGCCCGGAGCAGGCGGACCGGCCGGCCGACGGCGGGGCGGTGGCGGCGGCCGTGTCGGCCCTGCGGCTGGCGGCCGACGACCGGGCGAAGCGGGCCGAGGTGAACCGGGCGACGGCCGAGGTGAAGGCGGACGACGAGCGGAAGCTGCGGCGGGTCCAGCGGCTGCTGTTCGCGGGCGGGCTCCTGGCCGTCGCGGCGATCGGGGCCGGGGCGTGGTACGTCCAGAAGCAGGCGGCCGACAAGGGGCGGTCGGACGCGGAGGCGGCCCGGCTGAGGACCGAGAACGTCGAGGTCGACGCCGAACGGGCCCGGCAGGAGTTGCTCGCCCGGCAGCGGGCGGAGCGGGCCCGGGACGGGGTGGAGGACGCCCTGGCCCGGCTCCCGGGCCTGTACGGCGGGGCGCTGTGGGAGGAGGCCGCGGCCCGGGTGGACGGGGCCGACGCCCTGCTCGGCCGGGACGGCGACCTGCTCCTCCGGGAGCGGGTCGCGGCCGCCCGCCGGACCACCGCGTTCCTCGCCCGGCTGGACCGGATCCGGCTCGGCAAGGAGGCCGTGCGGTCGAAGGCCGCCCCGGCGGACCCGCTCCGGCTCGACGAGGTGGCCCTCGAGACCCGGCCCGACCGGGCCGGGGCGGCGGCGGAGTACGCGGCCGCGTTCCGCGAGCACGGGCTGGACGTGCCGGCCGGGGTCCCGGTCGCGGTGGCCTGGCGGGTGAAGGACTCCCCGGTCCGCGGGCACCTGTTGGCCGCCCTGGACGACTGGGCCCTGACCGAGCCCGACCCGGGGCGGCGGGGGCGGGTGTTCGCGGTCACCGCCCTCGCCACCGGGCAGCAGTGGCGGGTCCGGCTGGCCCTCGCCTGGGACGACCCGGCCCGGCTGGCCGAGGTGTACGACGCGATCCCGCCGGCCGACCGGTCGGCCACCGTGGCCGTGGTCGTCGGGTACCAGCTCGACCGGCTCGGGGCGGACGGGGCCCGGCGGCTGGAGGACGCCCGGCGGCGGCACCCGGACGACTTCTGGCTGCTGTACGCCCTCGGGGCGGTCGGCGGCGACCGGCAGGCCGACCGGCGGGCCGGGGCGTACGTCGCCGCCCTGGCCCTCCGCCCGAACACGCCCGCCGTCATGCTCAACCTCGGCAACGTCTACCTCGCCAAGGGGGACTGGGACGGGGCCGTCGCCGCCTACGACGACGCCCTCCGGATCGACCCGGGCCTCACCGTCGCCCACCTGAACCGGGGCAACGCCTTCCTGGGCAAGCGGGACCTGGCCAGGGCCGCGACCGCCTACCGGGAGGTGATCCGGATCGACCCGGGCCACGCCGAGGCCCACTGCAACCTCGGCCGCGTCCTGGTCGACCAGGGCCGGCTGGCCGACGCCCTGGAGGAGCTGCGGGCCGGGCACCGCCTCGGCTCCGCCCGGCCGAACTGGCCGTACCGGTCGGACGCCTGGGTGGCGGAGTGCGAGCGGCTGCTCGACCTGGACCGGCGGTTCCCGCCGATCCGGTCCGGGGCCGCCGAGCCGGCCGACACCCGGGAGGCGCTCGCGCTCGCCGACTTCGCCCTCCAGCCGTTCAAGGGCGAGTACGCCCTGGCCCTGCGGCTGTACGCCCGGGCGGCCGCCGCCGACCCGGGGCTTCTCGACGCCACCCGGTACAACTCCGCCCGGGCGGCGGTCCGGCTGGCGGCCGGGGAGGACCGGTCGGCGGAGCCCGGGTGGGACGAGTGGTACTCCCTCCTGGACCGGGCCCACGGGTGGCTGACCGCGGACCTGGCCGGGCTCCGCGGGCGGGCCGGGTCGGACGAGCCGGGGGTCCGGCTGCTGGCCGCCAACGCCCTCACCCGGTGGGCCGCCGACCCGGCCCTCGCGGCGGTCCGGGACCCGGACCACCGCCGCCGGATGCCGGAGGAGGAGCAGAAGCGGTGGGCGGCGTTCTGGGCCGAGGTCGAGTACGCCCGGCGGCTGGCCGCGCGGTGACCGCCGCCCGGGTGCGATCCCGTCCGACCCCGTCCGGAGCCCGCCCGTGACCGACGACATCGCCCAGAACCGGACGCCGGCGGCCCCCGGCACCTTCGTCCAGGACGGGGTGCCCGACCTCGTCCGCGACCCGGACCGGCCGGAGGTGCCGGGGTACGAGCTGTTGGACGAGGTCGGCCGCGGCGGGATGGGCGTCGTCTACCGCGCCCGGGACGCCGGCCTCGCCCGGGACGTGGCGGTCAAGCTGCTGCTGGCCCGGTTCCCGGCCGGCGGCCCGGCCGCCCGGCGGTTCGCCGACGAGGCCCGGATCACCGCCCAACTGCAGCACCCGGGCGTCCCGCCGGTCCACGACCTCGGCTCCCTCCCCGACGGCCGCCCGTTCCTGGCGATGAAGCTGATCAAGGGCCGCACCCTGGCCGACCTGCTGGCGGGCCGGGGGCGTCAGCGACCGGAGGCGTCCCCGAATCTCGTGGCGGTGTTCGAGGGGGTGTGCCAGGCGGTCGGGTACGCCCACGCCCACGGGGTCGTCCACCGGGACCTGAAGCCGGCCAACGTCATGGTCGGGGCGTTCGGCGAGGTCCAGGTCATGGACTGGGGACTCGCCAAGGCCCTGGCGAGCCGGGAGCGTCAGCGGCCGGAGGGCCCCGCCGACGTGACGGCCCCGGCGACCGAGGTCGGCTCGACCCGGGACGAGGGGGACGAGACGCAGGCCGGGGCGATCCTCGGGACCCCGGCGTACATGCCGCCGGAGCAGGCGATCGGGGCGGTCGACCAGATCGACGCCCGGAGCGACGTGTTCGCCCTCGGCGGCATCCTGTGCGCCATCCTCACCCGCCACCCGCCGTACCTCGGGGCAGACGCCGAGTCGACCCGCCAACTGGCGGCCCGCGGGAAGCTGGACGACGCCAAGGCCCGGCTCGCCGGGTGCGGGGCCGACCCGGACCTGGTCGACCTGTGCGAGCGGTGCCTCAGTGTCGAGAAGGCGGACCGGCCGGCGGACGGCGGGGCGGTGGCCCGGGCGGTGGCCGACCTGCGGGCGGCGGCCGACGAGCGGGCGCGACAGGCCGAGGTGGACCGGGTCCGGGCGGAGGGCGAGTTGCGGACGGCCGAGGTGCGGGCGGCCGAGGAGTGGAAGCGGCGGCGGGTGCAGCGGCTCCTGTCCGCGGCCGCGCTGCTCGTCGTCGGGGTGGCGGGGGTCGGGGCGGTGGTGGTGCAGAAGCAGCGGGCCGACCGGGACCGGGCCGAGGGCGAGGCGGCCCGGCAGGAGTTGCTCGCCGGGCGGGAGAAGGAACTGCGGGAGGCGCGGGCCCGGGAAGGGGTGGAGGCGGCCCTGGCCCGGCTCCCGGACCTGTACCGGCGGGGCCTGTGGGACCAGGCCGCGGAGGAGCTGGTCGCGGCCGGGGCCCTGGTCGGGGAGGACGGCGACCCCGGGCTGCGGGACCGGGTCGCGGCCGCCCGCCGGGACACCGCGCTGGTCGCCCGCCTCGACCGGATCCGGCTGGGCCGGGCCGTCGTCGCGGACACCCGGTCCGACGACACCCGGGTGGAGGCGAGGTACGCGGCCGCGTTCCGGGAGCACGGGCTGGACGTGCTCGGCGGGGACCCGGCCGACCTGGGCCGGCGGGTGGCCGCGTCCCCGGTCCGGGAGTACCTGCTGACCGCCCTGGAGGACTGGCGGCAGTTCGTGCCCCAGGGAGAGGTCCGGCGGCGGATGTCCGCGGTGGCCGCCGGGGCCGCCGGGCCGGGGTGGCGGGACCGGCTGACCGACGCCTGGGACGACGCGACCCGCCTCGCCGCCGCGTACGACGCGGTCCCGCCGGCCGAGCGGTCCCCGGCACTCACCGCCCGGGTCGGGGACCAACTCCACCGGCTCGGGGCGGACGGGGTGCGGCGGCTGGAGGACGGGCTGCGGCAGCACCCGGCCGACTTCTGGCTGCACTTCACACTCGGGTCGGTCGGCGGGAGGGACCAGGCGGAGCGGCGGGTGGGGGCGTGCCGGGCCGCCCTGGCCCTCCGCCCGGGCACCCCCGCGGTGCTGAGCAACCTGGGGTGCGCCCTCGCCGACAAGGGCGACCTGGACGGTGCCCTGGCCGCCCTGCGGGAGGCGGTCCGGCTCGACCCGACAACCCCCACTCCCACGCGAACCTGGGGGCCGTCCTCCGGGAGAGGAAGGACCCGGACGGGGCGGCGGCCGCCGCCCGGGAGGCGATCCGGCTCGACCCGACGTTCGCCCTGCCCCACCACGTCCTGGGCCTCGCCCTCGCCGACAAGGGGGACCTGGACGGTGCCCTGGCCACCTTCCGGGAGGCGATCCGGCTCGACCCGGCGTTCGCGCCCCCCCACCGCTACGTGGGCATCGCCCTCCGGGCCCGGGGGGACCTCGACGGGGCGGTCGCGGCGTACCGGGAGGCGGTCCGACTGGATCCGACGTTCGCCCTGGCCCACTACGGCCTCGGCCTCGCCCTCCAGGCCAAGGGCGACCCCGACGGGGCCGTCGCCGCCCTCCGGGAGTCCGTCCGGTCCGACCCGAAGTTCGCCCCGGCCCGGTACGGCTTGGGCCTCGCCCTCGAAAACCAGGGGGACCTCGACGGGGCGGTTGCCTCGTACCGGGAGGCGATCCGCCTCGACCCGGGGTACGCCGAGGCCCACTGCAACCTCGGCCACGTCCTGACGGACCAGGGCCGGCTGGCCGACGCCCTGGAGATGCTCCGCAAGGGGCACGACCTCGGCACCCGGCGGAAGGACTGGGGCTACCCGTCGGCCGCCTGGGTGAAGGGGTGCGAGCGGATGGTCGCCCTGGACGGGCGGTGGCCGGCGGTCAAGGCCGGGACGGACACCCCGGCCTCCCCGGCCGAGGCGGTCGAGTTGGCCCGGTTCGCCGTCCGGCCGTTCAAGAAGGAGTACGCCCTCGCGCTCCGGCTGTACGCCGGGGCGTTCGCCGCCGACCCGAAGCTCGTCCCGGCGAACCGGATCGACGCTGCCCGGGCGGCCGTCCGGTTGGCGGCCGGGGACGACCCGTCGGCGGCCTTCGGGTGGGACGAGTGGTACGTCCTCCAGGACCGGGCCCACGCCTGGCTGGCCGCGTCGCTGGCGGCGTCCGGCCGGCTGGCCGCGTCGGACGACCCGGCCCTCCGCCGGCGGGCCGCGAGCGCCCTGGCCTCCGCGCTCCGAGACCCGGACCTGGCGGCGGTCCGCGACCCGGCCCGGCTCGCGGCGATGCCGGCCGGCGAGCGGAGGCGGTGGGAGGCGCTCTGGAAGGAGGTCGAGGACGCGCGGGCCCTCGCCGCGAAGTGAGCCCCTGTTCCGGCACGCCGGCGGGGACCCGCCGCCGGGAAGGTCGGACGATCGGCCTTCCCGGGGCACCCCTAACTGTTACGGGGGGTGGTCTTCAGGGCCGGCGGCCCGGCGCCCGGCTCAGGGCCGGGTCGACGGCCGCGGAACTGGAGGGCAACGGTCGCCGCCACCGGGGCGCATGCCGCGACCGCCCACCACCAGACGAACTCCCAGAGCATGGTGTGGACCGCGCGGGAGTCGTCGGTGTCGCGCAGCCGGTGCGTGAGCGCCTCGGGAACCACCGCGGCCCCGAGCAGCGCGGCCAGCAGGAACGAGAGGACGGCCGCGCGGGCCGAGCCCCGCGCCCCCACCGCGGCGAAAGCGACGACGGCCAGGCACCCCCCGGCGACCACGAACAACAGGCAGCAATCCCCCTCCCACCCGATCCCCGACCCGAAGAGCGCCATGGGGCCTCCTGCCGCCGCGAACTCGGGATCCGCCTGTCCGCCGCTCGCGGCGTTGCGGCACCGCACGCAACGCCGCGAGCGGCGGACCGACACCGCCCCCGAACGCCCGGCCGCGGTCAGCGGACGGTGACGAAGTCGTTGTGGTTCACCAGCGCCTGCACCACCTGCAGCCGCGCCCGCCGGGTCCGGTCCGGCTCCTTCAGGTCCTTCAGCACCGCCCGCAGCCCCGCCAGCGCCTCCGCGCACGCCGCCGCCTCGTCCGCCGTCGGCGCCGCCCCGAGCACCGCCTCGAACGCCGCCGACACGAACGCCGCGTCGTCCGCATCCTTCAACCCGGCGTGCAGCCGGTCGTTGATCTTCCCCGCCGCGGTCAGCGCCAGCTTGCTGTTCCACAGCGCCAGCGCCTGCTGCGGGACGATGCTCTCGGTCCGCCGGTAGCAGTCGAGGACGTTCGCGTCGTCGAACACCCCGAGCAGCTTGTTGTGCTCGTTGTGCGAGTGGAAGAAGTACAGCGACCGCCGCCGGCTCGCGTCCTGCTCGGCGAGCGGCACCGGCGGCCCGCCCGTTGTCAGGTCGAGGTCGCCGGCCAGGTGCAGCAGGCTGTCGCGCACCACCTGCGCCTCCATCCGCACCGGGTTCATCCGCCACAGCCAGCGGTTCTCCCCGTCGGCCTTCGCGGACGCGCCGACGTTCGCCGACGACAGGCGGTACAGGTTCGAGGTGACCATCAGCCGGTGCAGGTGCTTCAGCGACCACGGCCGACCGGGAGGGCGAGGCTCCCGCCGAGCCGCACCCCCTCCTGGCTCGGCGGGAGCCTCGCCCTCCCCGGACGGGGCGACCAGCTCGGCGGCGAGCCAGTCGAGCAACTCCGGGTGCGTCGGCGGGGCGCCCTTCCGGCCGAACTCGAACACCGCCGGCACCAGCGGCCGGCCGAAGTGCCGCAGCCAGACGTGGTTCACCGCCACCCGGGCCGTCAGCGGGTTCTTGCCGTCGGTCAGCCAGGCCGCCAGCGCCGCCCGCCGGCCGGTGCTCGTGTCCGGGAACGGCCGGGCCTTCGACGCCGGCGTCTCGACGTTCGACTCGGCCGTCTTCACCGACCCGCGCAGCCCGGCCGGGGCGGTCGCCGGGTCCGCGACCGCGGCGTCCACCTGCGCCAGCTCCTTCTCGGCCGCCCCGACCGCGGCCCGCGCCGGCCCGGCCGCCCACCGGACGAACGCGGTCCGGTCCGCCACCGCCGCCTCGACCGCCGCCAGCCGCTCCTTCGCCGCCGCCAGCTTCGCCGCCGCCGCCTTCCGCACCGTCGCCGCGACCTCCGGCCGCCGCAGCGGCTGGAACGCCTCCGGCGGCAGCCTCACCGGCACCGGCCTGAACCCGTCCGGGGCGAGGAACGCCGGCAGCCCGGGGAGCACGACGCGGTCCTTGTCCGGGTTCCGCTCGTCCCCGCGGACGTGGAACGGCGTCTTCGCGTCCGGGTTGCAGTCGAAGGCGCGCGGGATGCCGTTCCGCGCCGCGTCCGGCTCGCCCGGCACGAGGTCGGTGCGCAACTGGTACGGCTCGAAGATCGCCCGGAACGCGTAGTAGTCGGCCTGCTTCACCGGGTCGTACTTGTGGTCGTGGCACTTGGCGCAGTTCAGCGTCAGCCCGAGGAACGCCTTGCCGGTGTGCTCCACCACCTCGTCGAGCCAGGTGGTGCGGTTGAACAGGAAGTACGGCCGGGCGAGGTAGCCGGTGGCCCGCAGCTCCTTCGGGTCGGCCGGGTGGAGCTCGTCGGCGGCGAGCATCCGGCGGACCATCTCGTCGTACCCGAGGTCGGCGTTGAAGCTCTCGACCACCCAGTCCCGCCAGTGCCAGATGTGCCGCTGGCTGTTGCGGAGCTCGGTCCCGAGGCCCCACCAGTCGGAGTACCGCCAGACGTCGAGGAAGTGCCGGCCCCACCGCTCGCCGTACCGCGGCGAGGCGAGGAGCCGGTCGACCACCTTCTCGTAGGCGTCCGGCGACTCGTCCTTCAGGAACGCGGCGACCTCCTCCGGCGTCGGCGGGAGGCCGGTCAGGTCGAGGTACACGCGGCGGAGCAGGACGCGCTGGTCCGCCGGCGGGGCGGGCGTGAGACCGTGCTTCTCCCACCCGGTCGCCACGAACGCGTCGATGGGGTTTCTGACCCCCGACTCCCGACCCCCGACTCCCGGCACCCGGGGCCGAGCGACCGGGCGGAACGCCCAGTGGTCGCGGGGGTCCGGCTCCGGGGCGTCGTCGGCCGGCACCTTCGCCCCCTGCTCGACCCACGCCCTGAGCTTCGCCACCTGGTCCGGCTTCAGCGGGTGGCCCTCCGGCGGCATCCGGGTCGCCTCGTTCCCGGACGACACCCGGGCGATCAGCTCGCTGTCGGCCGGCTTGCCGGGGACGACCGCCCGGGCCCGGAGCATGGCCGCGCCGGTGTCGAGGCGGAGCTTCGCCTTCTGGGCGAGGGCCCCGTGGCAGGCGTAGCACCGCTCGCGGAGCAGGGGCTTGACGTCGCGCGAATAATCGACCGGGTCGGCCGCCGGGGCGGTGGACGGGACGAGCAGCAGGATGAAGGGGATGGGTCGCATGGGAGGGTTCCGGCGGGGCGGGTGGGGTTGAGGGTAAACCGGCCGGCCGGCGGGTGCAAGCGGCGGCTGCCGCGGCGTTCCGGTCGGCTGGGGTTGTCGGCGACGCCCCGGGTGGGGTAAGTCTGGGTCGCTTTCCACGGAACGGGAGACTCGGCCATGCGGAACCTGCTCGCCCTGATCGGCCTGGCCGTCGTGGTGTTCGGCCTCGTCGGGTGGTACTGCGGGTGGTACAAGGTGAGCTTCGCCCGGAAGCCGGACGGGAAGCTGGAGATCCAGACGGACCTGGACACCCGGAAGGTGTCGGACGACTCGGCGGCGTTCTTCGAGAAGGTCGGCAAGGTGCTCGGGGACCGGGCGGAGAAGTCCGGCCCGCCGGCGGCGACGCCCGGGGCCACCCCCGCCCCGGTCGACGGGAAGCGGCCCGCGGTCGAGGGCGGGTGGCTGTTCCCGGCGAAGCCCGCCGACCGGTAGGCGCGATCAGTCGCCCCCGTCAGCCCCTTGACGAAGGCGATCAGGCCGATGACGAACAGGACCGGCGGGTAGAAGAAGAGGGTGTCGTTCGCCAGCCCGACCACGAACCAGACGGCGGCGGCGGCCATGGCCAGCATCCCGCCGGCCACCCCGCTGTTCATCACCCCGCCCTCGAAACTCTTCCCGCCCCGCCCGGCCGGGGCCTCCCGCTCCCCCTCCTTTAACCGCCGCTCCCGCTCCCGGGCCGCGTCGCCCGGGCTCGTGAACCCGAACGGGTTGTCCGGGTCGTCGGCCGGTCGGTGCGGCTCCACCTCCTCCGCGACCGGCAGGTTCTCCTCGGGCGGCCCGGGGGCGGTCGGCGCCCGCCCGCACCTCGGGCACCGGACGGCGCTCCCGGCGTCCCGGTCCGCGACCACGAGCGGCTGCCCGCAGTCGCACGGGAAGGTGATCGGCATGGGCGACCCCTCCGCGGATGCCTCCGGTACCGGGCCCGGCCGGCCCGGCGGTCAGTCGTCGGCCCCGAGCCGGAGGGCCCCGCTGCCGACGGCCAGCAGCCCGAGCACCCCGAGCAGCACCATCCCGCCGACCGCCTCCCCGCCGGCCTCCCGCAGCTCCGGCGCGTAGAAGACGAAGGCGGCGGCGACGAAGGCGAGGATGACCAGCCCGGCGGCCCCGACCGCCGCCCCGCGGACGACCCGCGCCGCCCGCCGCCGGTCGGGCGGCCCGTCGGCCGCCTTCTTCCGCTTCTTCGGCTTCTGCGCCGGCACGGGCGGGAGGTCGACCGCCGTGGCCACCTTCAGCGGGGCCGTGCCCGGCGTGGCGGGCTCGTCCTCCACCACCTCGAGCTCGTCGAGCGACCCCGGCTTCGGGGCGCGGTGCCGGGCCCCGCACCCCGGGCACTTCAGCCGCCGCCCGGCGTGCTCGGCGCGGACCCGCAGCGTCCTGCCGCACCCGCAATTCAGGGTGATCGGCATGGGCAGCCTCCGATTTCAGATTTCAGATTTGTGATTGACGAGTTCAAGACACGCGGGCAACCGGCCGGTGCTTTGAAATCGTCAATCACAAATCTGAAATCTAAAATCTCACCTCTTCCCGGCCAACTCGTCGGCCAATTCCCCGGCGTCGTACACCTTCCGCAGGGCCTCGACGATCCCCCGGCTGTCGACCGACACCGCCCGGGCCTGCTCCTGGTCGAAGATGACGTCGAGGACCAGCGACTGGATGTTCCCGTCGAAGATCAGCCCGACCACCTCCCCGGCCCGGTTCACCACCGGGCTGCCGCTGTTCCCGCCGATGATGTCCGCGGTGCAGACGAAGTTGAACGGCGTCTTCAGGTCGAGCCGGTCCTTCCGCTCGGCCCACCGCTTCGGCAGCTCGAACGGCCCCTTGTTCCCCTGCTCGGCGCTCCGCTTGTACAGCCCCTCGAAGGTCGTGTACGGCGGGACCGGCTTGCCGTCCTCGGTGTACCCCTTGACCGTCCCGAACGCGAGCCGCAGGGTGAACGTGGCGTCCGGGTAGACCTTGTCCCCGTCCATCGCGAACCGGGCCTTCGCCAGGGCCGCGTACGCCTGCCGCTTCGGCTCGTCCACCTCCGTCTCGGACCGCTTCCGGACCGCCCGGCTCGGCCCGTCCACCAGCCGGGCCAGCTCGATCATCGGGTCCTTCAGCAGGGCCGGGTCGACCGCCTTCATCCCCTCCGCCGCCGCCTCGATCGCCTCGAACACCTTCTTGCGGAACTCCGGGTCGCGGACCTTGGTGTCGCGGATCAGCTCGAACGCCCGCTCCCGCGGCGACTTCCCGGCCAGCACCTGCTTGACCAGGTCGGAGTCCGGCCCGAGGGTGACGGCGAGGAACTGGAGCCCGTCGGCGAGCTTCAGGGTCTCCAGGTCCTCGGGGATCGGCTCGTCCGAGAAGAGCGACACCTTGAGGATCGGGATGCGGGACTTGGCGAACTCCCGGAGCCGCTCCCCGGCCGGCTTCGGCAGCTCGTCGGCCGCCCGGAGCAGGGTGCGGGCGATCCCGAACGACTGGCTGTTGAACCCGGCCGCGTTCTCCAGGACGGTCATCTCCTTGATCAGCTCCGCCCGCACCTTCTCGGCCTTGGCGACCGTGTCGAACGCCGCGAGGACTTCCGGCCCGTCCGACCGGGAGAAGCTCTTCGCGAACGCCTTCAGCCGCTCCTCCTCCTTCACCTTCCGCCCCATCAGGGCCGGGTCCATCAGCCCGGCCAGGCCGCCGATCCGGGCCTTCCGGCTGTTCTGGATGCCGAACAGTTCGTCCTCACCCTTCTGCCGGTTGTCCTCGCTCCGCTCGACCCACGACCCGAGCAGCACCTCCAGCCGGTTCAGCCGGTTCAGGAGGTACGGGTAGCCGGTGTCGCGGAGGTACTTCAGCTCCTCGACGGTGTTCCCGCGGTTCGTCCGCCCGGGGTGCCCGGACACGAACACCAGCTCGCCCTCCTTCGACCCGTTCGGGCTCCACGTCAGGTGGTGCTCGCACTTCAGCGGCTTGTCGTTCTCGTAGACGCGGAAGAAGCAGATGTCGAGGTCGTACCGCGGGAACTCGAAGTTGTCCGGGTCGCCGCCGAAGAACGCGATCTGCTTCTCGGGGGCGAACACCAGCCGGACGTCGGTGTACCGCCGGGCCGTGTACAGGTGGTACTGGCCGCCGGCGTACAGGGTGACGACGTCGCCCCGGACGTTGGCCTTCTCGTCCGACGCCGCGTTCTGCAGCTCGGCGATCTTCGCCTGGCGGAGCTTGAACGCCTCGGCCGCCGGGGTGCCGGCCGGGACCGCCCCCTCGACCTCGGCGGTCACGTCCTTGATCCCGATGAGGACGTTGAGTTCGAGCCCCTTACACTTCAGCTCCTGGTCGCGGGTCCTGGCGTGGAACCCGTCCCGGAGGAAGTTCCTCTCCTTCGTGCTGAGCTTCTGGATGTCGTCGGCCCCGACGTGGTGGTTGGTCATGACCAGGCCGTCCGGGGAGACGAAGCTGCCGGACCCGCCGGAGTTGAACCGGACGCTGGACAGGCGGACGTGGTCGAGCCACTTCTGGTCGGGCTCGAACCCGTACCGCTCCTTGAGGAGGGCGCGGGGCGGGTTGCTGAACAACCACATCCCCTCGTCGCCGTGGGTGGTGTCGGGGGTCATGAAGAGGCCCGTGAGGGCGGCGGCGGCCGCCAGGACCGGGACGCGGGGACGCATGCGGGGGGTCTCCGGGACCGGGCGGCGGGCGGGCCGCCGGTGCGGCAGGTTATAGGCGGCGGCGGGCGGCGGGGCGGGTTACCCCCGCGGCGCCGGCGGGGTATGATAACCCGGACCGACCGCCCCCAACGGACCCGCCCCGCCATGCCGCGCGACCGGAACACCGACGACGCCCAGGACCTGTTCACCCGCGGCCACCGGGCGTTCAACGCCGGCGACCACCGGGAGGCGGTCGAGTGCTTCTCCCGGGCGATCCGGCTGCGGCCGGACGTGGCGGTGGCGTACCGGTTCCGGGCGTACGCCCACCTCGAGCTCGGCGACCGGGTGAGCGCCCTGAACGACCTCGACCAGGCGATCCGGCTCAAGCCGGACGACCCGCAGGCGTTCGCCGACCGGGCGGCCGAGCTGTACGCCCAGAAGGCGTTCGACCAGGCCGTCGCGGACTGCGACACGGTGCTGTCACTGGACCCCGGGCGGGCCCCGATGTACGGGCTGCGCGGGCGGTGCCACGCCGACCGCGGGGACACCGAGAGCGCCCTGAAGGACTACGCCGCGGCGCTCGCCGGCGACCCCGAGAACGCCGCCAAGTACCTGCTGTGGCGGGCGCAGTTGCACCTCGACTGCGAGGACTTCGCAGCGGCCGACGCGGACGCCTCGGCGGCGCTCCTGGCCGACCCGACCGACCCGGAGGCGCACTACACCCGCGGGGCGGCGCGGCAGCAGGCGGGCGACCCGGCGGCGGCGGCCGACGACTTCTCCGCGGCGCTGCGGCTCGCCCCGGACCACGCCCCGGCGCTGCTCGGGCGGGCGGTCTGCCACTTCGTCCGGAAGGACCACGCGGCGGCGGCGGCGGACGCGGACCGGGTGGTGCGGCTCGCCCCGGGGCTGGTAAAGGGGTACGAGCTGCGCGGCATGGCCCGGAAGGCGCTCGGCGACCTGGCCGGGGCGCAGGCGGACTTCGACGAGGCGATCCGGCTCGCGCCGGGGGCGGTGATGCCGTACAACTTCCGGGCCGGGGTGCACTACGCCCGGGGGAACTACGCGGCGGCGGTGCGGGACCACATGGAGGCGCTGAAGAAGGACCCGCGGCACCCCGGGACGTTCAACCAGTTGGCGTGGGTGTGGAGCACCTGCCCGGACCCGGACGTGCGGAACGGCCAGCAGGCCCGCGGCTGCGCGACCCGGGCGTGCGAGCTGACCGACTGGGCCGAGCCGGGGTTCCTGGACACGCTGGCGGCGGCGTGCGCCGAGTGCGGGGAGTTCGACGAGGCGGTGAAGTGGCAGGAGAAGGCGATGGGGCTCTTGAACGGCGACGCGGAGCGGGAGGCGGACTACCAGGTGCGGCTGGACCTGTACCGCCAGCGGAAGCCGGCCCGGGTGGTCGGCAGCGCGGCGCAGTAGGGTGCGTCGAGGCCCGCTTCGGGCCGACGACGCACCGGGCGGCGCTTGGTGCGTCGTCGGCCCGAAGCGGGCCTCGACGCACCCTACGGAAGCACCCATGTCCGACCCGTACGACGACGTCCCGTACGACATCCACCCGTTCCCGCAGACCCACCCGTCCCGCCTCGCCGCCGTCGCCACCCTGTTCGGCCTCGACCCCCCGCCGGTCGACCATTGCCGCGTCCTCGAGCTCGGCTGCGCCCACGGCGGCAACCTCCTCCCCCTCGCCGAAGCGTTCCCCCACGCCACATTCGTCGGGGTCGACGCGTCCGCCCGCCAGGTCGCCGACGCCGACCGGACCGCCCGCGCCGCCAACCTGTCCAACGTCACCCTCCGGCACGCCGACATCCTCGACATCGACGCCGGCTACGGGTTGTTCGACACCGTCCTCTGCCACGGCGTCTTCTCGTGGGTGCCGGAGCCCGTCCGCCGGAAGATCCTCGACGTGTGCGCCGCCCACCTCACCCCGAACGGGGTGGCGTACGTCAGCTACAACACGTACCCGGGGTGGCACCTCCGCGGGGCGGTCCGGGACATGATGCGGTACCACGCCGCCCGGTTCGCCGACCCCCGCGAGCGGATCGGCCAGGCCCGCGCCCTCCTCGACTTCCTCGCCCAGGCCTCCGCCAACGACACCGGCCCGTACGGCACCCTGCTGCGCACCGAACTCGGCCGGGTCCGCGAGCTGTCCGACAGCTACCTGTACCACGAGCACCTGGAGGCGGTGAACGACCCGCTGTACTTCCACCAGTTCGCGGAGCTGGCCGCCCGGCACGGGCTGCGGTACCTCGGCGAGGCGCGGGTCGGGACGATGGTGGCGACGAACTTCACCCCGGACGTGCGGAAGGGTGTCGAGGCGCTGGCCGCCGACCCGGTCCAGACCGAGCAGTACCTCGACTTCGTCCGCAACCGGACCTTCCGCGAGTCGCTCCTGGTCCGCGCCGACGCCGCCCCGGACTGGGCGATCCGCCCGGATGCGGTCCGCCGCCTCCACGTCGGCCTCGCGCACCGCCCGGACGGCGACGCCACCGACTTCTCGCCGAAGACGACGGCCCGCTACCGGACGCCGTCCGGGCTGACGATCTCGACCAGCAGGCCGGCGCTGAAGGCGGCGATGCGGGTGCTCGGGGCGGCGTGGCCGGGGACGGCGCCGTTCGCCGAGTTGGAGGCCGGGGTGGCCGGGTTGCTCGGGGCGGCGGACGCCGGCCTGGCGGCGGTCGTGCTGAACACGTACCTGGCGTCGGACCTGTTGGAGTTGCACGCCGCGGCGGTCCCGGCGGTGCGGGTCGGGGAGCGGCCGGCGGCGCTGGCGGTGGCCCGCGCCCGGCTGGCCGCCGGGGAAGACGGGGCCGCGACCCGGCGGCACGAGTTCTACCGGGCGACGGACCTCGACCGTCACCTGATCCCGCTGCTCGACGGCACCCGCGACCGGGCCGCGCTGGTCGACCGGATGGCCGGGGTCGGCGGGTTCCGGGTGGAGCAGGACGGCCGGCCGGTGACCGACCCGGCGGCCCGGCGGGCGGCGCTGGGGCGGATGGTCGACGAGGCGTTGGACCGTTACGCGGAGGTGGGGCTGCTGACGGGGTGAGCGGCAGCCGGGAGGGGCGGACGCGGCCGGTCTTCTCGGCAGGTGGCGCCCCTCACCCGGCCCCGGCGAAGCGCCGGGGCCGACCTCTCCCCAGCGGGGAGAGGTGGGGGCTTCGGGCTTCCTCGTCAGCTTCCCGGATCGGTGACCTGGGGACGGGCCGCACCACCCCCACCTCTCCCCGCTGGGGAGAGGTCGCCGGCGCCTCGCCGGCGGGTGAGGGGCACCACCTGCCGAGCCGACCGGCGGCCGACACGGGCCGAACGCCGGCGGTGCTGCGGCGGACGCCCGGTCCTCACAGCCGCCCGGTCACCGGCTCGACGGCGAAGGTGACGGCGTCGGCGGTGACCACCGCCGGCAGCGGCAGCGCCGCCCGGTCGTGGCACACCCGGTCGTCGACCCGGAACGGGCCGCCGGGGACCCGCACCCCGAGCCCGTCCTTCGACCGGTACAGCAGCACGTGGGCCGGCAGCCCCGGGACCGGGACGTGCGCCGCCGGGCCGGGGCCGAGCAGCAACTCGTTCGCCATCAGCAGCACCCCGTCGACCGCGACCGGCAGCCGGTGCCCGCTGGTCAGCTCCAGCCGGGCGGTCGAGCTGACCGCGACCGGGCGGTGGAACAGGAACTGGCACGTCGCCCCGAGCGTCACCCGGTCCCCGGGGGCCAGGCCGCACCGGGCCGACCCCCTCCCGTTCACCGTCACCCCCTTCCCGCTCTCCACCACGTACCCCTCGCCGTCCCGGGTCACCTCGGCGTGCAGCCGGGACACGTCGGCGAACAGCGGCACGTCGACCGGCCCGTCGGCCGTCGCCTGCCCGAACGTGACCCGGTTGCCGAGGCACACCAGGTACCCGCCGACCCCGTCCACCCACAGGAGGAACCGCTTCGGCAGGCCCGGCCCGGCGGCCGGGGCCGGCGGGGTGAACGGGTGGCCGGTGCCGCTGGCGGATGTCGCGACCGGATAGTCCCCGGTCACCGTCGCCCGCGCCGCCTCCGCCGGCTGGTCCAGCTCCATCACCGCCGTCCACGCCCGCCCGCGGACCGTCTTCGCCTCCCGGTGCTCCGGGGCGGCCACCAGCACCTCCTCGGCCGCGTCCAGGGCGCCGCGCCACCGCCGGGCCTCGGCCGCGTCGTACAGCCGGCCGACCGCCTCCCGGAACCGGGCGTGCCGGGCCTCCACCTCCGCCCGGTATCGGTCCAGCCCGTCCGGCCGGGGGAGCCGGGGGCGGAGGCGGTCGAGTTCGGCGACGGCCCGGAGGAACTCCCCGCGGTCGGCCAGGTCGGCGGCCGCGGCCCAGTCCCGGGCGGCGTCCTCCAGCCGGTCCAGGTCGGGGGACCGGACCCCGTGGTCCCGGAGCCGGCCGGCGGCCGCGGCGGCGTCGAGCGGGTTGCCGGCCTCCAGGGCGGCCCGGGCCTGGACCAGCCCGAGTCGGACCAGGGTCTGCCGCAGTCCGGCCACCGCCCCGTCGTCCCGGTTCAGGGCCTCGGCGGCCGCGAGGTCGGCCCACGCCGCCCCGGGGTCGGCGTGGTCGAGCGCCTTGGTGGCCCGGGCGACGTACGCCCGGACCACCTCCCGGGCGAGCCGGATCGCTCGCCGGTATCCGGCGGCGACGTGCGGGGCGATCAGCCGGTGGGCGTCCTCCGGGCGGCTGTCGGCCATCGCCTCCTGGGCCTGTCGCAGGGCGAGCCACGGGGAGTCGGACATGGGGGCGGACCGGGGCGACGGGGAACGGACACCGTTCAGGGTAGGGGCGGGCGGCCGCCCGGGCGAGCCGGGAGCGTGAGCGGCCGGAGGACGCTTCCCTCCGGTCGCTCACGCTCCCGGCTCGCCCAGATCCCCGCCTTGACACGGCTTCCCAGGGGCCGTATGGGTAGCCGACTTCCGCCGGACCCGCACGGAGGCCGACCGTTGACCACGCCCCCGCCCGTCCCCCTCTGCGACGTGACCGCCCGGTACCGCCTCCTGAAGCCCCAGATCGACGCCGCCGTCCTCGGGGTGCTGGCGTCCGGCCAGGCGATCCTCGGGCCGGAGGTCCTGGCGTTCGAGCAGGAGGCGGCGGCGTTCTGCGGGGCGCGGTTCGCGGTCGGGTGCGGGTCCGGGACCGACGCCCTGGTCCTCGCCCTGCACGCCCTCGGGGTCGGCCCGGGGGACGAGGTGATCGTCCCCCCGTTCACCTTCTTCGCCACCGCCGGGGCCGTCTGCCGCCTCGGGGCCACCCCCGTCTTCGCGGACATCGACCCGCTCACCTTCAACCTCGACCCGACCCAGATCGAGGCGAGGGTCACCCGGAAGACGAAGGCCGTCGTGCCGGTCCACCTGTACGGCCAGTGCTGCGACATGGACGCCGTCCGGCGGGTCGCCGACCGGCACGGGCTGGTGGTGGTCGAGGACGCGGCCCAGTCGTTCGGGAGCGAGTACCGGGGGCGGCGGTGCGGCACCCTCGGGGCGGCCGCGGCGATCAGCTTCTACCCGACCAAGAACCTCGGGGCGATGGGCGACGCCGGGCTGGTGACGACCGACGACCCGGAGGTCGACCGGAAGCTGCGGGCCCTGCGGGTCCACGGGTCGGAGACCCGGTACTACCACAAGTACGTCGGGTACAACATGCGGCTCGACGCGGTCCACGCGGCGGTGCTGCGGGTGTTCCTGCCGCACGTCCCGGCCTGGCTGGCCGGGCGGGAGGCGGCGGCCGGGCGGTACGACCACTTGATCGAGGCGGCCGACCTGCACGGGTTCCTCCGCCGCCCGACCGCCCTGCCGGACCGGCGGCACACGTTCAACCAGTACGTGGTGCGGGTGCCGGCGCCGCACCGCGACGCGCTGGTGAAGCACTTGAAGGACAACGCCGTCGGGGTGGAGGTGTACTACCCGCTGTGCCTGCACCAGCAGGAGTGCTTCCGCCACCTGGGGCACCGGGCCGGGGACTTCCCGGCGAGCGAGGAGGCGGCGGCGGCCGTGCTGGCCCTGCCGATTTTTCCGGAGATCACGGAAAGTCAGCAGGCCCGGGTGGTCGATGTGATCGGGGCGTACCTGGCCAAGGCGCTGCGGCGTGCGGCGTGACCGGTCCGGGGCGCCCCCGCCCCCGACCGAGGTCCGACCCGATGCGCCTGGGCGTCGCCATCCCGCTGGCCAACGAGGAGGGGACGGTCGGCGAGCTGCTCGACCGGGTCCTGTTCCAACTCGGCGGCGAGGACCGGGTGTTCTGCGTCACCGACCGGGCGTCGAAGGACCGGACCCGGGACCGGGTCGAGGAGCGGTCCGGTCGCGACCCGCGGGTCGTCTCGGTGTGGGCCCCGGAGAACCGGGGGGTGGTGGACGCGTACTTCCGCGGATACCGGGCGGCCCTCGCCGCCGGGGCCCGGTGGGTGCTCGAGATGGACGGCGGGCTGAGCCACCTGCCGGAAGAGATCCCGCACTTCGTCCGGGCGATGGAGAACGGGTTCGACTACGCCGGCGGGTGCCGGTTCATGCCCGGCGGCGGGTACTCCGGGCCGTGGTCCCGGTACCTGATCAGCCGCGGCGGCGGGTTCCTGGCGAACCTGCTGCTCGGGACCCACATGCGGGACATGACCGGCGGGTACGAGTGCTTCCGCCGCGAGGCCCTGGAGGCGGTCCTGGCCGCCGGGGTGCGGAGCCGGGCCCACTTCTTCCAGACCGAGATCAAGCTGCTGATGCACTCCTGGAAGTGGACGGAGGTGCCGATCCACTACAAGAACCCGAGCAAGAGCGTCGGCCGGGCGAGCCTGGGAGACGCGTTCCGGAACCTGTGGCGGCTCGCCCGGGACCGGCACGCCCCGCCCGCGGCCGGCGCCCCGCCGCGGGTCCCGGTCGCTCGCCGTCCGAGCCCGAGCGCCAGCGAGGGTCAGCCTCACCCCTCGCTGGCGCTCGGGCTCGGACACGCGGAGGCGCCGGGGACCGGCCTGGTCGGGGTCCTGACGACGATCCAGCGGCCGACGGCGTGCGCGGAGGAGTTGGGGCGGCGGCTGGCGGCGGCCGGGGCCGGGCTGGTGGTGGTCGGGGACCGGAAGGGGCCGGACCGGTTCGACCTGCCGGGGGCGGAGTTCGTCCCGCTCGCCCGCCAGAAGGAGCTGCCGTTCCGGCTCGCCGGGCTCCTCCCGGTCGGGCACTACGCCCGGAAGAACCTCGGGTACCTGCTGGCCGTCCGCGGCGGGGCCGGGTGCGTGTACGAGACGGACGACGACAACGCCCCGAACGCCCACTGGGCCCCGCGGGCGGTGGTCACCCGGGCCCAGCCGGTCGCCCCGCGGGTGTGGATGAACGCGTACCGGGCGTTCACCGGGGAGAACATCTGGCCGCGCGGGCTGCCGCTCGACCGGGTCACCGACCCGGCGTGCGGGGCGCACGACCCGGTCACGCCGGAGGCCGAGTTCCACGCCCCGATCCAGCAGGGGCTGGCGGACCACGCCCCGGACGTGGACGCGGTCTGGCGGCTGGTGCTCGACCGCCCGTTCCACTTCCGCCGGGGGCCGAGCGTGTGGCTCCCGCCGGGCACCTGGTGCCCGTTCAACAGCCAGACCACGTGGTGGTGGCCGGAGGCGTACCCGCTGCTGTACCTGCCGAGCTTCTGCTCGTTCCGGATGACCGACATCTGGCGGAGCTTCGTCGCCCAGCGGTGCCTGTGGGAGCTGGGGCACGGGCTGGTGTTCCACGCCCCGGAGGTGGTGCAGGACCGGAACCCGCACAACCTCGTGCGGGACTTCAAGGACGAGGTCCCGGGATACCTGGGGAACGACGGGATCGTGGCCCGGCTGTCGGACCTGTCGCTGCGGCCCGGGGCCGGGGCGGTGGCCGACAACCTGGTCCGGTGCTACGAAGCGCTGACCGCGGCCGGGTACTTCCCGGCGGACGAGCTGCCGCTGGTCCGCGGGTGGGTGGAGGACGTGGGGGCCGCGGCGACCGCGGCCGCCCGGGCGGCCTGACCCGGAGGAGGTCGGCATGACGCCGCACGACGTGCCCCGCCCGGCCGCCCGGTGGCGCGGGCTGCTCCTGGACGCCGCCCTGGTGCTGTTCGTCGCCGGGCTCGGGGCGAAGGCGGCCGCCGGCGGGCGGACCGTCCGCGACCTGGACCCGGGCGACGAGTTCCACTACGCGTCCGTGGCCGCCCGCGCCCCCGAGTCCGGCCTCCCGTCGGTCGAGTCGTCCCCGCTGTACGTCCTGTGGGACCGGCTCCTGCTGCGGGCCGGGGTGCCGGCCGAGGACGTGCCGTTCGCCAGCTGGGCGGGGCTGGCCTGCCTCCTCCCGGCGGCGGTCACCGTGCTGGCCCGGGCGGCCGGGGCCGGGCGGGTCGCCGCCCTGGTCGCCGGGGGGGTCCTCCCGGCCACCGCCCTGGTCGACATCTACCCGTACCCGATGCACCTGGCGGCGGTGGTGCTGCTGCTCGGGACGGCCCTGGCCGCCCGCCTCCGCCCGGCCCCGTCGGCGGCCGCCCTCGGGCTGACCCTGCTGCTGGCCACCTACGCCCGGCCGGAGTTCCTGTACTCGCTCTACCTGTTCGTCCCGGCGGCCGCGGCCGGCGGGTGCCGGCTGCTGTGGCGGCGGCCGGGGGACCGGCGTGCGGTCCTGGCGTCCGCCGCCGTATTCGCCGCCGGGGCGGGGCTGCTGGCGTGGGGGTTCGGCAGCCCGAAGGGGGAGGACACGCGGCCGATCATCGCGTTCGGCCAGCACTACGCGTACAACCGCTCCCTCGCCGGGGCCCGAACCGACGACCCGTGGGCCCAGTGGCGGGTGTACATCCGGGACGACTTCGGGGACGTGTCGACGGTCGGGGAGGCGTGGCGGGCCAACCCGGAGGCGGTCCTCTGGCACGTCCGGCAGAACGCCCGGGCCCTGCCCCGGCAGGCGGGCGAGGCGTTCGCCCCGTGGGTCGACCTCCGCCGCCTCCGCCTCCCCCACGTCGTGCCGCCGCCCGGACGCGACCGGTATGCGGCGGCGGCCCGGCTGGCGCTCCAGGCCGCCCTGGTACTCGGGCTGGCCGGGGCGGCCGTCGGGGCCCGCCGGCAGCTGCTCGGGCGGGAGCCCCGGGACGGGCTCCTCCCGGTCCTGCTGGTGCTCGGGCTGGTCGCCGCCCCGGCGACCGCCGCCTGCCTGCTGGTCTACCCCCGGTTCCACTACCTGGTCCCGACCGCCGCGTTCGCCGCCGCGGCCGCGGCCGCCGGGTTCCGTTACCTCCCCTTCCGGCGGCCGGCCGGGCCCGGGGCGGGGCTGGTGCTGGCCGCGGCCGGGCTGGCCGCGGTCGTCCCGAACCGGGCCGACGGGTGGTGCGTGCAGGCGCTGCTGGGCGGGGGCGAGAACGCGCGGTCGGTCGTCAGCCCGCCGGACCCGTTCCGGGCGTCCGTCCGGACCCTCCGGGGGCTCGGCCTCCGCCCCCCGGTGGCGGTCGTGGACATCGAGGGCGGGGCACGGGTGTACTACGCCGGGCTCGACCACGTCCCCGCCGACCAACTCCGGCCCGGGGAGGGGCTGGCCGGGGCCGTCCGGCGGCTGGGGGTCGGGGCCGTCTGGGTCGACCGGTACACGGCCTGCTACCCGGCACTCCGGGACGACCCGGAGTACCGCGCCCTGTCGGAGGGGCGGGAGACGGACCTGTTCCGCCTGCTCCCGGTGCCCGGGCACCCCGACATCCGGCTGGCCGTCCGCCGCGACCTGCTCCCCGCCGCCCCGGAGTAGCGACCCCTACCCGGCCCCGAACAGCGCCCGGACGTCCTTCGACGGGACGACCGGGACGACCTCGAACTCGACCAGGTCGCGCCACTGCAGCACCCACTGCATGAGCAGCCGCGGGTCGTCGCACTCCATCAGCTGGAAGCAGCGGTCGACGTTCACCTCGACCCAGCTGTCGACGTACCGCAGCCCGTCGGGCGTCGCCCGCCCCGACTCGCGGAGCCGCTGGTAGACCGGGCCGGGGTCCCGGCCCTTGAACCGCTCGACCACCATGAACAGCATCCGGGTGCCCTCCGGGTCGCCGCTCGCGGCGTTGCGGGCGACACCGCCCGCAACGCCGCGAGCGGCGACCCGACACGGTCACCTCCCCTCGACGACCAGCTTCAGGGCCGGCGGCGGCAGGGTCGGGTGGTCCCGACCGGCGAACCCGTGGACGTAGTCGTTCCGCCCGCTCCCGGGCGTGTCCCGCACCAGGATGAACGTCGCGAACGGGGCCGCCCGGCCGTTCAGGAACGCCGCCAGGTCCGGGCCGCCGACCGACCACACCCCGGTCTGCGCCCCCTGCGGCACCCGGAACTCGCCGACCTTCACCGTCTTCGCCGGGTCGACCGCCGCCCCGCCCGGGGCGTTCGCCGGGGCGTTCTCCCACCGCAGCCCGTTCTCCGGCCAGTCGTTCAGCCGCTCGTCGGTCAGCCCGTAGACGGAGAAGGTGGCGTCCGGCACCTCGGACGCGAACCCCCACCCGGTCGGCGTCTGGGTGAACGACAGTTGGGCGTCCACCACCCGCAGCCCGGCGACCGGGGCGAGGTCGAACCCGGCGTACCCCTTCCGGTTGTAGTCGGCGTGCGCGGCGACGGTGGACTTCACCAGGATGAGCACGTCCGACCGGTGGGTGGTGCCCCACCTCCCGGCGACGTAGGTGTCCTTGCCGCGGCCGGCGGCGGTGGTGATGGTGACGAGCCGCTGCCCGGGGCGGAGGGTCGGGGGCGGCGGGGCGGGTTGCGGCCCCTCGGCCCTCGGGTCGAGGGCGTCGGCCCGGTCCGCGGTGAACCGCATCCCCCGGCCGGTCACCAACTCCTCGACCCGGCCGGCGCCGTGGGTCACGTCGACCCGGCCGGAGAAGACCTGCACGTCGGCCCGGTCGTCCCCGACGCTCACCCCGAACTCGGTCCCGAAGTCGCGGACCGCGGCGGTCGGGGTCTCGACCACGAACCCGTGGGCCGCCTCCGGGCACCGGGCGACGAGCCGGCCGGCGCGCAGCCGGCACCGGTCGCCGGCGAGCAGCTCCAGGTCGGCCGGGCCTTCGAGCCGCAGCTCCGCCCCGTTGTCGAACACGATCCGGGCGACGCCCTCGGCGAGCCGCAGCCGACCCGCCCCGAGGCGGGAGCCGTCGGCGGTCGGCAGCGTGCCGCTCTGCCAGGTGCAGCCGCCCGCGTCGGTGAGCTTGGCGAAGTCGGTCGGCGGCGCGGGGCCGGTGCGGGTGAAGGCGAACACCCCCGCGGCGACGAGCAGGCCCGCGGCGACGGCCCACCCGGCCCACGCGAGCCGCCGGGGAGGGCGAGGCTCCCGCCGAGCCGGGTGGGCGCGCGGCTCGGCGGGAGCCTCGCCCTCCCGGGCCAGCGTCCGGGGGTCCGCCGCCGCCCACACCAGTGCGGCGTGCAGGTTCAGGTGCTCGACCAGGTACCGCCGGGCGGCCGGGTCGGCGCGGCACACCGCCTCCAGCCGGGCGGCGTCGGCAGGGGTCAGCGTCCCCTCGACGGCGGCGTCGCACAGGGCGCGGAGGTCGTCGGTCACGGGTGGCCCTCCCGGGCGAGCGTGCGGGTGACGCAGTCGTGCAGGGTGTGGCGGGCCCGGGACAGCGCCCGGTACGTCGCCACGACCGTCCGCCGGGCGGTCGCCGCGACCGCCTCGATCGACCCGCCCTCGGTGTAGCGCAGCCGGACCAGTTCCCGCTGCTCCGCCGGCAGCTTCTCCAGGCACCCGGCCAGCGCCCGGTTCTGCTCCTCCAGGGCGTCGGCCGCGTCCTCCGTCTCGGCCGCGACCACCGCCAGGAACTCGTCGGAGAACTGCAGCCGGTCCCGCTGCCGCTTCTTCCGCCACGCGAGGACCTGGTTGAGGGCAACGCGGCAGGCCCAGGCGGCGAAGTTCGTCCCCGGCTCGAACGACCCGAACTCGCGCCAGAGGACGAGGTTGGTGTTCTGCAGCACCTCGTCCGCGTCGTCCCGGTGCGGGACGAGGGTGTGGACGTAGACGAACAGCCGCCGCTGGTTCTGGGCGAGCAGCCGGACGAACTCGTCGACGCGGTCGGCCGGGGCCCGGCCGGGGAGGGGGTCGGCCATCGGGAGAGCCTCCGAGCAGACAGAGCCGCCACGGGATCGGGTGGACGCGGAATCCCCAAGCCCCCGCGCCGGGTCGCCGCTTGCGGCGTCGCGGGCGGTGCGGCCCGCGACGCCGCAAGCGGCGACCCGGCGCGGGGCCTCGCGGCCGGATTTCCCTGTCCAACCCGTCGCCGCCCTGCTCTGATATTCTCAGCATACCTGCCGGCCGCTCTCGCCGCCCGGAGTCCCCCGCATGCCCCGCCTGCTCCTTGCCGCCGCCGCGCTCGCGTCCGGGGCCGTCCCGCTGCCGACCGCCGCCGGGCAGGAGAAGGCCGCCGACAAGGCCGCGCTGGCGTTCTTCGAGAACAAGATCCGCCCGGTGCTGGTGAAGGAGTGCTACTCCTGCCACTCGGCCGAGACCCGGTCGGGGACCGGCGGCCTCCGGAAGGGCGGCAAGGGCGGGCTGAACCTCGACACCCGGGAGGGGATCCGGAAGGGCGGCGACTCCGGCCCGGCCGTCGTCCCCGGGAAGCCGACCGAGAGCCTCCTGATCCACGCCCTCCACGAGGACGGCGTCGCGCTGATGCCGCCGAAGGGGAAGTTGCCGGACGCGGTGGTCGCCGACTTCGAGAAGTGGGTGAAGATGGGCGCCCCCGACCCGCGCGACGGGAAGGTCGCCGCCGTCGCCGGGATCGACCTCGAGAAGGGCCGGCAGTTCTGGAGCTTCCGGCCGCCGCAGGCCCACCCCGCCCCGGCCGTCACGGACGCCGCCTGGCCCGCCGCCGACCTCGACCGGTTCGTCCTCGCCCGCCTCGAGGCCGCCGGCCTGAAGCCGGCCGCCGACGCCGACCCGCGCACCCTGATCCGCCGCCTCCACCTCGACCTGGTCGGCCTGCCGCCGTCGCCGGACGAGGTCGAGGCGTTCGCCAAGGACCCGTCCCCGGCCGCCTACGCCAAGGTGGTCGACGCGCTCCTCGCGTCGCCGCGGTTCGGCGAGCGGTGGGGCCGCCACTGGCTCGACCTCGCCCGGTACGCGGACAGCAACGGGAAGGACGAGAACCTCACCTTCCACGAGGCGTACCGGTACCGCGACTACGTCATCCGGGCGTTCAACCAGGACAAGCCGTTCGACCGGTTCGTGGTCGAGCAGCTGGCCGGCGACCTCCTTCCCGCCAAGGACCAGGCCGAGCGCGACGACCTGCTGACCGCCACCGGGTTCCTGGTGGTCGGCCCGAAGATCCTCGCCGAGCGCGACAAGCCGAAGCTCCGGTGGGACGTGGCGGACGAGCAGATCGACACCGTCGGCAAGGCGTTCCTCGGGCTGACCCTCGGCTGCGCCCGCTGCCACGACCACAAGTTCGACCCGGTCCCGACCGCCGACTACTACGCCCTGGCCGGGATCTTCACCAGCACCCGGACGGTCAACGGGATCAAGCTCGGGAACGCCGCCGTGTCCGGGTGGATGCTCCGCCCGCTCGGCGGGCTGGGGGCCGAGAAGGCGGTCGCCGCCCGGGCGGAGTACGACGCGAAGCTGAAGAAGCTGCAGGACGAGGTCAAGAAGGCGAAGGCCGACCTGGCCGCGGTCGGGGAGAAGGCCGCCGCCCGGCTCCCCGGCAAGCTCCTCGGGTTCACCGTCGACAACCCGGACGCGACGTTCGTCGGGTCGTGGAAGCCGTCCACCTTCACCAAGCCCTACGTCGGCGACGGGTACGTCCACGACGACAAGGCCGGGAAGGGCGAGAAGTCGGCCACCTTCACCCCGAAGCTGCCGAAGGCCGGGGAGTACGAGGTGCTGGTGTCGTACACCGGGGTGACGGGCCGGGCGACGAACGTCCCGGTCACCGTCGTGTTCGACGGCGGGGAGAAGACCGTCACCCTCGACCAGTCGAAGCCGCCGAAGATCGACGGCCTGTTCCAGTCGGTCGGGACGTTCAAGTTCAAGGCCGGGTCGGACGGGTCGGTCACCCTGTCGAACAAGGGGACCGAGGGGCACGTGATCGCCGACGCGGTCCGGTTCGTCCCGGCCGGCGAGCTGGCGAAGGACCCGGAGATGGGGATGGGGGTGCCGTCGGAGGTGAAGGCGGCGGCCGCCGAGGCGGAGGCGAAGCTGAAGAAGCTGGAGGCGGACGAGGCGGCGCTGAAGAAGGACGCCCCGCCCGCGCCGCGGATGGTGATGGCCGTGCGGGACGAGGACAAGGTCGAGGACGCGCACATCAACATCCGCGGCAACCCGGCGCAGCTCGGGGCGGTCGTGCCGCGCGGGGTGCTCCAGGTCGCGACCGTCGGCCCGAAGCCGACATTCCCGGCGAACCAGAGCGGCCGGAAGGAGTTGGCCGAGTGGGTCGCGTCGCCGGCGAACCCGCTGACCGCCCGGGTCGCGGTGAACCGGGTCTGGCACCACCTGTTCGGCGCCGGGCTGGTCCGCACCGTCGACAACTTCGGCATCCAGGGCGAGAAGCCGAGCCACCCGGAGCTGCTCGACACGCTGGCGGTGACCTTCGCGAAGAACGGCTGGAGCCACAAGAAGCTGATCCGCGAGGTCGTCCTGAGCCGGGCCTACCGCCAGTCGATCCACAACCCGCAAGCCGTCACCGCCGACCCGGAGAACCGGCTGTTCGGCCGGGCGACCCGGCGGCGGGTCGAGGCGGAGGTGATCCGCGACACCATCCTGACGGTGTCCGGGAAGCTCGACCTGAACGGCGGCGGGCCGGTGGTGGCGCACTTCCCGGAGCGGGCGATCGACAACCAGTCGCAGGGCGGGTTCAACACCGACCCGATCCTGAAGCGGGCGGTGTACCTGCCGGTCATCCGGAACGACCTGACCCCGCTGTTCGAGGTGTTCGACTTCGCCGACCCGGACGTGGCCGACGGCCAGCGGGACGCGACGACGGTCAGCACCCAGGCCCTGTACCTGATGAACAGCACGTTCGCGAACGGCCAGGCGAAGGCCGCCGCCGAGCGGCTGATCGCCGAGGAGCCGGACGCCGGGAAGCGGTTCGCGCTGCTGTTCCGCCGGGCGCTCGGCCGGGCGCCGACCGCCGCCGAGGCCGCCGCCGCGACGACGTTCCTCGCCGACTACAAGAAGGCGATCGACACCCTGCCGACCGGGCAGAAGCCGAAGGACGCGAACCTGGCCGCGTGGTCGGCGGTGTGCCTGTCGGTGTTCGGGTGCAGCGAGTTCCGGTTCGTGGAGTAAAGACGAAGCGATCGGAACGCGGATGAAGAGGATCGAAGACGGGATGCAGAGGATCAGACAAGAATCGTTTTGTTCTGATCCTCTGCATCCGGTTTCCATCCTCTTCATCCGCGTTCCGATCGCTTCCTACCCGCCCCCCTGAGGTCCGCCATGCTCACCCGCCGCGACATGCTCCGGGCCGCGTCCGCCGGGGCCGGGTTCGGCTACCTCGCGTTCCTCGACCAGCTCGTCCGGGCCGGCGACGCCAAGGACGCGACCGCCGCCAAGGCCGGCCACCACCCGGCCCGGGCGAAGCGGGTCATCTTCCTGTTCATGCACGGCGGGCCGAGCCAGGTCGACACCTTCGACCCGAAGCCGGAGCTCGACAAGCGCGACGGGCAGGAGCTGCCGTTCGAGCCGGCGAAGGGGACGACCGTCTCGAAGAAGCTGATGAAGTCGCCGTGGAAGTTCAAGAAGTACGGCGAGAGCGGCATCGCGGTGTCGGACCTGTTCCCGGAGACGGCGAAGCACGTCGACGACCTGTGCGTGATCAACAGCATGCACACCGAGGGGCAGAGCCACGGGCAGGCGGTGCTGAAGCTCCACACCGGCGACATCGCCCTGACCCGCCCGAGCGTCGGCAGCTGGGTGACCTACGGCCTCGGGACCGAGAACCGGAACCTGCCGGGGTTCGTCACCGTCTGCCCGACCCGCGGCCACGGCGGGGCCCAGAACTACGGCAACGCGTTCCTCCCGGCCGCGTTCCAGGGGATGGCGATCGGCGCCGCCGGCGTCCCGGCGTCGAGCGCGACCATCAAGAACGTCCACAACCCCGAGGTGCCGGCGGAACTGCAGCGGCAGCAGCTCGACTTCATGCAGCAGTTGAACAAGGAGTACGCGGCGCGGGCGGGGGTGGACGACCGCCTGGAGGCGACCGCGGCGAGCTACGAGCTGGCGTTCCGGATGCAGGCGGCCGTGCCGAAGGTGACGGACATCCGGTCCGAGACGAAGGAGACGCTGAAGCTCTACGGGATCGGCGAGAAGCCGACGGACGAGTTCGGCCGGCAGTGCCTGATGGCCCGGCGGTTCGCGGAGGCCGGGGTGCGGTACATCCAGGTGACGCACAACAGCTTCAAGTGGGACCAGCACGGGAACATCAAGCAGCACGAGCCGAACGCCAAGGAGGTGGACAAGCCGATCGCCGGCCTGCTCGCCGACCTGAAGAGTCGCGGGCTGTTGAAGGACACGCTGGTGGTGTGGGGGGCGGAGTTCGGGCGGACGCCGGTGACGCAGGGGAAGGACGGCCGGGACCACAACCCGCAGGGGTTCACGATGTGGCTGTCCGGCGGCGGGGTGAAGGGCGGGCACGTCCACGGGGCGACGGACGAGTTCGGCTACCACGCGGTCAAGGACAAGGTGCACATGCACGACCTGCACGCCACGATTCTGCACCTGCTCGGGCTCGACCACGAGAAGCTGACCTACCGCCACGCCGGCCGCGACTTCCGGCTGACCGACGTGTACGGGCACGTCGTGAAGGACCTGTTCGCGTGACCCGCCTGGCGAACCCGGAGCGTCAGCGACGGGGTGCGCGGACGGACCCCACGCGGACGTGGGACCCAGGCCGTTGGCCTGGGCTGAGGGAGGGCGGGCCTTCGGCCCTGAAGCCCTCTGAGCCCCGAAGGGGCGGCCTCCCTCAGCCCAGGCCAACGGCCTGGGTCCCACGTCCGCGGCTCCCGGTGACGTCACCCCGTCGCTGACGCTCCGGGTTCGCCCGGACATCCCGTCTTTGGTCACCGCCCCATCTCGGTGCTAGAATCCCCGTCGTGACCCTCGCCGAGCTGCAGACCCGGATCCGCGACCTGTTCGGGGCGAAGGACGCCCGCCGCGGGGTCGAAGGCACCTTCATGTGGTTCATGGAGGAGGTCGGGGAACTGTCCGCCGCCCTCCGCGACCGGTCCGACGCCGACAACCTGGCCCTCGAGTTCGCCGACGTCCTGGCGTGGCTGGCGACCCTCGCGAACGTCGCCGGCGTAGACCTGGAAGACGCGGTCGCCCGGAAGTACGGCGGCGGCTGCCCGCGGTGCCGGTCCGCCCCGTGCGCCTGCGGCCCGGCCAAGCCGTGACACGAGACCCTTCATGCGCTCCCGCGCCGCCGCCGTGGCCGCCCTGCTGCTCCTCGCGGGGCCGGCGCCGGCGGCCGACCTGCCGGTCAAGGTGACCAACGTCCGGGTCGGGCTGCCGCCCGGCAGGCCGGACGCCGGCCCGGTCGTCCGGTTCGCGTCCTGGGCCCCCGTCTACGCCGACCTCGAACTCGCCTCCCCCCTCCCCGACCCCGCCGAGCTGGTGGTCGAGGCCGCCGACCCGGACGAGGTCGCCACCACCTTCGCCGTCCCGCTCGACCTGTCGGCGGCGAGCGGCGGCGTGTCGGCCGCGGCCCTCGGGACGATCGGGTACGTCCGCCCGGCCGGGGTCGGCGAGGTGACGGTCACGGTGCGGGCGAAGGGCGGGAAGCCGCTGTCTGAGCCGTTCCGGGTGCGGTCGCTCCGGCCGCGCGACCCGCTCGCCTACGTCGTCGTCACCCTCGGCCCGCCGTTCCCCGGGTTCGAGCTGCCGAAGCCGACCGGGGCCGCCGACGACCCGGCCGCCGCCTTCCGGTACGGGCGGATCGACCTGGCCAACATCCCCGACGTCGCCCTGCTGCCCGACCGGTGGTTCGGGTACGAGGGGGCCGACTTGGTGGTGCTGAACACCGGCCCGGGGGCCGACGACTTCCTCCGCCGGCTGTTCGCCGACCCCGGGGCCGCGGCGAAGCGGGACGCGCTCGTCGAGTGGGTGCGGCGCGGCGGCCGGCTGGTCGTCACGGTCGGGGCGAACGCCGACCTGGTCGGGCGGCTTCCGGCCCTGCACGACCTCCTCCCGGCCGCGGTCAACGGCAACCGCACCCGCGGGCCGCTGGCGCTGACGTGGCCGAACCGGGCCGGGAGCCAGACGTCGACCACGACCAAGACGCTCGGGCAGAAGGGGGCGACGTTCCCGGTTGCCGCCCTCACGCCGCGGCCGGACCGCCCGGCCCGCCGCCTGATCCCCCCGCCCGACGCGGCGAACGCCGGCCAGGAAGCGTTCGCGTTCCAGTCCGCGGTCGGCCTCGGGAAGGTGACGGTGGTCGGGTTCGACCTCGACCGCCCGCCGTTCACCGAGTTCGCCGCCCGGCCGGAGTTCTGGGACTGGGTGCTGGCCGAGGGCGGGGCGGCCCGGGCGTCGGCCGGGGGCGACGGGAAGCCGCGGCCGCCGGCCGCGACCCTGAGCGAGGAGGAGGACGAGGCGGCGGTCGGGCTGCGGGCGCACGCCGACTCGTTCGACGGCGTCCCGGTGGTGTCGTTCGGGTGGGTGGCGGTGCTGATCGTCCTGTACCTGCTCCTCGTCGGCCCGGTCGAGTACTTCGTCCTGAAGCGCGTGCTCGGCCGGCTGGAACTCACCTGGGTGACGTTCCCGCTGATCGTGCTGACGATGAGCCTGGCGGCGTACTTCACCGCGTACGCGCTGAAGGGCCGGGAGCTGCGGGCGAACAAGGTCGACGTGGTGGACGTGGACGCGGCCGGCGGGCGGGTGTACGGGACGACGTGGTGCACGGTGTTCAGCCCGCGGATCGACACGTACACGGTCGGGGTGGAGCCGAACGACGGGCTGGCGGCCGCCAGCCCGGGGACGGCGGTGAGCTGGGTCGGGGCGCCGCGCGGCGGGCGGGCGAGCCTCTTGCGGCGGAGCTACGCCTACCACGCCGACGCCGACGCCCTGGAGAAGGTGCCGGTGCAGGTGTGGTCGACGAAGTCGTTCGGGGCGAACTGGGCCGGGTGGTTCGACCCGCTCGGGCCGGCCCCGGTCGCGAAGTCGGACCTGGCCCACCCGCCGGGCGACCCGGGCGCGGTGATCGGCACCTTCACCCTGAACCTGCCGGTGCCGGTGCTGACCGACTGCGTCCTGTTCTACGCCGGCCAGGCGTACCCGCTGCCGGGCGGGACGGTCCGGCCGGGCGAACCGGTCCGCCCGGTGTGGGACAGGCTGACGCCGGCGACCCAGTGGCTGCAGAAGGAGGGCGGGCTGGAGGACCTCCTGCGCCGCGCCCCGGGGTACGCCGACCGGCCCGGGGCGGCGAAGGCCCCGGCCGCCGCACCGGGGGCGGCGGCCGGCCCGCTGCCGCTGTTCGGCGTGCTGTTCCACGAGGCGTGCCTGACCTACGGCGAGGGCGTGGTCCCGCGGAACGCGTCGCTCCGCCGGCTCGACCAGAGCTGGCGGCTGACCCCGGACAACCGGAGTGAGGTGATCCTGGTCGGCCGGGCGGTGACGCCGGCCGGCACCCCGGCCGAGGAAGCCCTGTCCGGCCCCGGGGCCGGTTCCCGGCTGTGGCTCCGCGGGCTGCCCGGGTCCGGCGACCGCGCCCCGCTCCCCGGCACCGGCCGGCAGGAGACGTGGGTGCGGGTGTATCTGCCCGTTCGGTAGCC
>PNKH01000061.1 GCA_013822345.1 Isosphaera sp.
AGCGCGCCACGTCGGCGCCCGCGCTCCGCTCCGAGGACTCCGCGTCGCGGCTAAACATGGTGGCCCTTCTCCGGCACCGTCAGGAAGCCCCACCGCAGGGCCTGGTCCTGGGTGTAGTTCTTCCCGAGCGTCAGCGCCGTGACCGCCTTCGCGAACTCGTACCCCAGGTAGAAGGCGTGGGACGGGTCGAGCTTCGGGTCGGCGGCGGCCAGCTCCGCGAACACCGCGAACGGGTCGGCCCCGTGCAGGTACACGCTGCCGTTGAAGACGTGGATCTCGCCGCGCTCCGCGAAGACGCGGTAGTTCCGGTCGGTCACCCGGGCCGCGAGTTCGCGTAGCGCCTCCTCGCCCATCGGCGAGAGCTTCGGGTCGCGGAGCAGCACCAGCCCCGGCTCCAACCGCTTCGGCAGTACCCCCTCGCGCATCGCGTGGAACACCAGCCGGCGGGCCAGGTCGAACTCCCGCACCGCCGACCGCGCCCAGTTCCCGACCTCCGTCGTCAGCACGCTCCGGACGCCGAGTTCCTGGCAGAACCCGGCGAGCAGCACGTTCACCCCGGCCGAGTCCGCGTCGGTCAGCTCGGTGAGGTTGCCGACGCCCATCATCAGTTCCGCGCCCGGGAACCGCCGGCGCGTCTCCGCGTACCGCCCGAGCGACGCCGCGAACCCGAACCCGATCGGCTCCAGGATCGGGTCGAGGCGGTGCTTGACCCCGAGGTCGCGGAGGGCGTCGGCGGTGCGGGCGAGGCTGTCGAGGTCGGTCGGGGTGTCGGGGATGGCGACCACCGCGGCGGCGGGGAAGCGGTCGTGCCACCGGCGGGCGTGGGCGACGTTCGACCCGTTCACGCTGAGCACCAGCTCCGCCCCGGCCGCGAGCGCGGCGTCGACCTCGTCCGGGTTGAAGCTGTCGACCGAGACGCGGAACCCGTCGGTGACCAACATGCGCACCGCGTCGGCCACGCCGGGCCAGGTGCCGCCGGGGTCGCACCCGAGGTCGATCACGTCGGCCCCGCTGTCGCGGTAGTGCCGGGCCTCGGCGAGGATCGCGCCGGGCGACTTCCGCGGGGCGTGGTTCACCTCGGCGAGAATCTCGATGTCGGACCCGCCGTACCCCGGCGGCGGGCCGGACGGCTTGCCGAAGAACTCCGGCAGGTCGCGGAGGTCGGCCGGGCCCCGCTCGGCCGGCACGCCGGCGGCGCGTGACACCTCGTTGACATCACCCGAGCAGAGGCCGGGAAGGATCAGGCGGTCGGCGGCGGTCGGCGGGAGGTGGCGGGCGACCCAGGACGTCGTCAGGAGGGCGGCGACGGTGATGTTGAGGACGGCGACCTCGGCGTCGAACCCGGCCTTCGGGGCGAGGTCGGCGAGGACCCGCCGGAGGGCCGGCTCGGCGAGCTTCCCGGTGACGAACAGGATGCGCGGCCGCGCCGGGGTCATGGGTCGGGGGCGGGTTTGGTCTTCACCTCTCCCCAGCGGGGAGAGGTGGAAGCCCCGAGCCGGGCCCGGGTCATGGGGTCGGGCCCGGGCCGTCGGGCGTCGGCAGCCCGGGGTCGGTCGCGGCCGGGTCGCCGAGGGTGAACTGCGGGTCGCGGAACACCTTCCGGCGGTCGGCCCGCGTCTCCCCCACCGGCGGCGGGCGGTCCGGCTTCGGGGTCAGCGGCACCTCGTCCATCACCGACGTCAGGAACGTCGCCTTCGCCACCAGTTCGGTGTGGACGAAGTCCCCGTCGGACTGGATCGGGAACCGCCGCAGGAACGCCGTCCGGTACAGCTTGAAGCAACTGTTCACGTCCGCCAGCGGCACCCCGTACACCCACCCGACCCGGGTCCGGTACCGGAAGTGGTCCCACCCGTGCCACGGGGCCGGGGCCGTCATCGGCAGGCCGGAGAACACCCGCCAGAACAGCCGCCACGCCCGCCCGCCCCACCGCAGCGGGAGCGGCGCCGTCAGCCCGGTCCGGCACCCGCTCACCAGGTCCGGCGGGCGGCCGAGGACCTCGTCCTTCAGGTCGATCCGGGCGAGCAGGTTGCGGACGTCCGACGGGGTGTACGGGTAGTCGAGGGCGGTGTAGAAGAGGAGCGGGTGGCGGGCCTCGGCCAGCGCCGTCCGGAGGCACGCCCCGAACCCCTGCCGCTTCTCGTGCCGCAGCACCCGGGCCTTCGACTCGCGGGCGGCCAGCTTGTCGGCGGTGCCGTCGGTGCTGCCGTCGTCGACCGCCAGGATCTCGAACGCCCGCCCGGCCTTCTCCAGCGCCACCCGCCACCCGCCGACCCGGTCGAGCCGGTCGGCCGCGTTGTGGACCGGGATCACGGCCGTGACGGGGTCGGGCTTGGTCATGGGAGGGTGGGCCGGCGGCGGACGGTCGCGGGAGCGGATCGGGGCCGCGTAGCCGGGCCGCCACGGAGGGCGGCCCCTACCAGATTTGTAGTGGCCGCCCTCCGTGGCGGCCCGCTCGGCTAATCGGCCGTCCGCAGGAACACCAGGGAGCGGAACCGGTCGCCGCCGGGGTCCGGCTGGCGGGCCACCTCGGCGAGCCGGCGGCTCGTCACGATCCGGCCGGCGGCGTGGACGTACTCCGGCGGCATGACCACGACGTGCGGGCCGGGGGCGGCCAGGCGGTCGTTCAACTCCCCCCACTCGACCAGGGTATGGACCGGCGGCCCGAGGTGGTAGGACAGCAGGTGCGACTCGGTCCGGAACTGCAGCACCACCGCCGGGGCCGGGGCGTGCTCCCGCACCGCCGCCGCCAACTCCCGCCGCCCGTCCGGCACCGGCTCCACCGCCGCGACCACCACCGCCCACCCGGCCGCGACCGCGGCCAGCGTCAGCCCGACGCCCCATTTCGCCAAGCGGGCGGTCCGGGCGGTGCGGGTGGCGAGCCACGCCTCGGCGGCGCACCCCAGGGCGACCGCCGCGAACGGGTACGCCGGCAGGAGGTAGTCGGCCCGCTTGAACCGGGCCGTCGACAGCACCGCGACCATCGCCACCGCCGCCACCACGCCGAACCGGAATGCCGGGTCGGCGCGCCAGTACCCGGACCGCACCGCCCACCACCCGAGCAGCACCAGGGCCGGCGTCCACGGGAGGAAGTCGAGGGCGAGCCGCGGCAGGTAGTACCACGCCGGGTGCGACGCCAGGAGCGGCGAGCTGCCGGTGTACCGGGCGACGGTGTGGTGCCAGAAGAAGACGCGGCCGAACTCGCCGCCGGTGGCGTGGTTCGCCCACACGAACCACGGCAAGGCGACGGCCGCGACGACGAGCGGGCCGAGGAGCACGGACGTGAGGGGGAGCCGGACGGCGGTGTGCCGGCGCTCGACGACGAGCCACGCCACCGCCGCCGGGCCGATCAGCGCGAGGGCCACCGGCCCCTTCAGCAGGACGGCGATCCCCGCGGCGACGGCGGACAGGAGGTGCCAGGCGAGCGGGTGTCCGTCCGAGCCGGAAGCGTGAGCGACGGAAGGCCAAGACCCGTCACAGACGTTTACGGCTCGGACGGAGCGGCAGCCGCGGTAGAACGCCACCAGCGACACCAGCACCGCGCACGCCAGCGGCACGTCGACCCGGGCCGTCCGGCTGATCGCGGTGAAGTGGGTCGCGGTCGCCAGCCCGACGGCCGCCACCCACGCCGCGGTCGGCCGGCCGTCCGCCCGCAAGACCAGGTACACCAGCCCGACGCACGCCAGCCCCGCCGCCGCCGCCGGCAGCCGCACCGCCCACCCGGTCACCGCCCCGCCGTTCGCCCACCCGACCGCCGCCGCCGCCCAGTAGTACCCCGGCGGCTTCTGCAGGTCGGCCCGCCCGTCGAACAGGACCGGCAGGCCCCACTCCCCGGTGTCGAGCATCCGCTGGGCGTTCTGCGCCGCCCGCGCCTCGTGGCTGCTGACCAGGTCGCGGGTGCCGAGGGTGGCGAGGAACGCGACCGCGGCGACCCCGGCCGCGACGCGCATCACGCCGCCCTCCGGGCCGACCCCGGGTCGCACAGCCGCTGGTACAGCGGGCACCGGGCGATCAGCTCGGCGTGCGTCCCCACGTCGACCACCGCCCCGGCGTCCATCACCACGATCCGGTCGGCGACCTCCAGGGTGTGCAGCTTGTGGGTGATCAGGAACACCGTCCGCCCGCGGACGAACTCCTTCAGGGCGGCGTGGATGTCCGCCTCGCTGGTCGGGTCGATCTGGCTGGTGAACTCGTCGAGGATGAGGACCGCCGGGTCGCGGAGGATCGCCCGGGCCAGGGCGATCTTCTGCCGCTCCCCGCCCGACTTCTGCCCGCCGGCGTCCCCGATCCGGGTGTCGTACCCGTGCGGCAGCTTCTCGATGAAGTCGTGGGCGTGCGCCTTCTTCGCCGCCGCCACCACCTCGTCCCGGGTCGCCCCGCGCTTCCCGAACGCGATGTTCTCGAACACCGTCCCGTCGAACAACAGGGTGTCCTGGGTGACCAGGCCGATCATCCGGCGGAGCGACCGGAGGTGGGCCGCCCGCAGGTTCACCCCGTCGATCAGCACCGCCCCGTGGTCCGGGTCGTAGAACCGCGGCAACAGCCCGAGCAGCGTCGTCTTCCCGCACCCGTTCGGGCCGACCACCGCGACCGTCTCGCCCGCCCGCACCACCAGGTTCACCCCGTCCAGCGTCGGGGTGCCGCCCGGGTGGTACGAGAAGCAGACGTTCCGGAACTCGACCCGGTCCCGCACCCCGTCCGGCCGCGGGCCGTCGGCGTTCGCGGTCACCGCCGGCATCCGGTCGTACAGCTCGAACACCCGGGTGGCGGCCGCCTCCCCGGTCTGGAGCTTGGTGTACACGCTGGTCAGCCGGCGGATCGGGTCGGCGGTCGCGGCCAGGAACGCGTACAGCTGCAGCAGGGTGGCGAACCCGAGCGGCTGGGCGGTCATCCGCACCCCGAGCAGGTGGGTGCTGCCGGACACCACCAGGTACGTCCCGGCGGCCAGGGCGAGGCTGATCGCGGCGACCACCAGGACCTCGACCACCGGGCCGGCGGCGGCGTCGATGTAGATCACCCGCATCGCCTTCCGCATGTACTCCCGGCTCGCCACCCGGAACCGCCGCCGCTGGTGCGGCTCCCGGGTGAACCCCTTCACCGCCCGCACCCCGTCGAACGACTCCCGCACCACCCGGTACATCGCCGACATGCGCTCGAGCACCGACCGGGCCGCCCGCCGCATCAGCCGGCTCACCCGGACCAGGGCGACGATGGTGAGCGGGACCAGCAGCACGAACACCAGGGTCAGCTGCCAGCTGATGGCGCAGGCGACGGCGAAGCAGGCGACGGCCTTGAGCGGCTCCCCGACCACCCGCCCGAACAGCACCTTCAGCCCGGTCCCGACCTGCTCGGTGTCGTTGGTGAACCGGGCCATCAGCTCGGCCGTCCCGGTCGCGGAGAGTTGCCGCACGTCCTGGTGCAGGGCCCGGCGGAAGAACCGGTTGCGGAGGTCGAACAGGGTGCGGTTGGTGACGCCCCCGACGAGCGTCTCGTGGAGGAACTCGAACACCCCCTTCAGGGCCAGGCCGACGAGCACCACGACCAGGATCCAGACGACCGTCTCGAACCGGTCCTCGGGGAGGTGGCGGATCACCTTCGCCTTCGCCCACTGGTACCGGTACGCCCAGGTGTTCAGGTCCGCCCGCTCCCCCTCGACCTTGGCGATCTCCTCGGTCGTCTTCCGCAGCCGGGTCTCGGCCCCCGGCTGGGTCGGGTTGTCGGCGAGGCCCTTCTGGACGGCCCGGAGGTGGTCCAGTTTGGCCTCGCTCCGGTCCGGGTGGTTGAGCTGCTTCTGGTAGTCCTCGATCTCGGCGTCGACCCACTGCTGGAGGTTCTTGTCGGTGCTCAGGATCTTCAGCACCGGGTAGATGGCGGAGAGGTTCAGGCTCCACAGGGCGGCGACCATCAGGGCGCAGCCGACGGACGCGGCCAGCCGCCACCGGTACGGCCAGGCGTGCTTCAGGACCCGCAGGAAGTTGCGCATCGCCGCCCTCGACCGCCGGACAGTCGCCGGGGCGGCTTATACCCCGCCCCGGGCGGGGCGGACAAGCCGGCTTGCCGCGCCGGGGTCGGCCCCCCGCGGCCCCCCACCTTGCCCGCCCCGCCCGGCCCGCCGGGGGCGGCGAGCGGCCCTTATTTCCTTGACATGAACCCATGCCATATCTACAGTTACGCCCAGACTCCTGATCTACCTCCGGACCGCCTCCTCGCGAGGGTCAACGCTCGTGACCAAGAAAGAGATCGTCCGGGACATCTGCGAGCGCGCGAACAAGGAAGAGCTGATCTCGAAGGGGAACCTGACGCAACTCGCCACCAAGGAGATCGTCCAGTGGACGTTCGAGGCGATCATCGAGACGCTGGTCCGTGAGGGCCGGATCGAGTTGCGGAACTTCGGGGTGTTCGAGGTGAAGCAGCGGAAGCCGCGCAAGGCGCGCAACCCGCGGACCGGGGAGCGGGTGGACGTGGAGGCGAAGAACGTCGTCACCTTCCAGCCGGGCAAGACGATGGAGGAGAAGGTGCGGCGGCTGGCCAAGCCGGTCGAGCCGAAGAAGAAGGCGAAGAAGAAGGGGCGGCCGGCCGACGCCCCGCCGCCGGACGGCAAGCCGTTCGGGCCGCCGGAGTTGCGCGACCGGACGCTGGTGGCGGCCGGCGCGGACGGGGCGGTGGTGGCCGAGCCGGAGCCGACCGGGGCGGCGCCGTGACCGGCGGCGGGTCGGCGGTCGGGTTTCTCTGAAGGTGGTTTCCCCTCACCCGGCCCGGCGAAGCGCCGGGCCGACCTCTCCCCGGCGGGGAGAGGTGGGGCTGGGGCGGCCCCTCCCCGCCTGCCCCGATCTGCAGACCTGGCGAGAAGGCCGGCGGCCCCCACCTCGCCCCGCGTCAGCGGGGAGAGGTCGGACCGAGTCCGCGAGGGCCGGGTGAGGGGGCGCCACGCACACGGCCACCCGGCCACGTCCGCTCGCCCCATCCCGTCGCGGGGAAAATCCGGATCGGTTTCAAGGGCCGTGCGGGCGGTGCCGATAGTAACGCCACAGCCCCTGCCGGTGGGGCGGCCTTGTGGGGGAACAAGGCCGTCCGCCGGCGGGTCGGGAGCTCCCGCGCACGGAGGCCGGTATGGTCCGCAAACTCATCCTCGGGCTGGTCGCCGGCTACGCCCTGGCGGGCAACACCGGGTGCCTCCTGAACCAGTACTCGAGCAACCCGGACGAGCGGATGCAGCAGCTGCTGTACCAGTCCGAGGACCTGCGGCAGATCAAGAACGAGTGGCGGCGGTTCTGGTTCAACGACCAGCCGAGCCACCTGACCGGTGAGCGGATCCACGGCGGGATCTTCTGAGGCCGTGGTCAGTCGCGGCCGCGGCGCGAGGGTGGACCGGCGGTCGCCGTCGAGGGCGGCCGTGCGCGGGCGAGGGGCACGAGAGCTTCGGCAACCCTCCTGCCACCCCGCCACGGGCGGCCACCGACAACCGGCATCCGTCGAGTTGAGGTGGCACCCGGTGCGAGGCGTCCGCCGCCGGATGCCCCACCACCCCGGGACGCCCTCTACTTCGCCGCCGGGGCGTACACCACCCGGAACCCGACGTCCGGCCGGGTGTCGGCCGGGCGGAGGGAGTCCCGGGCGGCCGACCGGACGGCCGCCGCCGGCGTCCTGAACGACCCGCCGCGGACTACCCGCCGGTCCCCCTCGGTCGCCCCGGTCGGGTCGGCCCGCGCCTCCCCGGGATACCCCGGCTTGTACCAGTCCGAGCACCACTCGGCCACGTTCCCGTGCAGGTCGTGCAGCCCGAACGGGTTCGCCTCGGACTTTCCCGCCTCCAGGGCCAGGCTCGGCGGCTTCAGGGCCTCGTCCGCGACCCCGAGTGGGTCGTCCTTGCCCGGCCGGAACACCGCCTGCCGGCCGAACACCACCTGCGGGCCGAACGCGAACGGGCCGGCCGTCCCGGCCCGGGCGGCGTACTCCCACTCGGCCTCGGTCGGGAGCCGGTACGCCCACCCCCGCCGGGCCCACGGCTGGTTCTTCTCCGCCTCCGTCAGCTTCTGGCAGAAGTCGTTCGCCTCGTCCCAGGTGACGGACTCGACCGGCAGGTGCCTGGCCCGGGCCGCCTTCCCCCCGGCCGACGCCGGGCTGGACCCGGTCACGTTCAGGAACTGGGAGTGGGTGACCTCGGTGGCGGACATCAGCAGCGGGCCGCGGACGGTCACCTCGTGGGCCGGCCCCTCGTCCGCCTTGCGGCCCGGCTCGTCCGCCGGGGAGCCCATCCGGAAGGTGCCGCCGTCCAGCCGCACCATCCGCATCCCCTGGGAGTTGGTGAACGCGTCGGGGGCCCCGCCGGGGGCGCGGAGGAACTGGACGTACACCACCGCCCCGAGCAGGGCGGCGACCGCCGCCGCCCCGAGCCCGAGCATCACCGTCCCCCACGGGAACCGCGGCTCGGCCCGGCGGCGGATCGGGTCGTCGGCGGTCGTCTGCGGCGGGAGCCGGAAGATCTGGCTGCTGCGGTTCGGGTCCGCGTCCGGGACGGGCACCGGGACCGGGACCGGGACCGGGTACGGGACCGCGGCCGGGTACGCCCCCGGCGGCGGGACCGGGTGCCGGCCGGACGCCGGGCCGGCGAACCCCGGCGCCCGGGCCGGGCAGAACGGGGCCAGGGCGTCGGCCAGCTGCCGCGGGGTCTGCGGCCGGGCCGCCTTGTCCTTGGCCATGCACCAGTGGATGATCTGCTCGACCGGGGGGGGGGCGTCCGGCCGCCACGGCAGCAGGAGCGGGGGCGGGTCGGTGCAGTGCCGGACCAGCTTCTCGGTCGGGTTCGCCCCGTCGAACGGGACCCGCCCGGTGAGGATGTAGTACAGCGTCCCGCCGAGGGCGTAGATGTCGGCCCGGATGTCGACGGCCATCGGGTTGCGGGCCTGCTCGGGGGCGAGGAAGTCGGGGGTGCCGATGACGAACCCCTCCTGGGTGATCCGCCCGGCCTCCTCGCCCCCGGCCGCGTCCGCGTTCTCCATCACCCGGGCCAGCCCGAGGTCGACCAGCTTGACCAGCCGCTTCTCCGGCCGCCCGTCCCGGGAGACCAGGATGTTCGACGGCTTGACGTCCCGGTGGACCAGCCCCATGTCGAGGGCGTGCTGGAGGCCCAGGGCCGCCTGGCGGATGTACTCGCACCCCTCGGGGACCGGGAGCGGGCCGCGGTCCCGGACCAGTTTCGTCAGGTCGGTCCCGTCGATCAGCTCCATCACGTAGAAGTGGGTGTCGGCGGCCCGGCCGGCGTCGAACACGGTGACCACGTTCGGGTGGGACATCTTGGACAGGGCCTGGATCTCCTGCTCGAACCGGGCGGCGGCGGCCGGGTGCTTGAGCTTGTCCGCCCGGATCACCTTGACCGCGAGGTCCCGGCCCAGGCGGGTGTCGTGGGCCTTGTACACCCGGCCCATCCCGCCCTCCCCGAGGAGGTCGAGCAGGACGTACCGGTCGAGGGTCAGGGCCCGGCCCCGGCCGTGGTACACCTCCCTCACCTGGAACGCGGTCAGCAGCCCGCGGCGGGTCAGCTCCCGGGCGACCGCCTGGACGTTGGCCCGCCCGCTCCCGGACCACACCCACAGGTCCTGGAGCTGGGCCGGGGTGACGAGCCGGGCGGCCCGCAGGTTCGAGAAGAAGGCGGCCGTCGGGTCGGCGGCGCTGCTCATCGGGGCGGCTGTCCGGGGTCGGGGGTGCGGGTCCCAGACTGTTGTACCCCACCGGCGGCCGGAAGGAAGTCGGGCGGCCGCGCCGGCAGGGCCGTTTCGTTCTCGGCGGTGGTGGGGCTCACCCGCTCCCTGACGGTCGCGGTTCGCCGCCGCGGGTGGCGAACCGCGACCGTCAGGGAGCGGGTGCGAGACCACACCAACCACCCACACCCACGAACCCAACCGCTCCGCCCGCGCATTCGCCTTGACCCGGCGGCCGCCGGCCGGTATCCCCGGCCGGCTCCGAGGACCACGCCGTGCGGGTGGACGTGATGACAGCCAGCCCCCCGGGGCCGGGCCGGGTGGCCGCGTACCTGGTGCCCTTCGCCCTCGCCCTGGCGGCCGCCGCCGGGTGCTCCGGTAAGCCGGTCGACTGCCCGCCGAGGACCACGGTCGGGAAGCCGTTCGCCAACGCCGGCGAACCCGTTCCCGCCCGCGACGGCGACACCGACGCGGTCGCCGGGCTGTCCGCCGTGCTCGCCGGCACCCCGCCGCCCGCGAACCCCGGCCGGCCGCTCAACCTGCTCATCATGTCCGGGGGCGGGAAGTACGGGGCGTTCACCGCCGGGGTGCTGAACGGGTGGACGTCGGCCGGCAGCCGGCCGACGTTCGACGTGGCCACCGGGATCAGCAGCGGGGCCCTGACCGCCACCCTCGCGTTCCTCGGGCCGAAGTACGACCGCAAGCTGGCCGACCAGTTCACCGACCTCCGCCGGTCCGACATCTACCGGTGGCAGCCGGTCCGCGGGCTGGCCCGCGGGACCGGGCTCCTGACCGCCGAGCCGCTCGACCGGCTCCTGGCCCGGGAGATCAGCCCGGAGTTCATGGCCGACCTGCGCGACGCCCACGCCGCCGGCCGCCGGCTGTACGTCGGGACCGGGGAGGTGCTGACCAACCGGCTGGCCGTTTGGGACCTCGGGGCGATCGCCTGCTCCGGCCGGCCGGACGCCCCGGAGCTGATCCGCAAGGTGCTGCTCGCCGCGTGCTCGGTCCCCGGGCTGGTCCGCCCGGTCGACATCGACGTGGAGGTGAACGGGGTGCGGTACACCGAGCTGCACGCCGACGCCGGGAACTTCGCCCAGGCGTTCGTCCGCACCCCGGCCGGGATCCCGCCCGGGTCGGTCGCCTGGGTGCTGTCGGCCGGGAAGTACTACCGGGACCCGGTGCGGGACCGGCCGCGGATCATCACCCTGTTCGCCGGGGCGGTGTCGAACTCGCTGTACGCCCTGTTCCGGGCCGACCTGGTCAAGCTGTACGCCCTGTGCGCGGTGTCCCGGGCCGAGTTCCGGCTGCTCGCCCTGCCGCAGGACTTCTCCGCCACGGCCAGCTCGTTCGAGTTCGACCCGGAGGAGCTGTCCCGGCTGTACCTGATCGGGTATCAGTTGTCGGCCGGCGGGGCCCCGTGGCGGACCGCCCCGCCGGACACCTTCCCCGGGGAGGCGTCGCCGCCGCGGACCGGGACGGTGTTCACCGCCCCGTGAGTAGCAGGCACACTCCGTGTGCCGTCCGCCGCGCGACCCGAAACAGCGGACGGCACACGGAGTGTGCCTGCTACACTACCCCCACCATGCTCACCACCGACCTCGTCGAGCGGGTGCTCGCCACGGTCCCCGGCAAGACCGTCGGGGTGCTCGGCGACCTGTTCCTCGACCGCTACCTGGACATCGACCCGGCCCTGAACGAGCCGTCGGTCGAGACCGGGCTGACGGCGTACCAGGTGGTGCGGGTGCGGAGCTACCCCGGGGCGGCCGGGACGGTGGTGAACAACCTGGCGGCGCTGGGCGTCGGCCGGATCTACCCGATCGGGTACGTCGGCGACGACGGCGAGGGGTACGAGCTGCGGCAGGCGCTGCGGCGGCTGCCGGCGGTGGCGGAGGGCGGGGTGTTCGCGCTGCCGGACCGCCGCACCCCGACGTACACGAAGCCGATGCTCGGGGCGGCCGAGCTGAACCGCCTCGACATCAAGAACCGGGTGCCGACGCCGGCCGGTGTCGAGGAGCACGTCATCGACCTGCTGGACGAGGCGTGGCCGCGGCTCGACGCGCTGCTGGTGCTGGACCAGGTGAGCGAGGAGGACTGCGGGGTGGTGACGCGGCGGGTGCGGGAGCACGTGGCGGAGTTGGGCGGGCGCGAGCCGGACAAGTTCGTGCTGGCCGACAGCCGGGAGCGGATCGGGCTGTTCCGGAACGTCTGCGTGAAGCCGAACGCCGAGGAATGCCGCAACTCAGTGAGTCCGCCGCTCGGCCCCGAAGCCGCCGAGGTCGTGCGGACCACGGTCATCTACCTGCAAGCGCTGGCAAAACGCACCGTGTTCTGCACGGCCGGCTCCGACGGCATCGTGGTGAGCAAGGAGGTTCGCGAGTCGAGCCATCGCGCGGCCACGGTGCCCGCGTACCCCGTGTCCGGTCCGATCGATGTCGTCGGGGCGGGGGACAGTTGCGCGGCGGGGATCGCGTGCGGGATGGTGTCGGGGCTGACCCACGAGCAGGCGGCGGCGTTCGGGAACCTGGTCGCGTCGATCACGGTTCAGCAGATCGGGGTGACCGGGACCGCGACGCCGGAGCAAGTCCGGGCGCGGTGGCGCGAGGTGCAACCGCCCCCGGGTTAGCGACGCGTCTGCGACGCGTCTGGCGGACGCTTCTCCGAAGCGTCGCTAAACGAGCGGTATGCCCGATACCGTCGAACCGTCCGGGTGGCTCAACCGCACCGTCGTCGGGGCCGGCGCCACCAGCTTCCTCGCGGACGCCGGCTACGAGATGGCCACGTCCGTCCTGCCGGCGTTCCTCCTCGTCCTCGGCCTCCCGCCCGACCTCGCCGCCCGCGCCCTCGGCGCCATCGAGGGCGTCGCCGACCTCCTCTCCAGCGCCGTCAAGCTGACCGTCGGGTGGTACTCCGACCGGATCGGCCGGCGGAAGGCGCTCGTCGTCGGCGGGTACGCCCTGACCGGGTCCGCGTTCGCCCTGTGCGCCCTCGCCGTCGGGTGGCCGCTCGTCCTCCTCGCGAAGTCACTGGCGTGGGTCGGGAAGGGACTCCGCGGGCCGCTCCGCAACGCCATCCTCGCCGACGCCGTCGAGCCGCGGCACGCCGGCAAGGCGTTCGGGTTCCACCGGGCCGGCGACACCCTCGGGGCGATCGCCGGCCCGCTCCTCGGCGCCGCCCTCCTCGCCGGGATGCCGGCCGCCTGGTTCGCCACCCCCGACGAACCCTACCGCGTCGTCTTCCTCGTCACCCTGATCCCCGGACTCGGGGCGGCGCTGGCGTTCGCGCTGTTGGTGCGCGAACAGCGGTTCACCCCGAAGCCGGGGCTGCGGCTCGGGGCGTCGGTGCGGGCGCTGCCGGCCGGGTTCCGGCGGTGGCTCGGGCCGGTGCTCGTGTTCGGCCTCGGCGACTTCTCCCACGCCCTCCTCGTCCTCGCCGCGACGGTGCTGCTCGAACCCGCCTACGGGTTCCAGACCGCCGGCGCGGTCGCCATCTCGCTGTACGCGGTGAAGAACGCCGCCGGGGCGGCCGCCGCGTTCCCGGCCGGGTGGCTCGGCGACCGGCTCGGGCACCGCCCGGTGCTGGTCGCCGGGTACGCCCTCGGGGTGGTGACGATGGCCGGGTTCGCGGCGCTGTTCGTGACCGAGACGCGGAGCGTCGCCTGGCTCGCGGCCCTGTTCGCACTCGGCGGGGTGTACGTCGCGGTGCAGGAGGCGCTGGAGCCGGCGACCGCGGCCGACCTGGTGCCGGAGAAGGAGGTGCGCGGGACGGCGTTCGGGGTGCTGGCGGCGGTGAACGGGGTCGGCGACTTCGTGGCGAGCGTCGGCGTCGGGGCGCTGTTCGCGGTCGCCCCGGCGGTCGGGTTCGTCGCGGCCGCCGGGGTGATGCTGGTCGGGACGCTCTGGCTCGCCGGGCAGCGGCGGGCGTGACTCGCGTCCGGCCCCCGGGTCGGGTATCGTGGGGTCGTCCCGCTCGCCCGACACCGGGAGGCCGCCATGTTCCTGCTCGCGCTGATGTCCGCGATCGAGACGCTGCCGGGGCACGAGGCGGACGCCCTGATCCAGAAGGCCGACGCGTACACCGTCCGGGTGACCGCCCCGGGGGTGGACCTGCCGATCCCGTTCCGGGCGACCACCGACGGCCGGCCGACCCACGGGGCCGGGTGGGTGCTGGTGCCGTCGTTCGTCCGGCGGACGACCGCCGCGACCGGCGCCGGCGAGGTCCGGCTGACGTTCACGTTCCCGGGTCGCCCGGGGCCGGTCGTCCTGCGGTCGAAGGGGCTGGCCGAGGACGTGTACCTGCTCCGCCACCTCGGGGGCGAGCGACAGGCGGCGAAGTGGCTCGACGCGGCGGTGCCGGCGTCGAAGCTGGTCGTCCGGTGGCCCGACGACCACCCGTGGGGGCGACCGGAGTACCGCGACCCGCCGGCCGGGCTGGCCGCCGCCGTCGCCCTCGGGAAGGCTGCCTACGACGCCAAGCGGCCGGAACTCGTCCGCCGGATCACCCGCGACTCCCTGCTCCTGCTCCCGCCGGCCGCCGCGGCCCACTGGGACGCGTCGTTCACGGCCGACACGCTGACCCTCGACACCCGGTGGTCCGACAGGATGTACTTCGCCTTGGTCCGGGTCGAACTCCGGAAGACTGCGAAAGGGGAGTGGGAGGTGACCCGGGTTCTCGCCGACGAGATCCTGAAGGGCGAGTGACCCGGCTGCCCGGTCCCCGTGCGATTCGTGTGGCGAGTGCGGGCACCGCTTGCTATACTCACTCTGCCCGCCGTCGGAATGGGTCGGATCTGTGGCTTCCTCTCCCGGAAGCACTCGGTCGATGCCCAGAAACGAGCACGCCGAACCGCCGCTGCCCGAGATCGTGGGCACCGCGCCGGCCATGCAGGACGTGTACCGTCTCGTGCGGCTCGCCGCGCCACGCCAGGCGAATGTCCTGCTCATCGGCGAGACCGGCACCGGCAAGGAGGTCATCGCCAAGGCCGTCCACAAGCTGAGCCGGAGGAGTGACGGGCCGTTCATCCGGGTGAACTGCGGGGCGCTGCACGAGAACCTGCTCGAGAGCGAACTCTTCGGGCACGTGAAGGGGTCGTTCACCGGGGCGGTCGAGAACAAGACCGGGCGGTTCGAGGCGGCCCACGGCGGCACCATCTTCCTCGACGAGATCAACAGCACCTCGCCGAAGCTCCAGGTGAAGCTCCTCCGCGTCCTCCAGGAGCGCGAGTTCGAGCGCGTCGGCGAGAGCCGCACCATCCGGGTCGACGTGCGGGTCATCGCCGCCACCAACGCCTCGCTCGAAGACCTGGTCGGGACCGGCGAGTTCCGCGAGGACCTGTACTACCGGCTGAACGTCATCCCGGTCGTCCTCCCGCCGCTGCGGGAGCGGCGCGACGACATCCCGCTGCTGGCCCAGTTCTTCGTCCGCCGGTACGCCGAGCAGCACAAGTGCGTCGTCCCGGACCTGACCCCGGCGGTGCTCGACGGGCTGCGGGCGCACGACTGGCCGGGGAACGTCCGGGAGCTCGAGAACGCCTTGGAGCGGCTGATCGTGCTCGCCGACGGCGGGCCGGTCACCCCGGACCTGTTGCGGTTCACCCGGCCGAAGTACGCCCTGCGGTCGGGGCGGGCCGCCGGCGGGGCGGCGGCCGGGGACGTGGCCGGGCTGATCCAGGCGCTGGTCCGGGCCGGGATGTACGCCCCGCGGCCGGCCGGGGCGAAGCTCCACCCGTTCCTGGTCGACGGGCTGGAGCGGGCGCTGATCGAGGAGGTGATGCGGGACTGCGGGAACGTCCAGGTGAAGGCGGCCGACCGGCTCGGGATCAACCGCAACACCCTGCACAAGAAGTGGGAGCAGTACAAGCTCGACGACGCCCCGCCGGCCCCGCCGCCGGCCGGGGAGACGCCCCCGCCGGAGGCCGCCGCGGGGTGAGGGCCCGGGGCGCGGGCGTCCCGGCCGCTCTTCCTGGACCGCGGCCGTCCCGGCCGCACGTCTACTGCTGGGTCGGCTCCGGAGTTCCCCCGAAGCCTCCCGAAAGGGGTACCGGCGGCCGGGACGGCCGCGGTCCAGGAAAGCCATGCTCCCGGTGATGCTCGACGTGGCGGGGAAGCCGGTGGTGGTCGTCGGCGGCGGGGCGGTCGGCACCCGGAAGGCGGCCGCCGCCCGGGCGGCCGGGGCGGTGGTGACGGTCATCCCCGAGGCGTACCGGCCGGAGCACCTCGACGGGGCGTTCCTGGTGTTCGCGTGCGCCCCGCCGGAGGTGAACGCCGCGGTGGTCGCCGACGCCCGCGCCCGTGGGGTTCTGGTCTGCTCCGCGTCCGACCCGCCGGCCGGGGACTTCGTCCTGCCGGCGGTGGTCCGGGCCGGCGGCCTGGCCGTGGCGGTGAGCACCGGCGGGGCGGCGCCGGCGCTGGCCCGGCGGATCCGCGAGAAGCTCGAAGCCGAGTTCGACGCGGCGTTCGGCGCGTGGGTGCGGGTGCTGGCCGAGGTGCGGCCGGTGGTGCTGGCGAGAGTCACCGACCCCGCCCGCCGGCGCGAGCTGCTGGACGCGTTCGCCGACTGGCCGTGGCTGGCGCGGGTCCGCGCCGAGGGGGCCGACGCGGTGAAGGCCGCGATGCTGGCGGCCGTTCCGTCCGAGCCGGACGCGTGAGCGACGGCCGACCAAGACCCGTCGCTCACGCGTCCGGCTCGGACGGCACCGTCACTTCCTGCCGACCGCCCGGCCGACGATCGTGCCGACCTCCCGCCGCAGCGGGGTCGCGTTCCCCTTGTCGTCCGGGTGGACGCGGTTCGTCAGGACGATCACGGCCGTCTTCGACCCCGGGTCGACCCACAGGCTGGTGCCGGTGAACCCGGTGTGGCCGAAGCCCGTACCCTTCGTGAACGCGTCCCCGCGCGGGGCCGAGTAACCGGTGTCCACGTCCCACCCGTAGGACCGGGCGAGCTTCGGCGCGGTCCCGTCCTTCCCCGGCGGCCCCGGCACCGGGTGCGGCTCGGTGAACCGCTTCACCGTCTTGTCGGACAAGACGCGGGCGCCGTCGAGCTCGCCGCCGCGGAGGAGCATCCGGGCGTACCGGGCCAGGTCGTCGGCGGTGCCGAACAGCCCGGCGTGCCCGGCCACCCCGCCCATCTTGAACGCCCGCGGGTCGTGGACCTCACCCGAAATGACCTTCCCGTCGCGGAGCCCGGTCGGGGCGACGCGCTGCTTCAGCGCGTCGGCGGGGGTGAACCCGGTTTCGGCCATCTTCAGCGGGTCGAAGACGTGCTTCCGGGCGAACGCGTCGACCGGCAGCCCGCCGACCCGCTCGACCAACTCCCCCAGCACGATGAACCCGACGTCGGAGTAGCGGAAGCGGGTGCCGGCCGGGGCTTCGAGCTTCAGGGCGGCGACCCGCTCCAGGGCCTTGGCCCTGCCGTCGGCATAATCGGCAAGGGCGTTGTCGGCGGTCAGGCCGGACGTGTGGAGCAGCAGCTGTTCGACCGTGACCTTATCCTTGTCATTCGCGGCGAACGCCGGCCAGTGCTTGGCCACCGGGTCGGCCGGGTTCAGCTTACCCTGCTCGATCAGCAGCATGACCGAGGTGGCGGTGGCGACCGGCTTCGTGAGCGACGCCAAATCGAAGATGGCGTCGGCAGTCATCGGCGCCTTCTCGGGCTTCAGCGCCCGGTGCCCGTAGGCCTTGCGGAACACGACCGCGTCGCCGTGGACGACGACCACGACCGCCCCCGGGACCTCGCCCTTCTCGATGGCGGACGCGACGGCGGCGTCGATCTTGGCGAGCTGGGCGGCGTCGAGGTCGGCGGCGCGAGCCGGTGACGGAAGCAGAAGCGGCTCACCACAGAGGGCACAGAGGGCACAGAGGGCACAGAGAAAAGCCCGGAGAGTTTGAACACGGGATGTCACGGTCATTTCAACTCCGCCTTTCCTCTGTGTCCTCTGTGTCCTCTGTGGTTCAGTCTTCAGCCGAGCGAGTCCAGCAGCCCTTGCATCTCTCCCTGGGCGTGGGTGTCGCCGGCGCGCCGGGCGGCCTCCACCCCGGCCCGCAACACGTCGCACGCCTCGGCGGTCCGGTCGAGCCGCGCCAGCGCCTGGCCCGCCTGCAGGTACGCCGGGACGTACGGCTTCGCCGCCGACCGGGCGATCACGTCGTGCAGCACCGCCACGCACGCCGCGTCGTCCCCGGCCCCGGCGTGCTCCATCCCCAGGAAGTACCGCAGCTCGTGGTCGTCCGGGTCGTCCGCCAGCAGCGCCTCGATCTGCTCCATCCGCGGGGTCCGGGCCATCGTCCACGCTCCGCTTCGCGCCGCCGCTAAACACCCACCCGTGTCAACGGTACGCGGCCGGCTCGCGCGGGACAACCACCCGCACGACCGGACCGACCGGCACACCCGCCCGAGCCGGCCGACCGCCCCACCCGGTCCGCCGGGCGCCGGCGGCGCAAGCCCGCCGCCGACCCGCGGTCCGCCCGCCCCGGCCCCGCCCGGCGGTGGAGCCGGCTTCCCCGCCGGGTCGAACTCTCCCGTGCCGTTCGGACAGGACTTCGCCGCTGGCACGGGGGCCACATGCGTTCCGCCTCGCTCACCACCCTCCTCCGGGCGGCCCGCCGCCGCCTCCTCGTCCCGGCCGGCCTCGCGGCCGCCGTCGCCGTCGCCGCCCTCCTCCCCACGCCCCCGGTCCCGGCCGCCCGGGTCGACGCCGCCGACCGGCAGGTCACCCCCGGGAAGCGGAAGGACCAGGTCGTCGAGGTGTACGACCGGGTGAAGGCGGCGGTGGTGAACATCCACAGCGAGCGGACCGTCGCCGGGGCCGACGACCCGTTCGCCGGCCGGCCGGTCCAGCCGCAGCGGGTCAACGGGATGGGGACCGGGATCGTCCTCGACGCCCGCGGGTACGTCCTCACCAACTTCCACGTCGTCGACGACGTGCATTCGCTCCGCGTCCGGCTGCACGACGGGACCGGGCTGACCGCCCGGGTCCTCGCCACCGACAAGGAGGCGGACCTGGCCCTGATCAAGATCGACCCCGCTCGGCCGCTGCCCGTTCTCGGGTTCGGCACGTCGTCGGACCTGATGGTCGGGGAGGCGGTGATCGCCATCGGCAACGCCTACGGGTACGAGCACTCGGTGACCGACGGGCGGGTGTCGTTCAAGGGCCGGGACGTGTCGCTGAACAAGGACATGGGGTACAAGGGGCTGATCCAGACCAGCGCCCCGATCAACCCGGGGAACAGCGGCGGCCCGCTCCTGAACGTCCTGGGCGAGGTGGTCGGGGTGAACGTCGCCATCCGGGCCGGGGCGCAGAACATCGGGTTCGCCCTCCCGTCCGACTTCGTCGTCGGCCGGGCCGCCGACCTGCTCGGGCGGAAGCGCGGCGGGGTGCGGCACGGCATCCGGGTCCGCGACGTGGTCACCCGGGACGCGGTGGAGGGCCCGGCCCGGCGGCAGGCGGTGGTGGACTTCGTCGAGGCCGGGTCACCGGCCGCGGCCGCCGGGGTGAAGGCCGGGGACGTGCTGGAGCAGGTCGACGACCTCGCGGTCGCCACCGGGATCGACCTGGAGCGCGGGTTCCTCGACCGCCCGGCCGGGGCGAAGGTGTCCGTCAAGGTGACCCGCGACCGCACCTGCCTGCCGCTGGAACTGACCGTCCCGGGGGCGACCCCCAGGGCGGTCGCCCCGGTTGACGCGACGTGGGCCCGGCTCGGGGCGAAGTTCCAGCCGGTCGGGGCGGACGCGGTGGCCCGGGCGAACCCGGAGCTGCGCGGCGGGCTGCTGGTGACCGAGGTCGCGCCGGGCGGGGTGGCGGCGGCGTCCGGCATCCGCCGGGGCGACATCCTGGTCGGGCTGCACACCTGGGAGACGCTGAACCTGGACAACGTGTCGTTCGTGCTGAACCACAAGGACTTCGCCACCTTCCAGCCGCTCCGGTTCTACCTGGCCGGGGACGGCAAGGTGCGCGAAGGCCGGCTCGCCGGGCCGTGACTGCCACCGTTGCACAAGCGCCCTCGCTTGTGCCCCGTTCGTCGTAGCACAAGCGAGGACGCTTGTGCTACGACCGACCCGCCCCGGCCTTCGCCGGGGCGGTCGGCATTTCGGGCCCTCCCGCCGTGTCGGAAGAACGCGGAATGGTGGGGGGTTGGGCGGACTGGGGCGCATTGTTTGCGGGTTTTGCGGGACCGGGGTGGCACTCCCGGCGGCCGTGTCGGCCGCCCCGCCCCGCACACCCTGTGAGGGATCGCGATGCGTCTGTTCGTTTGGTCTGCGCTGGCCCTGGCCGGGACACTGGCCGTGGCCGACGACGCCTCCGCCATCGGCCGGCGGAAGGGGAAGTCGAACGGCTGCGGCGGGTCCGTGGTGGCGTACCCGGCCTACGGGTCCGGGATGGGTTACCCCGGCGGCTGCGGCGGGTACGCGGCCGGGTCCGGGATGGGTTACCACCACGGCGGGTACGCGGTGGGGTACTCCGGCGGCTGCGGCGGGTACATGGCCGGGTCCGGCGGCGGGTACGGCACGATGTACTCCGGCGCCGGGTACGGCGGCCAGTACACCACCTCCGGCTACCCGTTCTACGGGTCCACGACTTCCGGCTACCCGATGTACTCGACCTCGGGCTACCCGGGGTACGGCCCCGGGATGACGGGGTTCCCGGGCGGCACCGGCACGCCGCCGCGGGCGATGCCGGGCGGGGTGACGCCGGCCGGCGGGACGACCACGCCCGGCACCGGCGGCACGGGCACGCCCGGCACCGGCGGGACGGGGACGGGCGGGACGGGTACGCCGGGCACCGGCGGGACGGGCGGCACCGGGACCGGCGGGACGGGGACCACGCCGCCGCCCCGGTGACCCGCGTCCGGTCTCACCGGAACTGCCGGCGGACGCGCTCGCCCGGATACCGCGCGGTCGTCGGGTACCGGTCGGCCCCGATCAGCGGGACCACCCAGTCCTGCGGCGGCTCGGGGCCGGCCGGGAACGTCCCGCCCCGGGCGTACAGGGTGGCGAGCCGGGCGGTCCCCGGCTCGCCCACCCGGATCACCGGCTGCGGGTAGCCCTCCACCCCCGGGTCGGCGTGGGTCAGGGCGTGGACGCAGTTCACCACCGTCCGGTTCAGGCTGAACGAGTCGACGGACCGGAACCGGACGGCACCGGACTCCAGGAACGCGGCCTGCCGCCGGGCCAGCTCGTACCGCCCGGCGTCGATCTCGTACGGCCCCCACCGGGACACCTGCGCGTCGTTCCCGGCGACGATCGCGAGCGTCTCCTCCAGGGTGTAGTTCCTCCCCTCGACCGACCGCCGGAGCGGCTGCACCGGGCCGCTCGCCGGCAGCCAGCTGATCGTCACCGTCTCGACCGCCAGGCCGCCGGGGGTCGGCGTAACCTTGGCGTAGGCGCCCCAGGTGTGGGCGGTCCGCGGGCGGAACGGGACCGACTGCCCGCCGAACAGGGTGAAGAAGTACCGCGACTCGCCGGGCGGCTCCGGCGCGGCCTCGGGGGGCGCGGCGAGGGCGGCGGCGAGGGCGGCGGCGAGGAGCAGGCTGGGGGACATGCGGCCTCCGCGGGTGGGGTCACCCGACTGTACCCGCCGCGGCCGGCGGCGGGGGCGGGGCGGCCGGGGGAAAGCGGGGGAGCGGTGCCGGCCGGGCGGCAGAGGCGCCACGCCGGGAAAAGGAACACCCCGCCGGGCGGCGGGGTGTTCGGGTCGTCGGGGTTGTCGGGGCGGCGGTCACCGGCGGATCCGGTTCCCGTCCTTGTCGACCCACGAGAACGGGGTGACCACGTCCACCGGCTTGGTGCTGATCTTCTCCCCCAGGATGTTCTCGAACACCGTCCCGTATACCCGCTCGATCGGCACGAGGCAGTGGGCGGCCATCACCTGGTGAACCAGCCCCTGCGGGGTGACCACCACCCGCTTGCCGGACCGGCACTCCGCGTACCGGTTCCCCGGGGCGGCGGCCGCGGCCTTCTGCAGGGCCTCGAACTTGGCGTCGGTCAGGGTCACGTCCGGGCCGTCGATCGGCGGCGGCGGGAGCCGCGGGGCGAGCGGCTGGCCGGACGGGTCGCGGTACGTCAGGGCGTCCTTGTCGTCCTGCGGGTCGGGCGGGTCGAACGTGACCGCCGGGACGACGATCCCGAACTCCCGCCGCAGCTTCTCGGCGTGGGCGGTGCGGAACAGTTCCTTGAACTTCGCCCCCGCCCCCTTGCTGTCCTTGATGCACGCCTTGGCCGTCTCGACGACCCACTTCGCCTCCCGCAGGAACGTCGCCGCGTCGACCGGGCCGGCCACGCAGTGCAGGACCCGCCCGTCCGGGGCGCAGAAGTACGCGGCCACGTTCCCGCCCTGCTTGTTCCCGCCGACGATCTTGAACGTCGCCACCTTCTGGAACGACGACACCATGTGCTCGTTGACGTATTTACCCACGTCCGGGTTGGTCAGGGCGCCCACACGGAGCGCTTCGGCGTTGTTTCAGGTCAACCCCGGGTCTTCGAAGTGACCCGACACGTGCAGCACCAGGACCAGCTTCTCCTGCTTCTTGGCCAGGGCCGCCGCCTCCTTCGGGGAGCCCACGAACTCGATCGTGGTGCCGTACCCGCAGGACTCGCCGGCCGCCGCCAGGGCCATCACCGCGCGGTTCATCGCCACACCTCCGTTCCGGGAAACCCGCCCCGCGCCGCGGGGCGGGTCCACCACCGCCAGGATACCAACCGTCCGACGCCGCCGCCGCCCGTCCGGATTGGGCCGTTACACGCCCGTTACCGCGTCGGGCCGTCGTACCGGCCGAGGAACAGGGCCGCCCCGGTCGCGTTCTCCCGGATCGCGAACACGAACGGCCGGTCGGCCCGGAACTCGACCGGGTCCGGCGGGGCGCTCGCCCGCCCGATCACGACCCCGGTCGCCCCCGCCGCCTCGCTCCCCTCCTCGGTCACCTCCACGAACGCCTTGTGCAGCACGTCGGTGACGGACAACTCCCTCCCGCGCGGCGACATCCCGGTGAAGTCGGCCGGGCCGAACGCCGCCTTCATCCCCAAATCCTTCAGCGGCTTGTTCAGCGAGTAGCCCGTCTCGACCTTGAACCGCGGCAGGGTGACGTCCACCTCCCGCTCCCGCCAGGCGAGCCCGTCCGGGGCGAGGTGGGCGGGGGTGAGCAGCCCGGCGACGGCGCGGACCGACCGCGGGTCGCGGGGCAGGAACAGGACCATCGACAGCTCCCGGCCGGCGTACGGCAACTCCAGCGCCTGCACCGGGTACTCCGGGGCGGGGCCGACCTTCCGCGGCGGGTGGCCGGCGAGCTTGAACTCGGCGTACCGGAAGTCGCCGGCGAGGTGCATGAGCGGGGCCTTCGCGGCCGACCCGTCGGCGGTCGTGAACGGCTCCTCGCGGGTCCGCTTCGGGTCGAACCTCGTCGCCCAGTCGCCCTTGAAGTACACGGCGTTCGCCAGCACCATCCGGGTGAGCGGGGTGACCACCCCGGCCGGGAGCAGTTCCTTGATCCGGTCGCGCGTCTGCTTCTCGGCCCAGTCGTTGACCCGCTTCCGGGCCGCCTCCGGCTCGCCGAAGTCGACCTCCTCCGGCCCGGTCCCGTAGTGTTTTCGGGTGAAGTCGGCGAACTCCTTCCGCCACGGGAAGTCGGCGTGCGCCCAGATCGCGTTGGCGACGGCCAGCTCGTACTTCCGCGGGCACCGGACGGCGTACGGGCCGGTCCGGTTCAGGCGGTGGAGCAGGTCGCCGTAGGCCGGGTGCGGGTCGGCCGGCAGGCGGAGCACCTTGGTCATCTCGGCGAGCGTCTCGCCGGCGGCCCCGGCGCTGGTCATGGCCAGCGCGGCGGACACGCTGAGGGGGGAGAAGAACAGCCCGCCGTTCTCCCCGGCGAGTTTCGCCTGCAGGTCCAGGCCGAAGGCGTTGACCGCCGCGGCCATGTCCTTCGCCGGGTCGGGCGGCGGGGCGTCGCCGCAGGCGCGGGCGGCGGGGCGGGGGGCCAGGCCGCCGGCCGCGAGGGCGGCGGACGCGGCGAGGAACCGGCGGCGGGTCACTGGGGACGGGTGCATCGGAAGCCTCCTGAGTGACACCCGGCTGTCACTGCGACGCCGGGCGGCACACCCTCCCGACGGGCCGGCGGCCGGCCGGATTGCCCGCGTTACACCGCCGTTACCGCCCCCCGGCCGCGGGCGGCGGATTGCCCCGGCCGCGGGCGGCGGCTAGGTTAAACCCCGGCCTCTCCCGGCCGCCACCTACCTGCGAGGACATTCGATGTTCACCGCGCCGGTCCTGCTCGTGCTCGCCGCCGCCCCCGGCGACACCTACCCGCTCCAGTGGAAGCTGAAGGCCGGGGACACGTTCTACAACAAGACGACGGTGGACATGGACCAGTCGATCGAGGTGATGGGGCAGAAGATCCCGCAGAAGGTGACGGTCAAGACGGTGGTCCGGTTCAAGGTCAAGTCGGCCGACCCGAAGGCGACGGTGGTGGAGATGACGTACCTGGAGAACAAGATCGACGCCCAGGGGCTGCCGGGGGCGAACGTCGGGGACAAGCTGAACAACATCACCTTCACCGCCACCCTGAACGACAAGATGGAGGTGACCAAGCTGGAGGGGTACGACAAGTTCGTGGAGGCCCTGGCGGACGGGGACGAGGCCCAGAAGGCGCTGATGAAGGCGATGATGCCGGAGTCGGCCATCCGCCAGGCGTTCTCCCAGACGTTCGTGGTCGGCCCGGGCAAGCCGGTGGCGGTCGGGGAGACCTGGACCCGGACCGACAAGGTCGGGCTCGGCCCGCTCGGGAACGTGGAGACGAAGTCGGAGTTCAAGCTGACCGGGGTGAAGGGGGACGCGGCGGCGATCGCGGTGAAGGGGGACCTGACGTTCAAGGCCGGGGACGGCGGGGACGCCGGGCTGCCGTTCAAGATCACCAAGGCGGACCTGAAGGCGGACAAGTTCAGCGGGACCCACACGTTCGACCTGAAGGCCGGGCGGGTGGCCGAGTCGAAGGTGGAGATGGCGATGTCCGGGACGATGACGATCGAGGCGGCCGGGCAGAAGATCGACGCCAAGCTGAGCCAGAAGATGTCGACCACGTCGGTCGTCACCGACAAGAACCCGATCAAGGACTGACCGGGGCCGCCCGGGTCAGGGCCGGGTCTCGTACGGCTCGGGCAGGGCGATCCGCATGTACGTGACGGCGAAGTGCTGGGCGAGGTGCTCGCGGTACGGGGTCAGGACGCGGCAGACCCGCCTCCCCTCGGTCGCGAGCCGCTCCAACAGCGCCCGCGGGACCGTGTGCAGGTCGCGGAGGTTGACGATCGACTCGGCGAGCGGGAGCGGGTCCGCGGCGGCCGGCAGGAAGTACCACCCGAACACCTGCCCGCGGCGGACCTGATCCCGGACTGCTGGGGCCTTCAACTCGCCCCGCTCGACGACCTCGCCCGCCGGGAACACGGTCGCCACGACCACCCGGTCCGCCCGCGTCTGGGCGATGTCGCACGCCTGGGTGAGGACCACGACGCGTGCCGTCTGCACCTCGAACCCGCCCCCGGGGAGCGCCCGGACGACGGGGCACCCGTCGATCACGTCCCCCTGGGTCAGCAGTTCGTCGGCCGGGACGACGTGGTAGATCATTCCCGCACCTTGTCCTCGTCGAACCAGAACTCCAGCCGAGCCGGCCCCCCGTCCCGGGGGACGATTGGCACCCCGGGACCGGGCAGTTCGGGGTCGAACGGGGCTGTGATTTCCGGACTGGGAATGTATTCCGGGCCGTCCGCCGGCGACAGGGAGGCGAGCAGGGCGCGCGCCTCCTCCTCCACCGTCCGGTTCGCCCGGGCGGCGCGGGCGGCCAGGTACGCGAGGGTGGACGGCGGCAAGTCTGTGATCGTCAGGGTGGCCATCGGCGGTCTCCGGTCGGGCGCCCCCATTCTACCACCGTCAGTCCCGCCGCCACATCCGCTCCTCCGCCCGCTCCCGGTTCCGTCGCGACAGGCTCGGGAAGTACGTCGACCGGCCCGGCTCGTTCGGCTCCGTCATCCGCGGCGACACCACCCCCCGCAGCTTGTCGTACAGTTTCGACAGCAGGTTCTGGTCCCCGGCCCCCGGGACCGGGGCGACCACCTGGCTCGGGTCGAGCGACGACCCCCGCAGCGCGTCGAGCGGGCGGCTCGGGTCCTGCCGCCGGAGCATCGCGCTCTCGGCCGGCAGGTTGACCGGCCGGCCGGCCGTCGGGGCCGCCTTCGGGACCGCCCCGCCGACCGGGTTGACCGCGTACCCGCTGCCGACCACCTGCCCCGGCATCGCCGGCCCCTGGGCCGCCGCCAGCCCCGCCAGCGCGCACGCCGCCCCCGCCGCCAACGCGAGTTGACGCATGACCGCCCCCGGTGTGGTGAGAGTGCTCCGGGAACGCGTATGCCGCGGCCGCCGCCCGGCGTCAAGACGGGTCTCGGGAACGCACAGGGCCGTTCGGTGTATGGGTCTGGGCGGTCCGGGCGGCGTCGCACCCGCTCCCTGGCGGTCGCGGTTCGCCGTGCGCCGGGGCGAACCGCGACCGCCAGGGAGCGGGTGAACCCAACAGGGAGCGGGTGACCCAACCCCCCCACCGAACGGCCCTGCGGGAACGCAAGAAGCCCACCCCCGTCTGGGGGTGGGCTTCGGTGTGGCGAGGGCCCGGGGTCACGCCGGGCCGGCGACCGCGGTCGGGACCGGGTCGCCGGTCCGGACCACGTCGAACCCGAGCTTCTTCTCGCCCTCCACGTCGGCCAGCCGGACGGTCACCGCCTCGGCCCCGTGGAACGTCCCCTTCAGGATCTCCTCGGCGAGCATGTCCTCCAGGTGCTGCTCGATCGCCCGCCGCAGCGGCCGGGCCCCGAACTCCAGGCTCGACCCCTTCTCGATCAGGTACTCCTTCGCCTCCTCCGTCACCTCCAGCTTCAGCCCCTTCTCCAGCAGCCGCTTCGACACCTTCGCCAGCTCCATGTTCACGATCTGCTTCAGGTTCTCCTTCGTCAGCGACCGGAACACGATCACGTCGTCCAGCCGGTTCAGGAACTCCGGCCGGAACTCCTTCTCCATCCGCCCCTTCAGCTTCTTCTGCATCTCCTGGTACGTCGCCTCCTCGTTCCGCTTGATCCCCTTGGTGAACGCGGAGGTCATGTCGTCCGAGGCCACGATCGTCTCGGCCCCGATGTTCGTGGTCATGATGAGGATGGTGTTCTTGAAGTCGATCACCCGCCCCACGTTGTCCGTCAGCCGGCCCTCCTCCATGATCTGCAGGAGCATGTTCCACACGTCCGGGTGCGCCTTCTCGATCTCGTCCAGGAGCACCACCGAGTACGGCTTCCGCCGGATCTTCTCGGTCAGCTGGCCGCCCTCCTCGTACCCGATGTACCCGGGCGGGGCGCCGACCAGCCGCGAGACGTTGTGCTTCTCCATGTACTCCGACATGTCCAGCTGCACGATGTTGTTCTCGTCGCCGAACATGAACTTCGCCAACTGCTTCGCCAGCAGCGTCTTCCCGACCCCGGTCGGCCCGGCGAAGATGAAGCTGCCGATCGGCCGCTTCGGGTCCTTCATCCCGCTCCGGCTCTTCCGCACCGCCCGGGCGATCGCCTTGATCGCCTCGTCCTGGCTGATCACGGTGCCGTGCAGCTCGGCCTCCATGTTCAGCAGCCGCCGCGTCTCGTCCTCCCCGACCTTCTTCAGCGGCACCCCGGTCATCTTCGAGACGACCTCGGCCACCACCTCCTCGTCGACCACCCCGTCCGTCTCCCGGGCCTTGTCCCGCCAGTCCTTGTGCAGCTGGTCCTTCTTCTTCTTCAGCTTCTCGGCCTGGTCGCGGAGGTGCGCCGCCTTCTCGAAGTCCTGCTCCATCACCGCCGCTTCCTTCTCGGCGTTCAGCTTGTCGATCGACTCGTCGATCTCCTTCAGGTCCGGCGGCCGGGTCATGGCCTTCAGCCGGACCCGCGCCCCGGCCTCGTCGATCACGTCGATCGCCTTGTCCGGCAGGCAGTGCCCGCTGATGTACCGCTCGCTCAACTCGACCGCCGACTTCAGCGCGGCGTCGGTGATCTGCACCCGGTGGTGCGACTCGTACCGGTCGCGGAGGCCCTTCAGGATCTCGACCGTCTCGGCCATGCTCGGCGGGTTGACGATGATCGACTGGAACCGGCGGGCCAGGGCCTGGTCCTTCTCGATGTACTTCCGGTACTCGTCGAGGGTGGTCGCCCCGATGCACTGGATCTCGCCGCGGGCCAGGGCCGGCTTCAGCACGTTGCTGGCGTCGATGGCGCCCTCGGCGCCGCCGGCCCCGACCAACGTGTGCAGCTCGTCGATGAACAGCATCACGTTCTTCGCCCGGCGGACCTCGTTCATCACCGCCTTGATCCGCTCCTCGAACTGCCCGCGGTACTTGGTCCCGGCGACCATCATGGCGAGGTCGAGGACGACGATCCGGCGGTCCCGGAGCAGCTCCGGGACGTTCCCCTCGACGACCATCTGGGCCAGGCCCTCGACGATCGCGGTCTTCCCCACGCCGGCCTCGCCGAGGAGGACCGGGTTGTTCTTCTGCCGGCGGGACAGGATCTGGATGACCCGCTCGATCTCGTTGGCCCGGCCGATGACCGGGTCGAGCTTGTTCTGGCGGGCCAGTTCGGTGAGGTCGCGGCCGAAGCTGTCGAGGGCCGGGGTCTTGCTCTTCCCGCGGCCGGCCGACCGCTCGGTGTTGCCGCCCCCGCCGCCGCCGCTCCCGGACTCGGATTCGTTCGGCATGTTGTGCCCCAACAGGTTCAGGACTTCCTCGCGGACGTCTTCGAGCTTCAGCCCCAGGTTCATCAGGACCTGGGCGGCGACACCCTCCTGCTCGCGGAGCAGGCCGAGCAGCAGGTGCTCGGTGCCGACGTAGTTGTGGCTGAGGTTCCGGGCCTCCTCGACCGAGTAGTCGATGACCTTCTTGGCCCGCGGGGTGTGCGGGAGGCGGCCCATCACCACCTGCTCCCCGCCGGGGCCGTGCTGGACGATCTTCTCGACCTCGAGCCGGATCTTCCGCAGGTCGATGTCCAGGTTCTTCAGGACGTTGGCGGCCACCCCCGAGCCTTCCTTGACGAGGCCGAGCAGGATGTGCTCGGTCCCGATGTACTCGTGGTTGAACCGCTGGGCCTCCTGGTTCGCCAGCTGCATCACCTTGCGGGCCCGGTCGGTGAATCGCTCATACATCTACGCCGTCTCCCCCCCGAAGGGATGGAAGGGGTGGAACTGCCGGTCGTGTCGGTCCGGGCGGGCGGCCCGCGCGACCTCGCTCCCATCATACGCCCCCGGCCCCGGTCGGCACCAACCGGGGCGGCGGGCGGGGTGAGCGTCCGGGGCCGGGGGTGGGTGCGGGCGTGGGGAGGAGCCCGCCGGGGACGGCCGGGGTGAGAGTGGGGGCCGAAGCTGCGGAATTCTAGGCCGGGTTCGGGGGTGAATCAAGGCGAGCGTTTGCCCTGGACGCGGCGGCCGGAAACGGGCCATACTCCGCCCCGTTCCGTCCGAGCCGGACGCGTGAGCGACGGGTCTTCCTCCTCCGTCGCTCACGCGTCCGGCTCGGACGGAACGGGGCGGAGGGCGAAGCCGTGGCCGTCGGCGGGGTGGCGCGAGTCCGGGTCGGGGCGGCGGTCGGCCGCGCGCGGCGGGTCGCCCTGGCGGCGGCCGGCCTGGCACTGACCCTGGCGGTCGGGCTCGCGGCCGGCGAGGTCTACCTGCGGGTGACGCCGCCCGGCGACCTGGCCCAGTACCTCGGCGCGGCCGGGCCGCAGGCCGGCCCGTTCCGCCCGGACCCCCGGTACGGCGCCCAGTACCGCTCCCTCGACGCCCTCGCCGCCGACAACCCCGGACGCCTCGACCCGTTCCGCCCGCTCTTCGGCGACCCGAGCCCGCCGCGGGTGTGGGCGTTCTTCGGCAGCTCGTTCGCCCAGGCCCCCGGGATGCTCGCCGACACCACCCGGGAACACGTCCCGCGGCGGACGACATTTCACCTCGGGAAGAACGAGATCGTCCCGGTCCGGCTGGCGCAGGCCGAGTTCCTCCTCGACGCCGGGCTCCCGGTCGAGCGGGTCATCGTCGTGGTGATCCCGCTGGACGGGTACTCGTTCGCGCTGCACGGGCTGGACCAGGTGCGGGTCACCGCCGGCGGCGGGCTGGCGTACGAGCCGCGCCTGCCGTCCGTCGGGGCGGGGCTGGTGCGGGAGAGCCGGCTCGCCCTGAAGGGGTGGACGCAGACCGGCCTGCACCTGAACCGCCCCGGGTACGCGACGCGGCAGCTCAACACCCGGTTCGACGGCGCCCCGCTCACCGACTTCACCGCCGCGTTCGGCCATTTCGCCGAAGCCCTCGCCCGCTGCCGGGTGCCGGCGACGGTGCTGCTGCTGCCGAACCACGAGCAGGTGACGCGCGGGGCCGGGTTCGCGTTCCAGGACGCGGTCGCGCCGGCGTTGCGCCAGCAGGGTTACGACGTGTGCGACGTGCGGGCGGCGTTCCTCGACTACCCCGACAAGCCGGGGCTGTTCATCCCGGACAAGCACTTCTCGCCGGCCGGGAACCGGCTGCTGCTGGCGGCGCTGCTCCGCCACCTGAAGGCCACCGACCCGCGGTCGGCCGACCTCCCCGACCCCGACGCGGTGCGGCCGGCCGCTCCCCTGGACCGCGGCCGTCCCGGCCGCCCCACCGACACGGCGCGGGGACGCCAGCGGCCCGCCCGGGAGCGGGCGGGTCGGGGCAGGCGGAGCGGCCGGGACGGCCGCGCTCCAGGGGCGGGGGTGCGGCCGTGAGCTTCGAGCAGAAGCCGTTCCTGATCCTGTTCGCGGTGGTGTTCGCCGGGTGGTGGGTCGTGCGCCGGCGGGAGCAGGCCGCCGTCGCCTGGCTCGTGTCCGGCAGCCTGCTGTTCTACGCCTTCAACCACTGGTTCCTGCTGCCGATCCTGCTCGCGTACTGCCTGGTCGACTGGCTCGTCGCCCTGCGGATCGAGCGGAGTCCGCGGCCGCGGCTGTGGGTGTGGCTCGGCGTCGGGTTCAACCTGCTGGTGCTCTGTTACTACAAGTACACCCCGCTCCTGTGGGAGGCGGCCGCGGACCTCTTGCCGGGGGTCGTCCCGCAGCTGCCGGCCGACGCCCTGGCCGGGTGGAGCATCCCGTACGGCATCTCGTTCTACGCCTTCACCGGTGTCGCCTACGTCGTCGACGTGTACCGGAAGACGACGCCGGCGGAGCCGAGTTTCTGGCGGTACACGCTGTCGGCGTGCTTCTTCCCGCACCTCGTCGCCGGGCCGATCCTCCGGCCGAACGAGTTCCTCGACCGGGTGCGGCCGGGGCAACTCCCGACCGAGCCGGAGTCGCCGGGCGAGGCGTGGTGGCTGATCGCCCGCGGGTTCTTCAAGAAGCTGGTGGTCGCCGACCGGATCGGGCTGGCGATCGACCCGTTCTTCGCCCACGTCAGCGACCCGACCACCGACGGCGTCTGGGCGTTGCCGTATGTGTGGCTCTACGCCCTGCAGATCTATTTCGACTTCTCGGCGTACACCGACCTGGCCCGCGGGTTCGGGCTGCTGTTCGGGTACCGCTGGCCGGAGAACTTCGACCGCCCGTACCTGGCGGCGTCGGTGGCGGAGTTCTGGCGGCGGTGGCACATGACGCTGTCGCGGTTCCTGCGCGACTACGTGTACGTGCCGCTCGGCGGGAACCGGAAGGGCCGCTTCCGGACGCACCTGAACCTGATGCTGACGATGCTGCTCGGCGGGCTGTGGCACGGGGCGAGTTGGTCGTTCCTGGTGTGGGGCGGGTTGCACGGGGCGTTCCTGGTGGTGCACCGGCTGTGGTCGGGGACGCGGCTCGCCGGGTTCTTGAGCGGGCGGTGGGTGTGGCACCTGGCGGCGGTGGTGCTGACGTTCCACTGCGTCTGTTTGGCGTGGTGCTTCTTCCGGCTGACGGCGTTCGCGGACAGCCTGGCGTGCGTGCGGAAGTGGGTCGAGTGCGACCCGGCGAAGATGTGGGGCGGGCCGTGGGCGGACCCGGCGGTGTGGCTGGCGGTCGGGCTGTACGCGGGGTTCGTGTGGGCGGCGGACGGGTGTCGGCGACTGGCGTCCGCGGGCGGCGACCGGGCGGCGTTCGCCGGCGGGGCGGTGTGGGGCGTGCGACTGGCGACCCTGGCCCTGGCGGTGCTGATCGCCCCGCCGGGGACCAAGGCCGCGTTCATCTACTTCCAGTTCTGACCGGGGGTCCGTCTATCCTGGACCGCGGCCGTCCCGGCCGCTCCACCGGTGCGGCGCGGGGGGCTGGTCGGTGACAAGCCTGCGCGCCGGCGCGGGGCAGGTGGAGCGGCCGGGACGGCCGCGGTCCAGGGGGCGCGGCGTTTGCCGCTACGCCCCCGGCCGGCTGGGTGGTACACTACCGGGGACCCGCCCTGGAGCATTCCCCGATGCCCCCGTCCCGGCTCCTCGCCCCGCTCGCGCTGCTGCTCGCGCCCGTCGGGAACGCCCGCGCCGCCGTGTCGTTCGAGCGCGACGTGCTGCCGGTCCTCACCCGGGCCGGGTGCAACCTCGGGGCGTGCCACGGGAACCTGAACGGCAAGGGCGGGCTGAAGCTGTCGCTCAAGGGCGAGGACCCGGCCGCCGACCTGGCCGCCCTCACCCGCGAGATGCTCGGCCGCCGCACCGACCCGCACCGCCCGGCCGACAGCCTCATCCTCCTCAAGGCGACGGGCCGGGTGCCGCACGAGGGCGGCGTCCGCTTCTCCCCACTCAGTACGGAGTACTCCGTACTCCGGACCTGGATCGCCGGCGGCTGTCGGCCCGAGCCGGCGGACGCCCCGAAGCTGGTGCGGCTCGACGTGACGCCGGCCGCAAAGGTGCTCGTCGACCCGGCCGACCGCTTCCCGGTCGCCGCCACCGCCCACTTCACCGACGGCACCCGCCGCGACGTGACCGGCCTCGCGGCGTTCGAGTTCACCACGGTCGGGGTGGCGAAGATCACCCCGGCCGGCGAGGTGGTCCGCGAGTCGCCCGGGGAGACGGTGCTCCTCGTCCGCTACCTGGCCGAGGTGAAGCCGGTGCGGGTCGTGTTCCTGCCGGACCGCCCGGCCGCGAACGTGCCCGACCCGCCCGGGGCGACCGCCATCGACCGCCTCGTCTACGCCCAGCTTCGCGAACTGCGGCTGAAGCCCGCCGACCTCGCCCCCGACCACGTCTTCCTCCGACGGGCGTACCTCGACACCCTCGGCGTGCTGCCGACCGTCGCCGAGACGCGGGCGTTCCTCGCCGACCGCGATCCGAAGAAGCGCGAGACGCTGATCGACCGACTGCTGGAGCGGCCGGAGTTCGCCGAGTACTGGGCGCAGAAGTGGTCGGACCTGCTGCGGAACGAGGAGAAGGCGCTGGACAAGAAGGGCGTGGCGGTCTTCTACCGGTGGATCGCCGGGCAACTCGCCGCCGACCGCCCGCTGAACCTGTTCGCCCGGGACGTGCTGGCCGCGACCGGCAGCACCTACGCCAACCCGCCGGCGAACTTCTGGCGGGCGGTCCGCGAGCCGACGGCACGGGCGGAGGCGGTGGCCCAGGTGTTCCTCGGGGTCCGGGTCGGGTGCGCCCGGTGCCACAACCACCCGTTCGACCGGTGGACGATCGACGAGTACTACGGGTTCAGCGCCCTGTTCGCCCGGGTCGACTACCGGGTGCCGGCGAACGACAAGAAGGACCGGCTCGACAAGCACGAGTTCGTCGGCGAGCAGGTGGTGTACCAGGCCCGTGACGGGGAGGTGACCAACCCGCGGACGAAGGGGCCGGCGAGGCCGGTCTTCCTCGGGGCGAAGGCCCCCGACTTCGGCCCGGACGGCGACCGCCTCACCGCGCTGGCCGAGTGGGTCGCGGCTCCGGACAACCCGTTCTTCGCCCGGGCGCAGGTGAACCGCGTCTGGCTCCACCTGATGGGCCGCGGGCTGGTCGACCCGAACGACGACTTCCGGGCGACCAACCCGCCGACGAACCCGGAGCTGCTCGACCACCTGGCGAAGGAGTTCGCGGCCGGCGGGTTCCGCCTGAAGCCGATGGTGAAGCAGATCATGGCGAGCCGGGTGTACCAACTTGCGTCGACGGTGCGGGATGGGACGACGATGGGGGACGAGTTGCACCACTCGCACGCGGCGGTGCTGCCGCTGGAGGCGGAGCAGTTGCTGGACGCCCTGGCGCGGGTGGCGGACGTGCCGGTGCGGTTCGAGGGGTATCCGTTGGGGCTGCGGGCGAACCAGGTGCCGGCCCCGCCGCAGAGCGGCCGCCGCGGGGTCGGGGACGGCATGGGCGAGCGGTTCCTGAAGGTGTTCGGGAAGCCGGACCGGCTGCTGACGTGCGAGTGCGAGCGGAACGACGACCCCGGGCTGCTGCAGGCGTTCCAGCTCATCACCGGCGACCTGACGAACGACCTGATCCGGGCGCCGGACAACCGCGTCGGCCGGCTGCTGTCGGCCGGGAAGGGTGACGCGGAGATCCTGGACGAGGTGTACCTGGCGGCGCTGTGCCGGCCGCCGGCGGCGGCGGAGGGGAAGAAGCTGCTGGCGTACCTGGGGGCCGCGAAGGACCGCCGGGCGGCCTGGGAGGACGTGCTGTGGGCGGTGGTGAACAGTAAGGAGTTCCTGCTGAGACGGTGACGTTCTTCCGAGCCGCGGAGCGGCGACCGAGGGTAGCCAGGGGTGGAGCGCAGCGCAACCCCTGGCGGCGGACCGAGACAACCCGGGTGTCCGCCGACGCCCGCCAGGGGGTTGCGCCCCGGCCCGTCCGTGTGCGCCGCCAGGGGTTCCGGCCCCGCCCTCGCGGGCGGGACCTCCACCCCTGGCTACCGTCGGCCGCCGCTCCGCGGCTACAAACGAGCGCGAGGGTGATGTCTATGGTCGGATCGCGTCCTGTCTCCCGCCGGGCCGTCCTCCGCGTCGGCGGGGCCGGCCTCCTCGGCATGTCCTTCCCCCGCCTCCTCGCGGCGGCCGACAAGCCGGCCGCCCGGCTCAAGGCGACGGCCGAGGCCGTCATCTTCCTCCACCAGTGGGGCGGGCCGGGCCAGCACGAGACGTTCGACCCCAAGCCGGACGCCCCGGACAACGTTCGCGGCTGGTACGGGGCGACGAAGACGAAGATCCCCGGGGTGATCTTCGGCGAGAAGATCCCGAAGATCGCCGCGCTCGCCGACAAGTTCAGCCTGGTCCGGTGCCTCCAGCACGGGATGAAGAACCACAACTCGGCCGGGTACTACTCGCTCACCGGGGTCGCCCCGCCGACCGACGACCAGCGGCTCCGCGACACCCTCGAACTCTTCCCCGCCTACGGCTCGATCGTTGACAAGCTCGCCCCGGCCCCGCGCGGCACTGCGACGTTCGTCAGCTTCCCGCACGTCATCGCCGACGGGTCGATCACCCCGGGCCAGCACGCCAGCTTTCTCGGCAAGGGGCACAACCCGCTGTTCGTCAACCAGGACCCGAACCGGCCGGACTTCAAGCTCCCGGAACTCACCCTCCCGGACAGCCTCCCGGCCGAGCGGCTGGAGGCCCGCAAGGACATCCTCAAGCTGATCGACGAGCAGAGCGAGTTGCTCGAAACGTCGCTGGTGGCGCAGGGGCTGGACGAGAGCTACCAGAAGGCGGTGGCGATGCTCATCAGCCCTCGGTTCAAGGCGGCGTTCGACCTGTCGAAGGAGGACAAGAAGACCCGCGAGACGTTCGGCCACACCACCTACGGGCAGAGCTGTCTGCTCGCCCGGCGGTGCGTCGAGGCCGGGGCGAAGTTCGTGAACGTGTACTACTCGGCCCGCATCCAGGGGACGGGGAACGGGTGGGACTACCACGGGTTCCGCGGCGAGGACGTGCCGGCCCGGCTCCGCGAACTGCTCCCGATCGCCGACCAGACGCTGCCGGCGCTGCTCACCGACCTGGAGGAGCGTGGCCTGCTCGACACGACGATGGTGGTGTGGGTTGGGGAGTTCGGGCGGACGCCGAAGATCAGCTCGAACGGCGGCCGGGACCACTGGCCGCAGTGCTACCCGGCGGTGGTCGCCGGCGGCGGGGCGAAGAAGGGGTTCGTGTACGGGGCGAGCGACAAGCTCGGGGCGTACCCGACGGTCGGCCGGGCCGGGCCGGAGGACCTGGCGGCGACGATGTTCGCGGCCCTCGGCATCGACCCGGACGCCGAGGTGCACGACAAGCTGAACCGCCCGCTCCCGGTGTCACGCGGCAAGCCGATCGCCGACATCCTGGCGTAGACGGGGTGGGGCGGACATTCCTGTCTGCCCCGGCAGGCAGGAATGCCTGCCCCACCCGGGTCCCCCAGCGAGAGCCCCGTGCCGCCGCGCGTCGCCGTCTTCACCGGCAGCTTCGACCCGCCGACCGCGTTCCACCGGCGGGTGGCCGGTCTCCTCCGGGACCGCGGGTTCGCCGAGGTCGTCGTCCGCCCGACGGTCCCGCGGCCGGACCGCCCGGACGGGGAGCACGCCGACCCGGTCCACCGGGCGGTGATGGCCGACCTCGCGTTCCGCGACATGCCCGGGGTGTCGGTCGACCTCTCCGACCTGGACGAGGGCCGGCCGACCGACGACTACCGGTTCGACGACCGGTACCGGGACCTGGGGGAGGTGTGGCACGTCGTGTCGGCCGACTTCCTGGCCGGCGGGCGGGGCGGGGCGTCGTTCATCCAGACCCGGTGGCCGCGCGGGCGGGAGCTGTGGGCCGGCGGGCGGTTCGTCGTCCTCCACCCGACCGGGGCCCCGCCGGACCCGGCCGACCGCCCCCCGGCGTGCGAGCTGGTCCCGGCCGACGACCACGTCCCGACCGCGGCCATCCGGCTGCGGGTGTTCCAGGGCGGGGGGGCCGACCCGGACGTGCCGGACGGGGTGGCCGGGTACATCCGCCGGTACCGGCTGTACTCCGGGGTGCCGGTCCCGCGGGAGACCCGGGTGCGGCTCGGGGCCCCGCGGCTGATGGTGGTGGCGGACGAGTCGAACCCGCGGGCCCGGGCGGTGGCGGAGCGGTTCCGCCGGCTCGAGCACCCGGACCCGACCCTGATCCTGGTGGTCGGCGGGGACGGGACGATGCTGTCGGCCATCCGCCGGCACTGGCGGCGGCGGCGGCCGTTCCTGGGGCTGAACGCCGGGACGCTCGGGTTCCTGATGAACGAGGCCCTGTCGGACGACCTGCCGGGGTCGGAGTTGGTGGTGTACCGGATGCCGATGCTGCGGGTGGACACGGTCGGGGAGGACGGGGCGGCGGCCCGGGACCTGGCGTACGCCGACGCGTGGGTGGAGCGGGACAGCGGGCAGGCGGCGTGGCTGCGGGTGGACGTGGACGGGCGGGTGCAGGTGCCGAAGGTGGTCGGGGACGGGCTTTTGGTGGCGACCCCGTCCGGGTCGAGCGGGTACGCCCGGGCGATGGGGGCGACCCCGGTCCCGCTCACCGCCCCGGTCCTGACGCTCGCCGGGTCGAACGTGTTCCGCCCGTACTTCTGGAAGCCGGCCGCCCTGCCGGAGGCGTCGGCGGTGCGGCTGACCAGCCTGGACGACACCGGGAAGCGGCCGGTCCGCGGGTTCATCGACGGCCGGCCGCTCGGCCGGGTGCGCGGGCTGGAGGTGCGGGTGAGCACGGTGGCGGCGGTGGAGCTGGCGTTCACCCCGCAGTTCGACATGGGCCAGCGGCTGCTGCGGTCGCTGTTCCCGTCCGGCGAGGTGTGACGGCCGCGGCCGGCGGCCTGGCCGGTACCCGGTGGCGAATCATCACGGACCCGAGGTGCGAGCCGATGGGCGAGTCACTGCCGACGCGGCGGGGGGTGCTGGCGGCCGCCGGGGCGGCCCTCGCCGGCGGACTCGCCCGGGCCGCGGGCGTGGAGACGGCCCCGGCCCCGCGGCCGAAGCCCGGCCCGCCCCTCGTCGACAGCCACTTCCACCTCGTCGACCCGCGCCTGCCCGGCACCCCCGACATCGCCGCCCCGGACGAGGGCGTCCCCCTCGCCCCGTTCCCGGAGGGGGGGGAGCGCGACGGGGCGCGGCGGCTGGCCCGGGCGATCGAGGCGACCGCCGCCGAGTCCGGGATGGTCGCCGCCCTGTGCATGCCGCGGACCGAGGTGAGCGACCGGGATCCGCTGGGGATCAAGGAGATCGAGGCGGTGGCCCCGCTGGTCCGGGGGGTGAAGCTGCACCCGGTCGGGTTCGCCAACCCGGAGCGGTTCGACCGGGACCACCTGGCCCGGGTGGAGGCGGTGCTCCGCCAGGGGCGGGTGAAGGCGCTGAAGGTGTACCTCGGGTACCTGCACTACGGCCCCGACCACCCCGGGTATCGGCCGTACTACGCCCTGGCCGCGAAGTACCTGGTGCCGGTCGTGTTCCACACCGGGGACCCGTACTCGCGGAAGGCGAAGGTGAAGTTCGCGCGCCCGCTCCCGGTGGACGACGTGGCGGTCGACTTCCCGGACACCCGGTTCGTGCTCGCCCACTTCGGGAACCCGTGGCTGGCGGACGCGGCCGAGGTGGTGTACAAGAACCCGAACGTGTGGGCGGACCTGTCCGGGTTCCTGGTCGGGGACCGGGAGGCGTTCGCCCGGTACGGGAAGGCCGGGGTGTTGGGGCGGGCGGCGGACCGGGTGCGGGCGGCGATCGAGTTCACCGGGGCCCCGGACCGGTTCCTGTTCGGGTCGGACTGGCCGCTCGCCCCGGTCGCCGTGTACCGGGACTTCGTCCGCACGCTGTTCCCGGAGGAGGAGCACCCGGCGGTGTTCCGCGACAACGCCCGCACCCTGTTCGGGGTGTGAGGGGCGGGTCCGAGCCCGAGCGCCAGCGAGGGTCAGGCCCGGACCCTCGCTGGCGCTCGGGCTCGGACCCGGTTCGCCCGCTCGCCGGTCGCCGCGGCCGCCCGTATCACACGGGGAACCGAACCCCCCGCGGGACCCCGCCATGAGCATTCTGGTCGACTCCGGCACCAAGGTGATCTGCCAGGGGATTACCGGCAAGTCCGGCACCTTCCACACCGACCAATGCCTCTTGTACGGGTCGAAGTTCGTCGGCGGGGTGACCCCGGGCCGCGGCGGGGCGACCTGGGAGGGGCCGCAGTCGAAGGCGAAGCTGCCGGTGTTCAACACCGTGGCCGAGGCGGTCCGGGCGACCGGGGCGACGGCCAGCATGGTGTTCGTCCCCCCGCCCGGCGCCGCCGACGCGATCATGGAGGCGGCCGACGCCGGGGTCACCCTGATCGTCGCCATCACCGAGGGCGTCCCGGTCCTCGACATGGCCAAGGCGAAGCGGTACTTGACGACCAAGCCGGGCGTCCGCCTGGTCGGCCCGAACTGCCCCGGGGTCATCACCCCGGGGCAGTGCAAGATCGGCATCATGCCCGGCTACATCCACAAGCCGTGCGGCCCGGGCCAGAAGGGCGTCGGGGTCATCAGCCGCAGCGGCACCCTGACCTATGAGGCGGTGTTCCAGCTCACCTCGCTCGGGTACCCGCAGTCGACGTGCGTCGGGATCGGCGGGGACCCGATCATCGGGACGGTACAGACGGAGTTGCTGGAGCTGTTCGAGAAGGACCCCGGGACGGAGGCGATCCTGCTGATCGGGGAGATCGGCGGGAACGCGGAGGAGGTGGCGGCGGAGTACGTGGCGAAGCACGTGCGGAAGCCGGTGGCGGCGTTCATCGCCGGGCAGACGGCCCCGCCCGGCCGGCGGATGGGCCACGCCGGGGCGATCATCTCGGGCGGCAGCGGCAGCGCCGCGGACAAGATCGCGGCGCTGAAGGCGGCGAAGATCGAGGTCGCCCCGACCCCGGCCGACCTCGGGGCCGCGGTGCAGAAGGCCATCGCGGCGAAGAAGTAGTCCCCCGCGTCGCCGCGACGCGTTCGGTCACTTCTCCTTGAGCCTGGCCTTCAGGGCGTCAACTTGGGCGGCGGCGGCGTCCGCCACCTTCTTGGCCGCCGCGGCCGCGTCGGCGGCTTCCTTCGCCTTGGCCCTGGCCGTCTCGATCGCCCCGGGCCGCACCCGCCCGCGCCGGGCGACGTCCTCGATCTGCTGCAGCTCGGCGGCCGCCGCCTTCGACCCCTCCTCGGCCTTCTTCGCCGCGGCCGCCGCCCGGTCCGCCTCGGCCGACGCCGCGGCCAGCATGGCCTTCAGCTCGGCGACCACCGGGTCGGCCGGCGGGACCGGGTCCGTCCCCGGGCGGGCCGGCGGCGGGATCCGCTCGACCGGGTCGGCCGGGCGGACCGGCCGCTCGACCGGCACCGGGCGGCCGGCCGGGGCCGCCTTCGCCTCGTCCAGCCGCTTCCGGGCGTGCTTGATCTTCACCTCCACCTCCTTCATCTCGGCCACCCGGACCTCGAACTGCGCCTTCGCCGCCTCGACCTCCAGCCGGGCCTTGTCCGCCTCCTCCCGCGACACGGCGCCCTTCTCGACCAGCTTGTCGAACCGGGCGGCGTTCACCTCCGCCACCTTCACCCCGACCTCGGCCGCCCGGACGTGGGCCTTCCGCACGTCCCGCCCGGCCTCCAGCGTCTCGACCTCCTCCTCCAGGGCCGCGACGCGGGCCGCCGGCACGAGGGCCGGGCGGACCGGCTGCACCGCCGGCTGACCCGGGACGGGTCGGACCTGAATCACCTTCGGCTGGGCGGCGGGGTTCGGCGGCGGCGGGTCGTCGGCCATCGCCAGCGTCACGGTGGAGATCGTCAGGCCCGCGATGGCGAGCGCCGCGAACGCGAACAGGAACCGGGTCATCGGCGGTCCTCCGGGGGGAAAGGTGCGGCGGCGGGCGGGTCCACTTCCGGACCTGGTTCGCGGAAGGCTCGCGGCCCCGCCGATGCGCAACCCCGGGGTTTCGCCCGGGGACCACGACCGGCGGGGTTGTTCCAGGCCCGGGCGAAACCCCGGGGTTGCGCATCGACAGCGGGGCTGGAACAGCCTTCCCCGCGGCGGATCGGCTGGAGTGCTCCCGGACGACGCAACATCGTCCTGCTGTAGAACAGCGAGCTGGACCGTCGCCCGCCGCCGCTGCCGGTGGTTGTACCCCGCCGGCGGCCGTCGGAGAAGGTCTGATCGCCGTTTCGACCCCGGCCGCTATCCTGCCCTGATCCCCGCCGAGGCACACCCATGCGCGCCATCCAACTCGAGAAGCCGGAGCACTTCCGCGTCATCGACGTGCCCGAGCCGCCGGCCCCCGGCCCCGGCGACGCGGTCGTCCGCATCCACCGCGTCGGCATCTGCGGCACCGACCTGTCCGGCTACCTCGGGAAGATGCCGTTCTTCAGCTACCCGCGCATCCCCGGGCACGAACTCGGCGTAGAGGTGGTGGCGGTCGGCCCCGGCGTGACGAGCGTAAAGGTCGGCGACCGGGCCGCGATCGAGCCGTACATCAACTGCCAGACGTGCTACTCCTGCACCCGCGGGCACACCAACTGCTGCGAGAACCACAAGACCCTCGGCGTCCACGTCGACGGCGGGCTGACCCCTCTGTTCACCATCCCGGCCCGGAAGCTGCACATCTCGGCGAAGCTCACGTTCGAGCAACTGGCCCTCGTCGAGACGCTCGGCATCGGCCTGCACGCGGTGAACCGGGCGAACCCGAAGCCGGACGAGACGGTGCTGGTGATCGGGGCCGGGCCGATCGGGCTGTCGGTGGTCGAGTTCGCGAAGCTCGCCGGCTCGCGGGTGATCGTGATGGACATCAACGAGGGTCGTCTGCGGTTCGTGCGGGACAAGATGGGTGTGAGTGAGACGATCGCCGCGAAGGGGTTCGAGGATGATGTCAAAATGTTCACCGAGATGACGGGCGGGAAGTTGGGGAACGTGGTGGTGGACGCGACCGGCAGCGCGAGGAGCATGGCGGCCGCGTACCACTACGCCGGGTTCGCCGGGCGGGTGGTGTTCGTCGGCATCACGCAGGACCCGATCACCTTCACCCAGCCGCTGATGCACCGGCGGGAGGTCAGCTTCCTGGCGAGCCGGAACGCGGTGAGTCCGGAGTTCACGCGGATCGTCCGGCTGATCGAGGGCGGGATGCTGGACACCCGGCCGTGGGTGACGCACTCGGTCCCGTTCGACGCGATGATCGGCGAGTTCCCGAAGTGGCTGCGGCCCGAGACGGGGGTGGTGAAGGCGATGGTCGAGGTGAACTAACCGGGCCGCCGCCGGAAATCCCCCGGCGGGGGGAGCGAACACCCACTCAGCGGCGCCCGCAGGGTCCCTCACGAGCCTGGCCATGTCCCGGACCACCTTCCTCGTCACCGCGACGGCCGCGACCCTCGCCCTCGTGTGTGCGGTGGTCTGGTACGCCATCCGCCCGGGGTTGCCGTCCGAGATCCGCATCGCCGCCGGCCAGCCGGGCGGGCTGTACCACTCGTTCGCCGTCGACTACGGGCGGCGGCTGGAGGAGCGGACCGGGCGGCCGGTCCGGGTGCTCGAGACCGGCGGCAGCGGGGACAACGCCCGGCTGCTCCGCGAGGGCGGGGCGGACCTGGCCCTGATGCAGACCGTCTGCCTCCCGCCGGACGGGGTGGTGGCGGTCGCCCCGCTGTTCCCGGAGCCGGTCCACTTCGTCGTCCGGAAGGGGAGCGACATCCGCTCGCCGGCGGACCTCGCCGGCCGCCGGGTCGGGCTCGGGAAGCCCGGCTCGGGGGTCCGCCAGAACGCCGACGTGATCCTGTCGCACTACGGGGTCGCGCCGGAGAAGGTGCGGGGGGCGGACGACCCGTTCGGCTCGCTCGCCGGCAGCGGCGACCTGGACGCCGCCCTGGTCACCAGCGGGTGGATGAACCCGACCCTGGAGAGGGTGCTGAGGGGCGGGGAGGTGGAGTTGGTCGGGCTGGCCGACCCGGAGGGGCTGGCCGCCCGCCACCCGTGGCTGGTCCCGGCCACCATCCCGCGCGGGCTGTACTCGGGCAGCCCCTCGGTCCCGCCGGAGCCGGTGCGGACGGTCGCGGTGACGGCGCTGTTGGCGGCCCGGTCGGACGCCCCGCGGGAGGTGGTGCGGGAGGCGCTGGCGGCCCTGTACGAGACGGACCTGCGGGCGGCGTACCCGCTGCTGCTGTCGGCCCGGGCCGCCCGGGAGTCCGACGCCGCCGTCCTGCACCCGGCGGCGGTGGCGTACCACGACCCGTCGGCCCGGTTCCACCGCCTCGCGCAGGCGATGGAACTGGCGGCGAAGTCGAAGGAGGTGCTGGTCGGGTTGGTCGCGCTGGCCGTGCTGGTGTGGGGCTGGGTGCGGCACCGCCGCGGGCTCCGGGCGGCGGCCGAGGACCGGGCGCAGAAGCAGAAGCTGGACGAGTTCATCGGGCGGACGCTGGCGGTCGAGGTGGAGCAGATGGACGTGACCGACCCGGAGCAGTTGCGGCCGTTCCTCCGGCGGGTGACGGCGGTCAAGCAGGAGGCGCTGAAGGAGCTGACCAGCGAACGGGTCCGCGGCGACCAGTTGTTCGCGATCTTCCTGTCGCAGTGCGCCGCCCTGAGCGAGAAGATCCAGATGCGGATGATCTACGGGCGGGTGACGGCGGCGGGCGACGCCGCTTCCGTCGCGGCCGGCGAACTCGCGGGCCGGGCCTGACCCGCCTCACACGGTTGCCGGGTCGAGTACCACGACACCCGGCGGGGCGGCGGCCAACCGGGCGAAGTGCCCCACGTTGAACGTCAGCACGTGTGCCACCCCGTGGACGTGGCACACGGCCACCAGCCGCGCGTCGTGGACCTGCTTGCCGACCACCCCGACCGCGGCCACCAGCGCCTTCCACGCCGGGTAGATGTCCGGCGTCTCCGGGAGGAGCGGGAACCGCGACTCGAACGTCGCGGCCAGGGCTTCGGCGTCCGCGACCGGGAGCCCGAGCCCGTTGACGGCCGCCGGCCGGGTGGCGACGTTGCGGAACTCGACCAACACCTGGGGGGTGACGTGGAGCACCTCCCCGCGGCGGTGCAACTCCAGCACGGCCCGGGCGGCCGCCGCGTGCTGGGCGTCCGCCGCGTTGGCCAACCGGCCGAGGACGCTGGTGTCGAGGAGGACGGCCATCAGTCGTACAGCCCGTCGCTGCTCAGGGCCGCGTCGGGGAGGGAGACGCCGCAGTCCCGGGCCGCCGCCAGCAGCCCGCGCTCCCAGTCGTCGATGGGGGCCGGGGGAGAGGCCGGGAGGAGGTGTCGGCGGAGGATGTCGAGGGCCAGCGCGTCCGGGGCGAGGCCCCGCCGGCCGGCCTGCTCGGCCAAGGCCGACTCCAGTTGGGGTGGCACGGTGAGGACCATCGCTCGCTCCGGATCGAGGCGGGTCACCCGGTCATTGTATCCGACACCTGCCAGGCGGTCCCGTTCGACGCGATGGTCGGCGAGTTCCCGAAGTGGCTGCGGCCGGAGACTGGCGTGGTGAAGGCGATGGTCGAGGTGAACTGAACCCGTTTCACGCCGCGACGAGCGTCTCCATCCGCAAGCCCTCTGGTGGCCGAACAAACAGGCTCACCCGCACCGGCCGAGTGAAGGGCTATGAAGACCCGGAGCCGATGCCGCCGGGTCCGGTGCGGCGCCTAGTGGGTCAGTTGCGTTGCCCGTAGCCATTCCTCTTGCGAACCGGCCGCCGGGTCGTTGCCCCCGACCCGCCGACCCGATGCCGCCGGTCTCGCTGCCGCTTCCGCCGCGCGGCCCGCCTCCCGCCCCACTCGAACGGCGTCGGGTCGGCATTCCACCGGGCGGCCACCGCCTCGAACCACCCGATGATCTGACCGGGGTGGGTCGGCTCCTGCCCGCCCAGCGCCCGGCCCTTCAGGATCCGCTGGATGCTCTCGGCCATGTTCAGCCACGACCCGCCCAGCGGGGTGTACACCGGCATCACCCCGTGGGCGAACAGCCACAGCACCAACTCGGGCGTCCGGTGCCCGGCCAGGTTGTCCAGCACCAACAGCACCCGCAGCGGGGGCAGCTCGGCCGGCAGCGTGATCCGCTCCTTGAGGCCCGCCTGCCACCGCTCCCACGCCGCCCGCGACCGGTCGGCCGTCGGGGGCAGGGCCGGCAGCCCGCCCAGGACGGCGGCCAGCTCCTGCTTCAGCCACGGGTGCAGGACGGCGCTCGGGCAGCTCGTCACCCCCTTCAACCGGACGCGGCCGTCGGCCGGGCGGAGCAGGGTCATCACCTTGGCCGTGCCGTTGCGGACGTACTCGTGGGGGATCCGGGCCGGGTGCCCCTCGGGTCGCCAGCCCCGGCCCGGGTGCGGGACCGTCTGGAACGGCCCGGCCTGGTCGGCGCACCACACCTCCAGCCCGAGCCCCGGGGCCAGCCGGTAGGCGTCCTCGATCAGCTTTTTTTCGCACCGGCGTCGCGGTCGGTGACGGTCACCCGGCCGGACTTCCGCTTGCGGACGGCCCGCCCGGTCGGGCACCAGGTGCGGGTCCGCGGGAACGAGTACCCAGCCTCCCGGAGCACCCACCAGATGGTGAACGTCGAGACCCGGGGCAGGCCGCCGGGGGCCGACCGCAGAACTCGTCGGAGGATCGACAGGGGCCAGGTCGCGGTCCCATCACGCTCGGGCGTCGGGGTGCGAGCGACCTCCTGGAGGATGCGGTCCCGGGCGGCGGTGTCGTAGGTCGGCGCCCGCCCGCCGCCGTGCCGGGGCGTCACCGCGGCGAGTCCCTCGTGGTTGAACCGGGCGACCAGGTGCGCGACGGCGTCCCCGCTCTTGCGACCGGCAGCCCGGGCGGCGTCCTGGTAGCTGGACCCGTCGCTGACGAGCAGGATGAGGGTGGCCCGGGTGACCTCGGCGGCCGGCGCCGTGCGGGACCGGCGGAGGCGGCCGAGTTCGCGCCGCTCGGCGGTGGTGAGCCGGCGGAGGGGGTCCTTCTGGGGGCGGGGCATGCGGGCTCCTCCCGAGTGATCGCCCGTAATTCTAGCCGCCCCCGAATGGCCACGCCCGAGCCAACTGACCCACTAG
>PNKH01000062.1 GCA_013822345.1 Isosphaera sp.
GCGGGGTCAGCCCTTGTGCCCGGCCTTCTGCTTCTGCGGCTCGTTCGGGGTGCCGACGGGGGCCTCGGGCTGCTTCTCCTCCTCCCGCTCGACGATCACCTCGCCGAAGTCCTCGGGCTTCTTGCCGAGGAGTTTCGAGACGAGTTCGCGGTGCATCTGCTCGTGCTCCAGCGGCAGGGCGTCCGGCTCGGAGTCGAGCTTGATGATGATGTTCTGCTTCCCGGTGTTCGGGTCGCGGCGGAGCATGATGATCATTTCGGCCATGTCGTCTCCGGTTCCAGGTTCCAGGTTCCACGTTCCAAGTTGAACACCCCCGCCGCAGGTTCCGCCAACGTGGAACGTGGAACCTGGAACTACTCCGCCGCATCCTTCTTCGCCTTGCCCGTTTTCTTGTCCGCGGCCCCGTTCGCCTCGGCGGTGGTGCCCGCCTTGGCGTCCAGCTTCACCTCCGGGCCGGGGGCGCCGACATCCTTCGGGAACCGCGCCCGCAGGTCGTCGATGATCGCCCGCGTCCGCTCCCCCTCGATCGTCTTCTTCTCCATCAACTCGTCCCGCACCTTCACCAGGTCCGCCCGGTGCTTCGCCAGGATCGCGGCCGCCTTCGCCTGGGCCTCGACGATGATCGTGTTCACCTGCCGGTCGATCGCCTCGGCCATGCTGCCGGACAGCACCACCCGCTTCCCCTCGTGGTCGTGGAACGACCGGAGCGGGGCCGCCAGGTTGCTCATCCCGCACACCTCGACGATCAGCTCGGCCAGCTCCGACGCCCGGGACAGGTCCGACCCCGGGCTCCCCATCCCGCTCGCCCCGGTCGACACGTCCCCGACCAGCAGCCGCTCGGCCTCGATCCCGCCGTACAGGACGCACAGGATGTCGAGCATCTCGGCCCGGCTCATCCCGACCCGCTTCTTCTCGTGCCTGAACTGGGTGAAGAACGGGGCCCACGGCATGTCGCTCTGGATCGTCACCTTCTCCGGCGGCGGGTGGTTCGGGCAGAAGATCGACACCAGGAAGTGCCCGGCCTCGTGCGTCGCCACGACCGGCAGGTCCTTCTCGTGCAGCTCGACCTTCTCGTCGAACTCGGTCAGCGCCTTCTCGACCAGTTTGGGGTCCGTGTCGCCCTTGATGTCCTCGCGCATCCGGAGCCGGGCGACGGCCCGGCAGAGGGCGTTCAGGTGGTCGCCGCTGAACGCGGTGCCGGTCGGCGTCATGTACCGGTTCCCGGTCCGGGTGACCGCGTAGTCGAGCGCCTCCGGGGTGAACTTCAGCTTCATCTTCTTGTCGTAGATCTCGAAGATGGCGCGGCGGTCGTCGTCGTCCGGGTACGGGATGTGGATGTGGAACTCGAACCGCCCGGGGCGGAGCAGGGCCGGGTCGAGGGACTCGACGAAGTTGGTGGTCCCGACGACGAAGACGAGCTCGTCCTTGTGGAACCCGTCCATCTCGGTCAGGAGCTGGTTGACCATCGAGTGCTCGACGCCGCTGCCGGTGTAGGTGCCGCGGGCGGTGGCGAACGAGTCCAGCTCGTCGAACACGATGATCGACGGGGCCGACTGCCGGGCCTTGTGGAAGATCTGCCGCAGGTTCTCCTCGGAGTTGTGGACCAGGACGTTCCCGAACCCGGCGACGAACCGCTCGGTCTCCGGCACGCTCAGGTCGTACACGTGCTCGCGGCCGTACGGCTCGCGCCGCTTCTCCACGACCGCGTCCCACAGCACGTCGTTGGTGATGTGCCGGGCGGGGGTCTGGGCGTCCCGCTTGAACGTCATGCCGTCGAGGTACCCGCGGAGGGCGCGGCTGCGGCGCTCGTCGGCGAAGCCGATCCTCTCGGCGAACGTGCGGAGGAACCCGCTCCACAGGAACCGGACGCGGTACGCCGGCGCGCCGTTCCGCTCGGGCTTCGGCCGGACCCGGGCGGCGATCCCGAAGTACTGGAGCAGGGTGACCACGTCCTCGGCCAGCCCGCGGCTGGTCGTGGTCGCCTCGACGTACTTCCCGCTGAACGTGCCGTCGCCGCTGAAGTACCCGCGGAGGAATCCGGCGACGACGGGGAGCGGCGCGAGGAACATGTCGGCCGGGGCGCGTTTTTCCCCGGACCCGTCACACATCCCCAGCGCGTCCCTCAGGACGTACTTCAGCAGCGTCGAGTTGACGACCAGGTCGAGCCCGCGCCCGCCGCCGGGCTTTCGGTACCGCGTGACGTGCCCGAACAGGCGGTTACACAGCGACTCGACCTGGTCGGCCTCGTCCGCGTGGACCGCGATGCGGACGCCGGTACGGTGGAAGCATCCGTCGGCGACCCACCGGCCGAGGAACTCGCCGAGGTCAGGGGTCAGCGGCAGCACGCCGGGCATGCGCTTGTTGCGGTGCCAGCAGTACAGCGACAGACTCGCCGGGTCCAGGTCTTCCCCCGACTCGCGGGCGAGTTGCCGCAGCCCCGCGAGCGTCAGCGGCGATCTGCGGGTGGTGTACCGCAGTTCGTTGACGGCGACTCCGCAGGCCGCGCCCGCCCGTTCCGACCCGACCCGCTCGACGGCGTGCCCGAGCCACGCATCGTAGTCTCGCACGCGCACGTCCTCGCGGTCGCCGAGCCGCCCGACGAGGTCGATCTCGCGGACGGTCTCAGGGGCCTGCAGCCGGAGCGGGACGGCCACCCGGGTCTCGCCCGGCACCACCTGCTCGGCGAACACCTCGGCCAGCCGGTCCCCGTCGCGGACGAACAGACTGTGCCCGCCGGTGACCCGCACCCGCCGGCCGGTCTCGGTCACGAGCACGTCGACGTAGTCCGGCCCCTTGTGCTTCAGGAACCCGGTGACGGGCGCGATCAGGGCCGTGCCGTCGTCGCGCACCGTCCACGTCCGCACGTCGTCCTTCGCGTGCTTCTCGACCAGCTCGCCGATCGGGATGCGCCGCGGCCGGCCGTTCAGCAGGACGAAGACCTCTTCCTCGTACGGCAGCGACTCCCCGACCCACTTCGACTTCAGCTCCGGGCCGGACACGATGGTGATCGCCGCCCCGATGCTCGCCGCGATCGCCTTCGCGAAGTACGTCTTCCCGGTCCCCGGCGGGCCCCAGAAGATCATCCCGCGCGGGATCAGCTCCTCCAGCCGCGACACCTCGTCCGCGTCGGTCGCGCGGTCGCGCTTCTGGAGCGTGTCCAGCACCTCGGCCTTCAGCTTCGCCTTCACCTTCCCGTACCCGCCGATGTCCTTCTCCAGGTCGACGCTCGGGACCTCCATGTGGCCGCTCAGCGTCGCCTGCCGGACCTGGGCGTACGCCCGCTTCGGGTCGGCCGGGTAGTCCTCGCCTTCGAGCGTCGACAGCAGCCGGCGGAGGCGGACCGCGTTCACCCCGGAGACGTACTTGTAGAGCGACCACGGGGAGAAGTTGCGGCCGAACTTCCGGCTCTCCTTCTGGGTGACGAGGTGGCGGAGCCGGTTGCGGGCGGTGCCGAGGATGCCGGTCCAGCACGGGAACAGGTTCTCGATCACCTTCGGGAGCGGGAACGACGGGTCCTTGAACCCGAGCCAGACCAGCTCCGGGTTCTCGTACAGGAGCGGGATCACCTCCCGCGCCTCGCCGGTCAGCCCGCCCTGGCTGGTGGTCAGGAGGTCGAGGTGCGGGAGGACGACGACCCGCCGCTCGACCGCCCCGCGGACGGCGTCGCGGAGCTGCGCGATCATGGTGCCGATGAGGCCCATCGGCATCGCCCCGGCCTGCTGCTCGCGCTGCCGGCCGTCGAGGTAGATGCACTGCAGCTTCGCCTCGCGGAGCCGGTTCCGGACGTTCATGAACAGGTACGGGGCGAGCTCCTTGTCGCACTCGACCAGGACCGGGAGCCCGCGGGCCAACTTGCTGGCGACATCGGCCAGCTCGTGCGCGTACGCCGCCTCGACCGCCTGCTCGGGCGTCAGGGAGGCGGGCAGTTCCTTCTCGGCGACCGTAATCGACATCGGGGTGGCTCGCGGCGGTCCGTGAACGGGTTTAGCCGCGACCCGAAGGGGAGCGCGGGCGCCGCGCTCCCCTTCGGGTCGCGGCTAAACGGGGTCCTACACTTCGACCTTGATGGTCAGCGACCCGCTCTTGGCGTCCTCGCTGATCTCCTTTACGGTGCCCATCTGCTGGGCCTTCTGCTTCAGGGCGTCGCGGGTCACCTGGTTGACCACCTCCGAGATCTCCGGCTGGAGGTCGTTCAGGTGCTTCTCGAGCTGCTCGGTCGCCTTGTTCTGGAGCCGGGCCTGCTCCTGCTCGAACTTCTTGTCCAGGTCCGCCTGGAGCTGGTCCTTGACCTTGTCCCGCAGGCTCCGCTCGCTCGGCCCGACGTCGTTGAACCCGGTCGCGTCCCGCTTCGCCTCCTGGCTCACCGTCTCCTCCGTCTCGGCCTTCACCGTCACCTCGCCGGAGCACGGGTCGACCTTCACCGTCAGGTCCCCGTCCTTCCGGACCATGGTGCCGTTCTCCTGCTCCTCGAACCCGCGCTTCTTCAGCTCCTCCTTCAGCAGCGTCGCCATGTCCTCGGGCGGGAGGATCTCCAGGATCTCCAGCTGCGTGCAGATCTCGTCCCCGGCCTTCAGGTGGCGAGTGTCCGACTCCTTCACGGTGATGCGGTACGCGCGGCTCATGTCGTCTCGCTCCTCGGGCTTCTGGGGTACGGGGTCTTTCAGCCAAATGCGGTAGGCGCGGCTCATGGCTCCACTCCGGGCCGGCGGGTTATCCGGGGCTGCCCTCGGGGTTCTCGCCGGGCGGCGGGCCGGCGGCCTCGGGCGGGCGGCCGCCGAGCGGCCCCCGCAGCGGCTCCAGCATCTCGACCGCGGCCCGGGCCCGGGCGGCCACCCGGTCCCCGTTCGCCGCTTCCCAGTCCGCCTTCCACAGCTGGCTGGCCTGGTACCCGTCGTCGAAGAACCCGACGGCCAGGGCCTGCCGCTGCCACGCCTCCAGCACCTCCATCTGCCGGGGCACGGCCAGCGCCGCCCGCTGGGTGTCGAGCCGGTCGGCGAGCCGCGGCGGCCCGCTCCCCTGCAAGCCGCCGGTCCAGAACACCGGGGTCAGGTCGCCGGTGAACAGGGCGGCGTTGGTCCGCAGCACGAACCGGGCGAGGTCGGTCCGGCCGGCGGCGGACGCGGCGAGGAGGAACGCCCGCAGGGCCGCGAACTCCGACCGCCCCTGCCGCCGCATCCGCGCCCAGTCCCCGACCTGGCCCTTCACCCGCTCCGACCGCGTCCACCGCTGGGCGAGGTGCGGCTGCAGCGCCTCCAGGAGCGCCGCCCGGGCCCCCTCGAACAGGTCGGCGAAGTCCGGCGGGGTGGCGTCGTCGCCCTCGGCCACGTCGCCGGGGGAGGCGAGCCAGCAGAACCGGTTCAGCCGGAACGCGTCCTTCCGGCGGAGGACGGTGAGCAGGTCCGGGTCGGACCGGGTGGCGTCGAACGCCAGCCAGAAGAACAGCTCGTCGGCCGCGGTCAGGGCGGCCGGGGCGGCGTCCCACGCGGCCTTCGCGTCGTTCACCTTCTCGGCCGTCGCCCAGATCAGGAACTCCATCACCGGCTTGGAAAACCACAGCGCCCGCTCGTCGAGCGGGACGCGGTCCCACAGCCGGCCGGGGGTCGGCACGTTCGCCCGCAGGTACTTGTCGTTCCGCCACGCCCCGTGTCGGACCAGGAACAGGACGCACCCCTTGGCCAGGGTGTCCTTGATCAGGTCGACGGCGGCCGGGCTGAGGCACTCAGGCCGGGCGACCGCGGCCCGGACCAGGGTCAGCCCCTGGTCGGCCGGGAAGTGCCCGACCAGGAACCGCAGGATCCGGAGCAGGTTGAACTCGAACTTCGACACCTGCCGCGGCCCGTCCGGTTCGGGCGGCCGCGGCGGCGGGGCGGCGGGGCGGGTCATGTGGCGTCACCCCCCGCGGGGGCCGCGGGCGTGGGCTTCTTCCGCCGCCACCCCTTCCACAGCCCGGCGGCGTCCGCGGCCGGGAAGCCGTTCACGCTGACCTCCCGGCCGCGGACGCGGATCTCCAACGTGTTCCGCCGCCGCCACGGCTCGTCGAACGAGTAGCGGTCGGTGAGGAAGTGGATCCGCTGGTTCGTCGAGCCGATCCACCGCCGCTCGGTGTCCGGCCGGTCACGGTCGTACGGGCCGTCCACCAGGATGTCGGTGAGGGCGAGCAGGTCGGCCACCTCCGGCTCGGGTCGCGCCCGCAGCTCCTCCACCGTGTACCCGCTGAACACCATCACGGACAGCCCCAGGTCGCGGGCGGCCCGGGCCAGGCCGACCCCGGCCGCGGCGTGGGCGAACGGCTCGCCCCCGAGAAGCGTGATCCCCTCGACCCCGGTTTCTTCCCGCGCCCGGTTCAGCCAACCGGCCATCTCCGCCACCGTCTTCGCCTCCCCGCCCTTGAACGGCAGGAACTCGGGGTTGCAGCACCCGGGGCAGCGGAGCGGGCAGCCCTGGAACCACACGGCGAACCGCCGCCCCGGCCCCTCGGCCTCGGTGCACGGGACGACCTGCGCGACCTGCATCGTGGCGGCGTCGGTCGGCATCGCGCGGGCGGCCTCCGGGACGGGTGGCGGCATTATACCACGGCCGGGATGTGGACGGTCCCGGGTTGCCCCTCGGCCCCGTCCAATTCGATGTCACGATCCACGAACTTCCGCACGGTCGCGATGTTGGTTGTCAGGTGGCGGGTCACCTCGGACGTGCGGAACGTGCTGGCGTCCGGGCTGAACACGAGCGGCAGCAGCAACTGGTCGGCCGAGTGCGGGTCGACCGGGCAGCCCGAGGCGCGGAACCGGACCGCCTCGTCGGCCGCGTCGTCGGCGACCGCCTCGGCCGGCTTGCCGCGCTCCCCGAGGCCGAAGAACAGCGGCGGGACCGGGGCTTGGCGGAAGACCACGGCGGCGACCGTCCCCGGGTTCGCCGCCTCCCACCGTTCGAGCGGGATGTGCGGCTCGACGCCCTCGGCCTTCATCCGGTTGGCGAGCCGCCGGGCCTGCCGCTTCGCCACCGACTCGGGGAGCCCGGCGACGGCGCTGAACCCGCCGGCGGTGGTCAGCTCCGGGCAGGCGGTGAGGGTCACCCCGTGGACGCGGGAACAGGGACGGACGACGGCCCGGACCTCGCCGTCGCCGCGCGGGTAGAACCCCGGCCGGACCATCTCGAGGTCGACGGTCAGCCCGGCACGCCGGAGGTGCGCGGCCCACGTCGTCTGGAGGAAGTGGTAGCACGGGGCGTGCTGGTTGTGCGTCCCGCCGGTGACGGTGACCTCGCTCGGGGTCGCCCCGCGGAGGGCGAGCGGCAGGTAGACGGTGTGCAGCACCAGGGCGGTGGAGCCGGCGGTGCCGATGCGGAAGTGGTACGGCCCGGGCTTCACCGGCCCCGGCTCGAAGTACAGCACCGCCGACCCGTTCGCGGCCCCCTTGTAGGACGCCCCGCTGACGGCGCCCGCGGCCCGGACGCACATGACGTGCTGCGGCTGGAGGCCGGGCCTGGAACGCCGGGCCCGGATGTTGGTGAGCTTGAACGGCCGGCCGGTGAGGACCGACAGGGCGAGCGCGGACCGCAGCACCTGGCCGCCGCCCTCGCCCTCCGACCCGTCGATCTCGACCATCGCGTCGCTCATGCCGGTGGGGACACGGGGGCCGGCCGGGCGGTTCGCCCCGCCGGCGGTGGGCGAATTGTACCCGGCGGGGCGGCCGGGTAGAGTGGGGGAAGTCCCCGGGAGTCGCCCATGAGCCGGCGGGTGAGCGTCCACCACTTCGTGGTGAGCAAGTTGGCCCGCAATCACGGCCCCGGGCAGACCGCCTGGGACCTTCTTGATGTCGATTACTGGCGGACGGTTCCGGCGGACACGGAGTTCCCGAAGTTGTTCGGCCAGTTGGACGTGTTCACCCGGTTCTACATGGAGCAGGCGAGGCCGACGGTGTTTCGGGTTCAGGTGTCGTGGGTCGACCACCCGAGCGGTGTTCCAGAGGTGATCGGGGACTACGGCCCGTTCCGGGTTGACTTCGACCCCGCCGAGACTGTGCGGGATGTGTCGTTCCGACTGCCGATGATTCGGTTGCAGGGGGTCGGCCGGCACACCGTCGAGTTGATGCGACCAGTCAAGAGCGGCTGGCGGGCGGGAGAACTGGTCCCGATCGCCCACACGCACTTCTTCGTGGAGCGGTAACCATGAGTCGTCGGAAGCGTCCCCGTCGCTCTGACCTGCCCCTGCCGGGCGGTGTGCGGCCGACCGGGCCGGCAGAGATCATCGAGCTGCACTCGAACCCACTGCCGCCCCCCCCGCGGTTCGACCGCGAGACCGCGCTCGCCGGCCTCCAGGCCGCGTTCGCCCTCCTCACCGACGACGAGCTGCGCGTCGCCCGGGTCCGGATGCTCGGCATCCGCCTCGTCGACATCGCGGACGAGTTGGAACTTGGCGACGACGAGGCCGTCGCCCTCTGGAAGAGTGCCCGCCGGAAGCTCGGGACGGCCCTGTTCGGCGGCGGGTGAGCCGGTCACGGGATGGTCACCGGCTGGCCGTCGGACCGGTGCCCCAGGTACTGGTACGTCCGCATGTCGATCGTCTCCCGGAGGAAGTGCACCGACCCGTCGGCGAACGCGAAGTTCGCCCCCCCGGGGTGGTTCGACTTGAACCCCCACGTCACGTGCCAGTTCGCCATGCACCGGTCCGCGTTCCCGCTCGGGCACCACGTCGACCCGGCCGAGCACGACGAGCTGAACGGCGGCAGCGGCGACGCCGTGACCGGCTCGATCTTGTAGTTGATCGGCTGGATCGTCTGCCCCTGGGTGATCGTGTTCCCGCCCTCCGGCCACCCGGTCCCGAGCGTCCCGGTCGACCGCTGGAACTCGCAGAACTCCGGCAGCGTCTCCCCGATCAGCAGGGTGCTGGAGGTCCCGTCGGTCACGTCCCGGATCCGGACCGTCAGCGCCCCCGGCAGGCCGGACGCGGAGGTCCGGGCGAACATCCCGGGGAAGTCCCGGATCCCGGTCACGCTCGTCCCCCAGCTGTGGCTCGGTCCGTACCCCGGGTGGGTCGGCGGGGACAGGGCCGGGGGGGTGCCGGAGGCGTGGGGGACGACGACCTGCCCGTTGCAGTGGACCTGGAACGGGCCGGGGCACCCGGTCGGCGGGTTGTTGCACTGCGGGCCGACGCTGGCAACGTAGTTGCTGTACTGCCCCTGGTCCAACTGGAACCCGTCGCTCGGGCACCGGGTCAGGTTCGTCCGGGCCGGGAGGATGCCGGCGGTCTTGGCGTTGGCGAAGCTGCCGCTGGCGATCACCGCCTGGTACAGGGCCGTGTCCTCGGTGTACCCGAGGGCGACGAACATCCAGCTCGGGTTCCCGCCGATCGCGAACGCCCCCGCCCCGACGTTCCGCGGGTAGTGCCCGTTCACCGACTCGAAGTTCATGCACCCCAGGGCGAGCTGCTTCAGGTTGTTCTGGCACTTCGACCGGGCCGCCGACTCCCGGACCTTCTGGACGGCCGGCAAGAGCAGGCCGACGAGGACGGCGATGATCGCGATCACGACGAGCAACTCGATCAGCGTGAACCCGCGGCGAAGTAACGAAAACACGGGTACGTCTCCCGGAGGGGAATGACGCCGCGGCCCGAAGGGTCCGGCGGGGGGGGGACGAAGGGCGTGTGGCCGACCGGCGAGAGGCGGTCCGGCCATGTCCAGAAGCGTACCCTGCCGGCGGCGGGCGTGTCAACCAACATCCGGGTCGGCGGCCCCCGCCGGGTCGGCCGACACCCGCCCGACCGGCACGCCCGGCCCGGGCGTCACCCCGTCTTCAACCACCGGGCCACGTCCCGGGCGTGGTACGTCAGGACCACGTCGGCCCCGGCCCGGCGAATACTCGTGAGGATCTCGAGCGTCACCCGACGCTCGTCGATCCAGCCCCGCGCCGCCGCCGCCTTCACCATCGCGAACTCGCCACTCACGTTGTACGCCGCCACCGGCACCCGGAACCGCTCCTTAACCCGCCGGATGATGTCCAGGTACGACAGCGCCGGCTTCACCATCACCAGGTCGGCGCCCTCGGCCAGGTCGAGCCCCACCTCCCGCAAGGCCTCGTCCCCGTTCGCCGGGTCCATCTGGTACGTCGACCGGTCCCCGAACTGCGGCGGCGACTCGGCCGCGTCCCGGAACGGGCCGTAGAACCCGCTCGCGTACTTCGCCGCGTAGCTCAGGATCGGGACGTGGGTGAACCCGGCGGCGTCGAGGCCGGTGCGGATCGCCCGCACCATCCCGTCCAGCATCCCGCTCGGGGCGACCACGTCCGCCCCGGCCCGGCAGTGGCTCACGCACTGCTCGGCCAGGACCGCCAGGGTCGCGTCGTTGTCCACGTCCGGCACCCCGCCGCGGTCGTGCAGGATGCCGCAGTGCCCGTGGTCGGTGTACTCGCAGAAGCACTCGTCCGGGATCAGGAGCACGTCCGCCCCGAACGCCTTGCGGGCCGCCCGCAGCGCCTGCTGGACGATCCCGTCATCCCGGAGGGCGGTCGACCCGGTCGCGTCCTTCCGCTCCGGGATGCCGAAGAACATGAACGACCGGATGCCGAGGTCGCGGGCCGCCCCGACCTCGTCGACCAGGGTGTCGACGCTGAGCTGGAAGTTCCCCGGCATCGACCCGATCTCCTGCCGGACGCCGCGGCCCGGGCGGACGAACAGCGGCAGGATCAGGTCGCGGGCCGACAGCTCGGTCTCCCGGACCAGGTCCCGGACGAGCGGGTGGTAGCGGAGCCGGCGGGGCCGGGCGGTCGGGAAGCCGGGGGAGGGGACGGCGGGATCGGGAAGATGGCTCATCCGGGGATTCTACCGACCCCGGCTTCGGCTGGACGCCGGGGTCGTCCGCCGCGTAGGCTTGGGGGCCGTCACCCGCTCCCTGACGGTCGCGGTTCGCCAGAGTGCCGGGCGAACCGCGACCGTCAGGGAGCGGGTGCCACCCAACCCCAACCACCCAGACCCACACCACGAACCGCCCTGGTCTGGACGCGGCCCCGGCCGTCCGGCATACCCGCCGGCGGTCGCGCCGACCGGAGGGGCCGGAATGCTCGCGGGGTGTCTCGTCGCCGTCCTCGTCGCGGTCCCGGGTGCCGACGACCCGGGGCTGCCGGGCGGGACGGAGGTGTCCCGGCCGCTCACCCCGGTCGAAGTTCCGCCGGCGGCCGAGTCGGAAGCGGTCACGCGGGTGGAGGAGTTGGGCCGGCCGGTCCGCCGCGGCCCGCTCGGGCCGTCGTGGAACAGCCAGGAATACCTCTTCTGGTGGCCGAAGGCGCACCCGCTCCCGCCGCTCGTCAGTGACAGCGCGGGCGCGCTCCTCGCCGGCGGCCGGGCCCTCGGGACGCCCGGGGTCTCGGGCGGGCGGTTCACGCTCGGGTGGGCGGCGGACCCCGGCCAGACGCGCGGGTACGAGGTGGTCTACTTCTTCCTCGGCAGCCGCACCGACCGGTTCACCGCGGGGGCGCAACTCCCGACGATCGGCGTCCCGTTCGCGAACGCCGTGACCGGGCGGGAAGATGTCTTCCCCGCGCCGGTGCCGGGGGCGGTGACGGTCGCCACCACGACGCGGGTCCAGGGGGCCGAGGCGAACGCCGTCGGCAACCTGTTCGACCGGGACGGGGTGCGGCTGAACGGCCTGGCCGGGTACCGCTTCCTGCAGGCCCACGAGGGACTGACCGTCACGACAGCCCGGCCCGGCGGGGCGGTGTACGACGAGTTCGTCGCCCACAACCGGTTCCACGGCGGCCAGGTCGGGCTGCACGCCGACCTTACGCGCGGGACGGTCTTCTGCGAGCTGACGGGGAAGGTGGCGCTCGGCGGGACGTTCGAGGTGGTACGGGTTGACGGGGCGACCGGGCCCGGGTTCGTCTTCGTCCCGGGAGGGCTGTTCACCGGGCCGACGAACATCGGCCGGGCCACCCGCACCGCGTTCGCCGTCGTCCCGGAGGGGACGCTGAAGCTCGGCTTCCGGTGGGGTGAAGCGGGCCGGGTCTACGTCGGGTACAACTTCCTCTACCTGTCCGACGCGGTCCGGCCCGGGGACCAGCTCGACCGGGTCGTGAACCCGGCCAACGTCCCGGCCCTCGGCGGCGGCACGGGGGGCTTCCCGGACCGCCCGCGGCCGCTGTTCAACCGGTCCGATTTCTGGGCGCAGGGGTTGGTGATCGGGCTGGAGACGCGGTATTAAGCCGCTTGCGGCGTTGCGGGCGTCACCGCCCGCAACGCCGCAAGCGGCGATCCACATCAGACGTGCACCTCGGCGACCGCCAGGTACAGCCGGGCGAGGTTCGCCCACCCGCCGGCCTGCGGCAGGGCGGCGGCGGCCGCGGTCAGCGGGGCGACCGCGTCGGCCGGGCGGCCGGCGAACAGCCGGGCCATCCCGCGGTTGAACAGCACCGCCGGGGTGTCGGCCGCCGCCTCCCACGCCGCGAGGGCCTCGGCGCACCGGCCGCGCTGCCAGAGCAGGGCGGCCCGCTCGTTCGCCGCGTCGGCCGGCAACAGCGTCTCGGCCTGGTCGAAGTCGCCGAGCAGGCGGGCGACGCCGGCGGCGAGGACCGGGTGGGCGGCGGCGTTCTTCGCCACCCACCCCCGCAGCCCGGCGAACCCGTGCATCGGCACCTGGTCGGGGTGCGGCCGCAGCTCGGCCGGGTGGAACCGGGCGAGCAGCGGGTGAAGGTCGCTGACGCGCTGGGGGAAGTTCCCGGCGGCACAGGGAACGGCCGCGGCCGGGGCGGCCTGGGCGACCAGGGCGGCCCAGTCTGGCGGCGGGGAACCCGTGGGGGCTGGGGTGTGCGTCGTGGCGTCGGTCCAGGCCGCCCGCGGGTCCGCCCGGAACCCGGCGTCCACCCGGTACGGCGTCATCTCGCCGGACTCGACGTTGTCTGAGCCGTGGGCGAGGAGCCGGGCCGTGAGTTCCTCAAGGCTCGGCTGGCCGAAGGGGGTGGTGGGCCGGGTCATGATTCGGGTCCTCGTGTCCCGGGCCGTCCCGCCGGGGTCGCCCACCGAACGGCACCCGGCCCGGAACTTGCGCCGCGGACCGGGTGCCATTCTACCGGTCACGGGGCCGGGTCTTTCGGCTCCTTCGGCTCTTTCGGGCCCTCCTTCGGCGGCGGGAGCGGGACGAGCGGCGGGTTGTACCCCTTCACCCGGTCGGTGAACCCGCCCGGGTCGGACACCAGCAACCCCTTCAGCGTCTGCAACTTACCGCGGAGGGCCGGGTCCGGCTCCTTCGCCGCCTGCTCGGTCAGCGGGTCGGTCAGGGCCTTCCCGGCCGCCCGCCCGTTCACCTGCACGTGCCGGACGGCGGCGTCCGCGGCCCTCACCCGCAGTGGCAGCGGCCGGCCGGCGTTCAGGGCCAGCCCGAGCAGCGCCTGCTGGGCCTCGGCCGACCCGAACCGGGCGAGGGCGTCGACCGCGGCGTCGGCCAGGTCGTCCGCCCGGATCGCGTCGCGGAGTTCGGCCTCGGCGACCTTGACCTCGAACCCGGGGAGTTCGCCGGTCGCCATCCTCCGCAGCCACTCGACCGCGACCCGCTGGGCCGCCCGCCGCGCCGCCGGGTCGCGCGGGGCGGTGTTCGGGTCGGCCCCGGCCGCCTGCAACTCGCCGACCAGCGACGACGGGCCGTACAACTCGGGGACCACCCGGACCGCCGGGTAGTTGCCGAGGGCCTTGGCCAGCTTCGCCTCCAGGGCCGGGTCGCGGAACGACTCGACCGGGATGCCGAGGTCCGCCAGGTCGATCCGGGCGTACACCGCCTCGAACCGCTTCCGCGCCTCCGGCGCCCGCCCGAGGTCGATCTCGAACCGGTCGAGCAGCTTCAGCAGGGCGGTGGTCGGCAGCCCCGCGCCGTAGGTCGCGACCGCAGGCTGGAGGGCGAGTTGCCGGCGGAGCCGGGTCAGTTGGGTCTCGGTGCCGGGGGCGGAGTCGGCGGAGATCGGGTGCTCGGCGGCGAGGACGGCGTAGGTGACCAACTGCACCCGCAGGTCGAGGAGCACCCGCTGGCTGGGGGTCAGGGTGGCGTCGAGCCCGGTCGCGTCGATCACCCGCTTCAGCCGGTCGATCCGCCGGGCGACGGTGGTGGCGATGGCCGCGTCGCGGTTGGTCAGGGCGGTCCGCCGGTCGGCGGCGGCCTCGTCCTCGGTCCGCTTCAGCTTCGGGTCGGGGTAGTACGCCGGGGGGACGGCGGTCGGGTCGTTCTCGGTGGCCGCGATCAGGGCCGCGAACCGGGCGACGAGCTGGTCGAAGGTCGGGGCCGGCGGCTTGTCCGCGGATGCCACCACGAACGTCGGCCGGCCGCCGCCGCGGGCGTCGCCCTGGAGCTGGCCGACGAGGTCGATCAGCTCCGGGTTCGGGGCGTGCCGGTCGATCAGGACGATGTCGAAGTCGGACGCCCGGGCGACCCGGCGGAGCAGGTCCCGGCCGGTGGCGAACACCTCCACGTCGTATCCCAGGCCGCGGAGCAGCCCGGCCGCTGTGTTGGCCCGGAACGGGTTCGGGTCGGCGAACAGGGCGGTGCCGACCGCCCCGGGCGACGCTCCCGGGTCGGCCGCGGCCGCCCGGCGGAGGATGTCGACGATCTTGCCGCGGGCCTCCGGCGGGACCGGCGCCGGCGACCGGAGCAGGGCGTTCGCCGCCCCCACCTGCACCTGCGGGTCGGGGTAGCTCAGGGCCCGGACCAGGACCGGCGCGGCGGCCTTGTCCCCGCGGTCGCCGAGGGCCTGGATCACCCCGACCGCCAGCGCCGTCTTCTTCTGGGCGAGGCCGCGGTTGAGAAGCTCGATCAGCACCCCGGACGGGGCCTCGGACAGGAGCCGGGAGACGGCCGGCTCGGCCCTCGCCAGGTCGCCGAACCGGGCCCGCTCGACCGCCCGCTCGGTCGCGATCGCCAGGATCAGCGACTGGGCCGGCTCGGAGTTCGGCTTCGTCTCCAGCGCCCACCGGGCGTAGCGGAGCCCGTAGTACTCGTCCGCCTGCGGCTGGGGCACGTTGTCGTTCTTCACCAGCTTGGGGGCGAGCGGGTTCGTCGCGTCCCACGCCCAGACCGGGACGGCCGGCGGCTGGCCGGGGTCGGACTTCGCCGCCCCGTACCGGGCCTGGTGGTCGTAGAACCGGCGGGCGGCGGCCACCAGCTCGGCCTCCGGGACGCGGTTCGCCGCCTTCCCCCCGGTCAGGAACTTGTTGAGCAACCCCTCGGCGAGGGCCCGGAGGAGCGGGTCCTCGTCCGACGGCCGGGCCATGACCCGCCACAGCGTCGGGGACAGCTCGGTCTGGGCGGCGGCCTGGAGCCGGAGCACGTCGTCCCGGGAGGCGATCGCCCGGAGGACGCCGTACTGCTGGTCGCGCGACAGCCCGTCGAGGGCCGCGACCCACCCGCCGACGGTCGACGGCTCCAGCTTCGGGATCAGGGCGAGGATGGCGGCCGACACGTCCTTGTCGCGGTTCAGCCGGAGGTCGTCGGCGAGGAACGGGACGGCGTAGTCGCCGGTGCGGCGGAGCTCCTCCTCGGCGTACACCCGCTCCTCGTAGGTGGCCCCGAGGTTGCGGATGTACTTGGCCACCCGGGCCGGGTCGTACAGGAGCTTGTCGTTCACCGCCCGGGCCCGCTTCACCGCCTCCTCGACGTTCGCCCGGGCCTGCTTCTCGACCGCCGGGTTGTCCGACCACTTGGGGACGTTCCGCAGCCCCTGGAACACCGTCGACCCGTACTTCTTCTCGAGCGCCTGGAGGTCGGCGTCGGTCGGGTTCGAGTCGAGGAACGACTGGAGGAAGTTGGCCGCGACATCGTACCGGCCCTCGCCGACGAGGTCGCGGAACTGGTTGAAGACGGCGACCGGCTTGGGGACGTTGTCCTTGGGCGGGTCCTGGGCGGTCGCGGCCGGCCCGGCGAGGAACGCGGCGAGGGCCAGGAACAGGCAGGTTCTCACCGGGTGGTCCTCCGGGCGGCCGGGAATCGGGAGGTCGCGGCGCCCGTCCGAGCCGGAAGCGTGAGCGACGGGGAAGGTCAATCCGTCGCTCACGCTTCCGGCTCGGACGGCGCGCAACCCGTCACCTGATTCTGGCGGCGCCGGTCAGAGGAGGCAATCCTCCTCGCACGCCACCAGGTCCTTGAACGTCTCCCGGCGGCGGATCAGGCGGTGTGTGCCGCCTGTGACGAGGACCTCGGCGGCCCGCAGCCGGGAGTTGTAGTTCGACGCCATCGACATGCCGTACGCCCCGGCCGAGAACACCGCCAGCAGGTCGCCGCGCTTCAGGGCCGGGAGCGGCCGGTCCTTCGCCAGGAAGTCGCCCGACTCGCACACCGGTCCTACGACGTCCTGGGCGAAGCAGTTCGGCATCGGGCGGAACGGGTCGGGCACGTCCGGGTTGCCGTCCACGTCCGGCCGCTCCGGCACGTCCGCCGCCGGCCTCACCGGCCAGACCCGGTGGAACGACCCGTACAGGGTCGGCCGGATCAGGTCGTTCATCGCCGCGTCCTGGATGACGTAGTGCTTCCCGCCGGTCGACTTGGTGAACACCACCCGGCTGAGGAGGACGGCGGCGTTCCCGACGATGAACCGGCCCGGCTCCAGCACCAGTTGGCAGCCGGTCTCGGCGACGGCGGGGAGGATGACTTCGGCGAACGCGCCGGCCGGCTTCGCCTCGTCGCGGCGGTAGTTGATGCCGAACCCGCCGCCCATGTTCAGGTAGCGGATGTCGTGGCCGAGGTCGCGGAACGCCTTGACGAGCTTGACCGCCCTCTCGCCGCCCTGGCGGTACGGCTCGGTCTTGAGGATCGGCGACCCGAGGTGCATGTGGATGCCGACGACGGCCAGGCCGGGGTGCCCGACGACCCCGCGGGCCACGTCGACGACCGTCTCGATGTCGAGGCCGAACTTGACGCCCTTGACGGACGTGTCGGTCTTGACGTGCGTCTTCGGGGGGAGGTCGGGGTTGACCCGGAGGGCGACGGCGGCGGTCCGGCCCATGTGGTGGGCGATGTCGCCGATGGCGTGCAGCTCCTGCTCGCTCTCGATGTCGAACAGGAAGACGCCGTGCTCGAGGGCGTAGCGGATCTCGGCGTCCGTCTTGCCGACCCCGGCGAAGACGATCTTCGACCCTTGCGGACCGGCCTTGAGGGCGCGGAAGAACTCGCCGCCGCTGGTCACGTCGTACCCGGCCCCGTGCTTCCCCATCAGCCGGCATAGGCTCAGGTTGCCGTTCGCCTTGACCGAATAGCAGACGACCGGGTTCGCCGGGGCGAACGCGGTCTGGATCTCGCGGAGGTGGTGGAGGAGGGTGGCCTCGGAGTAGACGTACAGCGGGGTGCCGTACTGCTCGGCGAGGTCGGCGACCGGCACGTCCTCGCAGTAGAGGGCGCGGTCGCGGTACTCGAAGTGGTCCATGCTCAGGCTTCCTGGATGACGCACCGGTGGTTGCCGTGGAGTAGGCAGACGGTGTCGCCCGGCCGGTCCACGACGACGGCGAACTTGTTGGTTACGTTCCGGCCGAGGTAGCTGAGCTCGAGCGGCCCCGGCTCGGTGAAGGCGATGAGCTCCGCCGGCATAACGACTGGGGCGCCGCCGGCGGTGGCTAGGCGGAGCGCGGTCTTGACCACCACGGACGGGGCCGACCCACCCACCCCCTCCACCCGCACTCCTTCAGGGGACACGGGTTCCAGTCCGAGCAGGAGCAGTGCTTCGGCCGTCAGAGAGGTCGAGTCCGCACCGGTGTCAACCAGGAACGGCACCTCGTGCCACGCCCCGTCGGCCGCGCGGACCTCGTAGGAGATCACGGGGCGCAACAGGTCGTCCCGACAGACCAGCCAATGGCCGTCGATGCGCATGGGTCAGCCGTCCGGCCGGAGGTACATCGTGAAGAACGACCCCCAGTCGTCCGGAAAGGCCGCCCGGGCCCGTGCGAACACCTCTCTCGGGTCGGGCCCGGCGAACAGGGTCTCACCGGCCACGCAGACGGATTGGCCGGCGTGCTGCTTGCGGATCTCTGCGATGTGGGCCTCGAACCAGCGCATGTTCTTGAAGTACCGTTCGCGGCGCGCCAGCGCCCCGGCGTGCTCCTCCGGAGGCAACACGACCTCTTCCATCTCGACGTGAAGTGGCGGCGCGTGGCCGACGACCCGGATCATGCGTCGGTCCTCACTTTCACGGCCATCTTACCCGCCGGCGACGGGGCTGTCACGCTGTTCGGCCGCCTTCAGCCGGCGGTCGAGGACGAACGGCCCGAACGGCACGACCGACGCGACCGCCGCCAGCCCGAGCAGCTTGTCCGACAGGTGGCCCCGCCCCCACGCCCAGAACGCGACCGCGGCGTACAGCACGAACAGCCCGCCGTGGACCGCCCCCACCCAGAACACCGTGTCCGGCCCGGACGGGTGCTGGAACAGGTACTTCAGCGGCATCGCCCCGAAGAACAGGAGGAGGGCGGACACGCCCTCGACCAGCCCGACCGCCCGGACCCGCCCGACCGGATCGCTCCACACGACGAGAACCTCCCTGGACCGCGGCCGTCCCGGCCGCTCCGCGACACGCCCTCGGTCACGTCCCCCATTGTCCCGGTCGCGGAACGACCCCGGTCGCAGCGGCCGGGACGGCCGCGGTCCAGGAATCACATCCCGAGCCGAGACTTCCACGCCGCCACCTGCTTCGCCACCTCGGCCGGGGCGGTCGAGCCGTAGCTCCGGAACGCCGCCAGGGCGTTCGCCACCCCGAGCGTCTGCCGGAGACCTCCGGTCGCCGACGCTCCCGGCTCGCCCAGTACCGCGTCGAACGCCGCGTCCGGCAGGTCAGCGAGCCGGCACCGCTTCCCCTCGCACTCGCGCACCAGCCGGCCGACCGCCTCGTGCGCCGACCGCATCGGAACGCCCCGCGCGATCAGCCCCTCCATCAGCGTCGTCGCGTCGAGGAAGCCGTCCTCGAGCCGCGCCGCGATCGTCTCGCGCCGCAGCTTCGACTGCGCCACGAGCGGGGCGGCCACCGCCAGGCACCCGGACACCGTGTCCCAGGCGTCGAACGCCAGGGCCTTGTCCTCCTGCAGGTCGCGGTTGTACGCCAGCGGCAGCCCCTTCACCAGCACGAACAGCGCCTGCAGCGCCCCGACCACCCGCCCGGTCTTCCCGCGGGTCAGCTCCAGCACGTCCGGGTTCTTCTTGTGCGGCATGATGCTCGACCCGGTGCAGAACGCGTCCGGGATGTCGAGGAAACCGAACTCCGTCGTGCTCCACAACACCCACTCCTCCGCCCACCCGCTCAGGTGCGCGGCCACCACCGACAGCACGAACACGAACTCGAGCAGGAAGTCGCGGTCGCCGGACACGTCGAGGCTGTTGGCCGCGACCGCGTCGAACCCGAGCTTCGCCCGCACCGACTCGCGGTCGATCGGCAGCGACGTCCCGGCGAGCGCCGCGGCCCCGAGCGGCAGCACGTTCACCCGCTCCCGGCAGTCGGCCGCACGCTCCCGGTCGCGCTGCAACTTCTCGACGTAGGCGAGGTAGTAGTGGGGGGCGAGGACCGGCTGCGCCCGCTGCAGGTGCGTGTACCCCGGCAGCACCACCCCGTGTTCCCGCTCCGCCGACAGGACGAACGCCCGCTGCAGGTCCGCCAACAGCCCGTCCAGCTCGTCGAGGGCGTCGCGGACCCACAGCTTCAGGTCGGTCACCACCTGGTCGTTCCGGCTCCGGCCGGTGTGGAGCTTCCGGCCGACATCGCCGAGCCGGTCGGTCAGCGCCCGCTCGATGTGGGTGTGAATGTCCTCCAGCGCCGCCGAGAACGCCATCCCGCCGTCGGCGATCACCGCCCCGATCTCGTCCAGGGCGGTCCGGATCGCCTCGGCCTCGGCGGCGGTCAGTAGCCCGACCTCGGCGAGCATCGCGGCGTGGGCCTGGCTGGCCCGGATGTCGTGCCGGTACAGCCGGCGGTCGAACGACACGCTCTGGGTGAACGCCTCCACCCGGGCGTCCGTACCCTCCGCGAACCGCCCGCCCCACGTCTTCTGGCTCATCGCCCCCTCCGCCGCCGGCCCGCGGGGGTTTTATGATTTCGCCGCCGCCGTTGACACCGGCCCCGGAGTCGGGGGTATATCATGGCATCCCGGGCGACCCGCCCGGCACTTCGGGAGACCTTCCGATGCGAACCCGGTGGGCGGCGGCGGTGGCGGCCTTGGCCTGGCTCGGCGGGGCGGCGGCGGCCCAGCCGCCGAAGGGCCAGCCGACCGTCGAGGTGCGGCTCCGGTCGGTGAACGACCTGCTCGCCAAGGGCGAGTACCTGGCCGGGCTGGCCGGGCAGGAGGAGGTGGTCAAGCAGGTCCGGCAGATCGTCAAGCAGTGGAGCGCCGACGGGAAGGGGGTGGAGGGCGTCGACCCGGGCAAGCCGTTCGGGCTGACCGCCACCCTGACCGCGGACGTGGTCGGCAGCCCGGTCCTGGTCCTGGTCCCGGTCGCCGACCGGGACCGGTTCCTCGGCATGCTCCGGGACCGGGCCGGCCTCGCCCCGGAGAAGGGGGCCGACGGGACGTACACGGTCGCCGTCCCGTTCGTGAACGAACTCCACCTCCGGTTCGCCAACGACTACGTCTACGTCGGCCGGTCGGCCAAGGACCTGGACCCGAAGGCCCTCCCGGACCCGAAGGCGTTCTTCGGGAAGGACGACGGGGCGGTCGGTTCGGTCCTGGTCCGGTTCGACACCGTCCCGCCGGACCTGGTCAAGTTCGTCACCGGGCAGCTCGAACTCGCCCTGGCCGAGCAGAAGAAGAAGCTCGGGGACAACCCGTCGGCGGTCGAGAGGGCCGGGTTCGACTTCGTCTCCGAGATGACGGCCGGGAGCATCAAGACGTTCGTCGAGGAGGCGAAGGACCTGCGGGCCAAGGTGTTCGTCGACGAGAAGGCGGGCGAGCTGTCGGCCGAGCTGACCCTGACCGCCCGCCCGGGCACCACCCTGGCGAAGAACATCGCCGCCCTCGGCGGGAAGACGAGCCTGCCGGCCGGGATCGTCGGGGCGAAGGGGTCGGTCGCCCGGCTGACCGCCAGGGCCGGGCTGCCGGACGACATCAAGAAGATCCTCGGGAAGCTGGTCGACGCGGCCGCCGAGCAGATCGTCAAGGACGCCCCGGCGGACCAGCGGGAGCTGGCCGAGCGGGTGGTCAAGACCCTGGCCCCGACCCTGAAGGCCGGGGAGGTGGACGCGGCCGCCGCCCTGACCGGGCCGGACGCGAAGGGCCGGTACGCGGTGGTCGCCGCCCTCGGGGTGAAGAACGGGCGGGACATCGAGGCGCTGGCGAAGGACCTGGCGAAGACGTTCGGCCCGTTCCTCGGGGACGCGGTCAAGTTCGACTTCGACGTGGCCAAGGAGGGGAACTTCGCCCTCCACACCGTCACCCCGCGCGACCTCCCGCCGGAGGTGGAGAAGCTGCTCGGCCCGGCGAAGCTGTGGGTCGCGACCTCGCCGGACGTGATCGCCCTGAGCGTCGAGCCGGACGGGGCGGCGCTGAAGGCCGGGCTGAAGGCGAAGGCCGTCCCGGTGCCGGTGCTGTCGGTGGAGGTGGAGGCGGCGAAGCTCTTGCCGCTGGTCGGCCAGGACCTGAAGCCGGACGAGGTCAAGGCGGCGCTGAAGGAGGCGTTCGGCGACGGCTCCCCGGCCGGGAAGGACACGGTGAGCGTGACGGTGACCGGCGGGACCGAGTTCGCCGTGAAGGCGAAGGTGAAGGGCGGGGCGCTCAAGCTGCTGTTCGCCCTCGACCAGTTCAAGATCAAGTGACGGCGTCCGGGGTCCGAGCCCGAGCGCCAGCGAGGGTCGAGGCTGACCCTCGCTGGCGCTCGGGCTCGGACCCCCGGTGTGATTACCCCTCGGTGCGCACCGCCTCGCCGGCCCCGTGGTTCGCCCCGCTCCGGTTTGCCGCCGCCAGGAACGCGACGATCTCCAGCGTCGTCGCCGGGTCGACCGGCGGCTTCCCGGTCTTGAAGAACTCGACCACCTGCTTCAGCAGCTCCCGGTAGATGAACGCGGTCGCGACGGCGACCGCCTTCACCCCCTTCTCGGCGAACCCGGTGAACCCGTAAGCCCCGGGCCCCTCGCGCGTCCCGCGGACCGTCGCCACCCGCCCGTCCTTCCACCGCCCGGTGACCACGTCCACGCCCTTCTCGTGGGTGCTGGTCACCCGCTCGCACCCGGGCCCCATCAGCGTGTACAGCACCTCGACCGGGTGGATGCCGTAGTGGAACAGCCCGGGGTTGCGGTCCGGGACCTGCGAGAGCGACGCCGGGCCGTAGACCAGGCACCCGAGCAGCTTCCCGGGCTTCGGGTCGGCGGCGTACTCGACCACCTCCGGGGCGTACCGGAGGGACGACGACGAGAACACCGCGGCCTTGTGCTTCGCGGCCAGGTCGATCATCTTCCGGGCGTCGGCGACGGAGCAGGCGAACGGCTTGTCGACGAAGCACGGGATGCCGGCCTCGAGGAACGGCCTCGCCCGCTCCAGGTGGACGGTGCCGTCGACCGCCTCGATCAGCATCCCGTCGACCTTGCCGATCATGTCCGCCGGCTTGTCGACCAGCGGGACGCCGAACTTCTTCATCTGGGCGGTGAACCCCTCGATCCGCTCCGGGGACAGCTTCGACTCGCCGGGGCAGCCGACCACGACCTTCGCCCCGTCGACGAGCTGCTCCTTCGGGGTGCCGTCGACGTGGTTCAACCTCTTGGTGAACTCGACCGCGTGGGAGGTGTCGAAGTCGAGGATGCCGAGCTTGATCATGGGAGGGTCACTCGCGGCGGAGGGCGGGGATCAGGGGCACCCGCAGGATACCCGCCGTGGCGGCGGACGCCACACCCAACCCGACGACGAGCACCAGGCCGAGCGTGGCGGCCAGCCGGCCCCACGGCACGTCCGCCCCGGCGACGACGTGCGGGGCGACCGAGACCAGGGCGGCCGCGACGCCGATCCCGAGGCCGGCCGCGAGGAGGAGGGCGTTCTCCGCGAGGACGAGGAACTGCAACTGCCCGGGGCGGTAGCCGACGGCCCGGAGGAGGGCGAGTTCCCCGACCCGCTCCCACACGCCGCGGAGCACCACCACCGCGAGGCCGAGCACCCCGAGCAGCAGCCCCAGCCCGCCGAGCACCTGGAACGTCGTCAGGTACGCCCCGATCACCGCTTGGTACGCCGCCACCTTCTCCCGCGTCGTCGTGACGACCACCCCGTTCTCGCGCAGCCCGAGCGACAGCGCCCGGGCGACGGCGGCCTCCTGCCCGGGCGGACTGCGGACGAGGAAGACGCGGTACCCGCCGGTGTTCGGGAAGGCCCGGGCGAACGACCCCTCCGCCATCACCAGCTCGCCCTGGAACGGGCTGTCGGCGAACGTGCCGACGATCCGCAGGGTGAGTTCCGAGCCGTCGTCGGCCAGCATCGTCAGCGTGTCGCCGACCGCCTTCTTCAGCATCCACTGGGCGGTGTTCTGCTCGCAGAACACCGGGATCGGCCCGCCCGGCTCACCCGCCCGCAGCAGCAGCCACGGGTTCGCCTTCTCTTCCGGGGTGGTCGCGGCGGTGGCGTAGAACGCGAACCCGCCGCGGTCGATCAGCGCGTCCGGGACGCCGAGCACCCGCGGCCGGGCGGCCTGGAACAGGTTCATGCAACTGGCGTCGTCCCCGCCCCGGAGCCGAAGGGAGAACACCTCCGCGCCGGCCAGGCCACTGGCCGACCCGCCCAGGTCGGTGCGGCCGGGGGCCGTGTCGAGCGGGTTGAAGACCGGCAGGTCCGTCTCGGCGATCAGGTCGAACCCGCCGCTCCCGCCGGTCTTCGCCCCGAAGTCGCCGCCCGGCTGGCGGCGGAAGCTCTCGACCGCGACGAGCAGGAACGCGGCGGCCGCCAGCAGCGCGGCGGTGAGCAGACTGCGGGTCGGGTTCCGGGCCGCGTTCCGCCCGCCGAGCGCGGCGAGGGCCGCCGGGCCGCGCCCCCTCACGACGCCGGTCCGGGCCCGGCGCATCCGCCGCCACAGGAGCGCCAGCCCGGCGGTCAGCAGCAGCCCGCCGCCGGCAAAGAACGTCATCGCCCGGAAGTCCGGGTTCGCCACGAACCGCCCGGCGACGACGAGGGCTAACCCGAGCGGCACGCAGCCGATGACGAGAAGCCGCGACACCCGGCCCGCGGCGGCGGTGCCGGTCGCCGGCGACTCGGTCTCGCCGCGGAGAAGAGACGGGGGGCTGAGCCGGACCAGGCCGCGGACGCTCAGCCACAGCGCCGCGAGCGACATCAGCACGGTCAGCCCGAACCCGACGGCGAAGCTCAACGGGTCGGCGTGCGGGCGGAGGACGTTCGCCACCTCCGGGTCCGGCCACAGGGTCAGCAGCACGGCGAGCAGCAGCCGGTTGTACCCGATCGCCAGCGCCAGCCCGAGCAGCGCCCCAACCACCGCGACCAATAGCCCCTCCGCGAGGAGCACCCGCCGCACCTGCCGGACCGAGAAGCCCGCCGCGAGCAGCAGCCCGACCTCCTTCGCCCGGCGGTCGAGGGTGAGCCGGAACAACAGGCCGACGAGCATCAGGGCCGCGGCGATCAGGAAGAAACTGAAGCCGAGGAACAGCCCGCCGAAGTCGGTGCCGCCGCGGCTCGCGGACAGCAGCCGGTCGCGGACCGGGTCGAACGCCAGGCCGGCGGCCTCCGGGTCGAGGTGCTTCGGCAGCGCGGCCCGCAGCCGCTCGGCGGTCTGCTCGGTGGTCGCCCCCGGGGCCGGCGCGACCCGCACCGACGTGACCGCCCCGTACCGGCTGCCGAACAGCTTCTCCGCGGTGGCGAGGTTCACGTAGGCCATCGGGGTGGCCTTGTTCAGCTGGTTGAAGAACGTCCCGCGCGGGTGCGGCTTGCCGTCGGCCATCTTGTCCGGCACCCGCTGCCGCACCTTCTCTTTGGGCAGCACCGGCGGGAGGTCGAGCTTGTAGAAGTCGGCCCGGGCGTCGGTCACCCCGCGGATCTCGGGCGTCAGGTTCGGGTCGCGGGCCGGGCCGGACAGCGGCAGGTATCCGTCCGGGGCGCGGAGGGTGAGTTCCGCCGACTTCAGCCGTCCCTCGCCCTCGACCTCCGGGTCGAAGTAGGTGAGCCGGAGCTTCGTCCGGTCGGGCAGCCCCTTCAACTCCGACCCGACCCAGTCGAGCAGGACCACCTCGCCGTTCTCGAGGGCGGAGAGCTTGGGCGGGAGGAACGGGCCGAGCGGAAGGCGGGCGGCCGGGTTCAGCCCGGCGACGACGGGGTAGGGGATCTCCTTGCCCTCGTAGGAGAGCGAGTCGGCGACGTACACCACCGTCGGCTCGGCCTCCAGCCCGAGCCCCTTCGCCGCCGCCTTCACCGCGGCCGCCGCCGCCGGGGCGAGGACCAGGCCGTCCGACTCGACGCTCAGGTACTGGTTCGCCCCGCGCGGCTCGCGCCGCTCCACGTCGCGGAACTTCAGCCCGTAGTCCTCGGGCCGGAGCCGCTGCCGCAGGGCGTCGTTCAGGGCGGCCGTCTGGCCGCCCGCCGCGAGGAGGGCGTTCACCCGCACCGTGTCGTCACGGCGTTTCAGGCCGTCCGGGTCGCGCGGCCGGACCAGGTCGGAGAGGGCCCGGAGCGGGACGAAGACGTTCAGCGGGGCGGCCGGGTTCGGGGCGAGCTGGAAGTCGGCCTTCGGGTCGGCGGCCGGGAGGACGGCGGCGACGGTGAACTCGGCCGCCGCGGTCACGTCGTCGGCCCCGCGGCGGGCCAGGGCCGACGACCGCGGGATGTCGGAGAACCGCTCGACCCCGAGCCGCACCGTGCCCCCGGCACCGACGCCCAACTTGTCCGCGACCCGCCCGGACAGCACCACAACCTTCGCGGTCCCGTCCCAGTTCACGCCGTCCGCGGCGGGGGCGAACCGGCGGTCGACGCCGAGCACGGTGACCCGGCCGAGGTGCGGGGCGGTCGCGGGGTCGGCGGCGACGGCCCGGACGCTCCCCGGGAGCAGGAGGACGGGCGCCGGGTCGCCGGGGAGGCCGTCGGCGAGGTCGGCCCGGACCGGGCGCGGGAAGACGGCGGCCGCGGCGACGCCGGCGAGCTGCCGCTCGGCCCGGGCGCGGAGGCTGCCGCGGAGGGAGTCGCCGACCAGGAGCGCCCCGGTCAGGACCGCCGACCCGACGGCCACCCCGAGCAGGACGGCGAGGTTCCCGCGCCGGTGGTACCGGAGGTTCCGCAGGACGAGCCGGGTGGGGGTGAGCATGTCAGGCGGTGACCAGGGTGCCGTCGTTGACCTCGGCCCGGCGGGGGAACATCCGGGCGAGGTCCGCGCTGTGGGTGACCACCACCAGCACGGTGTTCTCCTGCCGGTGGAGGCCGAGCAGTAGCTCGCCGACGGCCGCGGCGTTCTTCCGGTCGAGGTTCCCGGTCGGCTCGTCGGCCAGCAGGAGGACGGGTTTGAGCACCAGCGCCCGGGCGACCGCCACCCGCTGCCGCTCGCCGCCGGACAGCTCGGCCGGGCGGTGGTCGAGCCGGCCGGCGAGGCCGACGCGGTCGAGGAGCTGGCGGGCGTACGCCTCGGCGTCGGCGGGGGTGGTGTCGCGGCTCACGAGCGTCGGGACGAGGACGTTTTCCAGTACGGAACACTGCGGCAGGAGGTGGTGGTCCTGGAAGACGAACCCGACGCGGCGGTTGCGGAACGCGGCCAGGTCCGCCTCGGGGAGGGCGAACGGGTCGGTGCCGTCGAGGGTGACCCGTCCGGCGGTCGGCCGGTCGAGGGTGCCGAGGAGGTGGAGCAGGGTGCTCTTCCCGGACCCGGACGGGCCGGTGACGGCGAGGGCGTCGCCGCGGGCCAGGGTGAGGTCGACGTTGCGCAGGACCGGCAGCGGCCCGGCCCGGGTCGGGTACTCCTTCGACAGGCCGGCGGCGACGAGTGACATCGGGGGGTCAGTCCGAGGGGGGTTGCGGCTCGGGCGGGAGGCGGATCAGTCACTCACCCACCCAGGCCAACGGCCTGGGGTCATGTTACCGTCCCGAGGTGCTGGGCCGCCAGGGCCAGGGTGCCGAGGCCGTAGAAGGTGTACTCCACGTCCGCCCGGTCGTCCCACAGCCCGCCACGGAACCCACCGCGCGCCACCGCACACCCGTCCGCGTAACCCCGCACCGCCGCCCAGTCGAGCCGGCCCGCCGCCCCGATCTGGTCCAGCGTCCACCCGCCGGTGAACGTCGAGAGGAGGTCCGCCGCCGGGATCCGGTCGTTCGCCCGCAACCCGCCTTCGCCCAGTGGGGAGGGGAGGGCGGCCAGGAACCCGGCCGTGCCGGCCCGGTCGACATCGTCCATCCCGCCAAGCAACTGCAGCAGCCCGACACCGGCGGCCGTCGGGTTCGTCCCGCTCCGCCGCATCGCCGAGATCTCGACGTACCCGCCGTCCGGCCGGCGCCGCGACCGGACGAACGCGGCCAAACGTTCCGGCTCCGGGACCGGGCGGCCGAGCAGTTCCAGGCACAGCGCGACGAGGAAGCTGGTGTAGGTGCTGCCGTGCGGGGCGGCCGGCGCCTTCCCGTACCCGCCGTCGGGACTACGGAACGTCTCCAGCGCGGCGGCGACGCGGTCGCGCCAGTCGGGCGGGGCGTCGGCGAGCACGTCCGGCCCGCCCCCGAGCGGCACCAGGTAGCAGCTCACCACCAGCGAGAACAAGTCGACCACCCCGGCCGACCCGGTCATCCGGTCGCGGAGGAACCCGCCGGCCTTCCCGCACACCTCCGGCGTCAGCGCCCCGAGCACCGCCAGCGACCGCAAGGCGAACCCGGTGTAGTACAGGTCCGACCCGCCCTCCCGACCCGGAAACCCGCCGTCCGGGTTCTGGGCCGCGACCAGGTACGCGGCGTGCCGGTCCCGCACCCCGGCCGGCAACCGCTCGACGCCGTCGAGCAGCCGGACGGTCAGCCGCGTCAGGTACGGCTCGGGGTCGCCCACCGTCACCCCCCCAGCTTCGCCCGGATGTCGGCCGGGATCTCCGCCGACTCGATCCGCCCCGGCCCCGCATCCCGGCAGAACACCGTCGTCACCCGGCCGACGGCCACCTCCTCGCCGCGCTGGTTGGTGAAGTCGAACCGGTAGCTGACCGACTTCGCCCCGACCCGCTCGACCGCCACCGCCACCGTCAGCACGTCCTCGAACCGGGCCGGCCGGCGGTAGTCGCACGCCGCCGACACCCGCGGGAACCCCCACCCCTCCGCCCGCCGGCTCACCGACAGCCCGAGCGCGTGGAGGAAGTCCGTCTCGGCCACCTCCATGAACCGGAAGAAGTTGGCGAAGTGCATGATCCCGGCCATGTCGGTGTCCCCGAACTCGACGCGGCGGGTGGTGGCGAACGGCGGCATGTCACTTCCGGGTCAGGCGTTCCAGGGCGGCGACCGTGTCGCGGGCCATCGCCGGGGCGGTGAACCGGTCGCGGACGGCCGCCTCGCCGGCCCGGCCGCACCGGTCGCGCAACCCCGGGTCGTCGAGCATCCGGCGGAGGCCGGCGGCCAGGCTCGCGGGGTCGTCCGGGTCGACCAGCAGCCCGCCGCCGGTCGCCTCCACCAGCTCCGGGAACGACCCGTGCCGCGGCTGCACCACCGGCACCCCGTTCGCCCACGCCTCCAGCAGGTACAGCCCCTTCGGCTCGCGGTACACCGTCGGCACGGTGAACACGTCGACCGACCGCAGGAACCGCACCTTGTCGTCGTGCCCGGGGCAGGGGACGTACTCGAAGTCGCCGGCCAGGCCGGCGGCCGCCAGCTTCCGCACCTGCTCGTCGAAGAACGGGCGGTGGTTCTCGCCAAGCCACCCGCCGGCCCGCAACTTCACCGGCAGGGTCCCGTGCATCCCCCGCAACCGGACGAACGCGTCGACGGCGTTGTGGAACCCCTTCTCCGGGCAGACCCGGGCGAAAAACCCGACGGTGAGCGGGTGGTCCGTCCGGACCGGCCGCGGCCCGCCGTGCCCGGCCAGGTTGATCCCCGGGTAGACGACGTGCATCCGGTCCCGGGCCAACCCCAGGTAGTCGGCCATGAAGTCGGCATAATACCCGCTGGTGCAGACGAACCCGGCGGCGCCGGCGCAGTTCGCCCGGATCAGGTCGATACACGCCCGGCGGTCGGCCTCGGGCAGCTCGTTCAGGAAGATGTCGTCTCCCTGGAGGGTGACCACGACCGGCACGCCGAGCACCCGCCGCAGCTCCGGGACCACGCCCGACAGCAGGGCGTTGGTCAGCACCACCACCTCCGGCTTCACCTCGGCGGCCAGCCACTCCGTCAACTTCGCCACCTCCTTCCGCTGCTTCCCGTCCGCCCCCATCAGGATCGAGGCGGTCAGCCGGCCCAGTTTGCTGTACTTCGTCCGGACGGCGAACCGGGACGCCGCCCGGAGGAGCCACCGGGAGTTCAGCAGCCGGTCGAACAGCCGGGGGGTGTGGCGGAACAGCCAGAACTTCTGTTCCAGGTAAACGTTGATGCCGCCGAAGAACACGGTGCCGTGGCTGACATCCGCCTCGTCGGTCTTGATCGGGGTGTAGGTCGGGACCAGGAGGGCGTCGTGCCCGGCCTTGCCGAGGGCGGCGACCAGGGTATTGTCCCGCATGCAACTGCCGCAGTACATGCCGGCCGCCCCGGCGGTGATGTAGGCGATGCGCATGGCGGGTGGCCGGGCGGGGGTGGGGCAGCCGGATTATACCCCGATCGCCGGGCCGGCTTTCTTCCCCGGCCGTGTGTTCCGGCCGGGGCACACGACCCGGTCGCGGCGAACCGGTTTCGGCCTGCGCATCCTCACAATCCCCACATAATTCTATTGACCGCCATCCGAGGGTAAGCTACGGTCGGAGATGTCAGCTCAAGAGTCCGACCGATCGACCGGTCCTGATCATTCCGCCCGCGAGCCTCCGCTCCTCTCTTCGCGAGGTCGACGATGCCCACTCCTCATCCGCACCGCCCGCGTTCCGGGTTCACCCTGGTCGAGCTGCTGGTGGTGGTCGCGATCATCGCGGTCCTGGTCGGGCTCCTCCTGCCCGCCGTCCAGAAGGCCCGCCAGGCGGCCATCCGCACCCACTGCTCGAACAACCTGCACAACATCGGGATTGCGTACCACAACCAGCGGTCCGTCATCACCGCCCCGTTCCGGACCGACAGCTGGATCTCCGAGCTGTCCCCGTACCTGGAGGACGTGAACAAGATGTACAAGTGCCGGATGGACCTCCGGCAGCCGGCCGAAATCCTGACCGGCGGGATGTTCGTCCGGATCTTCCGGACGAACGGCACGCCGGTCCTCTTCTCCGACTACGGGAACACCAACGTCATCCGGATCGAGCGGGCCGGCGCCCGGTGTCGGGAGGTGACGCCGGAGCGGCTGAGTGCGGTGCACCGTCTGCCGCCCCTGACCGGGGAAGGCGCCTACTACGTCGAGTTCGAGATCACGCACCCCACGTCGAACAACGACTGGAACGACTTGGTACTGGCGGTCGAGCCGCAGCCGAACGGGTCGAACAGGATCACCTACCACCTCGGGGACAACGGCGGGACCGACAACTTCGGCGACTACCGGTACGACGTGCTGGACGCGAACCTGAACCCGGTGGCCACGAACTTCCTCCACCTGAACCAGACGTTCGCCCTCGACGCGTCTGCCAGCTACGGGATCAACAGCCAGGCCCACAAGGTGCGGTTCAACAACGGGAACAAGGTCCTGATCCTGGAGTACCAGAACACCATCGCCAACGTCGTCCCGCCGACCGCCGGCGGGCTGGCCCGGTGGAGCGCCGACGTCGCCCCGCGGCACTTCGACCTCCTCCACGTCCTGTTCTTCGACGGCCGGGTCGAGCTGCGGACGAAGGAGTCGGTCGACCCGAACGTCGTCCAGATCGCCGAGGACCTGTGGATCCCGTGACTCCGGCCGGGTCGGGCGTGTGCGACCGAGGAAGCAGACCCGTCGCGCACGCCCGACCCGGAAAGGGAGTGTCCGGCCGCGTTCTCACGCTTTTCACATCTCTTGTGTTGACCCCGTCCCGCCGTCCGGTTACGGTCGAAGGCATCAGTTTTGCTCGCCGGCGCCACCCCGTGATCGGCCGGTGGCGGCGCGGCGGGCCACTCCCCCGGTCGGTCGGGTCGGCTCGACACCCCCGCCCGACGCCTTCATCGCAGGACACTCATGCCCGCCCCGACGCCCCCGAACCCGCGCCGCGGGTTCACCCTGATCGAGCTGTTAGTGGTGATCGCCATCATCGCGGTCCTGATCGGCCTCCTCCTCCCGGCGGTGCAGAAGGTGCGGGAGAGCGCCGCCCGGTCGAGCTGCCAGAACAACCTGAAGCAGATCGGGATCGGGATCCACAACTACCACGGGGTGTACGGCAACCTCCCGCCGGCCCGGCTGGACTACGACGGGGGGGTCACCTGGTGCGTCCTGATCCTGCCGTTCATCGAGCAGGAGAGCTTCTACAACCAGTGGGCCGCGACCGGCGTCAACCGCCACTACTACGTCCACCCGGACGCCGTCCGGCAGACGCCGGTGAAGCTGTACTTCTGCCCGGCCCGGCGGGCCCCGGGCGGGGTCAGCACGACCACCCCGGTGAGCGACAAGCCGGACGACAACACCCCCGCCGCCAACCCGTACCCGGGGGCACTCGGGGACTACGCCTGCGCCGTCGGGGACAACACCGGCCCGGCGTACAACACCCCGCAGGCGAACGGGGCGATCGTCCTGGCCACGTTCACCGTCGACCAGGCGACCGAGACGGTCACCACCTGGAAGTCGAACACCCGGTTCGACTTGATCAAGGACGGGCTGAGCACCACCCTGTTCGTCGGCGAGAAGCACGTCCGGCAGGGGTTCTTCGGGCAGCAGGGGAACGGGGACGGCTCGATCTACAACGGGGACCCGGCGAACAACAACGCCGCCCGGATCGCCGGCGACGGGCGGACCCTGGCCCGGTCCCCGAACGACGCGTTCAACATCCAGTTCGGGAGCTACCACGCCCAGGGGGTGTGCCAGTTCCTGTTCGGGGACGGGGGCGTCCGCGGGATCGAGCCGAGCCTCAGCGGCACGGTCCTCCGCCGGCTGTCCGTCCGGGACGACGGCGACCCGGTCCCGGCCTTCTGACCCAGGTGCCGTGTGGCCCGTGGCCTCCGCCCCGCCGGGCTGTTCGTCGTCGCCCTGGTCGCGGCCGGGTGCGCCGGGCCGACCCACGTCCCGGTCGCGGGGAGCGTGGTCTGGGCGGACGGCGCCCCGGCGGTCGAGCTGGCCGGCGGGGCGGTGGAGTTCGAGTCGGCCGACCGGCTGCGGAGCGCCCGCGGGGAGATCGGCCCGGACGCCACCTTCTCCCTCTCGACCAGCACCCCCGGGGACGGGGTCCCGCCCGGCGAGTACCTGGTGGTGGTGGTCCCGCCGCCGCCCCCGGGCGAGGCCCCGTCCCGGCTGATCGACCCCCGGTTCTGCAAGTTCGACACCTCCGGCCTGACCCACACCGTCCGGCCGGAGCCGAACACGGGGGTGGTGCTGCGGGTGGCGCGGTTCGGCCGGTGAAGTCCCGGGACCCGGTGCGCATTTGCGTTGCCCCGGCCCGGCCCGCCTAGTTACAATCGCCGCCGACGGCCGCCCGGCGCGGCCGGTCACGTCATCGCATCCTCCCCACGAGGTGCCGGTCATGCTCCCCCCCTCTCCCCGGGGCGGGCGGCGGGCGTTCACCCTGATCGAACTGCTCGTCGTCGTCGCCATCATCGCCGTCCTGATCGGGCTCCTGCTGCCGGCCGTGCAGAAGGTCCGCGAGTCGGCCGCCCGGACGAAGTGTCAGAACAACCTGAAGCAGCTGGCCCTGGCGGTGCAGAACTACCACGACGCGACCGGGGCGTTCCCGCCGGGGTCGTGGATGGACCTGACCCGGGCGGTCCCGACGACCAGCGACCGGACGCACGGGAACTGGGCGGTCGAGTCGCTGCCGTACGTCGAGCAGGGGGTGGTCCACGCCCTGTACTCGGCGAACACCCGGAACAACGGGCCGGACCTGCCGAACTCGGAGTACGACGACGCGAGCGCCAACCAGCCGTTCGTCCGCCAGTTCCTGCCGGTCCACACCTGCCCGAGCGACCCGAACGCGAACAAGGTGCTGGAGCCGGAGACGAAGGCGAACGGCAGCCCGGCCGGGCGGACGTTCATGACCGGGTCGTACCGGGCGGTGACCGGGGTGTCGGCGACCGGCCCCGGGTTCACGTCGTCGGGGCTGTACTGGGACACCTACGACTCGGACGCCCCGCACACCCCGCCGAGGGAGCGGCGCGGCGCGATCCACGCCCAGAGCCGGTTCCTCGGGCTGAAGGGGGAGCGGCTGCAGGCGGTGACGGACGGGGCGTCGAACACCCTGCTGCTGGGGGAGTACACGACCCTGACCCACCCGACCCGGGCGACGTTCTGGGCCCGGTCGTACACCTCGTACAGCATGTCGTCGGCCACCCCGGGCCAGCCGCGGGCGCTGCTCGGGGACTACGACCGGTGCGTCGCGGTCGGCGGGCCGGGGAACACGAACCCGTGCAAGCGCGGGTTCGGGAGCCAGCACACCGGCGGGGTCATCAACTTCGCCCGGTGCGACGGGTCGGTCCGCCCGGTCCTCACCACCGTCGACACCAACACCGTCTTCCCGGCGCTGTGCACGATCGCCGGCGGCGAGGTGTTCCCGGACAACTGAACGGGGGTCGCGATGCGGGCGTTCGCGGCGGCGGCGCTGTGCCTGGCGGGGTGCGGCGGCGGTCCCGAGCCGGTGTCCGGGGTGGTGACCCTGGACGGCACCCCGGTCGAGGGGGCGGCGGTGACGTTCGCCCCGGAGGCCGGGGACGGCGGGGGCGTCGGCGGGTCGTACGGGCGGACCGGGCCGGACGGGCGGTACACGCTCAAGACGGTAGTCGGGGACCGGCCCGGGGCGGCCCGCGGCAAGCACCGGGTGACGGTCAGCAAGACGACGGCCGACCCGGCGAACCCGGACGGCCGGGTGCGGGAGGCGATCCCGGCCCGGTACACGACGCCCGGGGCGCTGACGGTCGACGTACCGGCCGGCGGCACGACCGCCGCCGACTTGGTCCTGACGACGAGGTGACGGAGTAGTAGGGTGGGCCGAGCCCGGCTCTGCGGGCGAGTCCCACCGGGCGTGGGGTGGTGGGACTCGCCCGCAGAGCCGGGCTCGGCCCACCCTACAGTAACCTCACAGCCCTTCGACCTCCCACCCCTTCCGGTACGGCTTGCGGACGAAGGCGTTCGCGGCGTCGTGGTTGGTGAACTTCAGCGCCTTCGTGTCCCACTTCAGGTCGGTCTTCGGGAACCGCGTCGCCAGGCACCCGAGCAGCACCATCTCGGTCAGCGGGCCGGAGTAGCTGAACGGGGTCGAGGTCTCCCCGTTCCCGCGGACCGCCTCGACGAACTGCAGGTAGTGGTTGTCGCCCTTCACCTCCGGCACCTTGAAGTCCTTATACTTGTCGGCCGGCAGCAGGACCGGGGCGGCGATGTACGGCGAGTACAGCACGCCCTTCTCGCCGAGGTAGACCGAACCCTGGTCGTTCAGCTTCCCGCCGGCCAGCTTCTTCACCTCGTCCGGCGGCTGCACCTTCCCGTTGTACCACGTCAGCGCGACCGTCTCGGCGGTGAACGCCGTGCCGGGGAAGACGTACTTCACCTGCACGTCGAGCGACCAGTTGTCGGCATTCGGCCCGGGGAGTTCCGAGCGGATGGAGAGGGGGTTGCCGACGCCCAGCGCACCGAACACCGGGTCGAGGATGTGGCACCCCATGTCGCCGAACGTGCCGGTCCCGAAGTCGAGCCGCTTCCGCCAGTTCCCCGGGTGGTAGTAGCCGCCGGCGATGAACGGCCGGTCCGCCGCGACCCCGAGCCACAGATCCCAGTCGAACCCGGGCGGGACCGGGTCGGCGCGGTCCGGCTTCGGGTTCGTGTCGCCCCAGGACTTTCCGCTCCAGGAGTGGACCTCCTTCACCTTCCCGATCACCCCGTCGCGGACCAACTTCACCACCAGCTTGTGGACCGGGTGGGAGTGGATCTGAATCCCCATCTGGGTGACGAGCTTCTTCCCGGTCGCGACCTCGGCCAGCCGGCGGGCCTCGTGGACGGTCTGGGTCAGCGGCTTCTGGCCGTAGACGTGGAGCCCGCGGTTCATCGCCCGCATCGCGATCGGGGCGTGCATGTGGTCGGGGGTCGAGACGTTCACCGAGTGGAGGTCCTTCTCCTTGTCGAGGAGGACGCGGAAGTCGCGGTACACCCGGCAGTCGGGGAACTGCTTCTTGACGTTTGCGAGGCGGGTGTCGTCCACCTCGGCGACGGCGACGAGCTTGAGGTGCTTGCTGGCGGCGAGGGCGGTGATGTCGGACCAGGCCATCCCGTTGGCGCCGAAGCTGGCGTGCAGGACGGTCTCGCTCGGGGCGGCGTGGGCGTGGCGGCGCCAGACGTGCGGGACGGCGAGGGCTGCGGCGGCCTTCAGGGCGGTGCGGCGGGTGATGCGGTGTGACACGGCGGGTACCCGGTGGGGAAGGGGGAGCCCCAAGCGTAAGCGACACCGGGGCCGGCCGCAACAGGTCATGGCTCGTCACCCGCTCCCTGACGGTCGCGGTCCGCCCGGCACCCCGGCGAACCGCGACCGTCAGGGAGCGGGTGTGCGACACCTCGTGGGGCCGTCCCTTTCTTCGCGCGGCGGGGTTCATTACCCTGACTGTCCCGCCGACGAACCTCCCCAGGAGTTCCGCATGCCCCGCCTCGCCGTCGCCGCCGGCCTCGCCGCCGTGCTGGCCCTGTCCCTGACCGCGCAAGAGCCGAAGAAGGACGAGCCGAAGAAGTACAAGTCCGGGGACCGCACCCGGCCGCGGCCGAGGGTCGTCGACCCCGGCACGGCGAGCACCTCCGACGCCCCCGGCCGGCCGCCGGCCGACGCGATCGTGTTGTTCGACGGTAAGGACCTATCGGCCGAGTGGGTCCGCGGCGGTAAGAAGGCCGACGACACCAAGCCGACGTGGAAGGTGGAGAACGGGTACGCCGAGATCGTCCCGAAGGGGGGGGCGATCCAGTCGATCAAGAAGTTCGGGGACTGCCAGGTGCACGTCGAGTGGGCGACCCCGAAGGAGGTGAAGGGGAGCGACCAGGGGCGCGGGAACAGCGGGGTGTACCTCGGCGGGTTCGGCGAGGTGCAGGTGCTCGACTCGTTCGAGAACGACACCTACCCTGACGGCCAAGCGGCGGCCCTGTACGGCAAGTTCCCGCCGCTGGTGAACGCGAGCCGGAAGCCGGGCGAGTGGCAGACGTACGACATCATCGCCCACCTGCCGAAGGTCGACGAGGCGGGGAAGGTCGTCCGGCCGGGCCGGCTGACGGTCCTGCACAACGGAGTGCTGGTCCACCACGCGGTCGAGTTCCCGGGGAAGATCGGGGAGTTCGGCATCTCGCTCCAGGACCACGGGAACCCGGTCCGGTACCGGAACATCTGGGTGCGGAAGCTGGCCGACTACGACGTGGGGGGGACCCCGCCGCCGGAGCCGAAGAAGAAGTGACCCCGTCCGAGCCCGAGCGCCAGCGTGGGTGTGCGCCGGACCCTCGCTGGCGCTCGGGCTCGGACGGGGTCCGCCGTCACACCCGGAACAGCACCCGGGCGTTCTCCTCGAACACCATGTCGTGGTACTCCGGCGGGACGGCGTCCCGGACGAAGTCCCGGTACGCGGCCATCGGGGCGAGCGGCCAGTCGGTCCCGTACACGAACCGGTTCGGCCGCTCCGAGTACCGGATCGCCCGGGCGACCGCGTGCCCGACCTCGGCCGCCGCCTCCCGCCCGTCCTCCGACGCGAACACCTCGTCCGTCCCGACCAAGAGCCCGGACAGGTCCGCCCACACGTTCATGTTCTTGTAGATCACCTCGGCCGCGTCGGTCGTCCACGGGTTGCCGACGTGGCACAGGACGAACCGGCAGTCCGGGTGGTCGACCGCCACCTCGTCGACCCCGAGCGGGTGGGCGAACCGGAGCTTGGCCCGCGGGGAGTAGGTGTCGCCGGTGTGGAACATGACCGGGATCTTGTGCCGGGCGGCGAGCTCGTAGTACCGGCGGTAGTTCGGGTGGGCGGGCTCGTAGTGCAGGTATCCGAGATACCCCTTCAGGGCGACCACGGTGCCGGCGGCGAGCAACTCGTCGACCCGGCGGAAGTGGTCGTCGCCGGTCCTCGTCGGGTCGGCGACGCCGATCACCTTGAGGCCCGGCACCTGGTCGGCGACCCTGAGGGTGGCGTTCACCCCGAGCGGGTCGTCGGGGCCGCTGTCCCACGCCCCCATCGCGAACGCGGCGGTCGCCCCGCTCGTCTGCATCTCCCGCCGCAACTCCGCCGCGACGACCTCGGCCGGCTGGCGGAGCAGGGGGGCCAGGGCCCCCGTCCCGGGGAGGTTCGGGGGCACCGCGTGGACGTGGCAGTCGATCATCGGCGGACCCGGTGCGGGGCGGGCGCGACCGGGACAATGTAATCCGCGCTTCCCCCACCGGTTAGCGACGCATCGAAGATGCGTCTTCACCCCTCACGGCTTCGGGGCCGGCGGCGCCGGCGGGGCGGCCGGCGCCTGCGGGCGGAACTTCGTCAGGTCGTGGCGGCGGATCACCACCCCACTCCCGTCCGGCCCCGGCCCCATCGTGTAGACGCCGAACTGCCCGGTCGAGGTCTCCGCCAGGTACAGGGCCGACTGCCCCTGGGTGATGTACCCGGTCACCATCATGAAGTGGACATCCGCCCGGGCCTGGAGGTTGAACTCCGCGGTCAGGTCGACCTCGGCCCACCCGACGATCTTCCCCTGCAGCCGGTCGATCACCGTCCCGAGCAGCTTCCCGGCCTTGTAGTCGAGGAGCCACACCCCGTCGGTCTGCACCTTCGGGTTCACCGACACCGCCCCGGTGGCGACGATGAAGTCGCCGTACCGGTCGTTCGACGCCGCCCCCGCCGGGCGGGTCGGGGCGAGGAGGAACAGGGCCGCCGCCACCCCGCCCGCCCCCGCCAGCGCCGCCACCCCCGCCGCCACAGCCGTGCGCATGCCCCGCCCCCCTTCGCGCCTGATTCCGGATGCTCCCACATACCGCCCCGGGCCGCCGTGTCCAGCCGAACCCGAACCGCAGCCGGCGGCGGTAGGGTGGGCCGAGCCGGCGCCTCGCCGGCGAGTCCCACCGAGGTGGGGTGGTGAGTGGTGGGACTCGCCGGCGAGGCGCCGGCTCGGCCCACCCTACTCGGAGCGTGGTGGGACTCGCCGGCGAGGCGCCGGCTCGGCCCACCCTACCCTGCCTCCGGGGCACGCGGTAAGCTGTCTGGGCGAACCGGGGGGACACATGGCGCGGAAGACCGACGCGGGGGCGCAGCTCGCCCGGCAACTCGTCGCGGCGTTCACCGCCCTGCCGTGGAAGGCCAAGGCGGCGGTGGTCGCCGTGGTCCTCGTCGGCGGGGTCGCCTGGTACCTCGCCACCCGCGCCCCGAGCCCGCCGCCCGCCCCGCCCGCGCCCCCCGAGCCGGCGCCGACCGTGTTCCCGGAGGGGTCGAAGACCGTCGTCTTCTGCCTGTGGAACCTCGAGAACCTGTTCGACGACAAGGACGACCGCCGCCGCCAGCCGGACGAGGACTACGACCGGTGGTTCACGGACAACCCCGCCGACCGGAAGAAGAAGTACGAGAAGCTGGCCGGGTGGCTGCTGACCCGCAACAGCGGGAAGGGGCCGGACGTGATCGTCGGGAACGAGGTGGAGAGCCCGCGGGCGGCGGAGCTGCTCCGCCAGGCCCTGAACGCCGGCCTCCCCGCCGGGGCGGCGAAGTACGAGCACGTCGCGATGGAGGAGCTGGACGCCGGCCGGCACATCGCCCCGTGCGTGATCTCGCGGGTCCCGCTGTCCGGGGCGAAGCTCCTCGGCCGCCGGCAGCGGATCCTCCAGGTGAAGGTGACGGCGAACGGGCACGACCTCGTGCTGGTCGCGTCGCACTGGACCTCGCAGCTGACCGACAAGGGGGACAACCCGGACGGCGGGCGGGCCCGGTACGCGACCACCATCTACGACGCCTACGCGGCGGGGGTGAAGGCCGACCCGCGGCTCGACTACCTGGTGTGCGGCGACTTCAACGACGCCCCGGACGCCGACGCGGTCGCCAACAAGCTCCGCCTGACCGGGGACGCGAAGGCGGTGACGGCCGGGGGTGACGTGCCGAAGCTGTTCGGCCCGCTCTCCGGCAAGGACCCGAAGGAGTTCGGGACGCATTACTACGGCAAGCCGCTGATCTACGACCAGGTGGGGCTGTCGCCGGGGATGCTGGACGCGGCCGGGTGGGGGTACGTGTCGGAGTCGGTGGTGGTGCCGACCGACGGGCTGACGCGGACCGGGGCGCGGGGCCGCCAGCCGTGGCGGTACGGGTCGGCGAACGACGACGCGGTCGGCCGCGGGTACAGCGACCACTTCCCGGTGCTGCTGACGCTCAAGGTCGCCCCGTAGGTCGCCGGGCCGCCACGGAGGGCGGCCCCTACCGGAACCGATCCGGTAGGGGCCGCCCTCCGTGGCGGCCCGGGGATTTTTCCCAGGGCCGTTCGGTGTGTGGGGTGGGGTGGTCTGGGGTGTTTCCCACCCGCTCCTGACGGTCGCGGTTCGCCGGATGTTCGGGCGAACCGCGACCGTCAGGGAGCGGGTGAACCCACCCAGACCCGAACACCGAACGGCCCTGGGATTTTTCCCGTCCGTCTTGCCCGGTGCGGGGTTAGAGTTGTATAGTGGACGCAGGCCTGCACGCCACACGCCGGTCGGGGTTACCTTCAACCTCCTCCCGAACCCGTTTCCCGCACCATCCCACGAGGAGGAAGTCTGATGTTTGGTCTCGGCGGCCAAGAGATCCTGCTGCTGGTGGTCCTGGGCGTCCTGCTGTTCGGGCGGAAGCTGCCCGAGGTCGGCCGGTCGCTCGGCAAGACGGTGGTCGAGTTCAAGAAGGGCGTGAAGGGGCTCGAGGAAGAAGTCGGCGAGCCGGGCGGCGGCGGGGCGCGGGCGGCGATCGAGCCGGAGCCAGTCAAGGCCCCGACCCGGGTCACCCCGGCGACCCCGAAGCCGACGTTCGACGACGCCCCGGCCGCCCCGACCGTGCCGCCGAAGGTCTGACCCTTGACGGCCCGCGGCGGGCGGTGTAAGACCGATGAATGAGCCCGTACCTCCGCGGGCTTCACGGGCGATTAACTCAGCGGCTAGAGTGCGTTCTTCACACGGACGAAGTCACAGGTTCAAATCCTGTATCGCCCACTCGGCTTAAGTCCTTACCCCTCCGAAGCTAAAGCTTACCCCGCGGCGTTCGCGGGTGCGGACGGATGACCCCTCGTTACGCGGTAGACTACCGCGGAAAGGGTTGGTCCCGTGCCCCGCACCCCGAACGCCGTCCCCGTTTACCGCCTCCACAGTCCCACCCGCCAGGCCGTCTGCACCGTCCGTCTCCCCGGCGGCGGCCGCTACGACCTGTACCTGGGAAAGCACAACACCCCAGCCTCCCGGGCCGAGTTCGGCCGGGTAGTTGCCCTGGTCGCGGCGAACGGCGGGCTGTACCCGGCGGCCGCGCCCGACCTGTCGGTGAACGAGCTGCTGTTCGCCTACCTGAAGTACGCCGCCGGGTACTACCGCACCACCGACGGGCGGCCGTCCCCGACAGTGGACCGGTTGAAGCAGACCCTGAAGGGGCTGAAGGCGATGTACGGCCCGACCCCGGCCGCGGAGTTCGGGCCGAAGGCGCTCAAGGCGCTGGTCGCGTCCCGGGTCGGGGAGGGGCTGTCGCGGAAGACAGTCAACGGGCGGATCGGGAACGTGAAGCGGCTGTTCCGGTGGGCGGTCGGCGAGGAGCTGGTCGGCCCCGACGTTCACGCCCGGCTGGTGACGGTCGAGGGGCTGCGGGCCGGGCGGACGGAGGCGCCCGACCGGCCGCCGGTCCGGCCGGCGGTCTTGGCGGACGTGGAGGCGGCACTGGCCCACATGCCGCCGCCGGTGCGCGCGCTGGTCGTGGTGCAGCTCCACAGCGGGGCGCGGGCCGGCGAACTGGTGAAGCTCCGCGGGTGCGACATCGACCGGACCGACCCGGTCGCCTGGGTGTACCGGCCGGCGGCACACAAGGGGACGTGGAAGGGGAGGGGGCGGGTGATCTACTTCGGGGGGCGCTGCCGGGAGGCGCTGGCCCCGCTGCTCGCCGCCGCGCCGTCGGCCGACGCCTACCTGTTCAGCCCGGACCGGGGCGAGGCGGACCGAAACGCGGCCCGGTCCGAGGCGCGGGTGACGCCGCGGTACCAGTCCCACATGGCCCGCAACAGGGCGAAGCGGAAGGGCGCCGCCCGCCGCCGGCCGCGCGGCATCTGCGCCTTAATGGGGTCATGCCGGTTGGCAAGGGCATACCGCCCGTGCGGACCGGCGGCGAGGGTGGCGCCGTGACCGAGGAAGCGATCGAGCAGCTGCTACTGGAGGAGAAGTTGACCGTCGCGGAGGCCGCAAGGCTGGTCGGCGGGACGCACAACAGCACGGTGGTTCGTTGGTGCACCCCCAGTGTCATCCTGCCGGACGGTCGTCGGCTGAATCTTGAGCACCTGCGGTGCGGCGGGAAGATCCAGACGACCCGCCCGGCGCTGACGCGGTTCCTCGCGGCGCAGACCGCGGCCCCGGCCGACGCCCCGGCCCCGCGGTCGCCTGCCGAGCGGAAGCGGGCGGCGGCGGAGGCCGGACGTGAACTCGACGCGCTGCTTGGGTAGTGACAACCGGTTGTCACTACCCCTGGCGGGACGCAGGTTCCCCCGCGGCCCCGTACCACCGCGGGGCCGCGGCCGTGAGGCCGGGCGCCCTCCCCGACACGAGGTGAACCGTGGCGATCGAAACGCTACCCGACCTGGCCCGCCGGCAGGGGCTGAGCCTGGACATGGTTCGTGAGTTCCTCCGCCGCCGCCCCGACCTCGCGGCGCTGGCCGTCCGGGTCGGCGGCGCGCGGGGGTTCGATCCCGCGGCCGCGGATCGGATCGTCGAGGAGTACCGGGCGGCCCGCCGGCGGGCTCCGGCCGCCGCCTAAGAAACGACGACGCCCGGCTGGCAGGCCGGGCGTCGTCCGCGTTCGGTTTTGCTGGCGGACCTGACCCTAACGGCCGCGTGAGAGAGCGCGACCCACCCCCCTGACCAGAGGTGCTCACATCGTAACCCATCTGTCAAGTCCCGTCCACGGCCCCGCCGTTCCCGTTGCAGACCGTCCCCCGGCGGCCAACCCACCGGACCCGCCGGTTTACCGGATCGACTTCTTCGGGGACGGCCGTCCGCAGGACAAGGTCTGGGCCGCCTACCGGCGGTCCCACGCCCCCGGCATCCGGAACGACCAGTTCGCGGACGTGCGCGGGCCGGACGGCACCACCTGGTTCGTCCGGTTGCCGGACGGGTCGGGTCACTGCGGCGATTACAAGTATGCCGTGGTGGACCGGGCCGACCCCGCGGAGTGGGCCGGGCTGCGGCGGCGGGCCCCCGCCCTGCTGTCCGCCCGCCAGTGGGAGTCGTTGGAGTTGGCGTTGGACGGGGTGGCCGACGACACGTGGGAGGGCGACGCCCTCGCGAAGAGCGGGTTGTGCGAGTCGGCGGATCTGTGGGCGGGTCTGATCCCGTTCGGGGCCGTGACGCTCCTGGCCGGGCCGCCGAAGGCCGGGAAGTCTTCGGTCCTTCGCGGCCTGTACCGGGCGGCGGCGGGCGAGGAGAGCGGCGAGTACCTGGGGCGCCCGGTCCTGCGGGCCCGGTTCCTGGTCGAAACCGAGGAGCCTCCGGCGGCGTGGGCGGGGTTCGACGCGGCGAATGTGCGCGTCCGGTTCCGCCGCGGCGACCCGGTCGGCACCCACCAGGAGTGGGCCGAGTACGTCCGGCAAATCGCGGCCCTGGCCGACGCCCACCGGTGTGACGTGATCGTCCTCGACACGTTCACCCGGGTCCGCGGGCTGGACGAGAACAACGCAAAGGCGGTCACCCGGGCGATCGCCCCGCTCCGGGACCTGGTGCTGCGTGACCTGACGGTGCTACTTATCCACCACACCGGCAGGTCCGGTTCGGTCAGGGGGAGCACCGCGCTCGAAGGCGCCGCGGACGAGGCGATCACCATCGACTTGGTGACGGACGACCCGGCCGACACCCGGCGGACGCTGGGCCACCGGGGCCGGGTGCAGCCGAACTGCCGGCTCGAGTACCACCGCACCCCGTCCGGCCTGCTGCTCCCCGGCCACCCGCCGGCCGGGGCGGCGGGGAAGGTGGGCGGGGCGAAGGGCGGGGCGAAGGGCGGGGCGGCCGGCCTCACGTTCGCCGCCAGGGGGGGGTGAGATGCCCGCCCGGAAGCGGAGGCCCCGGGCCGGCGGCCCCGACCGGTGGGCCACGCTGAACGTGTTCGCGGACGAGCAGCTCAAGGCCCTGACCCGGAAAACCGGGTCGGGGAACGCGGCCGTCGTCTGGCTGGTGCTGTTCCGGAACGCGGACGGGCGGACCGGGCTGGTCCGGCGGGTCACGGTGGTGGAGTTGGCGGACCGGACCGGGCTGGCGGAGAACACCGTCCGGTCGGCGGTGAAGGCCCTACTCGGGGCCGGCCTTCTCCGGGTCCACAAGCCGGGTCTGGTGCCCGTGTACGAACTAGCCCACGTCCGCCGGGGCGGGGCGGGCAGCCCTTCAACCGTTGAAGGGTAGGGCTTCAACCGTTGAACCCAATACAGAAGTGAACCACACGTTGTGTGGTTCACCAAGAACCACACAACGTGTGGTTCACAAGCCGGCCGGCTACGCCGGCGGACGCCTTGGGGGCGTCCACCGGCTGCCGGCCGGCAAAAACCAGCGCCGCGAGGCGTGTCCGCCCGGAGTATCCGGCGGAGGTTGGTCGGGCGGGCGGGTAAGGAGGTGGACGACGGTGGCACGCGGTGGCAGACATTCGGCCGACGACCTCCTGGCCGCCGAGTTGGCGGCCGGCCAGACCGTCCGTGACGCGGCGCGGACCGCCGGCGTGAGTGAGCACACCGCCCACCGGCGGAACGGCGACCCGGCGTTCAAGGCCCGCGTTGCGGAGTTGCGTGTGGGGATGGTGGCCGAGGCCAGCGGGCGGCTGGCCGAGTCGATGGGGCGCGCGGCAAATGTCCTCCGCGACCTTCTGGGGAGTGCGGACGAGAAGGTCCGCCTGCGGGCGGCGGAGCGGATGATCGAGTTGGGTCTGAAGGTGGTGGAACTGACCGAACTGCAGCGGCGGGTGGAGGAACTCGAACGCCAAGCGGCGGGGGGTACCGGGTGAGCACGAGGCGGCGGATCAAGGCGTTGGAGAAGAAGGCGGGCGGGTCGTGGCGCGTGCACGAGTTCTGGGAGAAACTGGCCGCCGAGGTGCGGCGGCGGCGGGCGGAGATCCTCGCGATCACCCCCGAAGACTTGAGGGGCGCCGTGGCCGCGGCGCACGACCGCGACGTACACGGCCCGTTTCGAGAGTTCTTCGCCGTCGGCACCGGCGGCGCCTTCGCCCCCTGGGCTCCGTCCCGCCCCGCCGGCTACCTCCTCCCGCGGGCGTTGATCGAATTCATGCTTCATGATGACAGGGAGTGGTGGGTCGGCCACACCTGCGGCCGCTGCGGCCTGAAGGTGCCGCTGTTGTGGCGGTCCTCGCTCGACCCGAACCCGCCGGCCGAGTTGAAGGTCTTCCCGGACTGCCCGGCGTGCGGGTGGAAGACGAGCTACCACGCCTACTCCGGGCCGGACCGGGAGGACGGGTCCCCGTTCCTGGTGTGAGGGCCGCGATGAAGTTCCTGATGGGCGACCGGCGGCAGCCCCGCGGGCCGGGCGGCACCCTCACCCGGGAGCAGGCGGCCGCCTCCCTCGGCGTTACCTCGGCCCTGCTCCGCCGGCTGCACGAGGCCGGGGTGGTGTTCGCCGGGAAGGTCGGCCGGGTCTACGCCTACCGACCGGCCGACATCCCGGCGATCCGCGAGAAGCTGGTCGCGCTCGGTTTGGTCCGCCGGCCCGTGAGCCGGGGGCGGGCCGCCGCGCTCCTCCGGGACCGGCTGGAGGACGAGGGCCGCCCGGCGGTGCGGCGGGCGCTGCAGGTGCTGCTCGCCGCCCTCGCCCCGCCTGACGCCCCCAGTTCCGAGGAGGGGCCGTGCCGTGGGCCTTGCGGGGGCGGCGGGACGAGGGCCGAGGTGGGGGGGCCGAAGGTGCAGGGGAAAGCAATCCGACCGGGCTTAACGACGTAAGATGAGGATGATAACATGCCTGGCATTTTGGGCGGACCCCTCCCGGCGAGAGGTTTCCGGTGACCCGCACCGAACACATCCTTGCGGTCCTGTCGGCGTCTGACGGCGCCCCGCTCTCCCCCGTCCAGGTCT
>PNKH01000063.1 GCA_013822345.1 Isosphaera sp.
CGGCGGCCGGGATCGCGGCCGGGAACGCCCTGGCCCCGGTCGCCGCCGTCGTCCTGCTCCGGCGGTTCGGGTTCGACCCGTCCTTCCCCACCCAGCGGGACCTGTTCGGGTTCATCGGGCTGGGCGGGCTGCTGGCGATGACGGTCAGCGCGGCCAACGGGGCGCTGTGGCTGTGGGCGGACGGGACGGTCCCGGCCGGGGCGGTGCCGGACACCGCCCTGGTGTGGTGGCTCGGGGACGCGGCCGGGGTGTTCCTGGCCGGCCCGGGGCTGTTGGCCGTCCGGCTCCCGCTCCGGGACGCCCCGCCCCGCCCGCTCCGGCCGGTGGTGTTCAGCCTGCTCGCCCTGTCGGCGGTGTGCGCCGCGGCGTTCACCCCGGTCGGGGCGATCGGCCAGCTCCGCGGGGCGCTGGCGTACCTCCCGCTGCTGATGCTGGTGTGGGTCGGGCTGACGTTCCGGGTCGGGGCGGCGTCGGCCCACGTCCTCCTGTTCGCCGGGTTCGCGGTCTGGGGGACGGCCGACGGGGTCGGCGGGTTCGCCCCGTTCGACCCGACCACCCGGCTGCTGGCGGTGTGGGCGGCGCTGACCACCGCGGCCCTCACCACCCTGCTGCTGGTCACCCTGACCGGACAGCGGCGGCGGGCGGCCGACGACTACCGGGCGCTGGTGGACGGGAACCCGGCCCTGATCTGCCGGTTCGCCGCCGACGGGACGGTCCGGTACGCGAACGACACCCTGGAGCGGTTCCTCGGGGCCGGCCCCGGCGGGCTGGTCGGGCAGAGGCGGTTCGCCTTCCTCCGCCCGGCCGCCGCCCCGCCCGGGGGCCCCGAACCGCCCCCGGTCGAGTACCCGCTCGCCGCCCCCGGCGGGGAGCGGCTGGTCCGGTGGGCGGTGCGGGCGGTCCGGGCCGGCGGGGGGGAGGCCGAGTTCCACGCGGTCGGGCTGGACGTGACGGCCGAGCGGCGGGCGGAGGAGGAGCGGCGGGCGATGGAGCGGAAGCTGGTCGAGGGGCAGCGGCTGGAGGCCCTCGGGGTGCTGGCCGGGGGCGTGGCCCACGACTTCAACAACATCCTGGCCGGGATCCAGGGGCACGCCGAGCTGGCCGCCGGGCCGCTCCCCCCGGACCACCCGGCCCGCCCCCACCTGGCGACCGTGGCCGCCGGCACCGCCCGGGCCGCCGGGCTCACCCGCCAGCTCCTCGCCTACGCCGGGAAGGACCACGCCGCCCCGCGCCCGGTGTCGGTCAACGACTTGGTCCGGCAGACGGCCGACCTGATCCGGGTGACCGTCCCGCGGAAGGTGGACGTGCGGCTCGACCTCGCCCCGGAACTCCCCCCGGTCACCGCCGACGAGTCCCAGCTCCACCAGGTGGTGATGAACCTCGTGATCAACGCCGGGGAGGCGATCGGGGACGCCCCGGGGACGGTCACCGTCGCCACCGGGGCCCGGGAGGTGACCGCCGACGAGCTCCACTCCACCCCGCCCGGGAGCCCGGCCGGCCCCGGCCGGCACGTCGTCCTGACCGTCACCGACACCGGGTGCGGGATGACCCCGGAGGTGAGGGCCCGGCTGTTCGACCCGTTCTACACCACCAAGTTCGCCGGCCGCGGGCTCGGGCTGTCGGCGGTCCTCGGGATCGTCCGCGGGCACGGCGGGGCGATCCGGGTGGACACCCGGCCGCTGGTCGGGACCCGGTTCACCGTGCTGCTCCCGGCGGCCCCGGCCGGCACCCCGGCCGGGGCCCCGGCGGCCACCCCGCTCCCCGGACCCGCCCGCCCGCCGGCGCCCGGGAGCCGCGGCCTGGCCGTGGTGGCGGACGACGAGCCGGCGGTCCGGGCGGTCGGGGCGGCGATGCTCGAGCAGCTCGGGTTCCGGGTGGTCGAGGCCGGGGACGGGCGGGAGGCGGTGGAGGTGTTCGCCGCCCACGCGGGGGCGGTCCGGCTGGTGCTGCTCGACCTGACCATGCCGGTGATGGACGGCCCGGAGGCGCTGGCCCGGATCCGCCGCACCCACCCGACCGTGCCGGTGGTGCTGTGCAGCGGGTACGTCGAGGGGGCGCTCCCGGACGGGCCGGTCGACGCCCCGGCCACCGCCTTCCTCCGCAAGCCGTACCGCCGGTCCGAGCTGAGCCGGGCGGTCACCGCCGCCGGGGCGTGACCCGCGGCCGGCATTTCCTGGACCGCGGCCGGGACGGCCGCGGTCCAGGAAATGCGGTGAGTCCCGCCCCCGGTCGGCGTCTACTCTCCGGACGCGCCGCCCCGAGGGGTTCACCGATGACCCGTCCCGCCGCCCTGCTCGCGCTGGCCCTCGCCGCCGCCCCGGCCGCCGCCCAGACCGCCGAGGTCGAGGCCGAACTCCGCCTCCGGCTGCAGATGGAGCGGGCCAGGCTCGCCGCCCAGGCGAAGACGCAGCCGCCGGCGAAGCCGCGGCCGGTCCCGGTCCCCGGCCTCCCGGACGGGGCCGTCGCCCGGCTCGGCGACACCCGCCTGCGGCACGCCGCCCCGCCCCGGTGCGTCGCCTTCTCGGCCGACGGCAAGCTCCTGTTCAGCGGCGGCGACGACAACACCCTGCGGGTGTGGGACGCGGCCACCGGGGCCGCCGTCCGCGCCGTCCGGTTCCCGGAGGACGGCGTCCGCCGGGTCCGGGTCACCCACGGCGGGACCCGGCTCGCCGTCCAGGTCGCCGGCCGGGTCCGGTTCCTCGACCCCGACACCCTGCGCGAGGCCGACGACTTCTCCGCCCAGGTGGTCGACGACTTCGCCACCTCCGCCGACGGGCGGCTCATCGCCCACCCCGGGTCGGAAGCCCGGCTCGACATCCTGGCCGTCTCCGAACTCGCCTCCGGGCTGCCGAAGCTCGAGATCCCGATCGGCCTCGCCCCGGCCTTCCACCCGTGCGCCTTCCACCCGGACGGGAAGCGGCTCGCCGTCGCCGACGCCCGCGGCAAGGTGACCCTGTACCAGCTCGCCGGCGGCAAGCCGGTCGCCGCGTTCGACGCCGGCGGGTCGGTCACCGGTCTGGTGTTCCGCCCGGACGGGAAGCACCTGGCGACCGGGTCGGCGAGCAAGGACGCCCCGGCGGTGCGGGTGTGGGACGTGACCGCCGCCGCCCCGAAGCTGGTCGCCGAGATCCCCGGCGCCTCCCTCCCCGCGGCGTGGGTCGGGGGCGACCGCCTCGCCGCCGGGGACAAGACCTCCGCCGGGGTGTACGACCTGGCCGCGAAGAAGTGGGTCGGGCGGGTGACCGGGCTGGCCGGGGAGTGGGCGGTCTCCCCGGACGGGAAGACGGTCGCGGCCGCCGGCAGCGGCGGGCTCCGGGTCCGGGTGTTCGACCTCGCCACCGGCAAGCAGCTCCACGCCGAGAACGACACCTTCCCGGACGCCGCCCTCCTCCACCCCACCGCCGACGGCAAGGGCCTGTTCGTCCTGGCCGCCGACGCCGCGTTCCTGTGGCCGATCGACCAGGCGACCGCGGCCCCGGCCGGGACCCTTCCGGCGCGGGCCGTCCACGCCGCCGCCGGCGGCGGGCGGCTGGCCGTCGCCACCGCCGACGCGGTCCTCGTGTACGACGACTTCGACCCGGCGAAGCCGCTTCCGGCGAAGCCGGCCCGCACCCTCACCGAGCACGCCGCCGGCTGCCGGTCGGTCGCCGTCTCCGCGGACGGCAAGGCGGTCGCGTACTCCGGCGACGCCCGGCGGACGGTGGTCGCCGACGCGGCCACCGGGAAGACCCTCCGCGTCGTGCCGGCCGACACGGCCGGGATGGCCCTGGCGTTCGCCCCGGACGGGAAGACGGTGGCGGTCGTCGGCCGGGACGGGTGGCTGCGGCTGGCCCCGGCCGCCGACGGGGAGGAGCGGTGGAAGGTCCGGCTGCAGCGCGGGCCGCGCGGGGCGGTGGCGTTCAGCCCGGACGGCACCCTGATCGCCGCCGCGTCGTCCGGGACGTTCAAGGTGGTGCGGTCGGCCGACGGCGAGGAGGTGTTCTCGGCCGGCGGGCTGTTCGAGAACGGGCTGTTCGAGCGGCTCGCGTTCAGCCCGGACGGGCGGCTCGTGCTGGCCGCGTCGGAGGGGGAGACCGGCGGGGTGACGGCGTGGGAGGTGACGACCCGGACGGTCGTCCGCCGGTTCGGGGTCGGGTCCGGGACGGCGACCCGGCTGGCCGTGTTCGCGGACGGTTCGAAGGTGGCGTCGACCGGGGCGGACGAGGCGGTGTCGGTGTGGGACCTGGCCGGCCGGCACGGGAAGGCGGAGCCGACGGCTGGGGAGTTGCTCGTCGCGTGGTCGGCCCTCGACTCCCTCGACGGGGCGGTCGGGTATCCGGCGGGGCGGGTGCTGGCCGCCGGCGGGGCGCGGGGGGTGCAGACGATCGGGCTCGGGGTCGACGCCCTCGGGGCCAACGCGGCGAAGCTGGCGAGGTGGGTGAAGGACCTGTCGGCCGACGACTTCGCCGACCGGGAGGTGGCGACGACGGCGCTGCGGGGGCTGGGGGTGCGGGCGCTGGCGGCCCTGCAGGACGTGGCGGCCAACGCCGACTCGCCGGAGGCCCGGCGGCGGGCGACGGGAATCCTGAACGGGTTCGCCGCGAAGGGGGTGAGGGTGCCGGATCACGGCCTGGCCGGGGACGCCCTGCAACTGGTCCGGGCGGTCGGGGTGTTGGAGTCGGTCGGCGGGGCGGAGGCGAAGGCGGTGCTGGCCCGGATCGTGAAGTTCGGCGGCCCGCCGGCCGACGCCGCGACCGCCGCCCTGCGGCGGATGGGCCGGGAGTGACGTGAGAGGGTGTTCGGATCCGGGGCGGGCTCGGGGCTTCCACCACTCCCCAACGGGGAGTGGTGGAAGCCCCGAGCCCGAGGTTCCGGACACCTGTTGAGTGCGGGTTCGGGTTCCCGAAGGCAGCCTGCGCGCGGCCGCCGGACCGCCACGAAAGACGACCCCTACCAGCGGGTTGGTCGGGGCCGCCACGGAAGGCGGCCCGGCGACACCACTCGATCACCCTCTCGAGTGGCCCGATGAGAAGGGTTCGGGCTGGTGGCACAGGTTTCCTGACCTGTGCCACCAGCCCGAACCGGATCGTACCGTGCTCGAAGTCATCTCGTTCGTGCCAAACGGGAAAATCCGTCATACCGGAGACGAACTAATCCAAAAATCCTTACCACAGCCGACTTCTGTCACCCGATAAGACCGGATTAATCGTCGAAAGTCCAAGAATCGATTGCGTCACGTCATCCCGGGGTTGTAATCTTAACCCCGTGCCGAAGCCGCGACACGCCCTGTAACAACCTTCGGTCCGTGCGGCCCAGGTACGGCCCGGACGTTCCGGCGCCACGCTTCTCGATCGCCCCGTGGGACCAGGTCGAGGACGCGGAATCCGTTTTCTGTCCTCTCCGATCCACACCGAGGAGTCTGACATGACCCGGTTCAGCAAGTCCGTGGCGGTCGCGGCCCTCGCCGCGTTCGCCACCCCGGCCAGCGCGGCGTTCCACAACGAGATCGGCGACGCCGGCGAGGTGCTCGGCGGCGTCCAGGGGACGACGGGCGCCGCCCCGTTCCAGGGCATCATGGGGACGGTCGGCAACGGCACCGACGCCGACCTGTTCCTGATCTTCATCACCAACCCGGCCGCGTTCTCGGCCACCACCGCCGGCACCCCCGGCACCTTGGGCGACACCCAGCTGTTCCTGTTCACCACGACCGGCCTCGCGATCGTCGGCAACGACGACGAAGGCAGCGTCCGGTCGACGATCCCGGTGGGCACCGCGCAGGTGCTGGCGCTCACGCCGGGGTTGTACATCATCGGGATCAGCGGGTTCGACCGGGATCCGGTGAACGCGGGTGGGATGGAGCTGTTCACGGACAACTTCGGCGGGCTGGCGCTCCCGACCGGGGTCGGGCCGTTGGCCGGGTTCAATAGCGTGGGCGGCACCGGGACGTACCAGATCAACATCACCGGGGCCGACTTCTCCGCGAACTTCGCCGTCCCCGCCGTCCCGGAGCCGGCGAGCATGGCCCTGCTGGCGGCCGGCGGGCTCGGGCTGGCCGGGTACCGGCGGCTCCGCCGCAAGGCCGCCTGAGTTCGCTCCGGCAGTCACCCCGCCCGTCGGGGCGGCCGACCCACGGAGGTCGGCCGCCCCGACGCTCGCCCGGCGACCCGCGGCGCGGTATCCTGGCAGCCTCCCCACCCCGGAGGCCGCCATGCGCCCCCTTCTCGTCGCGCTGCCACTCGCTCTCGCCCTCGCCCCGGTCGCCCGCGCCGCCCCGCCGAACGTCGTCGTGATCGTCGGCGACGACATGGGGTACGCGGACGTCGGGTTCCACGGGTGCAAGGATATCCCCACCCCGAACCTCGACGCCCTCGCCAGGTCCGGCGTCCGCTGCACCAACGGGTACGTGTCCGGGCCGTACTGCTCCCCGACCCGCGCCGGGCTGATGACCGGCCGATACCAGCAGCGGTTCGGCCACGAGTTCAACCCCGGCGGCGGGCCGGAACTCGGCCTCCCGCTCACCGAGGCCACCCTCGCCGACCGGCTCAAGGCCGCCGGGTACGCCACCGGCCTCGTCGGCAAGTGGCACCTCGGCGGGGCGGACAAGTTCCAACCCCAGAAGCGCGGGTTCGACGAGTTCTTCGGATTCCTCGGCGGCGCCCACTCCTACTTCCCCGAGAAGAAGCAGGCCGACACGATCCTCCGCGGGACGAAGCCGGCCGGCGAGACCGAGTACCTGACCGACGCGTTCGGCCGAGAGGCGGTGGCGTTCGTCGACCGGCACAAGGCGAAGCCGTTCTTCCTGTACCTGGCGTTCAACGCGGTCCACACCCCGATGCACGCGACCGACGCCCGGCTGAAGAAGTTCGAGGGGATCAAGGACGAGCAGCGGCGGACCTACGCGGCGATGATGGCGGCGATGGACGAGAATATCGGGAAGGTACTCGACAAGCTCCGGGCCGAGAAGCTGGACGGGAACACGCTGGTCACCTTCGTCAGCGACAACGGCGGCCCGACGATGAAGGGGACGACGACGAACGGGTCGGTGAACGCCCCGCTCCGCGGGTCGAAGCGGACGACGCTGGAGGGCGGCGTCCGGGTGCCGTTCCTCCTGTCGTGGCCGGGGACGCTCCCGGCCGGGAAGGTGTACGACCACCCGGTCATCCAGCTCGACCTGAACGCGACCGCGCTGGCCGCCGCCGGCGTCGCCGCCAAGCCCGAGTGGAAGCTCGACGGGGTGAACCTCGTGCCGTACCTCACGGGGAAGGAGGCCGGCCGGCCGCACGAGACGCTGTACTGGCGGTTCGGGCAGCAGATGGCGGTCCGGCACGGGGACTGGAAGCTGGTCCGGTACGACACCGCGGCCGACGGCGGGAACCCCGGGACCAGCCCGCAGAAGCTGTACAACCTGGCCGACGACATCGGGGAGAAGACCGACCTCGCGGCGAAGATGCCGGAGAAGGTGAAGGAGCTGGAGGCGGTGTGGAAGAAGTGGGACGCGGAACTGGCCGCGCCGCTGTGGGGCGGCGGGAAGAAGAAGTGAACGGTGGGGCGGGCATTCCTGCCTGCCCCTGTTGGCCGGGCAGGCAGGAATGCCCGCCCCACCCCGGAAAGCCACAGGAGCGACGACCGTGCGATTCTGCCTCGTCCTCGCCGTAGCCGTCCTCTCGGCCACGGCTCAGGGGGCTGACGCCCCCCGCTCGGGTCCGCCGAACGTCGTGCTCATCCTGGCCGACGACCTCGGGTACGGCGACCTCGGGTGCTACGGCCAGAAGAAGATCCAGACGCCCCACCTCGACCAGCTCGCGAAGGACGGGGTGCGGTTCACCCAGGCGTACGCCGGCAGCACCGTGTGCGCCCCGAGCCGGTGCGCCCTGATGACCGGGCTGCACACCGGCCACTGCCGGACCCGCGGCAACGGCGGCGGGGGCGGGCCGCGGAGCAACGTCCCACTCGCCCCGGACGACGTGTGCGTCGCGGAGCTGTTCAAGAAGGCCGGGTACGCCACCGGCCTGGTCGGGAAGTGGGGCCTCGGCGAGGACGGGAGCACCGGCGTCCCGACGAAGAAAGGCTTCGACCACTTCTTCGGCTACCTGAACCAGCACCACGCCCACAACTACTACCCCGACTTCCTGTGGCGCGGGGAGAAGAAGGAGCCGGTCGCCAACCCGCAGTCGAAGGTCGAGAACGTCGCCGCGACGCCGGCCGTCTACGCCCCGGACCTGTTCCTCGCCGACGCCCTCCGATTCGTCGAGGCGAACAAGGCGAAGCCGTTCTTCCTGTACTTCGCAGCCACCGCCCCGCACGCGAACAACGAGAAGACGCGGGCCACCGGCGAGGGGAACGAGGTGCCGTCCGACGAGCCGTACTCGAAGGAAGCGTGGCCGCAGGCCGAGAAGAACAAGGCGGCCAGCATCACCCGGCTCGACTCGGACGTCGGCAAGCTGCTGGCGAAGCTGAAGGAGCTGGGGCTGGAGAAGGACACGATGGTCGTCTTCAGCAGCGACAACGGGCCGCACCAGGAGGGCGGGAACAAGGTCGAGTTCTTCAACAGTTCCGGACCGCACCGCGGGTTCAAGCGGAGCATGACGGACGGCGGCATCCGCGTCCCGATGGTCGTCCGCTGGCCGGGGGTGGTGAAGCCCGGCACGATGTCGGACCACGTCTGGGCGTTCTGGGACTTCCTCCCGACCGCCTGCGACCTGGCCGGGGTGGAGGCCCCGAAGGGCCTCGACGGCATCTCGGTCGTGCCGACGCTCACCGGCAAGGGCGACCAGAAGCGGCACGAGTTCCTGTACTGGGAGTTCCACGAGGGCGGGACGAAGCAGGCGGTGCGGCACCGGGACTGGAAGGCGATCCGCCAGGCCCCGGGCCGGCCACTGGAGCTGTACGACGTGGTGAAGGACCCGGGCGAGAAGGCGGACGTGGCGAAGGACCACCCGGCGGTGGTGGCGAAGGTCGAGGCGTACCTGAAGACCGCCCGGACCGACTCGAAGGAGTTCCCGGTCCGCGAGCCGAAGAAGAAGTGACGCGGCCGGGCCGCCACGACGGCCCGGCCACCGCCGTCTCGCTCACCTGCGGCCCGGCGGCGTCACCGTGATGTGGTACGTGGTAGTGAAGTCGCCGAAGAACTCCGACTGGACGGTGTTCACCAGGGTGTGCTGGCCCACCGAGAGCGGGTGGAACACCGCCCCGATCCCCTGGACGAACAGGGCCGCGACGGCGTTCCGGTCCCCGCGCGGCTGCGGGTCGGTGTAGACGATCGGCTCGGAGAAGAACGTCGGGCCGAACCCGAACGCGGCGAGGTCGGTGCCGCTCCCCTCCAGCACCACCCGGCCGTCCAGAACGGTCCGGATCTGGGCGGTCTCGAACAGCCCGAAGTCGACGATGTCCTGGACCCTGTCGTCGGGCCCGCTGTCGTACCGCTCGCCGAAGACGAAGAACGGCGTGAAGAAGAAGGGCGTCCCCGGGCGGAGCGTGATGTCGAACTCGACCGTCGTCCCGAAGTTGGCCGGCAGGAACTGCACGCGCCTCAGCTTGTCGGGCAGGTCGGTCCCCCCGCCCAGCTCGTCCTCGATCGCCCGCTGGGTGTAGACCGGCCCAAGCTCCTGGATCGTCGTGCCGAACGCGCTCGACTGCGGGGGCAGCACGGCCGAGGGCGTCAGCCGGTCCTCGATCGCCTCGAGCCGCGGGCGGCACCGGAGTTGGCTCTGCATGGGCTCCTCCTGTTGACGGACCGGTGGGGGAAACAGCATCGCGGTTCGGCCGACGGTTCGGATCGCCGGACCGGTCGTCAGATCGGCCGAACCCAATCGATGCGGGTGGAACCTACTCGTTCGGGAAGCCCCGAACAAGCAAAAAAATCGGGAGATGAATGGTACGGAAGTGAACGGAGCAAACCCGCCGGAGTCCGGTGGCGGGCGGCGGTCGCGAGCCGGGCGCCGGGTCTACTTCTTCGGCTCCGCCGGCCGGTAGTCCTTGAACAGCTTCTCTAACTTCGCGGCGACCGGAATCTTGTCCAGCTTGGGCACCGGCTTCGACGGGTCGGAGACTCGCAGGCCCGGGTGGGACATCGCCAGCCGGGACGGGACGTTCAGCGTGTACGCGAGGTTGATCGTCCGGAGGGTGTCCTCCATCTCCTTCTCGGTCGCGCCCGCCGGGAACGCCCGCAGGGAGACGATGACCTCGTACCCGTCCCCCTTCGGGTCGGTGACCACCCACCAGTTCCGCCCGTCGGCCTTGAGCCCGACGCCGTTCTTCCCGAGGTGGTCGACGAAGGCCTTGATCGCGGCGTCGTCGCCCCCGGGCGGCTTGTCGTCGCCCGCGGGGGCCCCGGTCGCCGCAAGGCCGCAGCACGCCGCGGCGGCCAGCAGTCCGGATCGGGTGGAGTACATCGCGTCACCCCGGCAGGTCGGATCGCCCCGTGATGCCGTCAGCATACCCGGGCGGGGTCGCGGCGGGGGTAACATTCGTGTCACGGCCCCGGAGGACGGCCCGGTCCGCCCGTCACTTCCGCCGCACCTTCTCCGCCGCCGTCACCTGGCGGACAATCTCCGCCCGCAGGTCCGCCAGCAGCGCCTCCCGGCCCATCCCCTGGTACCGGGCCGGGTCGATCGGCTCGCCCATCGACACCCCGATCGTGCTGTCCACTGGCGGCAGGAACGGCGGCGAAAACCGCGGCCACTTCATGAACCGGTTCCACGCCGCGTACGCCCCGGCGATCCCGACCGGGACGATCGGGCACCGGACCCGCTGGAACAGGAGCGACACCCCGGCCTTCAGCGGCTGGACCTCGCCGGTGTGGGTCCGCTCGCCCTCCGGGAACATGATCACCGCCCGCCCGCGGCCCAGGGCGTCCAGCACCAGCCGGATGCCGTCCTTCCCCATCCCGCGGTCGATCGGCACCGACCCGAGGCTCTTGATCGCCGGGCCGATGACCGGGATGCGGAACAGGTTGTCCCGGGCGAGGAACGTCGGGTACCGGGGGAGCGACAGGCCGACCAGCATCGGGTCGAACATCGACTGGTGGTTCGCCGCGATCAGCACCGGGCCGCGCTTCGGGACGTTCCCCCGGCCGGTCCCGCGGTAGCTGAACCCGAGGGTGAAGAACGTCCACATCGTCCAGTAGGCGGCGTCGTACCACAGGCGGGCGACGAGGCCCGGGCGGTCGTCCATCGGCGGGTCGTCCCGGGTCGCGGCTAAACGGGGCCGGTCACCGGGGCCGCGGTCACCGCCCGACCAGGCCGCGGACCACCGCCTCCAGCTCGTCGACCACCTCCCCGGCGGTCCGGCCGGAGGTGTCGACCACGACCGCGTCGGGCGGCCGGCGGAGCGGGCCGTCGGCCCGCCCGCTGTCCCGCCGGTCGCGCTCGACCAACTCGGCGAGCTCCCGCTCGGGGGTCGTGTCCACCCCGCGGGCCCGCAGCTCCTGGCACCGCCGCTCGGCCCGGACCCGCACGTCGGCGGTGACGAAGAACTTCACCGGGGCGTCCGGGAACACCACCGTCCCCTGGTCCCGGCCCTCGCTCACCGTGTCCCGCTCCAGCCCGATCCGCCGCTGCTGCGGGACCAGGAACGCCCGCACCGCCGGGACGGCCGCCACCTGGCTCGCCCCCCGCGACACCGCCGGCGCCCGCACCGCCTCGGTCACGTCCTCACCGTTCAGCAGCACCCGGTCCGGCGGCATCTCGACGTGCACGTCCGGCAGGACGGCCTCGACCGCCGGGCCGTCGTCGCACGCCGCCCCGCGCCGCAGGGCGGCCAGGGCGACCGCCCGGTACATCGCCCCGGTGTCCAGGTAAGCGAACCCGAGCCGGGCCGCGAGGGCCCGGGCCACCGTCCCCTTCCCGGACGCGGCCGGGCCGTCGATGGTCACGATCATGCGCGGCCGGGGGCCCGGGGCGGCTACTTGTTCGAGACCTTCAGGTCGACCTTGGTCTTCTTCTGCGCGTCCCGGACGACCACCCGGGCCGCGGTGTTCGCCGGCAGGTCGGCGGTGACCGTCCCGGTCTTCCCCTTCGCCTGCCCGAGCGCCTTCTTCGAGTCGGCGGTGATCAGGTCGTCCGCCGTCTTCGCGTCCGCCTCCTTGAACACCAGCACCGTCACGTCCGCGTCCGTCGAGGTGAACTCGACGGTCAGCTTCTGCGGGTTCTTCTGCGGGTCCAGGTCGACGCTCTTCGCCTCCCCGGCGTCCATGTCGTAGGACTTGCTCACGTTCAGCTTGGACGCGCACCCGGGGAGGGCGACCAGGCCGGCGGCGACGACGGCGGCGGGCACGAGGCGGGCGAACATCGGCGGACTCTCCGGGAAGGGTAGGGGTTGCATACAGCGGTCCGAGCCGGACGCGTGAGCGACGGGCCTTGGTCTTCCGTCGCTCACGCGTCCGGCTCGGACGAGGAACATCACTCGACCTTCTTGAACAGCGACTCGATCACCCGGTACCCGGTGGCCAGGGCCGGGGCCGGGACGTACGCGGCCAGGGTGGCCGTCTCGCCCTTCAGGGTCAGCGCCGCCCCGGCGTACGTCGGGACCCCGCCGGCCGGCTTCTTCGGGGCCCGGATCTCGGGGAACCCGGGGATCATCCCGGCCACCGTCTTCAGCTGGGCGGCCATCCCGGTCAGGGCCGACCCGACCTCCGCTACCAGCAGCACGTTCGCCTCCGCCGGGAGCTGCGACCGGACCGCCCGGAACCCGGCCGCCGAGCCGACCCCGGCCTTCTCGTCCAGGTACTGGTCGAGCAGCCGGGCGGCCGCCGCCCAGTCCTTCGCCGTCACCCGGACGACCACCTTCCCGTCCGACCCGATCCACTGGGCCGACTTCTCGGCGGTCGTCCGCTTCAGGATCTCCAGGGTCGGGCCGCGGGCCTCCTCCGGCAGGCCGGCCACGGTCGCGTCGAAGTCGTAGGTCAGGTTGACCGACGCGAAGGTGAACCCCTTGTACTTCTCGGCCTCGTCCCCGACCCGCGGGGCGGCCTTGAGGACCGCCCCGCCGACCCGCCCGCCGGCGGCCACCGCCTTGAACGCCTTCGCCAGCGCCTTGGCCGCCTTGTCCGCGTCCTTGTACGCGGTCACCGTCAGGGCCGCGTCCGGCGGCAGGGCGGCCGCGAACTCGGCCCCCGGCCCGGCCGCCTCCACGTCCTTCAGGTGCCCCTCGATCAGCTCCGCCCCGCGGGCGTCGTCGTCCGTCGTCACCAACTCCTGGCTCAGGTCGCGGACCACCCGCCCGACCCCCTTCCCGAGGCGGACCGCGGTGTACGTCCCGAGCCCGGCCGGGAGCCGGGCCAGGTCGGCGAGCTGGCCCGGCGGCTCGGCCGCCAGCGTCTTGGCCGTCTCCGACCCGTCGGCGAACCGGGCCTGGACCTTCAGGAACAGCCCGTCGGGCCGGAACTCCGCCCCGGCGACCAGCCCGCGGCAGTCCTCGACCCCCTGGACCAGCCCCTTGAACATCACCTTCATGGCGTCGAGCTGCTTCTTGCTCATCCCCGGCAGGGCCCCCTGCTGCTGGGCCTGCTGCAGGGCGAAGTCGATCAGCCCCTTCACCCCGCGGATCTCGTCCCCGAACTGCTGGTTGATCGCGTCCAGGTTGACGTACGCGGCGAGGTCCGATCTCAGGAACGTCTCGGCGAGGTCCGGCCCGAACTGCTCGGCGGTGGCCGCCGCGTACTTCCCGGCGTACCCCTCGGCCGTCCCCCGGTCGACCGAGACGGCGGCGTACTCCTTCAGGTCGACCAGGTGGACGGTGGCCTCCGCGCCGGCCACGGTCATTTTGACCGAGTCGACCCCGTCCCGCCCGCGCTCGACCCCCTTCGCCTCGTCCCGGGTCAGGAACGAGCCGAGGAAGTCCTTGTACCCGGTGACCGGGACCAGGACGGACACCGCCGGGGTCTCGTCGGTCAGCCCGGTCAGGTCGTTCAGGACGAGGAACAGCCGGGCGTCCTTCCGGACGGCGGTCAGCTTCCGGCCCTCGAACAGGGTGCCGAGTTGGTCGTCGAGGAGCTTGGCGACCCGGCCGGCCTCCTTCGGGACGGCGGCGGTGAGGAGCTTGTCGAGGCGGGCGCGGGCGGTGTCGACCCCGTTCAGGACGACGACGACCGGGGCCTTGGCCGGGAACGGGAGGGGGACGTTCTTGCCGCCGTCCGCCGGGACCGGGGCGGCCGCGAGCGGGGCCGCCAGGGCGACGGACAGGGCCGCGAGGACCAGGCGGGACATGGCGACACCCGGGGACGTGGGTTGCCGGACGCAGGCATGATACCCGAACGCCGGCCGGTCGCCAGGGGTCGCGGTCCTGGACCGCGGCCGTCCCGGCCGCCGGTACCCATCTCGGGACGCCCCGGAGTATCCCCGCAGCCTCCCGAGATGGGTACCGGCGGCCGGGACGGCCGCGGTCCAGGAAGATCACACGTCCAGGTTCTCGGCGTCCGCCTCCCCGGCCTTCTCCATAATGAAGTTGTACCGCGACTCGGGGTCCTTCCCGAGCAGCTCCCGGAACACCTGGTCGCCGTCGAGCGGGTTGTCGATCTCGACCTTCAGCAGGATCCGCTGCCGCGGGTCCAGGGTGGTCCGGCCGAGGTCCTTGGCGTCCATCTCGCCGAGGCCCTTGAACCGCGTCGTCTCGAACTTCCGGTTCCCGAGCTTCTTCGTCAGCGCGTCGAGCTCGTCGTTGTCCTTGGCCCAGTACGTCTCCTTCCCGGCGTCGACCCGGAAGAGCGGCGGCTGGGCGACGTACACGTGCCCCCTCTTGATGAGCTCCGGCATGTGGCGGAACAGGAAGTCGAGCAGCAGGGTGCTGATGTGGCACCCGTCCGAGTCGGCGTCCATGAGGAGGATGATCTTGCCGTACCGAAGCCCGTCGTAGTGGAACTTCTCGCCGGCCCCGGTGCCGATCGCGGTCACCAGGTCGGAGATCTCCTGGTTCCCGAGCGCCTTCGCGGTGGTGTGCTCCTCGCAGTTCAGGATCTTGCCGCGGAGCGGCATGACCGCCTGCGTCGCGTTGTTCCGCCCCTGCTTCGCCGACCCGCCGGCCGAGTCGCCCTCGACGATGAACAACTCCGTCTCCTCCCAGTTCGTCGACTTGCAGTCGGCGAGCTTGCCGGGGAGGGCGAGGCGGCGGCTGCCCGGGGTCTTCCGCTTCACCTCCGACACCGCCGCCCGGCTCGCCTCCCGCGCCCGGGCGGCGAGCACGATCCGGCCGACGATCTGGTCCGCCGCCGACTTGTTGTTGTTCAGCCAGGCTTCCAGGGCCGGGCGGACGAACCCGTCGACCGCCGCCTCCAGCTCCGGGTTGTTCAGCCGCTGCTTCGTCTGCCCCTCGAACTGCGGCTCCCGGACGAACACCGACAGCACCGCCGTCACCCCCTCGCGGATGTCCTCGGCGGTGATCTTGAGCCCCTTCACCTTGACGTCGTGCGTCTCGATGTACGAGTTGACCGCCTTCCGCAGCGCGCTCTTCAGGCCGTTCTCGTGCGTCCCCCCGTTCGGGGTGCGGATGCCGTTCACGTACGACCGGTACGTCTCGTCGGTCGACTCCGTCCACTGGAGGGCGACCTCGATCTTGCTGCCGTTGTCGCGGGCGGCGGTGAACGCTGCGGCCACCCCCGGCTTCCCGCCGTCGGCGACGAGCTTCGCCAGGAACGCCGGCAGCCCGCCCGGGTTGGACAACTCCAGCGTCTCGCCCGTCACCTCGTTCTTGAAGGTGATGTGCAGCCCGCTGTGGATGTACGCCATGTCCTCGAGCCGTGACTTCAGCACGTCGGCGTCGAACTTCACCGTCTTGAAGATGGTGTCGTCCGGCTCGAAGGTGATGCCGGTGCCGTGGCCGCGGAACGGCCCGACCTTCTCGAGCCTGGTGGCCGGCGTCCCCTTGGCGTACTCCTGGCGGTACTCGAACCCGTCCCGCTTGACGGTGGCGACGAGCCGCTTCGACAGGGCGTTCACCACCGACGCCCCGACCCCGTGCAGCCCGCCGGAGTGCATGTACCCGCTGTCCGTGTCGCCGAACTTCCCGCCGGCGTGCAGGACCGTCAGGACCAGTTCCAGTCCCGTCTTCTTGTGCTTCGGGTGGATGTCGACGGGGATGCCGCGGCCGTTGTCCGTGACGGTGATCGCGCTGCCGGACTTGTGCAACGTCAGCGTGACGTGGTCGGCGTACCCGTTGATGTACTCGTCGACGGCGTTGTCGAGGATCTCCCACGCCAGGTGGTGGAGGCCCTTGGCGTCGACGCCGCCGATGTACATGGCGGGCCGCTTCCGGACCGGCTCCAGCCCTTCGAGGACCTGGATGTCCTCGGTCCGGTAGGCGGCGATCTTCAGGGCGGGTGCGGCGCTCATCGTGATAAAGCCCTCAATACCAGCCACGGATGGACACGGATGAAGCACGGATCAGACAATAGAATTGGTCTTGTTCTTCATCCGTGTTTCATCCGTGTCCATCCGTGGCCCCTGTCTTTCTGCCGTCGACCTCGTCCCAGTTCACCAGCGCGATCGGGTCCGGGGCGACGCGGGTGAACCGGGTGCGGACGAACGGCCTGTCGCCCTTCCCGCCGCGCCGCTGCGACTTCACCGCCCCCGGCCCGAACTCCCGCTGCCCGCCGGTCTCGGTCTCGACGAACAGCTTGTCGAACCGCCCGCCGACCAGCGTCCCGCCGACGCACACGTCGTCGTCGAGCTTGATGCCGATCACGCCCTTCCCGGCCCCGGACAGGACCGCCACCTCGTCCACCGGGAAGTGGATCAGGTGCCCGCCGGCGGACGCCAGCATCACCCCCGTCTCGTCCCCGACCAGGCGGGCCATCACCACCTTGTCGCCGGGGTCGAGCTTCACGAACCGCCGGCCGGCCTTCGTCGACTCGGCCCGGAAGCCGGCCAGCGGGATGCGGAGGACGTTCCCGGCGGTGGTCGCGACGAGGATGTAGGGGCCGCCCGGGGTGCCGCGCCGCTCCGGCTGGTCCGGCGGGGTGAACCGCGGGTCGGTGGTGACGGCCGCGACCACCCGCACCCCGTCGGCGAACTTGAAGTACTTGGTCACCGGCTCGCCGTACCCGGCGGTCGCCGGCACCTCGTTCGCCCGCATCGTGTACGCGGTCCCGTCGTCGGCGAAGAAGACGACGTGGTCGAGTGTGCTGGCCGGGACCACCGCCACCACCTCGTCGCCCTCCTTCACCCGCGTCGACTCGACCGACTGCAGCCGCCCGACCCGCTTCAGGTTCCCGTCCCGGGTGAGCACCACGTTGGTGTTCTCCCGGACGATGTACGCCTCGGCGTCGAACGTCAGCACGTCCTCGTCCGACGCCATCCGCGTCTTCCGCCGCTCCGGGAACTGCTCCGCGAGGGCTTCGAGTTCGCCGCGGACGACGCCCCACAGCTTCTTCTCCGACTTGAGCAGCCCCTCGATCCGCAGGGCCTCCGCCTTCTTCTCCGCCAGCTCGTCGAGGATCTTCCGGATCTCCATCTGGGCGATCTTGTACAGCTGGGCGTCGAGGATCGCGCCGACTTGGTCGTCGTCGAGCTTGAAGTTGGCCTTCAGCTTGTCGGCGGCGTCCGGCTTGCCGGTGCTCTCGCGGATCAGCTTGATGGCCTGGTCCAGGGCGTTGAAGACGACCGCGAACCCCTCCAGGATGTGGATCCGCTTGCGGAGCTGCCGCAGCTGGTACTCGAACCGCCGGCGGACGGTCGCCAGCCGGAAGTCGAGGAAGTGGCGGAGCAGATCCTTGAGGCTCAGCCCGTCGCGCGGGACGAGGTCCTTACCGCGCCCGGCCGGGACCAGGGCCGTCATGTTGTACGAGAACGTCTTCTGCAGGTCGGTGTGCTTGTAGAGGTACGCCATGACCAGGTTCGGGTCGGTCCCCGGCCTTACCTCCAGCACCAGCCGCAGCCCGTCCCGCTCGTTCGACTCGTTCGACTGGCCGGTCAGCTGCGGCAGCCGCCGCTCCTCGACGATCCGGCCGATCGCCTGTTCGAGTTCCCCCTTGTCAATGCCGTACGGGATGGACGTGATGACGATCTGGGTGCGGCCCTTGTCGAGCTTCTCTTCCTTCCACTCGCCCTGGATCTTGATGGTGCCCGTGCCGTCCTCGTAGATCTTGCGGAGCGTCGCCCGGTCGGTGACGATCTTCCCGCCGAGCGGGAAGTCCGGCCCCTTCACCTTCTCCATCAGCACGGCGACGGTCGCGTCCGGGTTGTCGATCAGCACGACGCACGCCCGGAGCACCTCGGCGAGGTTGTGCGGCGGCATGCTCGTCGCCATGCCGACGGCGATCCCGGAGGTGCCGTTCACCAGCAGGTTCGGGAACTGCGCCGGGAGGACGGCCGGCTGGCGGCGGGTGCCGTCGTAGTTCGGGACGAGGTCAACGGTTTCCTGGTCGAGTTCGCCGAGCAGCAGCTCGGCCTGGCGGGTGAGCTTCGCCTCGGTGTACCGGTACGCGGCCGGCGGGTCGCCGTCGACCGACCCGAAGTTCCCCTGGCCGTGGACGAGCGGGACCCGCAGCACCCACCCCTGGGCCATCCGCACCAGGGCGTCGTACAGGGCGGTGTCGCCGTGCGGGTGGTAGTTCCCCATCACGTCGCCGACGATCTTCGCACACTTCAGCGCCTTGCGGTCGAACGTCAGGTTCAGGTCCTGGTACATGGCGTACAGGATCCGCCGCTGGACCGGCTTCAGCCCGTCGCGGATATCCGGCAGGGCCCGGCTCTTGACCACCGACAGGGCGTAGGTGAGGAACCGGTCCCGGACCTCGGCCGCGATCGACCGGACGGCAATCGTCTCCGCCATTGAGGGAACCTCGACTCCGACCGGGGGCGTAGTGAACGGGTGGATAAGAAGGTTACCAGGTCCGCGGCCGGCGGTGAAGGTCGGTTCGTCCTCCTGGACCGCGGCCGTCCCGGCCGCTCCACCGGCCCGCCCCCGGGCGCCTCCGGGATGACCGTGTTGCTTCCCGACCGGGGCAGCAGCGGCCGGGACGGCCGCGGTCCAGACGGACACAACCCCCGCGCGGGCGGGGGTTGGTGGGGTGGTCCGCGGGTGCCGGCCGGGCCGCCTACTTCGGCGGCGGGTACGCCTTCACACTCCGCTCGACGAGGCCATTATACCCCGCGGTCACGTCCTCGAACCCCTTCAGTTGCCAGAACATGGCGAACGTCCGGCCGACCGGAGTGTTGACGCTGTCGACCAGGCCCTTCCGCAGCTTCTCCGCCTGCTGCGGGGTTAGCGCCCCGTTCCGGTACACGACGACCGCCGGCGGGAGCGGCTCGGACTCGGCCAGCACCCGCAGCCGCTTGTGGCAGGCCGGGAGCTGGTTCCGCAGGGCGATCAGGGCGGAGATGTCGACGACGGTCGCCTCGGCCCCGCCGTTGGCGACCTCGGCCAGGGCGTCCTGAGGGGTCGACCCGGCGACCGGCTTGGCCGCGGCGCAGCAGCCGTCCGGGAGCCCGGCCCGGAGGTGGTCGAGGAACATGTGGCAGTGGGCCTTCGACCCCTGCGGGAGGGCGACGCACGCCCCCTTCAGGTCCTTCGGCTCGGTCGCCTTCGAGGCGGCGTTCACGACCAGGCACGCCTGCACCTTGCCGCAGTTCGGGACGGTCGCCACCAGGGGGACGAGGCCGGGGGCGTCCTTCACCCAGGCGTACTCGAACCCGTGGAACACCGCGATGTCGACCTTCCCGGCCTTCATCGCGGCGGCCAGGGCCTGGTAGTCGGGCAAAACCTCGACGACGCCGTTGACCCCGGCCTTGTCGCGGATCAGGCTCTGGAACGGCCGGGCCCCGGCCATGACCAGGGCGGTCGGCATGTCCTTGAACATCGGCTGGGGGAGGCCGATCTTCAGCTCGGCGGCCGGCGCCGGCCCCTGCCCCTTGGCCCCGGTGGCCGCGGGACCGGCCCCGAGCACCACCGCCATCACGGCGACCAGCACAGACGCGCGACCCACGACCCACCCCTTTGGTATGGCGTTGACTCCTTCCGAACCATTCCGGGCACGTCGGCCTCACGGCCCGACGCCCGCCCCGGTCACCGGCCCGGGAACGCCGGGCGGATGCCGCCGGCGGTGATCCGCTCCAGGGCGGCGAGCTGCAGCAGGTGCTCGTACACCGCCCGGACGTAATCCGCCTGGGCCGCCGACACCAGCAACTCGGCCTGCACCAGGATGCTCTTGTCCTTCACGTTCCCGGCGTTCTCCCGGTTCGTCTTCTGCAGTTCCAGCGCCTTGGCCAGCCGGGCGTCGGCCACCCGCAGGCTGGCGGTGGCGGCGTCGAACTCGAGGAACCCGTTCTCGGCCTCGAGCTGGATCAGCCCGCGGGCGTTGTCGAACACCGCCTCGGCCCGCTGGGCCAGGGCCATCATCCGGGCCACCCGGTCCTGCTTGCTGCCGACCAGTTGGGGCGGGAGCTCCGGGAGCACCACCCCGGGCCGGTACTCGCTCCCGCGCATCGCCGGCGGGATCTCTTTGGCGTGGATGTCGGCGCCGGACGCGAGGGTCGGGACGACCCGCTTGAACGTCACCTTCCCCTGGGCATACACTTCCAGCCGGAAGGCATCAACCCCGGCCGCCGCCAGCGCCAGCTCCGGCCGCCGGCACAGGGCGAGGTCGACCACCAGCCCCTTGGTCACCGGGTTGTCCTGCCGCATCAGCGGCAGCTCCGCGTCCTTCGGCCGGAACGTGCATTCCCGGCCGTCGACCCCCATCCGCTCCCGGAGGGCGGCCAGGGCCCGCTCCCGCCCGGTCCGGGCCTTCACCAACTCCTGCCGGACCCGCCCGACCTCGGCCTCCATCGCCTGCACCTTCCCCAGGTTCAGCCCCCCGAGCTTGAGCGGGTCCGGCTCGTTCTTGAGGATGTCGTACGCGATCTTGATCTGCAGCTCGACGTACTCGATCACGTCCGTCGCGACCGCCTCCTGCTGCCTCGCGTAGACGGCCGAGTAGTACAGCCGGGTCACGTCCTGGACCAGCTCGTTGTACGTCTTCTGGTACTCGGCCGAGGCGGCGATCAGCCCGCGCTTGGCCTGCTCCCGGCGGATCGACAGGTCCGGGCTGAGCAGCTCCCCGACCTTGCCGATGTTGTTCAGCGACGCGAACCCGGCGGCGGTCGCCGCCTCGCTCGCCCGCGCCGCCCTCAGGGCCGGCTGCCGCTCGACCGCGACCGCCAGGCAGTCGGCGAGCGAGAACTCCGGCTCCGCCCCGTCGGCCGGGGCGTCGGCCGGCTGGTCCGGGTCGGCCACCCTGGCCGGCCCGGGGAGGAGGTTCGGGAACCGGACCCCGGGCGGCGGGGACGGCGGCGGGACGGTCGGGGCGATCGGCGCGTCGCCGGCCGCGGCCTCCAGGGTGAGGGCGATGCCGGCCAGGAGGGCGGCGGAAAAGGCGATCCGAAGGGCGGGCTGGTGCATCGGCCGGTCCCCGTGCCGCCGCCCGCTGGGGCGGGGCTGCTTCCGTGCGTGTGCCGTCTTCATCGACCCCGCCCCCGGCCCACTCGACGGCCGGCCGCCCGGGCCCGGTACAATCTGGGAGTCAGGGGTGTCGGAGAGTCCGGCTGTGACGGTGGTCCGGCGGGGGTTGGACGATGCACCGGATGAGCCCGGGGGTGGAGCGGGCGGCGGCGGCGGCCCGCGGGTGGGCCGACCGGCAGGGGTCCGGGCCGGTCCGGCTCGCGCACCTCGCCCTGGCCCTGCTGGACGACGACGAGGGCCGGCCGGCGGTGTTGGTCGGGCGGGTCGGGCGGTCGGTGCCGGAGGTGCGGGCGGGCCTGGCCGGACTGCCCGAGTCGCCGCCCGCCCCGCCGGACGCCGTCCTGTTCGCCGCCGCCCGGGACTGGTCGCTCGCCCACCGCCACGACCCCGAGTTCCTCACCGACGCCTTCCTCCTCGCCGTCCTCCGCGCCGACCCGGCGTTCGAGCGGTCGTGCGCCGCCCTCGGCCTCGACGCCGACCGCCTCGAAGCCGCCTTGACTGGTGAAACGACCCCCGCCGACCCGCCGGACCTCGGGCACCCGCTGGCGGTGTTCGCCGGCCCGGACCCGACCGCCGAGGTCGACGCCGCCCGGGTGCTGGACGCGAACCTGAACCGGGCCCGGGAGGCCGCCCGGGTGCTGGAGGACTACTGCCGGTTCGCCCGGGACGACCGGGTCCTGACGGCCGAGGTGAAGGCGCTGCGGCACGGCCTGGCGGCGGCCGCGGCCCGCCTCCCGGCCGGCCTGCTGCTCGCCGCCCGGGACACCGTCGGGGACGTGGGGACCGGGGTGACCGCCGCCGGCGAGTACGACCGCGGGACCCCGGCGGCGGTCGCGGCGGCGAACCTGAAGCGGCTGCAGGAGTCGCTGCGGAGCCTGGAGGAGTTCGGCAAGGTGTTCGGCCCGGACCTCGGCCGGGAGTTCGAGGCCCTGCGGTACGCCGCGTACACCCTGGAGCGGGCGGTGGCGGCCGGCGGGCAGGGACTCACCCGGCTCTCCCGGGCCCGGCTGTACGTCCTCCTCACCGGGGTGCAGTGCCGGGCGTCCCTCGACTGGACGATCGAGCGGGCGGCGGCCGGCGGGGCGGATGTCGTCCAGTTGCGGGAAAAGGACCTGTCGGACCGCGAGCTGGTGGCCCGGGCGCGGGACGTGCGGGCGTGGACCCGGCGGGCGGGGGTGCTGTTCGTGGTCAACGACCGGCCGGACATCGCCCGGCTGGTCGAGGCGGACGGCGTGCATCTCGGGCAGGACGACCTGTCGGTGCGGGACGCCCGGCGGGTGGTCGGCCCGGACGCGCTGGTCGGGGTGAGCACCCACACCCTCGACCAGGTGCGGCGGGCGGTGCTCGACGGGGCGGACTACCTCGGGGTCGGGCCGGTGTTCCCGTCGCGGACGAAGGCGTTCGACGACTTCCCGGGGCTCGACTTCGTACGGGCGGCGGCGCAGGAAACGGCGCTGCCGGCGTTCGCCCTCGGGGGCATCGCCCCGGACAACGTCGGGCGGGTAGCGGCGGCGGGGGCGCGGCGGGTGGCGGTGGGGGCGGCGGTGGCGTCGGCCGACGACCCGGAAGCGGCTGCCCGAGCGGTGCGGGCGGGGTTGCCGGGCACCGGTTAACCACCGCGGTGGGGCAGGCATTCCTGCCTGCCGGGGCAGACAAGAATGTCTGCCCCACCCGTCACCACCCCTCGCGCGAGGTTTCGGCTGATGGGTTGGCCGTGTGGCGGACGAAAACAGGATGCGGAGTGGTCGGTTTGGAGTAAACTCGGGCTGTCGGTAAGATGGGCGAAGTGGATACGACTCGGAGGCCCGCGGCGGCCGTCGGGACGGGAGGCGTGGCGGCGGAACACGGGGCGCGGAGTCACGGGATGGACGGGATCCGCGAGCTCCTCACGGCCGCCCGCGACGCCGGCCTGGTCGCCGGCCACTTCCGCGGCCTGCTCCACGTCGCCATCGGCCGGACGGTGACCCGCCCCGACGGCGCCGCCGTGTCGGTCGGGGTGACGTGGCGGGAGCTGGCGGCCGAGTTGAAGGGGCTGCGGTTCGACCAGGAACTGGTGCGGGAGTTCGGGTCCGACCCGGACGCCCTGGCGGCCCGCGACCGGGAGCGGTTCTGGTACGCCGCGATCGCCGCCGCCCGGGTCGACTCGGCCGAGGCGGTGGCGGAGGCGGACCGGCTCGCCCCGCGGCTGCGGCCGCTCGGGTTCGTGGTCGGCCCGGCCCCCGGCGCCCCGCCCGCCCCGAAGCCGCCGAAGCCGGCCGCCACCAAACCCAAGGACAAGGGCGACGCCGGCGGTAAGAAGAAGAAGAAGTGACCCGTCCGTCCGCCCCCTCCGGCTGCTCGCTCCGGGCGAACCGCGACCGTCGGGGAGCGGGTGTCGGGGCGCGACACCCGCTCCCTGACGGTCGCGGTTCGCCCGGCGGCCCCTGTCCGGAAGGTCAACCCCATGCAGATCGACCCGTCCGCGACGCCCGTCCCGGAGGTGTACCAGTACCTCGTCGGGGTGGTCACCCCGCGGCCGATCGCCTGGGTAACGACGCTCTCGCCCGACGGGCTGGTGAACCTGGCCCCGTTCAGCTTCTTCAACGCGTTCGGGGCGAACCCGCCGGTGGTGGTGTTCTCCCCGACGCTCCGCCGGGACGGGACGAAGAAGGACACGCTGTTGAACCTGGAGCGGCTCGGGGAGTTCGTCGTCCACGCGGCCGTCGCCCCGCTCGCGGAGGTGGTGAACCTGACATCGAAGGAAGTGGCGGCGGAGGTGAGCGAGGTCGACCTGGCCGGACTGACGACGGTGCCGAGCGTGAAGGTCCGGCCGCCGCGGGTGAAGGACGCGCCGGTGGCGATGGAATGTGTGGTGCGGCAAATCGTCTCATGTGGGACGGGGCCGATCGCGGCGAACCTGGTGATCGGCGAAGTCGTGATGCTGCACGTCGCGGACGAGGTGTTGGACGGCAAGGGCGGGGTGGACCCGCGGAAGCTGCGGACGGTCGCCCGCCTCGGCGGGGCGTTCTGGTGCCACACCTCCGACCTGTTCGAGCTGAAGCGGCCGTGACGCCCCGCGGCCCCGTACCCAACCGGAGCCGCCCCATGTCCCGGACCGCCCGACCCGCGTTCACGCTCATCGAACTGGTGGTCGTCATCTTCGTGATGGCCGTGCTGATCGGCCTCCTGCTCCCGGCCGTCCAGAAGGTGCGCGACAAGGCGCAGCGGGTGAAGCTGGAGCCGGCCGGGGGCGGGCCGGCCGGCCCCGCCCCGGCCGCGCCGGCCGCCCCGCGGCCCAAGGCCCGGGTGCAGTCGTTCACCGCCGACATCGTCCTCCGGCCGCAGCTCAGCGTCGGCACCGCCACCCCGGAGTCGATCTACGAGGCCCGGTTCCGCGGCCAGGTCCGGGCCGCCCGGCCGTTCCCGGACGCGGCCGACTGCGAACTCGAACTCCCCCTCCCGCCGCAGACCATCTCCCTGTCCGACCTCTCCGTCACGGTCGCCGACCGGCCGAGCGAGGCGGTCGGGCTGCGGGACGGGAAGCTCGTCTGGCGGGGCGACCTGCCAGCCGAGCCGGCCGCGGTCACGATCACCTACACCGCCGTCGGGAAGGGGCTGTACGAGCTGTCCGTCCCGCCGGGCCGCATCCTCGACGAGTTCGCCATCCGGCTCACCGCCGAGGGGTCGGACGTGCGGCTGCTCGAGCTCTCCCTCCAGCCGACCGGGCTGGACCGGGCCGGCGGGGCGACGCTCTACACCTGGGACTACAAGCGGCTCTTGTTCGGCCAGCCGGTCCGGCTGGACGTCCTGGGGATCGCCCCGATCGACCGGCTCGGGGAGCTGACCTGGCTGGGGCCGCTGAGCGTCGTGGTGTTCGGCCTGCTGGTCGGGCTGGTCGCCTACACGGCCGACGTGCCGCGGTTCGACCGGTGGATGCTGCTGCTCACCGTCGGGGCGTTCACCGGGGCGTACCCGCTGATGTACTTCGCCCAGGAGTACATGCCGCTCGGGGCCGCGGTCGCGGCGTCCGCCGGGCTGGCGGTGCTGATCATCGGGGCCCGGGCCGTGACCCTGATGGGGTGGACGGTGGGGCTGGGCGGGATCGTCCTCCCGGCGGTGGTCATCCTCGGGCTGACGATGGCCGCCACGATCGTGCCGCGGGTCCAGGGGATCGTCCTGTCGGCCGGGGCGCTCGCGCTGTTCGTCGTGCTGATGATGCTGATCCCGAAGTTGCGGCTCTCGCTGGCCGACGTGATCGGTGGACCGCCGGCGGTGCCGGCCCCGGCCGTGTCAGAACCCGCCCGCCCCGACGACACGACCGATGCCCCGCCGCCGGCCTGACCTCCGGCGCGGCGGCCCGGTTCGGCTTCCCGCGGCCCCCGGTTTCCGCTTGAATGGGGCCGATGCTCCGCCCCGTCACCCCCGCCGACACCGACGCCCTCGTCGCCCTGGCCGCCGGCACCGGGTTCTTCCGGCCGGCCGAGACGGACGCCCTCCGCGAGGTGCTCGACGACTACCACGCGGCGAACGCCGACCTCGGCCACCGGGCGTTCGCGTGGCCGGACGGCGGCGGCCCCGCCGGGTTCGTCTACCACGCCCCGGCGGCGATGACCGACCGCACCTGGTACGTCTACTGGATCGCGGTCGAGAAGGGCCGGCAGGGCCGCGGGCTGGGGGCGCAGCTGCTCGCGTTCGCGGAGCAGGACGCCCGCGCGCAGGGCGGCCGGCTGGTGCTGATCGAGACGTCCACCACCCCGCTGTACGACCCGACCCGCCGGTTCTACCTGAAGAACGGGTACTCCCTCGCCGCTATAATCCCGGACTTCTACGCCGACGGCGACGGCATGGCAGTCTTCTCGAAGCGGGTATCCCCGGTTGCATCGTAACCCCGAGGAGTTCCAGATGCGTCCCGCCCTTGCGTGCTCGCTGACCGCGGTTGGTCTGTTCATCCTGGTACTCGGTATTGGCGTTAAGATCGAACAACGAATGGCCGCACCCGATCCGAGACCGGCAACGGAAGGTTTGACGGAAACGATGATCACCGTCGTCGGCGGTCGAGAGCGGATAGAAGCCCGCATCCAAGAAGAGTTGACCGAGACCCGTTCGATCATCCTGTCGGCCACCGTCGGGTTTGCCGCCCCGCTCGCACTACAGTCCCCGGTCCTGCCCGCCACCTACATCTTGTTTTGGGACGACCAACTCCGGACCTTGTTTGAAGCGTGGAAGACCGAAGTCGAGTCCAACAGCGACTGGGTCATGAAGCATCTCCTGGTGGTCTTAGCACCGCTGAAGAGAAAACACCTGTCGGCCGCCGTCCTCTTCAGCCCGGGCGCGGGTTCACGACCCTGAAACGTCTGCCGCGCTCGCTGCCGTCTGCCCCTTGTCCGGCTGCGTAGGATGGGTCGCGGGGCGGACAACCGGCCCAACCGGCCCGACCCGCCCCCCTGCCACGGAAGGCACGTCGCGGCGAAGAGTTCACACCCAAGTCACACCTCCAGCCGGAACGATCACTGGGACTGACAGCGTGGACGCCCCGGGCCGGCGGTCGGCCCCGCGGGGCGGTGCGCGGCGCCCCGGCGCCGCCCCCCGACCCACCCCAGTGCCCCAGACCCCGCCGGGTCACGCGGCCTTAACCAGTCGCCCGACTTTCGCGAGTTCTCCAAAGTCGGGCGGCCGGGGCGGTCGAAACAGTTGGCGTCGGAGCCGCCGCCCGCGGACCGCGGACACCCCCGCGGTCCCCCCGGCCCGCCTGGCCCCCCCAGGCCGGCCCGCGCACGACGGCACCCGCACCCGGCCGACGGCCCAGGGCTCCCGCTGAAGGTCCCCAACCCCCGGGACGGGTCCGGCCGCCGCCGGCCGGTCCCGCCGCCCGCCACGGATGGCCGCCGACCGACCGGCCCGGCGCGGGGTCGAGCGAGAACAAACGGAGTGCCTCGCGATGAAAAAGGTGTTCACCACCGGACAGGTCGCCAAGATCTGCAAGGTCGCCCCCCGGACGGTGTCGAAGTGGTTCGACTCCGGCCGGCTCAAGGGGTACCGCATCCCCGGCAGCCAGGACCGCCGCATCCCCCGCGAACAGCTCCTCCGGTTCCTGAAGGAGCACGGGATGCCGCTCGGCGAGCTGGAGGAGGAGGAGTGGCACAAGGTGCTCTTGATCGGCACCGAGCGGCTGTTCAACGACCGGCTGAAGGAGCTGCTGCCGGAGGACGAGGACTACAAGTTCGAGACCGCCAGTAGCGGGTTCGAGGCCGGCATCCTGGCCGGCAGCTTCCACCCGGACACGATCATCATCGACCTCGGGCTGGGCCGGGCCGAGTCGGTCCAGATCACCGCCAACCTGCGGAAGGACGAGGCCTACGCCTCGACCCTGATCGTCGGGCTGGCGAGCGAGGACGAGGCGGCCCCGGAGCAGCTCGCCCAGTACGGGTTCAACGACATCTTCAAGAAGCCGTTCGACCTGGCCCTGCTCGGGACCAAGATCAAGACCATCGCCGACGCCAAGCGCGAGGACTGACCCTCGCCCCGTCCGAGCCGGAAGCGTGAGCGACGGGTCTTGCCCGACCGTCGCTCACGCTTCCGGCTCGGACGGAACAAATCCCTGGTCCGCTCACTCCAGGCCCGCGAACGGGTTGTCCGGGTCTTCCTTCCGCGGCGCCCCGCCCTTCCGCCTGCCGTCGTCCCGCCCGCCGCGCTCCCTCGGCTCGTCACGGTCCCGCCGCGGACGCTCCTCCTCCCGGTCCCGCCGCCGCGGCCGGTCGTCGTCATCCCGGTCGCGGCGGCGCGGCCGGTCGTCCTCGTCGTCCCGCGCCCGACCCCGCTGCGGCCGGTCGTCGTCGTCCCGGCCGCGGCGGCGCGGCCGGTCGTCCTCGTCGTCGTCCAGCGGGAGCGGTTCGGCCTCGTCGTCCTCGTCGGCGTACCGCCGCCGCTTCTTGCCCCGCTTCGGCGGGGCCCCGCCGCCGAGCATCGCCGCCCCGGCCGCCCCGAGCAGGAGCAGGAGTGAGAGGTACAGCGGGATCTGCCACCTCACCTTGACAAGGTCGGACATCTTCGGGTCCTTCGCGTCGCCCGGGGCGAACTTGTTCATCTCGTCCGTCTTCTTCCTCACCTCGACTTGCAGCGGGAACCCGACCGCCCCGTAGACCCCGGCGACCCCGACGGCCCCGGCACAGCAACCGAGGACGAGGAGCTGGCGGACGAGGCTCGTCCACGGGACGAGCGCGAGAACGATGGCCGCGATGAGAAGGATCGGGTACAGGAAGAGGAGCGGGGCGTTCTTCTTGTCGCCGTCCTTCGTCAAGAGGTCTTGGTCCGGCCCGAACATGCCGCGGCCGCGCCCCCCGCCGGCCCTCATCTTCTCCTCGATCTTCTTGCTGTCCGAGGCGACGGAGAATTCGGCGGTGGCGATCTGGAGCCCGCTCTGGTCGATGATCCCGATCGGCCCGGTCAGGTCGATCCCCATCTCCTTCCTCGCCTTCTCGACTGCGGCCTTGTCCTTGGCCACTTCCGGCGGGGGCGTGACGCTCAACTGGATCCACGGGAGGAAAAACAGGATCAGGCAGACGACCGCCATGCCGGGGGTGATGAAGCGGAGCGGGCTCATACGGCCTCCGGGAGGGGTCGGGCGGGCGGACCGGCCCGTGGGGTGAAAGGTAACAGCCCGACCCACACGGGGCGACTGTTTTCCGCGCCGCCGCCGCGTAACCTGAGCCGCACGCCCGACCGACCGTCCGAGGGCCCCGATGAACCGCCGCGCCTTCCTCTCCCTGTCGGCCGTGTCCCCCCTCGCCCCCCTCCTCCCGGCGTTCGCCCGGCAGCCGCCGAAGGCCCGCGAACTCGCCGCGGACCTGGTTGTCGTCGGGGGCGGGGTCGGCGGGGTGGCCGCCGCCCTCGCCGCCGCCCGCAGCGGCCTCAAGGTCGTCCTCACCGAGCAGTACGACTGGGTCGGCGGGCAGCTCACCTCCCAGGCCGTCCCGCCGGACGAGCACCCGTGGATCGAGGACCGCGGCAGCACCAAGACGTACCGCCTGTTCCGCCAGAAGGTCCGCGACTTCTACGCCCGCAACTACCCGCTCACCGACGCGGCCCGCAAGAACCCGCGGCTGAACCCCGGCAACGGCAGCGTGTCGCGGCTCTGTCACGAGCCGCGGGTCGCGCTGGCGGTGCTGCTCGAGATGCTCGCCCCGCACGTCTCCGCCGGTCGGGTCCGGATGCTCCAGGGGGTGCCGGTGCGGGCCGAGACCGACGGCGACCGGGTCGCCGCCGTCACCCTCGCCGGCCGGGACGACCTCCGCACGGTGCTGACCGCCCCGTACTTCGTGGACGCGACCGAGGACGCGGCGGTGGTGACCCTATCGCGGACGGAGTCGGTGACCGGGGCCGAGTCGCGGCGCGACACGAAGGAGCCGCACGCCCCGGCGGACGCCGCCCCGGACAACGTCCAGGCGTTCACCGCCTGCTTCGCGATCGACTACGACCCGGACGCCGACCACACCATCCCGAAGCCGCCCGGGTACGACTTCTGGCGGCGGTACGAGCCGAAGCTCACCCCGCCGTGGCCCGGCCGGCTCCTCGCCTGGGAGTACTCGGACCCGGTCACCCTGAAGCCGCGGGCCCCCGGGTTCGACCCGGACGGGCCGGTGAAGGGGGTGAACCTGTGGACGTACCGCCGCATCCTCGACCGGCGGAACTTCGCCGGCGGCTGGTTCGTGTCGAACCCGTTCACCGACGTGTGCCTGGTGAACTGGCCGCAGAACGACTACCTGCCCGGGGTGTTGCCGTCCGGCCCGGCCCCGGCCGGCGGCCCGGACCACGCCGCCCGGGCGAAGGACCTGAGCCTGTCGCTGCTGTACTGGATGCAGACCGAGGCCCCGCGCGGCGGGAACCGGAAGGACGGGTGGCGCGGGCTCCGGCTCCGGCCGGACGTGGTCGGGACCGACGACGGGCTGGCGATGGCCCCGTACGTCCGGGAGTCGCGGCGGATCGCGGCGGTGTTCACCGTGACCGAGAACCACGTCGGGGTGGAGGCGCGGGCGAGGCTGCTGAAGAAGAAGCCGGGCGAGTTCGCGGCGGAGAAGTTCCCGGACACGGTCGGCACCGGGAGCTACCGGATCGACCTCCACCCGTCGACCGGCGGGGACAACTACGTCGACGTGAGCTCGCTGCCGTTCCAGGTGCCGCTCGGGGCGCTGATCCCGGTTCGCGTCGAGAACCTGTTGCCGGCGTGCAAGAACATCGGCACCACGCACGTCACCAACGGGTGCTACCGGCTCCACCCGGTGGAGTGGGGCGTCGGCGAGGCGGTCGGGGAGTTGGTGGCGTTCTGCCGGGCGCGGAAGCGGGTGCCGCGGCAGGTGCGGAAGGACGCGAAGCTGCTGGCCGAGTTCCAGGACCGGCTGGCGGCCGCCGGGGTGGACCTGGACTGGCCGGACGACATCGCGAAGACGGTGCGGTGACGCCCCACACCGCGTCGGGTCGCCGCTTGCGGCGCTGCGGGTCCCGCCCGCAACGCCGCAAGCGGCGAAGCCGTTCACTTCTGCGGGGCCGCCTTCGCGTCGAGGCGGTTCGCCGCCGCCCGCTGGGCTTCGGCGGCGAACCGGCCGAGCCTCGCCAGCTCCGCCCGGGCCGCGTTCAGCTCGGCCTCGGCCGCCCGGACTCGGGCCACAGTCGCGTCCGCGCTCGCCTCCTGCTCCGGGGTCAGGAAGTCGTGCCGGCCGACCAGCACCCGGACCAATTCCGCCGGCTTCGGGTCGATCGTCAGCGGGAGCAACTCGTCCGTCTTGGACCGCGGCACCAGGTACAGCAGCCGCGTCCCCTCCTCGCCGAACCACGCCGCGTCCCACGACTTCACCATCGCCCTCGCCTCGTCGGCGTACAGCCCGGCGGCGGTCAACTCCTTCACCAGGAAGGCCGCGAGCTCGGCCCGCGTGCCGCCGGCGGCCGGCAGGTCGGCGGCCACCTCCGCGCCGGCGTCCAGGTCGCCGACCGGGCGGAACCCGAGCGTGCCGCCGCGGACCGCGACCAGCACCGCCCCGGTCACCCGCCCGCCGGAGTTGTTCACCACCCGGACCTTGTCGCCGCCGAGCGCCCGGACCGTGACCGGCGGCGGGAACGCCCCGACCCCGCGGTAGAACAGGAACTTCTCGCGCTGCACCACGGTCCCGCCGCGCAACTCGGGGTTGCCGCCGTTCTCGTCGGGCTCGCCGACCTCGACCTGGAGCGGCGCCGCGGCGGTCTCGCGGGCGTGGTAGTAGTGGTTGTCGCGGTCGTTCCGGTCGCGCGGGAACGCGGCCGACTCGCCGGGGGTGAGCTTCAGGTCCCAGCGGATGCTCTGCCCGGCCGGCTTGGCGAGCTGCCCCGCCCCCGGGGGGCCGGCCGCGAACGGGTACCACTCGGTGATCCAACCCCTCGGGAAGTCCACCTTCACCGACGCCCTCGTCTCCTTGTCGGCGTAGAAGTAGATGACCGGCGTCTCCATGCTGACCAGGCCGTCGACGCGGAGCCGGTTGACCTTCGAGAGCTGGTTCTCCTGGAAGTAGACGAACTGCGGCAGGTCGGTGTTGTTCGGGGAGAACCCGACCGCGACACCGTCGGCCCCGGAGAAGCTGGTGAACGTGCCCCACTCGTGGGCGACCAGCCGCGGCGGCGCCGCGGGCGGCGGGACCGGGGCGGGCGCGACGGCCTCGCCGGGGCCGCCGGCCGCCCCGCGGGTGAGGAGGTGGGCACCGGCGCCCGCGCCGCACACGACCGCCGCGACCAGGAAGGTTCGCATCGGGAATCCCCGCGAGGTGTGACACCGGGCCGCCCCGCGGCGGCCCCACCCACACTACGCCCGCCGGCCGGCGGCGGGTTCCCGCGGTTACCAACTCGTTACCCCGGCGCGTGCGGCTCCGGACCGGTGTCCGGGAGGGCGAGGCTCCTGCCGAGCCGCCGGCGCCCGGCTCGGCAGGAGCCTCGCCCTCCCGGACACCGGTCCGGCGGCTCACTTCCCCGGCTTGTCGAGCGGCACCTTGGCCGCGGCGAGCACGCCGTCGAGCGCCTTCTGGGCCGACGGGGAGACGGTGAGGGAGGTGAGCTTGTCGCCGTCGTAGACCTGGACGCGGGCGCACTCGAAGCAGATCACCAGGGCGACGGTCTTCCCGTCGTGGGTCGCTTCCAGCCCGTGCCGCGGGATGAAGCACCGGGCCGGCTGGCCGCCCTCGGCGACCGCCTTCGCGGCCGCCGCCACGACCGCCTTCCGCTGGTCGTCCTTCACCGCCGTCTTGCCGAGCACCTTGGCCCCGCGCCACGCCGCGTCGGCCCCCTTCTCGGCCTCGCCGGCCAGCGAGTACACGGTCACCTCGCCCGCCTTCTCCAGCACCGCCACCACCGACTCGGGCAGCGCCTTCCCCGGCTTGTCCTCGCCCGCCGCCGCGCCGCCGAACCCGACCGCGGCGACCGCCGCGCACCACCGGACCACGCTCATGGCAGACCTCCCGGGTGTTACCGAACCGGGGTGATTGTACCCGCCCGGCCGCGAACCGCCCGGCCCGGGGGCCGTCCGTATAATGGCCCTTCCCCAACGCCCGTTTCCCCGGGAGACCCCGATGGCCGAGTGGCAGCGGACCCACACCTGCGGACAGCTCCGCGAGGAGCACGTCGGACGCACCGTCACCCTGAACGGCTGGGTGCTCATCACCCGCACCTACGGGAACCAGGTGTTCGCCGATGTCCGCGACCGCTACGGCCTCACCCAGGTCGTGTTCGAGGCCGACGCCGCCGACCTGTTCGGGCAGGGGAAGGAACTCGGCCGGGAGTGGGTGGTGTCGGTCACCGGGACGGTGCGGAAGCGGCTCCCCGGGGCCGAGCGGACCGACATCCCGACGGGGGCCGTCGAGGTCGAGGCGAAGGAGTTGCGGGTGCTGAACCCGTGCCCGCCGCTGCCGTTCTCGGTCACCGAGTTCCCGGACGAGGAGGTGCCCAACGAGGACCTCCGCCTCCAGTACCGCTACCTCGACCTGCGGCGGCGGTCGCTCCAGCGGGTGCTGGGGCTGCGGCACCGGCTCTGCAAGACGATCCGCGACCACATGGACGCGAACGACTTCCTCGAAGTCGAGACCCCGCTGCTCGGGAAGAGCACGCCGGAAGGCGCCCGCGACTACCTCGTCCCGAGCCGCGTCTTCAACGGCGAGTTCTTCGCCCTCCCGCAGTCCCCGCAGCTGTACAAGCAGCTGCTCATGGTGTCCGGGTACGACCGGTACTTCCAGATCGCAAAGTGCCTCCGCGACGAGGACCTGCGGGCCGACCGGCAGCCGGAGTTCACCCAACTCGACGTGGAGATGTCGTTCGTCGAGCAGGACGACGTGCTGGCCCTGTTGGAGGGCCTGGCGCTCAGGATCTTCCGGGAGTGCGTGGGGGTCGAGGTGCCGACGCCGTTCCCGCGGTACAGCTACGCCGAGGTGATGGCGAAGTACGGCTCGGACAAGCCGGACCTCCGGTTCGGGCTGGAGATCGTCGACGTGTCGGACCTGGCGAAGGAGTCGTCGTTCGCCGTGTTCGCCGACGCGGTCGCCGGCGGCGGGGTGGTGCGGGCGGTCAACGTGAAGGGCGCCGCGGCGAAGTTCAGTAACACGGCGCTGAAGCCCGGCGGGGAGCTGCCGAAGGTCGCCGAGACGTACAAGGCGAAAGGCCTCGCGTGGATGAAGGCTGAGGCCGGGAAGCTGACCGGCAGCATCGAGAAGTTCTTCCCGGACGAGCTGAAGGCCCGGCTGAAGGAGCGGCTCGGCGTCGCCGACGGCGACCTCCTCCTGTTCGTCGCGGACCAGGAGGCGGTGGTGTCCGCCGCCCTCGGCGGCCTCCGCACCCACCTCGCCCAGAGCCTGAAACTGTACCGCAACTGGTGGGACGAGAAGGCCGAGCACGACGAGGGCGAGAAGAAGAAGGCGGACGCGGCCAAGAAGCGGAAGGAGGCGTACACCCCGGTGCCGTTCCGGGTGCGGCCGGAACACTTCAACTTCCTGTGGGTGGTCGACTTCCCGATGTTCGGGTGGGACGACGAGGAGAAGCGGTGGGCGGCGATCCACCACCCGTTCACCGCGCCGCGGGACGAGGACCTGCCGCACCTGGAGTCGGACGCCGGGAAGGTCCGGGCGAAGGCGTACGACCTGGTGCTGAACGGGTACGAGGTCGCCGGCGGGAGCATCCGGATCCACCGGCAGGAGGTGCAGAGCCGGGTGTTCGCGCTGCTCGGGATGTCGGCCGAGGACGCGAAGGCCCGGTTCGGGTTCCTGCTCGACGCCCTGAAGAGCGGGGCGCCGCCACACGGCGGGATCGCGCTCGGCCTGGACCGGTGGTGCATGCTGCTGGCCGGGACGACGAACATCCGGGACGTGATCGCGTTCCCGAAGAACCAGCGGGCCCGCGACCTGATGACCGGCGCCCCCGCCCCGGTCGAGGGGAGGCAGTTGAAGGAGCTCGGGGTAAAGTTGAGTTAATCCCGCGCAAGTCCGCCGGCCGGCCGCGTCCGGCGGGTGCCACAGGCATCAACTCTTCCCCGAGTTGAAGACCCCCCGGGGCGTTCCCGGGGGGTCGTTCCGCGCGCGGGCGCGCTGTGTCGCGCAGCGACGTGCCGACGGGTGGGAAGCGGGGGTGTCAGGCGGCGATGAGCGTCCCGCCCTCCGGGCCCGGCCACCACCAGCCCCTGGTAAGCAGCAGGACCACAGCGACGGCCGCGGGGAGCCCGAATTGCAGCAGGTCGGTGGTGTCCATGGCGCGGCGTCCCGGGGCTGACCGAGTCGGGTTGCAAACCCCGGACCCGAACCCCTGAAACGGAGAAGCCCTCGGACTCTTCCGAGGGCCCACGTATCGGCTACCGGGCGAACCGCGACCGTCAGGGAGCGGGTGTCGGCGGGCGGCACCCGCTCCCTGACGGTCGCGGTTCGCCCGGCCGTCGCGGTTCGCCCGGCCCGCGTCACTTCTTCGGGACGGCGTGGTCCACCTTCGGCCAGTAGGTGAAGATGTCGAAGTGCGGGTCGTTCTCGGCGTCGTGGCACCTCGCGCACATCGCCGACACCGCGTTGATCACCCGCTGCTCCTCCGGCTTCAGCGCCACCCTCCCCCGCTCGAACGCCGGCAGGGCCGCGATCTCCTTCATCTTCCCGACCGGCGGCAGCCGGTCCCCCGGCTTCGCCTTCCACGGCGACTGCAGGGCCAGCAGGTTCGCCGCCCGCGGGTCGGCGGCGTGCCCGCTCCCCGGCCCGTGGCAGCTCTCGCACCCGACGTGGGCCAGGTGCGGGGTCGTCTTCTGGTCCTCGTACCCGGTCCGGTAGTTCAGCCCGACGACGTGGCACCGGACGCACTCCCCGTCGAAGTTCCGCAGGGTCGGCCGCTTGGCCACCTTCTCCAGGGCGTCCAGGGCGTGCGAGTGCGCCGTCCCCTTCCACCTGGCGTGCTCGCCGGCGTGGCACCCCTGGCACCGCTCCGACCCGACGTAGGAGATGTTCAGCTTGTCCTCCTGCAGCTGCGACGGGTGCGGCTCCTTCACCACCTTCCCGAGGAAGTTCCGGTCCCGGACGGCGGCCGCGTAGGCGTCGAACAGCGGCAGCACCGGGTTCGCCTTCCGGGCCGCCTCCTCGGGCCCGGCGGTGACGTACTCCTCCCCGAGCGGCACCAGCTGGTACCTCAGGTCGAACCCGCCGTCCGGCTTCGCGAACGCCCCGACCACCCCGACGTACCGCCCCTTGTGCCCGACCTGCACCACCAGCGTCTTCCGCCCGCCCGGGCCGTCGACCGCCTGCGGGAACTGCGGCGGCTCCGGGTCCTCGGCCTGGCACAGGACGACCGCGAACTGCGGCCAGTCGGCCGCCACCTTCTTCGCCTCGTCCGCCGTCCCCTGGAACAGCAGGACGTTCAGCCGCGGCTTCTTCGGGTGGGCGTCCAGCGCCGCGACCGCCTTCTTCAGCACCTCCCGGTTGTCGTCGAACGTGACGCTCGGGTCGACCTTCTTGATGTCCTCCGTCGTCGACTTGCCGATGACCCCGACGACGCCGACCGGGGTGCCGCCGGCGTCGGCGACCTCCGCCAGCCCGACCATCGGGCGGGCCGCCCCGGGCGGCTTCGGGAACCGGTCCTCGCGGGCCTGCGGCTGCCCGCCGGCGACCCCGAGCAGGTTGCCGGCCAGCAGGAACGGCGGCTGCTCCTTCTGCAGGGCGTACTCCCCGAGCACCTGGTCGATCCCGCCCGGGACCGGGAACTCGGCCTTCCCCACCCCGACCGCGACGTACCCCATCTCCCGCAGGGCGTCCATCGCCAGCCTGTACTTCAGCTTCCCCTGCTCCTCGACCGCCGACTTCGGCGGGTACACGTCGCCGAGGTCGGCGCCGACGACCGGCCAGCCCTTGTCGCGGAGCGACTTCACGAACACCGCCCGCCGCTCCAGCCCGCCCATCTGCGGGCGGCTGCACCCGCACGGCTGGACGTACCCGAACGTCTGCCCGGACAGCACCACCACGGCCGCCGGCTTCGCGTCCTTCGGCCACCCGTGGAACAGCGGCAGCCCGCCGACGACGGGGTCCTTCGGCTGTTCGGGGGGGCCGGGCTCGGGGGACGGGGCGCCGCGGTTCCACCCGCACGCCCCGAGGGTGGCGAGGCCGAGGACGAGGACGGCGAGGCCGATCACCCCGCCGGCCCGGAGGGCGGCGGCCCGGCGGGACGGGGGGGGGGAGGTCGGTGCGGTCATCGGGTTCGTCCTCCGGGTTCGCCGCTTGCGGCGTCGCGCCTCCCGCGACGCCGCAAGCGGCGGCGCGACACCCGTCACCCTTCGTCACCCGGGCGGGGGGCGGTCCAGCCGCGACCCGGTCGGGCCCGGGCGGGCGGCGGGGCCGGTGCCGGGCGTGCCGGCCGTGCCGGTCGGGCGGGTCACTGGGTGGTACCGTTCCCTTTTACCGGGATCCGGATCCGCTGCGGCTTCGCCCCCTTCACCTCCAGCACCACGAACCCGGCCCACGGCCCGGACTTGCGGTTCGCGGGGACGGTGACGAGGAGCTTGTACGACCCGCGGTCGGCGGCCGCCGGCAGCTTCTGCAGGGCGAGTTGCAGGAAGTCGGGGGTGGCCGGGTCGGGGACGACGGAGAGGGTTGCGGCCGGGTCGTCGGTGTGGACCGTGTACTCCGTGGCGACCTCGGCGGCAAAATTGTAGTTGCCGACGTTGATCTCCTTCGAGGCGTTGTCCAGCCACACCCCGCCGCGGACCGACCCGCGCACCCGCACCCCCTTCCCGAGGGTCGGGTACGACACGAACACGTCCCGCTCCAGCGGCCCGAGGTCGGCCCTCCGCCCGCCGACGGTCGGGGCGACGGTGACGGTGAACCGGTACGCGGACAGGACCCGGACCGGCCGCTTCAGCTGGGCGGAGACGGCGGCCGCGACGGCCGGCAGGTCGGCGTCCGGGACCCGGACCGGGGCCGGCTTCTCCTCCGGCCCGCCCTTCGGGAACACGTCCACGAACGGCCCCGGCACGCCGATCCCGCCGGCGGCCATCTGGACGAGCACCTTCGGCGGGTCGAGGTCGCCGGCGGCCGCGCCCGGCCCGCGGGTCGAGGAGTAGACCAGCACGTCGAACTCGCGCGGCTTCGCGTCCTCGGCCAGCTCGCCGACGTCGATCAGCTCGCGGGACAGGTTGAACGGGTCGACCCCCTCGTAGCTGAGCTGGAAGGCGGCCGGGACGGCCTGGCCGGAGCCCTCCACGGTGGTGAGGAACTCGGCCCCGAGGGTCTTCTGGGTGTCGCCCCCGCCGACCGAGAACCGGAGCTCGAGCACCCCCCACTGCGGGGTCCACCCGGTCGGGTTGTCGGCGGCCGGGACGGCGTACTCGGCCTTCGGGTTGTCCTTGAACGCGTACCCCTGCCACTCGAGCCCGTACCCGCGCCGCTCCGGGGTCGCGTCGGCGAGGCCGGCGGCCGGGCCGGCGAGGCCGAGCGGGAGGCCGGAGAACAGCCCGCCCGGGAGGGCCGAGACGGCGGTCATCTGGAGGATGTCGCGGGTGACGGCCGGCGGGATCGGGGCGAGGCGGGCCCCGCTGCACGCGCTGCAACTCACCCCCTTGACCTGCATCCGGACCGGCTTCGGGTTGCGGTTCTCGAACCAGAATGCGGCCCCGTTCGGGGTCCCGGCGGCGCTCGCCTGGCGCTCGTAGAACCCCGGGAAGGCGCGCTCCTGGAGGCTGCCGTCCGGGTCCCAGTGCCGCTCGGCGGAGAAGAACCGCAGCGGCGGCTCGTTCCCCCGCACGGGGTCGTCGCCCTCCTTGGGGTCCGTCGGGCTGTACTGGGAGAAGAACGCGAACCCGAAGATCACGGCCATCCCCACGACGACCGGTATGGCGATCTTGAGCGTCCGCCCCAGCCCGCCCGGGGCGGGCGCGGCCGGGGGCGCCGGGCGAGCGGGCGGGACGTTCGCCGGGGTCTGGTCGGCTGGCAGGCTCATGCCGCGGCTCCGGGGGTTGCCGGTCGTCGGTCATTCTACGTCGGCCGCGGGGGCGGGGTTCTGGCGTTTGTAGGGTGGGCCGAGCCGGCGCCTCGCCGGCGAGTCCCACCGCGCCTGAGGAGGTGGGACTCGCCGGCGAGGCGCCGGCTCGGCCCACCCTACTTCTTCGGCTTCAGCGGCTTGCCGTCCGGCCCGATCGGGCCGACCGCCACCACCGTCAGCGTCTTCGGGTCGAGGTACTTCTTCGCCACCGCCTGCACGTCCGCCGGGGTGACCGCCGCCACCTCCGTCTTGAACTTCTCCAGGAAGTCGAACCCCAGCCCGTACCGCTCCGCCGCGAGCAGCTGCCCGGCCACCGCCGACGTGGTGGTGAACCGGAACGGCAGCCCGCCGAGCAGGTACTGCTTCGCGTCCTCCACCTCCTCCTTCGTCGGCGGCTCGTCCCGGATCTTCTCGAACTCCCGCAGGAACCCGTGCCGGACGTCCAGGAACTTGTCCGGGAAGGTGCCGATGTACCCGGTGAACGTGCCCGGCTGCTTCCCGGCCGAGGTGGTGATCGTCGCCCGGACGGTGTACGCCAGGCCCTGCCGGTCGCGGAGCGTCGCCGACAGCCGGTCGGTGAACCCCGGGCCGGTCCCGAGGACGTTGTCCAGCACCAGCAGCTTGTGGTAGTCCGGGTTGTCGCGGGTGATGCCGAGCTGGCCGATGTAGACGTGGACCTGGGCCGCGGTCGGGTCGCTGACCAGCTTCTCGGTCACCGCCGTCGCCTTCGGCGGGGCCGGCACCTCCGGCCTCGGGGCGTCCGACTTCTTCCAGTCCCTGGTCAGCGCCTCGATCTTCTTCGCCATCTCGTCCGCCTTGAAGTCCCCGACCACGACGACGGTGGTGAAGTTCGGGGCGAACGCCAGGCCGTGGAACGCCTTGCAGTCGGCCGGGGTCAACTTCTCGACCGTCGCCCGGGTGCCGAGACTCGACCGGCCGAACGGGTGCTTCCCGTACACCAGGGCGTTGAACGTGTCGGACGCCTTCGTCTGCGGCTGCGTCGCCGCGTCGTCGATGGCGGCGAGCTGCTGCTCCTTCTTCCGGGCGAACTCGTCGGCCGGGAACGTCGGCCGGGTGAGGCACTCGAACAGCAGCCCGAGGCCGAGGTCGACGTCCGGGGTGAGGACCTTCAGCGACCCGCCGCCGGACGACAGGTTCAGGCTCCCGCCGGTGTCCTCGATCAGCGCCGCGATCTGCTTGCCGGTGTGCTTGTCCGTCCCCTCTTCCAGGAGACTACCGGTCAGCGTCGCAACCCCCGCCTTGTCGACCGGCTCCCGCAGGCGCGTGTCGGCCACGTCCACCGCGGCGACGACGACCGGGAGGCGGTGGTCTTCGAGGAGGATCAGGGTCAGCCCGTTCGGCAGGACGGTGCGCTTGGCGTTGGTGAGGGTGAAGCCCTGGGCTCCGGCGTCCTGCCGGTCGGCGAACCGCGACCGTGAGGGAGCGGGTGTGAGGCTCGACACCCGCTCCCTCACGGTCGCGGTTCGCCCAGCGCCCCCGCCCTTCTTCTCCTCCGGCTCCTTGGCGTCCTCCTTCGGGACGCTCCAGACGACGCACGCCTGCCTGCGAGCCAGGCACTGCTTGGCGGCCCGCTGCACGTCCGCCTTCGACACCGCGGTCAGCCGGGTGAGGTAGTCGGCGAAGAACTTCGCCACGTCGTCCCCGCCGGGGTAGGTGCTGGTCCGGGCGACCGCGTCGGCGAGGCTGTGGACGCTCTCCCGGGAGAACACGAACCGGGCCAGGAGCTTCTTCCGGGCGCGGGCCAGCTCCTCGTCCGACACCGGCTCGGCGGCCAGCTTCTCCAGTTCCGCGAACACCATCTCCTCGGCCTTCTTCCGGTCCTTCCCCTTCAGCAGGTCGAGGCTGACCGCGAACCACCCGGGATACCGGCCGGCGTAGTTCCCGGCGTCCACCTCCGACGCGACGCGCTCGTCCTCGACCAGCTTGCGGTACAGCCGCGACGTCTTCCCGTCGGCCAGGACGTACTGGACCACGTCCAGGACCGGGTCGTCCGGGGTGCCGACGGCGACGGTGTTGAACCCCATCAGCATCCGCGGCTGGTCGAACTTCGACGGGAACTCGGTCCGGGTCGGCCCGGCCCGGTCCTTGAAGTAGGTGGGGACCTTGCGGGCCGGGAGATCGCCCTTGGGGATCGGGCCGAACAGCGTCTTGATCTTCGCGACGGCGGCGTCCGGGTCGAACCCGCCGGCGACGACGATCGCGGCGTTGTTCGGGTAGTACCACTTGTCGTAGTACCGCTTGATGACCTCGGCGGTCGCCCCGCGGACGTGCTCCCGCTGGCCGATCACCGGGTGGGAGTACGGCGAGTCCTTCGGCCAGAGGAGCGCGAGGACGGCCTTGTACTCCAGGTCCCCGGGCCGGTCCTCGCCGCCGTCCAGCTCGGCGATGACCGCCCCCTTCTCCTGCTCGAACTCGTGCTTCGCGTCGATCCGGATGTTCCGCATCCGGTCGGCCTCGATGTCGAGCGCCTGCTGCCACCGGTCGGCGGCGAAGTCGAAGTGGTAGACGGTCATGTCCTCGGTGGTGTAGGCGTTGTTCGCCCCGCCGTTCCGCTGGGTGGCCCGGTCGATGTCCCCGGGGAACAGCTTGTCGGTCCCCTTGAACATCAGGTGCTCGAGGTAGTGGGACAGCCCGGTCTGGTCCTTCTCCTCGTCCGCCGACCCGACCTTGTAGGCGACCATCACCGACACCACCGGCGACCCCTTGACCGGCAGCAGGTACACCCGCAGCCCGTTGTCCAGGGTGGCGGTGCGGAGATCCTTGAACACCGCCTGGGCGGTCGTCACCAGCCCGGCCTCGGCGGCCGGGTCGGCGGCGCGGGCGGGCGGGGGGGCGAGGAGCGCGGCGAGTGCGAGCGGGAGTGCGACCCGAGACATGGCGGTCCTTTCCTGACCAGGCGAGGAGTCACGGGGGTAGTTTATCGCGCCCGGGGCGGCCCACCACCGCGCCCCGCCCCCGGTGCGGTGCGGTGCGGCAGGAAAAGACAAACCCCGCGAGGAAGCTCGGGCGGAAACGAACAACCCTGACACGGCGCGCGAAACCCGCACTAGAGTTCGGCTGACTCGTGAGGCCGGGTTCGGAACGGGTTGCGGCCGGCCGCGCCGACGGGGCGCGTGCCCGAGCGCGCCGCTCCGTCCCGACCCCGCACCGAAGGGGCGTGCCCATGTCGTCGAAGTGGTGCTGCTGGGCCGGGCTGGGACTGTACGCCGGGCTGAGCGTGGCCGACTGGGCGCTGACGTTCGCCCTGCTGAAGACGAACCCGCTGGCGTTCGAGTCGAACCCGCTGGCGGCGGCCTGCCTGGAGGAGCACGGGTGGGGCGGGCTGGCGGTGTTCAAGGCGGCCGGGGTGGCGGTGTTCGCCGGGGCGGTGGTGCTGCTGGCCCGGCGGCGGCCGCCGGTGGCGGCCGGGGTGGTGGCGGTCGGGTGCGCGGTGCTCCTGGCGGTGACCGGGTACAGCCACCGGCTGCTCGCCCAGTCGGACCCGGAACCGCGGTGCCCGGTGGTGGAGTGCCAGGCGGCGCCGGAGGTCCTCGACGGGATCGACGCGGGCCGGGGGGTGGTGGCGGCGTTCGAGTCGAGCGAGTGCCGGGTGGAGTGACGGACCGCCGGGTCAGAGCGTCTCGTACGGGCGCGGCAGGCCGATGCGGCTGAACGTGTCGGCGAAGTGCTTGGCGAGGTGCTCGCGGTAGAGCGGTTGGACGCGGCCGGGCCGCTTCCCGGCCACGCAGAGCGACCGCAGCAGGTCGAGCTTGACGGTGTGGAGGCGGCGGAAGTCGACGATCATCTCGGGCAGACCGAGGGCTGGGTCGGCCGGGAGGAAGTAGAGGCCCCAGATCCGTCCCGACCGGAGCGACCCCTTGATGTCGGCGGGTTTCAGGATGCCCGTCTCGACGAAGAACTGGGCATCCTGAACCTCGGCCACGTTCACGACGGCGGTCTTGTCGTTGGCGAGGTCGCAGGTCTGGGTGAGCACGACGATCCGCCGCGTGTCGAAGTCGACCGGGACGCCGGTCGGCCCCGGCACGAGCGACCGGACCAGCACGACGACGAAATCCTCGACCAGATCGCCCTGGTCGATCGGGGCGTCCGGCACGACGGGCGAGTAGATCACGGCTGTTCCTCGTCGTCGCGCGGGACGATCACCGGGTCGGGCGGCGGTAGCTTTCCGGGCTGTGCCACCAGGGTACCCGCGGATGGGTCCGGGGAGTCGAACCACGGCAGCAGCATGACCTGGCCCGAGTAGGCCGACGGCTCGTCGGGCGGCGGCTTGCGGATCTCCAACAGGTCTCCTTCCACCTGGACGGTGACCGTCTGGCCCGGCTTCAGGTTCAGTTGGCGGAGCGCCTCGACCAGTTGGGTGTTCACGTTCGTCCTCCGATGGCTCACGTCTCCATCATACCCCGCCCTACCGCCGGCCGCGACCGTCAGCCCGTGACGGCCCCCTCCGACGCCGACCGCACCAGCCTCGCGTACTTCGCCAACACCCCCCGCTCGACCCGCGCCGCCGGCGCCCGCCACCGCCCCTTCCGCGCCTCCACCTCCGCCGCCGGCACGTCCAGCGACAGCACCTTCCGGTCCGCGTCGATCGTCACCGGGTCGCCGTCCTGTACCAGCGCCAGCGGCCCGCCCACCCACGCCTCCGGCGACACGTGCCCGACCACCAGCCCGTGCGTCCCGCCGCTGAACCGGCCGTCGGTCACCAGGCCGACGCTCTCCCCCAGCCCCTGCCCCATCAGCGCCCCGGTGATGCTCAGCATCTCCCGCATCCCCGGCCCGCCGACCGGCCCCTCGCCGCGGATCACCACCACGTCCCCCGCCACGATCTTCCGCCCCTGGATCGCCGCGAAGCACGCCTCCTCCCCGTCGAACACCTTCGCCGGCCCGGTGATCGACCGCTGCTTCAGCCCGGCCACCTTCGCCACCGCCCCGTCCGGCGCCAGGTTCCCGCGCAGCACCACGATGATGCCGTGGTCGTACATCGGCTCGTCGAACGGCAACACCACCCGCTGCGGCTTCGCGTACACGCTCGCCACGTCCGCCAGGTTCTCGGCCAGCGTCCGCCCGGTCACCGTCGAACAGTCGCCGTGCAGGTAGCCCTTCTCCAGAAGCGCCTTCATCACCGCCGGGGTGCCGCCGACCCGGTACAGGTCGAACATCACGTGCTTCCCGCCCGGCTTCAGGTCCGCCAGGTGCGGCACCTTCGCCCCGATCCGGTCGAAGTCGTCGAGCGTCCAGTCGACCCCCGCCTCGCGGGCGATCGCCATCAGGTGGAGCACCGCGTTCGTGCTCCCGCCGAGGGCCAGCACGAACGTGTACGCGTTCTCCAGGCTCCTGCGGGTGATCAGGTCGCGCGGGCGGACGTTCCTCGCGACCAGGTCCACCACCGCCCGGCCGGCCAGGAACGCCTCCCGCTCCTTCGCCGCCGCCACCGCCGGGTTCGACGCCCCGTACGGCAGCATCAGCCCCATCGCCTCGATCGCCGACGCCATCGTGTTCGCGGTGTACATCCCGCCGCACGACCCGTGCCCCGGGCAGCTCTCGCACTCCACCTTGTGGAGCGTCCTGGCGTCGATCGACCCGGCCTGGTACTTCCCCACCGCCTCGAAGATGCTGACGATGTCCACGTCCTCGCCGCCCGGCCCGACCCCGGGGAGGATGCTGCCGCCGTACACGAACACGCTCGGGACGTTCAGCCGGGCCATCGCCATCACGCAGCCCGGCATGTTCTTGTCGCACCCGCCGAACGCCAGCAGCCCGTCGTGGTTCATCGCCCCGGCGACGGTCTCGATGCTGTCCGCGATCACCTCCCGGCTGACCAGCGAGTACCGCATCCCGGGGTGGCCCATGCTGATCCCGTCGGACACGGTCGGGGCGCCGAACGTCTGCGGCACCCCGCCGGCGGCGCGGACGCCCTCCCGGCCCTTCAGGGCGAGGCGGTCGAGGTGGGCGTTGCACGGGGTGATGTCGCTGAACAGGGACGCGACCCCGACCACCGGGGCGTCGAAGTCGGCGTCGGTGAACCCGACGCCGCGGAGCATCGCCCGGTTCGGGGCGCGGCCGGGGCCGCCGGTGGTGGTCAGGCTCTTGCGCGGCAGGGGGTCGGGCATCGCGGGCTCCTCGGGGGCGGTGCCGCGCATCTTACGGGCGGCCCCGGTTGTCCGGAAATCCGCGACCGGAAACCCGACACCGGCCGAAAACGGGGCCGTTCGGTTTGCACCGGTCCGGCGGGCGACCTACAGACGTGGTGTCGGTGCCCCGCCCCTCACGGCGCGGGGCGGCCTGCCGGCGGGTGCCGCCGGGGACTTCGTCTGGGGGATCGGATCATGCGCAGCAT
>PNKH01000064.1 GCA_013822345.1 Isosphaera sp.
CGGGCGTGGCGCTGGAGCGGGTCATCTCGGGCGGGCAGACCGGGGCGGACCGGGCGGCGCTGGCCGCCGCCCGGGCGGCCGGCCTCCCGACCGGCGGGTGGATGCCGCTCGGGTTCCTCGCCCACGACGGTCCGCACCCCGAGTTCGCACACCGCTACGGGATGCGGGAGACGGCCAGTGCCCGGTACCCGCCGCGGACCCGGCGGAACGTCCGCGGGTCCGACGCCACCCTGCGGATCGCCACCGTCTGGGACTCGCCCGGCGAGGTGCTGACCCTCGACCTGTGCCGCCGGTACGGGAAGCCGTGCCGGGATGTGACCCCCGGCGACGGGCCGACCCCGGAGGAGGTGGCCGCCTGGGTCACCGCCGCCGGGGTGCGGGTGCTGAACGTGGCCGGAAACTCGGAGCAGACCTCGCCGGGGATCGAGGCGACCGCGACCGAGTTCCTCGCCGAGGTGTTCCGGCTCCTCCTGTTGGCCGGGATGGCGAAAGCCGAATGAGCCGGCGGGTCGCCGGTCCGGCCGTCACTCGTTTTCCGCCCGGTCGACCGGGGGCGGGGTATCGGGGTCGGCCACGTCCCCGGTGTCCGGGACTCGGCCGTCCCGGGCCCGGGCCTCGTCGCTCTCCCGGAAGGCGCGGGTGACCTCGTCCGGGGCCAGGGCACCGCCCTCCAGCAGCCCGACCCACCCCAACAGCCCGTCCGCGTCGGGCTCCCGCCCGAGGATGTCGCGGTACAGCCCCGCCACGAACGCCCGGGCGGGGTCGGGTGGGCCATGACGGCCGCGACGGTCCGGGCTCCCAGGCCCTCCAGGGACAAGAACCACTTCGACCCCTGGCGGCGGTTCAGGGAAAGAGTTGCCCGCGAGGATGAGTAGAGTTCCGCCGCACCCGGGACGTGGCAACGGGGAAACCGTTGCTGACGCTGCGCGGCCACGACAACACCATCGTCGCGCCCGGGTTGTCGCCGGACGGCAAGCGGCTCTGGTCACTGGATGCTGTCGAAGCCTTTCGCATCACTGCGGCAGCGGCCTGGCTCAACCCCGCGGGTCGTGGTTCCGCTGCCGCGGTGATGCGAATGGCTTCGGCGGTGCGGCGGGCCGTCCGCGCCCCAGGTCGGGAGATGGACGCCGCCGCGACCGACGGCGAACGCCCAGGGGAACCCAAGGCGTTCCGCTTCCGTCCGAGCCCGGGGCGTGGGCGACGGGTAGCCGCACCCGTCGCCCACGCCCCGGGCTCGGACGGATACCATTCACCCGGCCGCCAGCCGCCGCACCGCCTCCGCGTGGTCGACGCCGTTCGTGGCGAGCAGCCCCTTCCGCTGGCCGAAGTCGGCCGCCTGGTACGCCACCGCCCCGCCGGCCAGGTCCGTGACCGTCCCGCCGGCCTCGGTCACCAGGACGTGCCCGGCACACACGTCCCAGTCGTAGAACGTGTCGTACACGTTCGCGTACACGTCCGCCTCGCCCCGGGCCACGAGCGCCAGCTTCACCCCGCCGGAGTACGTCTCGACCACCCGCGCCGGCCGCAGCGCCGCGGTCGCCCGGTGCTCCTTGCCCGGCTTCACCCAGCTCCGGGCCATCACGAACTCGGCCGGCGGCCGCGCCGACACCCGGCACCGCACCGGCCCGGCGCCGCCGTCCGCCGCCCAGCACCCGCCGCCGGCGGTGGCGTACGTCACCCGGTCCCTCGCCGGCTCCGCCACCACGCCGACGACCGGTCGGCCCTCCGCCAGGAACCCGACCATCACCGAGAACTGGCCGACCTTCCTGGCGAACCCGCGGGTGCCGTCGATCGGGTCGACGACCCACGCCCGCGGCCCGGCCTTCGGGACGGCGTCGAACCCGGGGATCGACTCCTCGGCGCACAAGGCGTCGCCGGGAAAGCGCTCGCGGAGGAAGCGGAGGATCAGGTCCTGCGACGCCTTGTCGGCGTGGGTGCTGATCGTCACCGGCGGGTCGGGGACGGCCACGAACGACGCGTACTCCCGCCGGACCAGGTCGGCCGCCCGGTCCGCCGCCTCCAGGGCCGCCGCCAACTCCGCCTCGAACGCCATCCGGGACCCCCGCTACCTCTGGGTAGTCGACCGTCGCCGCTTGCGGCGGTGCGGTGCCGCCCGCACCGCCGCAAGCGGCGACGCGACCCGCCCGACGGACTTCCTCACGTCTTGATCACCGCCGCCTCGGCCGACGCGTCCGCCACCATCTGCAGCCGCCGGTAGTAGTCGTTCATCTGCCACAGGTCGTGGTGCGACCCGGACGCCTGGACGTGCCCGTCCTTCAGCAGGAACACCCGGTTCACGGTCTTCAGCGTCGACAGCCGGTTCGCCAGGAAGATGATGGTCCGCCCGGCGGCGGCCCGCTCCAGGGTGTCGTCGAGCAGGGCCAAGGTGTCCTCGTCGATCTCGCCGGTCGGCTCCTCGATGATCAGGACGGCCGGGTCCCGGAGCAGGGCCCGCGCCAGGGCCAGCCGGAACTTCTCCCCCGGCTTCAGCACGTGCCCCCGGTCCCCGACCACCGTCTCGTACCCGTACGGCAGCTTCTCGATGAACTGGTGGGCGTGGGCCAACTTCGCCGCCTCGATCACCTGCGGCAGGTTGAACTGCGGGTCGCCGCACCCGATGTTGTTGGCCGCGGTGTCGGTGAACACCAGGTCCTCCTGCATCACCGCCGCCACCTGCGCCCGGAGCGACTCGTGGGTCACCCACTTGATGTTCTTGTCCTCGATCCGGACCTCCCCGGCGGTCGGGTCGAGGAACCGCGGGATGAGCGACACCAGGGCCCGCTTCGAGTCCGCGTCCGGGCCGACGACCGCCACCCGGGCCCCCGCCGGGACGGCGAAGCTGACCCCGTCCAGGAGCATCCGCCCGGTCCCCGGCTCCTCCAGCTTGACCCCGCGGAACTCGATCCGGGTGGACAGCACCGGCAGGTACTCGGCGTCGGCCGCCTCCGCCTCCCCGCCGCGCCGGGCGAAGTACTCGGCCACCGCCGCGGCCGCCTCCTGGCCGCGCCGCACCCGGGCCCGGTAGACGAACCACGCGGCCACCGGCGGGCCGAGGGACACGGTGGCGACGGCCATCACCGCCAGCCCGGCCGGGGTGAACTCGCCGGCGATGATCGACCGCCCGGCCAGGTACATCAGCGCCACCCCGGCCAGCAGCGCGACCGCCCCGAGGAGCGGCCGGGACAGGGCGTCCCCGCGGGTCCGCCGCCACCCGGCCCGGGCCGCCTCGGCCAGCTGCCGCTCCACCCGGTTCTGGTTGAACCGGTCCATCTGGTACACCTTCACCAGCCGCAACAGCCCGAGGCTCTCGGCCAGCAGCCCGAGGGCCGAGTCGGCCTGCCGCCCGCCGACCCGCCCCTCCCGGCGGAAGTACGCCGCCGCCTGCCCGACGACCAGCCACACCAGGGCGGCGAAGCAGAGGAAGCAGACGGCCAGCCAGAAGTTCACCAGGAGGATCAGGACCAAGAGCCCGAGGACCATGACCGGGCTGTGGAACCGGGTGGTGAGCGACGCCTGGACGGCCGCCCCGACGGCGTCCGCCTGGCGGGTGAACAGGTGGACCGGCTCGGCCGGGCCGGCGGCCCGGACGGCGGCCGCCCCGAGCCGGTAGGTGTGCAGGTACAGGGCCCGGCGGAGGCGGTTGACGAGGTCCAGGGTGGCGGCCGCGGACAGGTACATCATGGCGTTCACCAGCACCCCGCGGGCGGCCGCCACCCCGAACGCGACCACGAACAGTCCGAACAGGTACCGGCCGTTGGCGTCCCCGCCCGGCCCCGGCCGCCACGCCCACCCGTTCCACGACGCCGCCCACCCGGCCAGCCGCCCGGCCCACCGGTTCCGCTCCCGGACGACGAGGCTGAGCACCCCCATCCGCGGGGCCGGCTCGGCCGTCCCCTTGTCCGACAGGTACGCGTCGGCCGCCTCCGGGCTGACCCGGGCCTGGAGGGCGAGGTACACCCCGGCCCGCCACCGCAGCTCCCACTCGGCCGCCGTCGGGGCGGTGACGCCCTCCCCGCCGACCACCCGCCGGGCCTGGTCCGGGTCGGCCGCGACCCGCTTCACCGCCTCCCTCCGCTGGTCCACGTCCCGGGCGTCCCACTCGGCCGCGAACTCCTGCTGGCGGACCGGGGCGAGCTGGGAGTACGCCGGGACCAGCCCGCGCCAGACGAGCAGGTCGGCGAACAGGTACAGGAGGACGAGCAGGGCCAGGTAGGCGAGGGCGGTGCCGACGGAGCCGACGGCGGCCCCGACCCGGTCGACCGGGGCCTTCATGAAGTCGGTCTTGAGGCGCTCGAGCGCGGTGGTTTCCACGGCGACCTCGCGGGGGTGACGGACCCGATGAACGAGCGGGGCCCCGATCCGGGGCAGGAGACTTGAGGTGAGGGTATCAGACGGGCGGGCCGGGCGGGTAGGGGAATCGGGCCCGGAGGGGGGAGCGGGGGACGTGCGGCGCCGGCGGAACCGGACCCGGGGCGGGCCGGGGGGCGTGGGCGACCGGAGGGTTGTCGCCCTCCGGTCGCCCACGCCCCGGCCCGCCGGGGCCGACTTACTTCTTGACCTCGACCTTCGCGTCCTCGATCGTCAGCTTCTTGTCCTTCTCGACGACCTTGCCGGTCACCTTGGCGGCCACGTCGGTCTTGCAGCAGGCGGCGTGGTACGGCTCCTTCCCGCCCTTGTCGACGAGGTAGTAGGTGACCTTCTTGTCCCCCTCCTTGACGACCAGGGCGTTGCCGCACGCCTTGGTCTCGCTCAGCGCGCACTTGGTGCAGGTGAGCATCCCTTCGAGGGTCTTGGCGTCCTTCTTGTCCTGGGCGGCGACCGTGAACAGGGCGGCGAACCCGAGCGAGGCGGCGAGCGCGAAGCGCAGCATGGGGGAACCTGTGGTGGGTGTGGAGGCGTGACCGGTTTGCGAGTCCGGCGCCGTGCCGGCCCGGTCCGGGCGAATGACACATTACCGATCGGCATCCGGTGAATCAATCAGGAACGAAAAGTTCCTGCCGATTTTCCCGACGGTGGCGCGGTTGACGGTCGGGGGCCGGCCCCGTAGCATTGTTCTTTTCCCACTCCGCACCGCCCGCCGGGGCCGGGGCCGATGCCGCCTTCCCCCCTGTCCGCCGAAGCGTTCGCCGCCGCCGTGCTCCGCGTGGCGCGGTTCCGCGGCCGGCCGGTCGTGGTGAAGCTCGGCGGCAGCGCGATGGAGGACCCGGCCGCCACCGACGCCTGCCTGCGGTCCGTCGCCGCCCTCCACCTGCTCGGCGTCCCGCTCGTGCTCGTCCACGGCGGCGGGAAGCCGATCGACCGGGCGATGGCGGAGGCCGGGCTGACCCCCCGGAAGGTCGCCGGCCGGCGGTACACCGACGAGACCACGCTGGCGATCGTGGTTCGGGTGCTGAACGAGATCAACGCCCGGCTCGTCTCGGCGATCCGGGACTTCGGCGCGGTTGCGTTCGGGGAGACCGATCTGTTGGACGGCGAACGGCTCGGGCTCGTCGGAACCGATGGCCCGATCGACCTCGGCCGCGTCGGGCGGGTGACGGGTGTCGATCACCCCAGGTGCTGGGACGACACGTCCTGGGGCACGCCGGTCCCGGTCATCCCTTCCCTCGCGCTCGACCCGGACGGCGGGTGGCTGAACGTGAACGCTGACACCGCCGCAGCGGCCGTGGCCGGGCAACTCAACGCCAGGTCCGCGATCTTCCTCACCGACACCCCCGGTGTCCTCCGCGACCGCCACGACCCCGCCTCGCTCGTCCCCCACCTCACCGAGCGCGAGTGCCGCGACCTGATCGCGTCCGGGGTGATCGACGGCGGGATGGTGCCGAAGGTCGAGGCGTGCTTCGAGGCGCTGGAGGCGGGGGCGAGCGCCGCCCTCATCCTCGACGGCCGGGTCCCGTTCTCGCTCCTCGACGTGTTCCTCTCCGACACGTTCACCGGGACCGAGATCACGCGGTGACGCAGCACCGGTTTTCCCAACCCCCAATCTCCCATCCCAACCCCCCCCCATGCCGACGAGTGAACAGGTCATCGGCCTCGCCAAGCAGTTCCTGACCCCGAACTACACCCGGTACCCGGTGTGCCTCGTCCGGGGCGAGAACTCGTGGGTGTGGGACGCCGAGGGGAACCGGTACCTGGACTTCTTCCCCGGGTGGGGGTGCGGGCTGCTCGGCCACTGCCCGCCGCGGGTGGTGCGGGCCGTCCAGGAGCAGGTGGCGACGCTGATCCACGTCCCGAACACGTGGTACACGGAGCCGCAGGCCCTGCTCGGGAAAGCGCTCGCGGAGCGGTGGGGCGCCGCCGGGGTGTGCTTCTTCTGCAACAGCGGGGCGGAGGCGAACGAGGCGGCGATCAAGCTCGCCCGGCTGAACGGCAAGCCGCGCGGGCGGTACAAGATCGTCACCCTGACCGGGAGCTTCCACGGCCGGACGATGGCCGCCCTGACCGCGACCGCCCAGCCGAAGTACCACGCCGGCGTCGAGCCGATGCTGCCGGGGTTCAGCTACGCCCCGTTCGGCGACCTCGCGGCGATCGAGAAGGCGGTGGACGGCGAGACGTGTGCGGTGATGCTGGAGCCGATCCAGGGGGAGGGCGGGGTGAACCTGCCGCCGGCCGGGTTCCTGGAGGGGGTGCGGGAGCTGTGCGACCGGCACGGGCTCTTGATGATCCTCGACGAGGTGCAGACCGGGACCGGGCGGACCGGGACGTGGTACGCCCACCAGCACTGGGGCGTGCAACCGGACATCGTCACCCTGGCGAAGGCGCTGGCCGGCGGGGTGGCGATGGGCGGGCTGATCGCCCGGCCGGAGGTCGGGGAGAAGTTGAAGGCCGGGACCCACGCGGCGACGTTCGGCGGCAACCCGCTGGCGGCCCGGGCGGCGCTCGCCACGATCGAGACGATCGAGGCCGAGGGCCTGCTCGACCGGGCGGTACGGATCGGGGAGCGGTTCCGGGCGCGGTTCGAGGCGCTGCGGGAGGCGTGCCCGCTGGTCGCCGACGTGCGGGTGAAGGGGGCGATGATCGGGGTGGAGTTGGCGGTCGAGGGGGCGGCGGTGGTGCAGGGGTGCCTGGGGCGCGGGCTGCTCATCAACTGCACCCACCAGACGGTGCTGCGGCTCCTCCCGGCCCTGACCGTGACGGACGAGCAGATCGACGCGGGGTGTGACATCATCGCCGACGTGGTGACCCGAATGCGGGTGTAACGGTCTCCCCGGGGTTCACACCCCGGGCTATCACCTGCCCACCCCTTCGGGGTTCAAGGCATTCAGCCCCGAAGGGGCGGCGAGCCAATAGCCCGGGGTGTGAACCCCGGGCGGCCTAGCGGGTCCCGGCACCCATGAAGCACTTCCTGAACCTGATCGACCTGTCCCCGGACGCGATCTGCCACCTCCTGGCGGAGGCGGCCCGGCTGAAGGCGGACCACGCCCGCCGGGTCCGGGCCGACAGCCTGGCCGGGCGGGTGGTCGGGCTGGTGTTCGAGAAGCCGAGCCTGCGGACGCGGGTGAGCTTCGAGAGCGGGGTCGCCCAGCTCGGCGGGACGAGCCTGTACCTGCCGGGGAACGAGGTCGGGCTCGGGTGGCGGGAGACGCTCGCCGACTTCGCCCGGACCGTCAGCCAGTACGTCGACGCGCTGGTGCTGCGGGTGTACCGGCACCAGACGCTCGACGGCCTGGCCGCGCACTCCTCCGTGCCGATCGTGAACGCCCTGTCGGACTGGTCGCACCCGTGCCAGGGGCTGGCGGACGTGCTGACGGTGCGGGAGCTGTTCGGGAAGGAGGCGGGGCGGACGGTGGCGTTCGTCGGGGACGGGAACAACGTGGCCCGGTCGCTGGCGGTCGGGTGCGGGAAGCTCGGCGTCCGGTTCGTGCTGGCGTGCCCGCCGGGGTACGGGTTCGACGACGCGTTCCGGGCCGAGTACCGGGCGAGGGTGTCGGCGGACGGGTTCGCGGAGGTGGCCGACCCGGCGGCGGCGGTGCGGGACGCGGACGTGATCTACACCGACGTGTGGACGAGTATGGGCCAGGAGGCGGAGCGGGAGGAGCGGCTGCGGCGGTTCGCCCCGTACCAGGTGAACGCGGGGCTCCTGGCGAAGGCGCCGGCCCACTGCCGGGTGATGCACTGCCTGCCGGCGCACCGCGGGGAGGAGGTGACCGACGAGGTGATGGACGGCCCGGCGTGCGCCGCGTTCCAGCAGGCCGGCAACCGCCTCCACACGCAGAAGGCGGTGCTGGAGTGGCTGCTGAAGTGACGGCTGGCCGGCCAGGAGTGTGTTCGCGGGCAGCAGGTTCCCCACATGCCGGGTAGACGGGGAGCCGGCATCCACGGGTCCCGCGAGAGACGCTCATGAACCCGACGGCGATCGTGCTGAACCTCGGCGGCGAAGGTGAGATCCCCGGTGTCATCAACCAGCAAGGCCCGTGGGTGCTGGGGCCGAACTGGCGGTGCAGCCGGGACGGGCGCACCTTCGCGGAACTCGTTGCCGACGGCCACGTCTTCCTGATCTGCCCCAACGTCCCGTTACCCTTCCCGGACGACTCCGTCGACGTGGTCTACACCAACGGCGTGCCGATTGACCGGAACGCCACGTTCGGTCTCGGGGTGCAATCCGCGGAGATCAAGCGTATCCTGAAACCGGGCGGCCGGTGGGTGGACGACTACGGGGCGACGACGTGGACCAAGCCGTAACCAGCTTCCGATCCCTTCTGGACCCGGCTCCGGGCGAGGACCCTGGGGCGGCCCAGCGCCGGGCGTCGCAGCTCCTCCCGGACCGGGTGAAGCGGTCGCCGCTCGACTGGTGGCCCGCGGACGCGGTGCCGAACGGCACCGGGGACCGACTGTTGATCGGCGTGGCCGTGTGGTCCCGGTACGATCTGAACCTGCTCGACCTGGTGGAAGGCGTCGTGCGGGTCGGTCGCGGGTCGGTGGTGCCCGTCGGCGTGTTCGAACTCGACCGGATCACGCCGGAAGACCTCGACCGGCTGCTCCCCGGCCTCGGTCCGATTCACCACCCCCCGGCCGTCGGCCACTGGGTCGGCGGCGCGCTCACCCGCGTCGCGTGCGGCTTCGAGGCACGGCAGTTCGTCGCCGGCATGCTCGGGTTCGACGCCCGGCTCACGATCGGGCAACCGGTCGCGGCACCCCGGTGACCACCCCATGCCCCGCCCCGACGGCCGCAACCCGGACCAACTCCGGCCGCTCTCGTTCGAGCGGCGCTACACCCGCAACGCCCCCGGCAGCGTCCTCGTCCGGGCCGGCCGGACCACCGTCCTCTGCACCTGCTCCGTCGAGCCGAAGGTGCCGGACTTCCTCGTCGGCCGCGGCAAGGGCTGGCTCACCGCCGAGTATGGCATGCTCCCCGGGTCGACCCACACCCGCAAGCCTCGCGATAAGGGCGGCAAGGTCGACGGCCGGGCCGTCGAGATCCAGCGGCTGATCGGCCGCAGCCTGCGGGCGGTGGCGAACCTCGACCGCCTCGGCGAGCGGACGCTGTGGGTCGACTGCGACGTGCTGGAGGCGGACGGCGGCACCCGCACCGCGGGCATCAACGGGGCGTTCGTCGCGGTCGTCGACGCCCTCACCGCGGTCGGGGTGGCCGGGGTGCTGGCCGACAGCGTCGCGGCGGTCAGCGTCGGGGTGGTCGCCGGCGAGGTGCGGCTCGACCTGGAGTACGTCGAGGACCGCGACGCGGAGGTGGACGCGAACCTCGTCATGACCGGGGCCGGGGCGTTCGTCGAGGCGCAGGCGAGCGGCGAGGAGGCGACGTTCACCCGGTCGCAGCTCGACGCGCTGCTCGCGGTGGGCGAGGCCGGCATCCGGCAGATCACGGCGACTCAGAAGGCGGCACTCGGGGCGGCGTGGCCGATCACGTAGGGTCACCGACCCGCGGCGTACACCAGCCCGCCGCCAACCACGATCGCGTACTCCGGTTCCGGCATCTCGGCGCGCGGCGTCAGCCGCACCGCCCGCACGTCGTGCAGCCGCCGCAGCCCGTCCTGAAACGCCGGCAGCGTCAGCTCCGGGAACTTCAGCCGGACCGCGTGGAACAGTTCCGGCAGCGGGCAGTCCCCGGCCGCCGGCCGCCGGTCGAGGTACTCCAGCGCCTCGGCCGCCCACGGCACCAGCCGGCCGACCGCCGGCCCGAGTCCCGACCCGCTCGTCTCCGCCCGCCGCAGCGCCGCCTCCACCCGGTTGGCCAGGTCGTCGAGCCGACGCAGCGTCGCCCGGGCCTGCTCCTCGAACCGCGCCGACAGCGCCGCGACCTGGTCCTTCGCGTCCGCCATCCACGCCGGCACCCCGGCCCGGGCCGCGCCGAGCAACTCCTTCAGCTCCCGCAAGACCGCCTTCGGGGTGTCGTGGTCGTGGACGAACCCGACCGCCTTCGGCGTCGCCCGCACCCACTCCGTCACCACCTTCCCGCGAACCTCCGTGCGGATCGTTTCGAGTAGCCCGTCGCGGACGGCGAACAGCGCCGCCTCGGCCGACGCCCCGGCCTTCGCCGGGAACAGCCCGGCAAGCTTCCCGGAGCGGAACAGGCGGTGTTCGCCGGGTGCCGCGAGCGCGGCCTTGAGCGCGGCGAGGAGGTGGTCGAGCTGCGGCGGGGCGGGGGTGTGGGCGTCCATGCCGTCACCGGGTGTGCGGGGGGCGAACCGGGCGTAGTCTAAACCCGTCCGTGGGATGGGAAAAGGCCAGGGAGAAATCGTGTCCGCCACCGTCACCCGCGAGCCCCGGTCGCGCATCCTGAGCGGCGTCCAGCCGTCCGGGAAGCTTCACCTCGGCAACTACTTCGGGGCGATCAAGCAGCACGTCGAGCGGCAGGACCGCGGCGACTGCTTTTACTTCATCGCCGACTACCACGCCCTCACCACCCTCAAGGAGGCCGAGGAGAAAGACCTCGCGGTGGCCGCCAAGAACAAGCAATTCGCACCCCGGTCGGCCAGGCAGATCCTCGCCGAGAACGTCCGCGACGTGGCCCTCGACTACCTCGCCCTCGGCCTCGACCCGGCGAAGGCGACGTTCTTCCGCCAGTCCGACGTGCCCGAGGTGTGCGAGCTCGCGTGGGTCCTGTCGACCGTGTCCGGCATGGGGCTGCTGGAGCGCGCCCACTCGTACAAGGACAAGGTGACACGCGGCATCACCCCGAGCGTCGGGCTGTTCACCTACCCGGTCCTGATGGCCGCCGACATCCTGATTTACCGGTCGCACCTGGTCCCGGTCGGCAAGGACCAGGAGCAGCACCTGGAGATGACCCGCGACATCGCCGGGGCGTTCAACCACGCGTTCGGCGAGGTGTTCCCGCTGCCGGAGGCGGTGTTCAACGAGGCGGCGGTGGTGCCCGGGACCGACGGCCAGAAGATGAGCAAGAGCTACGGCAACACGATCGACATCTTCGCCGAGGGGAAGCCGCTCGAGCGGGCGGTCATGGGGATCGTCACCGACAAGCGCGACCTGGCCGAGCCGCTCGACCCGGACACGTGCAACGTGTTCGCCTTGTACAAGCTGTTCGCCGCCCCGGCCGAGGTCGAGGCGATGGCGGCGAAGTACCGGGCCGGCGGGTTCGGGTACGGCAACGCGAAGAAGGAGCTGCTCGCCAAGATCGACGCCCGCTTCGCCCCGGCCCGGGAGCGGCGGAAGCAACTCGAACGCGACCCCGGCTTGGTCGAGGAGGTGTTGACGGCCGGGGCGAAGCGCGCCCGCGAGGTGGCGCAGATCACCCTCCGCCTCGTCCGCGAGCGGGTCGGGATGCACCCCCGGCCGGTGAGCTGACCGGCATCTCGGTGTGGGAGGGCGAGGCTCCCGCCGAGCCGGGGCTGAGGCTCGGCGGGAGCCTCGCCCTCCCACACTGCGACGCTACCGAACGACCGGCCGTGGGGCCGGGGCGACGAGGTCGTGCGGCAGGTCGCGGAGCACGCCGACCACCGCGTCGAGGTCGTGGTCCGGGACCGGCCGGTCGGGGTTCCGCAGCACGAACTCCGTCCGGCACCCGCGCTCCCGGGCCAGCGCCAACACCTCCGCCTGCTTCGGCGTCAGCACCAGGCCCACGGTGACGTTCTCCGGGAACCGGTCCGGGTCGGGCGTGTCGACGGTGTGAACCGGGATGTCGGTCAGCAGCAGGACGACGCGGACCTTCTCCCCGACCCGCACCGTGCCGAGCACGTCCGCCCGCGACCCCGGGGCGACGAACCCGTCGTATTCGTTCGGCACCCGCAGCGTCACCAGGGCGGTCCCCGGCGGGAGCGGGAGTGGGGCGACCGCCGCCCGCGGCGGCGGGGCGACCTCGCGGGCCGGGACCGGCAGGTCCCGGAGGAACGCGACCACCCGGTCGAGGTCGTGGGCCGGGGCGTCGGTCCCGGGCCACCGCACCCGCGCCTCCGTCCGGCACCCGCGCTCCCGGGCCAGCGCCAGCACCTCCGCCTGCTTCGAGGTCACCGCCAGGCTCGCCGTCACCGGCCCGCCGGCGCGCCACCCGGTCCCGTGGACCGGCACGTCGGCGAGCAGCGTGAAGACGTGGACCTTCCGCCCGGTCGGCACCCCCGCGAAGATGTCGACCCGCGACCCCGGGGCGATGTCCACGCCGCCCCCCGTCGGGACCGTCACCTCCGCGGTGTACGACGGGTCGCCCCCGGCGGCGGCCGCCGCGGACAGCAGCACCGCGGCGGCCGCCGTCACCAGTCCCGGGCCGGTCCGTCGCGGCATGTCCGTCTCCCGTCCGGTTGCGTTGGGGGCGTCGGTGGAACGTAGGTCACGCCGGACCCGAAGACAACCCACGGTCGTAGCACAAGCGTCCTCGCTTGTGGGCGGGGCGGCACAAGCGAGGACGCTTGTGCTACGACGGCCCGTCGACTTTTCCGCCCGCCGCTGAACCCGGTCCCCGCCCGCCGCGATCCCGCTGAAACGGCGTGCCAGGAGGACCGAACATGACCTACCGTTTCGGAAGAGACCCGCGGCGTACAGCCCCGCCCACCCACCGGTTCGGCCCGCGAACCGAGGCCCCGCCGTGACCATCGCCTGCCCGTACTGCCAGTACGAACTGAACCTCAAGGGCGGGAAGCCCGGCCGGTTCAGCCCCCGGTGCCGCGGCTGCGACCGGGCCTTCCTCCTCGTCATCCCCGACGCCTCCGGCGGGGTCCTCCAGGTCCGCCCGATGCCGGCCGGGACCGCCACCCGGGCCGCGCCCGGAATCGGGTCGGGGTCGCTGGTCGTGGCCGACCGCGCCCCGGCCGACGTGGCCGTCGGCCCGCCGTCCGGGTCGGACCTGTTCGGCACCGCCCGGGCCGTCGGCCCGTCCGACCCGACCCCGCCGCCGGCCCAGGCCGACGGCCCGCCGGCGGCGATCCGCGGGTACGAGATCGAGCGGGAGCTCGGCCGCGGCGGGATGGGCCGGGTGTACCTGGCCCGGCAGCTGTCGCTCGACCGCCCGGTCGCCCTGAAGGTGATGGGGAGGCGGTGGGCGGCCGACCCGGTGTTCGTCGCCCGGTTCACCCGCGAGGCGTACGCGGCCGCCCAACTGTCGCACCCGAACATCGTCCACATCCACGACATCGGGGAGGCCGACGGGACGCGGTTCTTCTCGATGGAGTACGTCCGCGGGCGGTCCCTGGCGGAGGTGGTGAAGGAGCACGGCAAGCTCGACCCGGAGACCGCCGTCGGGTACGTCCTGCAGGCCGCCCGCGGGCTCAAGCACGCCCACGACCGCGGCATGATCCACCGGGACGTGAAGCCCGACAACCTCCTCCTCGACGACCAGGGGATGGTCAAGGTCGCCGACCTCGGGCTGGTCAAGACGCCGGCCACCCGCCCGGCCGACGACCGCACGTCCGGGTCGTCGTCCGGGGTCGGGCTGAGCACCCTCCCGCCGGACATGACCGGGGCCCGGATCGCGCTGGGCACCCCGGCGTACATGTCGCCGGAGCAGTGCCGGGACGCGGCCCGGGTCGACCACCGGGCGGACGTGTACTCCCTCGGCTGCACCCTGTACGTGCTCGTCACCGGCCGGCCGCCGTTCGACGGGACGACGGCGGTGCAGCTGATGACCAAGCACGCCTACGACCCGCTGGTCCCGCCGGAGGTGATCGCCGGGCGGGTGCCGAAGGAGCTGTCGGCGGTCATCCAGCGGATGATGGCCAAGAACCCGGACGACCGGTTCCAGTCGATGGGCGAGGTGGTGCGGACGCTGGAGGGGTGGCTCGGGGTCGGCCGGGCCGGCACCTTCTCCCCGCCGGAGGAGCAGATCGCCCGGCTGGAGGCGGCCGTCCACGAGTTCAACACCGCCCCGGCGGCCGTCCTCCGCGGGCGGCTCCTGACCGGGTTCTTCGGTGTCCTGGCGCTGACCGCGGTGCTGGTCACGTTCTTCGGCAACGTGGTCTGGGCGTTCGGCCTGGCCGGGCTGGGGTTCCAGGCGGCGGCGGCGTACTTCGTGCTCGACGGGGTGACCCGGCGCGGGCACCTGTTCAACCGGTTCCGGCACTTCGCCTGGGGCCTGACGTGGGGCGACTGGGTGGTCGGCGGGGCGGCCTTCGGGCTGTCGGTGATCGTCCTGGCGATGCTGAAGCTGCTGTGGATCTGGGCCGGGTTCGGGCTGATCGGGGTGGGCCTGGCGTTCGCCCTGCGGTACGGCCTGGACCGGGCGGTCGAGGCGCAGCGGCGGCCGGCCCTGGAGGCGAGCGAGCGGCTGCTCCGGCGGCTCCGGGCGCTCGGCCGGGACGAGGAGGAGCTGCGGCAGTTCGTGGCCAAGTTCGCCGGCCGGGACTGGGAGGAGTTCTTCGAGGCGATGTTCGGGTACGAGGCGAAGCTGGCCGCCCGGGGGGTGCTGCTGCGGGGCGGGTCGGCCGGGGTGCGGGAGAAGCACGCGGCGTGGCGGGAGCCGCTCGTGGCGGTGATGGACCGGGTGGAGCAGGCCCGGCGGGCGGCCCGGGAGCGCGGGCTGCTGGAGGCGGTCGAGCGGGCGAACCTGCTGGCCGGCGGGGCGGACACCCAGGTGGCGGAGGGGAACGCGCGGGTGACGGCCGAGGCGATGGTGCGGGCGGCCGGCCAGGTGCGCGACGCGGACGGGCCGGTGAACGTCCGGCGGGCGGTGGTCGCCGGGGAGGCCCCGCCGCCGGCCCCGGAGCCGCAGGACCGGCTCGGTCGGGTGGTCGGGCTGTTCGTGGGTGCGCCGGCCCGGGCGGCGGTAGCGGCGGTGCTGCTGGCCGGGTGCGGGCTGTGGGCCGACCAGAACGGGCTGGTCCCCGGGTCGGAGGCGGTCGGGGCGGTGGCGGCCGGGGATTTCGGGACCCTGCGGCGGTCGGCGGCCGCCGGCCTGGCGAAGCCGAGGTCGCCGCTGGAGGTGGGCGGGCTGCCGCCGCGGGCGACCGGGTGGGTGGACGGGTGGAACGTCGGGTTCGCCGGGCTGCTGCTGCTCGGGTCGCTGTTCTTCCGCGGGAACGTGATGGCGGTGTTCGCGCTGCTCGGGGCCGGGGTGGCGGCGGTCGGGCACCAGCACGGGATCCGGACGGTCGAGCCGTTCCGCGGGGAGCACGTCGCGCTGATGCTCGGGGCGGTGTTCGCCCTGGTCGGGTTCCGCGCCGCCCGGTGACCGGGGTGAGCGCCGCCGCTTGCGGCGCTGCGCGCAACGCCGCAAGCGGCGGACGCGCGCTAGCTCACGGCCACCGTCCGCCGCCTCCGCAGCCGCCCGACCAACCCGGCCGCCCCGATGCCGAGGAGCGTGAGCGCGGCCGGCTCCGGGGCGGTGACCGGGGCGGCGGCCGGGGGCGGTGCCTGGCTCAGTTGGATGTTGTCGATCAGCCCGACGTTCCCGTTCCCGCCCGGCGTCACCTGGATCTCGTCGAACGTGATCCCGGTGAACCCGAAGAAGTTGTTCGCGCTGAGGAAGACCGTCGGGGCCGTGGCCGTCTCGACCACCGAGCCGTCGAGGAGGGCCGTGAAGGTCGTGGTCCCGGTGTTGGTGGCCAGCGAGAAGGCGGCGGCCGTCTGGTTCGTGGTGAACACGATCGTGATGGGGTTGCCGATTGCCGGGCCGAAGGTGGACGGGAAGTTCCCGGCGTTCGGCGCCGTTTGGTTCGGGATGAGGATCAAGGGCTGCGGGTTGTACAAGAGGTTCGAGAACGTCACCCCGAAGGCGGCGAACTGGTCGGTCAGCGGCGTGTCCGTCGGCAGGTCGACCTCGCTGAACGTGATCGTGGCGGCCGGGCTGGCGATCCCCGTGGTGTTCTGGATGAAGGCGGCGCGGGCGGGGGCTCCGCAGGTGACGAGCAGGAGCACGGCACCGGCGAACGGGGCGTAACGCAACATCGGGGCGACCTCCTGGGGTGTTGTGAGATGGGTTGGGTGGTCGAGGGCAGAGCTTAACTTTCACCCTAACGTGTAGTCAACTTCTTTCCCGCGAATTTTCGCTGTGATGCACAAGCTTTCTTGTGTCATCTGAACTCCGGCCGGACGTTCGCAGAAATAGGTACTTCCCGCCCCCGTCGCGCCCGCGCATAATCCTCCGTGCCCGATCGGACGCCCTCCCCAGTCCCCGCACCGAGGACCCCCATGCGGAAGTTCGCGCTGCTCGCCGCCGTCGCGGCGGTCGCCACCCTCGCCGGCTACCCGGCCGCCCAGGACAAGAAGGACAAGGAACCGGACATCGTCGTCCCGTACGTCCCGACGAACGAGAAGGTGGTCGCCGCGATGCTGAAGCTCGCCGCCGTGAAGGAGGGCGAGACGGTGTACGACCTGGGGTGCGGGGACGGCCGGATCGTGATCGCCGCGGTCAAGGACTTCAAGGCGAAGAAGGGCCTCGGGATCGACTTCAACCCGGAGCGGCTGAAGGACTGCGCCGAGAGCGTCAAGAAGGCGAAGCTGACCCCCGAGCAGGAGAAGGCCCTGACGTTCAAGCAGGGCGACGTGCTGAAGATGACCCCCGACGATTTCAAGGATGTCGACGTGGTCACCATGTATCTGCTGCCGAAGGTGAACGACCTGCTCGCCCCGGTCCTGAAGAAGGGGCTGAAGCCCGGGGCCCGGATCGTGTCCCACGACTTCATGATCACCGACTGGAAGGAAGACAAGCGGGAGGAGGTCCGGGCGGACCGGGACCACACCATCTACCTGTGGACGATCAAGGGCGACAAGAAGTAGCCCCCACCCGGGACGCCGCGGCCACGCCGTTTTGCGCCGCCCGTATCATGTCGGTACAGACACGCCGCACGGGAACGCACCATGGCCACCACCTACGACGCGATCATCATCGGGGCCGGGCACAACGGGCTGGTCACCGCCGCCTACCTGGCCCGGGCCGGGTACAAGGTGCTCGTCCTGGAGCGCCGGGAGTTGGTCGGCGGGTGCTGCGTCACCGAGGAGGTGTGGCCGGGCTTCAAGGTGTCGACCGCCGCCTACGTCAACAGCCTCTTGCGGCCGGAGATCATCAAGGAACTGGAGCTGAAGAAGTACGGGTTCGAGATGATCCCGCGGAGCCCGTCGTCGTTCACCCCGTTCCCGGACGGCCGGTATCTGATGATGGGGCCGGACAAGGAGATGACCCACCGGGAGATCGCCAAGTTCTCGAAGAAGGACGCGGAGGCGTACCCGAAGTACGAGGACATGCTGACCCGGGTGGCCGACTTCCTGGAACCGATGCTCGTCCAGACCCCGCCGGACCCGTTCTCGAAGCGGCTCGGCAACCTCTGGAAGATGGGCAAGCTCGGGTGGAAGTTCCAGGGGATGGGGAAGGACGTGGCCGGGGAGGCGGTCGAGATCCTGACCGGGGCGGCCCGCCCGATCCTCGACCGGTGGTTCGAGTCGGAGCAACTGAAGGCGACGATCGCGACCGACGCGGTGATCGGGGCGTTCGCCGCCCCGTCGCAGCCGGGCACCGCCTATGTGCTGTTCCACCACGTCATGGGCGAGTGCGACGGGGTCCGCGGGGTGTGGGGGTACGTCCGCGGCGGGATGGGGACCATCTCGAACAGCATCGCGGCGGCGGCGAAGAGCCGCGGGGCCGAGATCAAGACGAACGCCGAGGTCGGGAAGATCCTGGTGAAGGACGGCCGGGCCGAGGGCGTGGCGCTGAAGGACGGGACGGAGTTCCGGGCGAAGCGGGTCGTCTCCGGGGCGGACGCCCACGTCACGTTCGTGAGGCTGATGGACCCGAAGGACCTGCCGGCGGAGTTCCTGAAGGCGATCAACCGGATCGACTACGGGTCGGCGACGGTGAAGATCAACGTGGCGCTGGACCGCCCGCCGAACTTCAAGGCGCTGCCGGGCGACGGGGTCGGGCCGCAGCACCACGGGACGATGCACGTCTGCCCCGACCAGGACTACATCGAGCGGGCCTACGACGACGCGAAGTACGGGAAGCCGTCGGCGAACCCGATGCTGGAATGCACGATGGCGACGGCGATGGACTCGACCCTCGCCCCGCCCGGCAAGCACATCCTGAGCATGTTCGTGCAGTACGCCCCGTATCACCTGAAGGGGACGACGTGGGACGCGGAGAAGGACCGGTTCGCGGACCGGTGCTTCGACATCCTGGAGGAGTACGCCCCGGGGTTCAAGGCGAGCGTGCTGCACCGGATGGTGATCCCGCCGCCGGAGATGGAGCGGCTGTGGGGGATCACCGGCGGGAACATCATGCAGGGGTCGATGAACCTGCACAGCATGTTCAGCTTCCGCCCGGCGGCCGGGTACGCGAACTACCGGACGCCGGTGAAGGGCCTCTACATGTGCGGGGCGGCGACGCACCCGGGCGGCGGGGTGATGGGGGCGTGCGGGCTGAACGCGGCCCGGGAGATCATCCGCGACGGGTGAGCCGAGGGGGCCTCACGGGGTGGGTCGGCCGCCGGGCGGCTCGGCAGGTGGCGCCCCTCACCCGCCGGCGAAGCGCCGGCGACCTCTCCCCAGCGGGGAGAGGTGAAGACCCCGGCCGCCTCGGTCGCTCTGCGGGTCGTGTACCTTCGGAGGGGCCGCCGTGCCCCCACCTCTCCCCGCCGGGGAGAGGTCGCCCCGGCGCTTCGCCGGGGCGGGTGAGGGGCACCACCTGCGGAGGAACGCAACCACCTACGCCCGCTCCGCCGCTACTTCTCCTTTGCGTCCTTCCCCGGCTGGGCGACCAGCGCCAGCACCACCGGCTTGTCGTCCTGCCGGGCGAACAGCACCGCCACCGCCTGCCGCTTCGCCGTCAGGTCGGCCACCTTCGCCGCCGTCAGCCCGTACGGCCGCTTCGGGTCGTCCTTCGGAGCCATCTCGAAGAACCGGCTCCCGGCCAGCACCCCCACGTCCTCCTGCTTGCCGAACTTCCCGTCGACCAGCGGTTGCATCGTCACCGCCTTCCCGCCGTCGATCTTGTTCAGCACCCCGCGGACCCCATCGACCACGAACCCCTTCGGCGGCTTCGCGTCGGCGTGCGCGGCGAGGGCCAGGAGGTGGGCCGCGTCCCCGACCTTGGCGTACACCACCGCCACCGGCAGCTTCGCCCCGGCCTTCAGGTCGGCCGCCTTGACCGGCTTCACCGCCGGCGCCCCCTTGCCGGCCGACGCCTCCAGGAAGACGGTGTCGGGGGTGACGACCAGGGTCACCTGCTTGCCCGGCTTCCCGCCCTCGTCCGGGACGAACGTGACCGTCTTGCCCATGTCCGTCTTGGCCACCGTCCCGGAAGCGACGACGACCTCGTACCCGGGCTCGGCCGCCCGCCCGGCGGCGGCGAGGACCAGGGCCAGCCCGACCGCGGCGACCCGCCTGAACGCTCTCACGGCATGCCTCCGAAGGAGTAGCGGGCGCGGGGAAAGGTGACGGCCCGCCGGCCGACACGATACCCGGCCGCGGCGGGCGACGCGAGAAATTCTTACCCCCGTGTCGCCGACCGGGTACAGTGTCGGGCGTGGCCCGACCCCCCCGTCCGACCGGAGGCCCGTGGTGAACGCCGCCCTCGCCCCGTTCCGCCTCGCCTGGCGGCACGCCCTCGGCCCCGCCTTCCACGCCCTCGACGCCGGCCTCGTCCGGGTCGCCGCCCTGTTCGGCGCCCTGGAGCCAGACCTGTGGCGGCGGGTGCTGTGGATGAACGGCCTGTTCCTCGCCCTGTACGCGGTCGGGGCGCTGCCGGTCCCGGGGCTGTCGCTCGCCGCCCTCCTGTTCGCCTACGTCGGCGTCCTGGCGGTCGGCCGGGCGTGGGTGGCCAACGAGAAGCTCCGCACCCGGATCGTCAAGAAGCTCGACGACACCGACCCGGACACCCTGCCGGACCTGCGCGGGGCGGCCCTGCTGTCCATCCTGCAGCTGCTCGTCCTGTTCCCGCTGCTCCTGTGGCAACTGTCGCAGCACTTCCCCGGGAAGCTGTTCGCGGTGCCGCCCGGGGCGTCGTTCGGGGCGTGGCTGGAGTTCGCGTTCGAGCCGTACGCCAAGACGGTGCTCGACCAGTTCGCGGCCCACTCCCACGAGTACGACATCGCCGCCTCGACCGCCGCCGGCCGGTTCGTGATCCTGCTCAAGCGGCTGACCCTGGACTTCATCATCATCCAGGGGGTGATCCGGGTGTTCGCGGTGAGCACGACGATCGGGGAGGCGGTCGGGGCGCTCGGGACGCACCCGGACATCACCGTCCGACTCGGGCGGCGGGCGGTCGCCCCGCTGACCGACATCCTGAAGGGCGGCGACCCGGCGGCGCCGGCCACCGCCCACCTGCGGGCGCAGGCCGCGGTCGTGCTCGGGGAGCTGCGGGCGCGGGACGCGGTGCCGGCGCTGACCGCGGCCCTGGCGGACGAGTGCGAGGAGGTGCGGTGGCGGGCGGCGGGGGCGCTGGCGGCGGTCCGCGACCCGGGGTCGGCCGCGGCCCTGCTGCGGGCGGTCCGCGACCCGGACCCGAACACCGCCCGCGCCGCCCTCGACGGGCTGATCGCCCTCGACGCCAAGGACGCAGTCCCGACCCTGCGGGAGTGGCTGGCGGCGCCGGGCCCGGCGACCGGCCGGGCGCTGGCGGCGGAGGGGCTGCAGCACCTGGCCGGGAAGGACGCGGTGCCGGCGCTGGCCGCAGCCCTGTGGGACGCGGACGAGGAGGTCGGGAAGACGGCGGCGGCGGCGCTCGGGGGGTTGCGGGACGTGTCGGCGGTCGGGCCGCTCGGGGCGGTGGTGTCGGACGGCGGGGCCCCGCCGTGGCTGCGGTACGAGGCGGCGAAGGCGCTCGGGGCGGTCGGCGACGCGTCCGCGGTCGCGCCGCTGACCGCCGGCCTGGCCGACCCGGACCCGACCCTCCGCCGGCTCGCCGCCCGGGCGCTCGGCGGGCTCGGCGCGGACGGCGGCCCGGCGCTGGTCGGGGCGCTAACGGACGGGTCGGCGGAGGTCCGGGAGGCGGCGGCCCGGGCGGTCGGGGCGGCGAAGCCCGCGGACGGCCCGGCGGCGCTGGTCCGGCTGCTGCGGGATTCGCACGCCGAGGTGCGGGACGCGGCCGCCGACGCCCTGGCCGAGTACGGCCCGTCGGCGGCCGCGGCGGTCGAGGCGGAACTCGGGTCGGCCGCCGGCGACGACCGCGAGCGGTTGGAGGCGGTCAGGGAGCGACTCCGGGCGTAATCCGGCGTGGAGTTGTTGCGTGCCAGTCCGAGCCCGAGCGCGAGCGAGGGTCGAGAGCAGACCCTCGCTCGCGCTCGGGCTCGGACAGGGGGTGTTCGGACGGGGCGCGGGTCACGGCTCCAGCCACACCCGGTAGACTACGACCGTCCGCGGCTCGGCCGGCCGCAGGACGAAGAGTTGGACGTACCGGACGTCGGACAGGTCGAGCGGCGCCGGGCGGGCGCGGGCGGCCAGCGCGGCCAGGTCGAGCCGGACCACGTGCCGCCCGCCGGCGTACTCCGCCTCCGCCTGGACGTGCGTCGTGCCCGCGGCCCCGGGGACGCCCGACCGGACGGAGAACACCAGTTCCAGCGGCACGCCGACCACCTCGAACGAGCAGCACAGCCACCGGTGGCCGCGGAAGTCCGGCACGACCGGCCGCAGGGCCGCGCCCGGGTAATCTTCCGGCCCCGGGAGCAGCTCCAGCCGGGCCGCGGCCCCCTGCCGGGTGAGCGTCGCCTGGTCGCACACCCAGCGGCGGAACTGGCGGTCGGTCGTGAAGTCGGCGAGGACCGGGAACGCGTCCCGGCCGTCGACGGTGTCCGCCAGGTACGGGCCGGCTTCCACGACCGGCCACGCCACCGCCGCGGCCGCGACGACCGCGTACCCGACCCGCGCCCCCGTCGGCCGCGGCTCCCACGCCCGGACCGCGGCCGCCGCGGCGACCGCCCCGAGCACCCCGGTGAGGAAGTCGGCCCACCCGCCGGACCGCCCGACCCACGGCTGCACCACCTCCGCCACCGCGGCGACGGCGACGGCGGCGAGGAGCGCCCGGCCGACGGTGAAGCCGGCGGCGAAGCGGAGGACGAGGACGAGGGCGGCGAACAGCGGGACGTGACCGAGGTCGAGGAGTTCGCCGTGCCACGCCCCGAGCCACCGGGCCGGGCGCGGCATCAGGAGGAGTCCGGCGGCCGCGACGGCGGCCGCGACGGGGAACAACCGGGCGGCCGGGGTTCGCATGTGGGACGGTATACCCGCGGCGGCCCGGGCAGAGTAGCAGGCACACGGAGTGTGCCTGCTACTCCCCGGCGACCGTCACTTGTCCTTCTTCTTTTTCTTCGCAGCGGTGTCGAGCCGGACCGCGGTCGCCACGTCCTTCCCGTCCTTCGTCTCGGTGGTGACCGTCACCTCGCTCCCGGCCGTCAGCGCGCCCAGCCCGCCGGTCACCGGCTGCTTCGGGGCCGGCTGGCCCTTCTTCGCCTTCCCGAGGCTGAACACCTCGGCGTCCTTCGCCACAAGTACCGTCTGGTCCTTCTCCCCGACGGTGACGACCAGGCTGAACTTCTCGGCGTCCACGCTCTTGACCTTCCCCTTCACCTCGGCCGCCGGGGCGGCCCCGGCGGACAGGGCGACGGCGACGACCCCGGCGAACAGACAGCGGAACATCACGATCCTCCACGGTTAAAGAGTTCGACACACCGGCCGGTCACTTGCCGACCTTCTTCTCGCCCCGGGCGGCTTCCTTCTTGGCCGCCCGCGCCTCGGCCCGCTCGGCGACCCGCTCGGCCACCTTCGCGGCCTGCTTCTTCTTCCCCTCGTCGGGCGGGCCGGCGAGCACCTTGTGGACGTGCCCCATGCTCCCCTCGACGAACCGCAGGTAGTGCCGCTCCCCGGCCGCCGCCCGCTTCGCGTCCGGGTGGGCGGCCGCCCAGTCGAGGAGCCGGCCGGACATCTCGTCGAGCAACTCGGCCACCACCAGCGGGTGGTCCCCGGCGGACAGCGCCCGGGCGTTCTCGAACAGGGCGACGGCGAGCCGTCGGTCGTCCGCCGACAGGTCGGCCCGGGCCAGGGCGTCGGATAGCGGCCGGGCCTGCTCGCCGAACCGCGCCCCGCGGTCGGCCGCGGTCGGGGCGTCGGCGATCGCCAGGTTCCAGTCGGCCAGGTCGTCCACCACGTCCGGCTTCGCTAGTACCTCCCGGCCCGGGATCGCCAGGAGCGTGACCGCCCCGACGCCGACGAGCAGGCCCGCCGCCACCGCCCACCCGGCGACCCGGAGGACGTGTCGCCGCGGGGCGGGTTCCGCCGCCGGGGCGGCCGGCTTCTCCCACCGCAGGAGGGCGTCGAGGAGCATGTACTCGGCGTACCGGTCGCGGGCCGCCGGGTCGTCGCGCAGGAGCACCGCCAGGTGGAGCCGGTCGTGCTCGGACAGCTCCCCGTCCGCGGCAGCCGACAGCAGGCGGTCGAGGTCGTCGGTCACGGTACGCCCCCCGAGAGCCGCTTCCGGACGCAGTTCAAGAGCGCCTTGCGGATGCGGTGCAGCGACACCCGGACGGACTCCGGCGTCCGGCCTGCTTCCGCAGCCGCGGCCCCGACCGACCCGCCATCCGCGTACCGGGCGGCGACGAGCCGGCGGGCGTCCGGGGACAACGTCCCCAGGCAGCGGCGGAGGGCGTCGAGCCGGTCGTCGACCTCGGCCACCTTCTCGGCGACCGGCCCGGCCAGGTCCGCCAGGATCGCGTCGTCGAACGGCACCGTCCGGTCGCGCCGCAGCTTCTTCCGGTGGGCGAGGACCTGCAGGTACGCGACCCGGCACGCCCAGGTCAGGAACTCGCCCCGGCCGTCGAACTCGGCGGCCTTCCGCCACAGGACCAGGTTCACCTCCTGGAGCACGTCGTCCGGGTTCCCCCACGGGGCGACCAGCGTGCGGACGTACGCGGCCAGTGGCCGCTGGGCTGCGGTGATCCGGGCCACCGTCGCTTCGGCGTCGTCGTCCGGGCCGTCCATTCGTCCTCCCGTACCCGGCAATAGCCCGCCGCCGCCGGCCGTTATCCGAGTTCGTAGATTTTCCCCGTCCCCGCGCTCACGAGGTCACCCCGATGCGCTGGCTCCTCTCCCTCACCCTCGCCGCGGTCGCGTCGGCCGCGGGTGCCGCCGACCCGGTGAAGCGGCCGAACGTCCTGATCGTCATGACCGACGACCAGGGCCTCGGCGACTTCTCGTTCACCGGCAACCCGGTCCTCAAGACCCCGAACTTCGACGCCTTCGCCCGGTCGGCCGTCCGCCTCACCGACTTCCACTGCTGCCCGATGTGCAGCCCGACCCGCGGCCAACTGATGACCGGGTTGTCCGCCCTCCGCAACGGGGCCACCTCGGTCACCGCCGGGCGGACGTTCCTCCGGCCGGGTCTGCCGACGATGCCGGAGGTGTTCGCCAAGGCCGGGTACCAGACCGGGATCTTCGGCAAGTGGCACCTCGGCGACCACTACCCGCACCGGCCGGTCGACAAGGGCTTCAAGGAGAGCGTCTATCATCTCGGCTGGGGCCAGCTCAACTCGACCCCCGAGTTCGACTACCCGCTGGTCGACGGGCGGTACTTCCACAACGGGGCCGAGAAGCGGTACAAGGGGCACTGCACCGACCACTGGTTCGACTCCGCGACGGCGTGGATGAAGGGGTGCAAGGCGAGGGGCGAGCCGTTCCTCTGCTACCTGCCGACGAACGCCCCGCACGCCCCGCACGTCGAGCTGGACGAGTTCGTCAAGCCGTACCAGGGGAAGGGGCCGGCCGGGTTCTTCGGGATGATCGCCCACCTCGACAACCGGTTCGGCGACCTCGAGAAGTTCCTCGCCGCCGAGAAGTTGACCGACGACACCATCGTGATCTTCACGACCGACAACGGCGGCACCGCCGGGGTGCCGACGCACAACGCCGGGCTGCGGGCCGGGAAGACGACGTACTACGACGGCGGGCACCGCGTCCCGTGCTGGGTCCGGTGGCCGAACGGCCGGCTCGGCGACCCCCGCGACATCGAGACCCCGACCCAGAACACCGACCTGTTGCCGACGCTCTGCGACCTGTGCGGGGTCGAGAAGCCGAAGCGCGACCCGGCGGACGCGGTGTACGCCGGCACCAGCCTCGCCCCGCTGATGCGGGTGCCGAAGGCGTTCCCGGAGCGGACGCTCGTGGTCCAGTACGGGCAGACCCCGAAGAAGTTCGACTGCTGCGTGATCCGCGGTCGGTGGCGGCTGGTGAAGGGCGACGAGCTGTACGACGTCTGGGCCGACCGGGAGCAGAAGACGGACCTGGCGGCCAAGCACCCGGACGTGGTGAAGTCGCTGCGCGACTTCTACGAGGGGTGGTGGGCGGGCGTCGAGAAGACGCTCGACGACTTCGTCCCGATCAGCATCGGCGGGAAGCCGCAGCCGGTGGTCGAGCTGACCAGCGGCGACTGGGAGAACATCTACGCCGACAACAGCGGGTACGTCCGGGAGGCGGTCGGCGGCCCGACCGGCGGGAAGTGGCACATCCTCGTCGAGGAGCCGGGCGAGTACACGTTCACCCTGCGGCGGTGGCCGGAGCAGACGAAGGCGGCGCTCGGGGCCAAGTACGAGCCGTCCCCGAAGTCGCCGCCGAACAAGGCGAAGCTCGTGACCCGCGACTTCCCGACGATCGCGGCGGCGAAGGTCGACATCGCCGGGGTGAAGGCGGAGGCGAAGGCCGACCCGAAGGCGACCGGGGCGACGGTGACGGCGAAGCTGCCGGCCGGGAAGACGACGCTGAAGGCGTGGTTCTCGGACGCCGACGGGAAGGACCTGTGCGGGGCGTTCTTCGTCACCGTCACCCGGAAGTAGATCGGGCGCCCGGGTCCGAGCCCGAGCGCCAGCGAGGGATGACGCCGACCCTCGCTGGCGCTCGGGCTCGGACAGTCAGGTCACCGCTTCGCCGGCGGGGTGCCCGGCGGGAACTCGGCGTGCAGCGCCAGCCGGGCCTTCTTGAACCCGTCCGTGTCATTCGCCTCGGCCGCCAGGTTGGTCAGCTCGTCCGGGTCGCGGGCGTGGTCGTAGAACTCCGTCCCGAGCACCTTCCCGGTCGTCCAGTCCCGCCACTCCGTGTACCGGGCGGTCGGGGTGCGGACGCTGTACCCCATCGCGTCCGGCACCCCCTTCTCGGTCCGGTCGAAGTACGCCGGCCGCGGGTGCTGGGTGAACGCCGCCGACTTCACCGTCTGGGCCGGGTCGTCCAGCACCGGGACGAGGCTGACCCCGTCCCCGTCCGGCGGCGTCACCCCGCACAGCTCGGACACCGTCCGGCACACGTCCACCAGCTCGGCCAGCGACCGCGTCGGCTTGCCGGACGCCTTCGCCCCGGGCGCGGCGACGACCAGCGGCACCCGGGCGTCGCGCTCGAAGCACGACGTCTTCGCCCACAGCCCGTGCTCGCCGAGGTGGTACCCGTGGTCCGACAGGAACACCACCACGGTGCGGTCGGCCAGCTTGTGGTCGGCGAGCGCCTTCAGCACCTTCCCGACCTGGGCGTCCAGGTAGCTGACGTTGGCCAGGTACCCGTGCCGCATCTCGGCCGCCTGGCCGGCGGTCGGGGTGACGTTCTTCGGCGGGATGCCGAGGATCTCGCGGCTGTCGTGGAACGCGACCTCCGGGGCCTTCGGCCGGGCCGGGTCGAGCGGCGGCAGCCGGGCCGGGTCGTACAGGTCCCAGTACCGCTTCGGGGCGTTGAACGGGGCGTGCGGCTTCCAGAACCCGACCGCCAGGAAGAACGGCTTGTCCTTGACCGCGGCCAAGGTCTTCACCGCCTCCGCCGCCACCCGCCCGTCGTAGTACGCCTCGTCCGGCACGTCGCGCTTCTCGCACACCGGGACGTTCCCATAGTCCCGGCCGATCCCGGCGGCCAGGTTCGGCGGCAGATCGCCCTTCCCCTGCGGGGCGTCGTCGCCGTGGGTGGCGTAGTGGAGGAACTCGTCGGCGGACCACGACCGGCGGTCGCCCTTCTCCTTCGTGTGCCAGTTGTGGAAGATCTTGCCGACGCACCGGGTCTCGTACCCGGCGCCCTTGAACGCCTGCGGCAGCGTGACCACGTCCGGGTTCTTCTCCCGGAAGTGCTGGCCGTTCGACCACTGGTGGAGGGTGTCCGGCCGGCGGCCGGTGAGGAACGACGACCGGGACGGGTTGCACACCGCCTGCTGGCAGTACGCCCGGTCGAACCGCGTCCCGCGGGCGGCGAGGGCGTCGAGGTTCGGGGTCTTGGCCGGCGACCCGTAGCAGCCGAGGTCGGTCCGCAGGTCGTCGGCGACGATCAGCAGGACGTTCGTCTTCGCCGGCCCGGCCGCGGCGGCGTAGTCGGCGGCGAGCAGGACGGCGAGCACGGGGAGGGCGCGGCGCATCGGGTTACTCCTTCTTCTGAGGCGGGATCTGTGCTGACTTGCCGGCCTTCCACACGTCCACCGGCACCGCGTTCTTCCCCGCCGCCCCGGGCGTGCTGCGGCCGTCGGCCACGTACGTCTCGAGCAGTTTGGTGAGCCGGGCGACGACATCCGGGTGCTTGTCGTGCAGGTTCGTCTTCTCGCCGGGGTCGGCGGCCATGTCGAACAGTTGGACCGGCGGGAGCTTGCTCGCGTCGTCCTTGCCCGGCCGGGGCGCACTCCACCCGCCGGACCCGGGGCACAGGCAGAGCTTCCAGTCCCCGTCGCGGACGGCGAACGACCCGTTGATCGAGTGGTGGACGACGGCGGTGCGGCGGCCGGCCGGGGACTCGCCGCGGAGCGCCGGCAGCAGGCTGAACGAGTCCTCGCCGGCGGCGTCCGGCACCTTCACCCCGGCCGCCTCGCCACAGGTGCGGAAGATGTCGGTGAGGCAGGCGAGCTGGGCGGACGTGGTGCCGGGCTTCACCACCCCGGGCCAGCGGACCAGGAACGGCACCCGGTGCCCGCCGTCGTAGATGTCGGCCTTGTGCCCGCGATAGATGTGGCTCGGGTTGTGCCCCTTCGCCAGCAGCGCCGGGAAGTCGGCCTGCGGCGAGCACCCGTTGTCGCTGGTGAGGACGACCAGCGTGTTCGCGGCCAGCTTGTGCTCGTCGAGGGCCGCCAGCACCTCGCCGACCGCGTGGTCCGTCTGCATCACGAAGTCGGCGTACGGGCCGAGGCCGGACTTCCCGACCCAGCCCTTCGGCGGGACGATGGGCGTGTGCGGGCTGGTCAGCGGGAGGTAGAGGAAGAACGGGGTGGCCGGGGTCTTCGCCCGGTCGCCGATGAACGTCACCGCCTCGCGGGTCAACTCCGGGAGCACGTCGGCGGCCTCGAACCCGGGGGCGGCGGGGCCCTTCCGCGTCAGCGGGGTCGCCTTCTCCGGGTGCATCCGGAAGTCGCGGTCCTCGGTCGGGTCGGCGGTCAGCCGGTCGCCGCGGACGTAGGCGTAGGGGACCATGTCGAGCGAGGCGGAGATGCCGAAGTAGTGGTCGAACCCGACGGCGAGCGGCCCGTTCGCGATCGGCTTCGTGTACTCGACGTTGAACACCTGCTCGCGCGGCTCGATGCCGAGTTCGGTCACGTCCTTGCCCGGCTTCCGCACCCAGTCCATCCCGAGGTGCCACTTCCCGACGCACCCGGTCGCGTACCCGTTCGCCTTGAGCAGCGACGCGACCGTCTCCCGGCCCGGCTCGACCAGCCGCGGGCTGAGCCCGCCGAGCACCCCGGACTGGAGCCTGGTCCGCCAGCAGTACCGGCCGGTCATCAGCCCGTACCGGGTCGGGCTGCAGACGGACGACGGGGTGTGGGCGTCGGTGAACGCCATCCCGCCGGCGGCGAGTTTGTCGAGGTTCGGGGTCGGGATCTTCCCGTCGCGGTTCAGGCACCGCACGTCCCCGTACCCGAGGTCGTCGGCGAGGATGACGACGACGTTCGGAGGGGCCGCGTTCGCGGGGAGGGTGAGGGCGAGTGTGAGTGCGAGAGAAAGGCAGAGGCGCGACACGGGTCACCTCGCGGCGGGAGTTGGTGTGGCCTGTGGTATGCGGCGGCTGCGGGGCGACCAGCCCGGCGTCGCGCGGGAATCGGGTTAACGTTGGGGCCGGCCGGGCTAATGTTGGGGTGTGCGGAACGCGCGACGGGAGGAAGCGATGTCACGGCACACGGCGGTTCTCGGGTCGGTCGCGGCGGTGCTCCTCGCGGCAGGCCAGGTCCGGGCGGCGGGGAAGCCGAACGTGATCGTCCTGTTCACCGACGACCAGGGGTACGCGGACATCTCGGCCCACGGGTGCAAGGACTACCAGACCCCGCACCTCGACTCGCTGGCGAAGAACGGGGTGCGGTGCTCGGCCGGGTACGTCAGCCAGTGCCAGTGCTCCCCGAGCCGGGCCGGGATGCTGACCGGCCGGCACCAGTCGCGGTTCGGGCACGAGGAGAACCCGCCGGCCGAGGCCGTCCCGAAGTACGGCCTGCCGGACGACCAGAAGACGATCGCCGACCACCTGAAGGCGGCCGGGTACGCGACCGGGCACGTCGGGAAGTGGCACCTCGGGACGCACAGCAGCAAGGACCCGACCGCCCGCGGGTTCGCCGAGTCGGTGTCGGTCGAGGCGACGTTCGACACCGAGGAGAAGCACCAGGCGTTCAACGCGGCGAGGAAGAGCGAGTTCGGCACCCGCGGGGTCCCGGTCAAGTACAACGCGTTCACCCGCAACGGGAAGCACGAGAAGGTGTCGAAGTACATCGCCGACGCGCTCGCCGACGAGGTCGTGTCGTACATCGACCGGCACAAGGCGGAGCCGTTCTTCCTGTACTGGGCGCACGTCTTCCCGCACGTCCCGCAGGTCGCCGACGAGAAGTATCTCAAGCGGGTCGAGCACATCAAGGACGACGCCCGGCGGACGTACGCGGCGATGATGCTGGCGGTCGACGACGGCGTCGGGCGGATGCTCGCCGAGCTGCGGAAGCACGGCCTCGAAGAGAACACGCTGATCTTCTACATGAGCGACAACGGCGGGCCGTCGGACGGCCGGCTGCCGTGCTTCAACACCCCGTTCCGCGGGAACAAGGGCGGCCTGCTCGAAGGCGGCATCCGCGTCCCGTACTTCGTCCAGTGGAAGGGGACGCTGCCGGCCGGGAAGGAGTACGACCGGCCGGTCAGCACCCTGGACATCCTCCCGACGGCGCTCGCGGCGGCCGGGGCGAAGCCGCCGGCCGACCGCGCCCTCGACGGCGTCAACCTGCTGCCGTTCCTGAAGGGCGAGGCGACCGGCGACCCGCACGCCCAGCTCTTCTGGCGGTACCTGCGGCGGGACATGTTCGCCGTCCGCGACGGCGACTGGAAGCTGGTCAAGCTGAAGGGGAAGAATGAGAAGCCGGAGCTGTACGACCTGAAGGCCGACCCCGGGGAGGCGACCGACCTGGCGGCGAAGCACCCGGACAAGGTGAAGGCGCTGCAGGCGGCCTACGACGCCTGGGCCAAGGACCTGCCGAAGCCGCTGTGGAACAACACCCGGGACGAGTGAGCGCCCCGGCGAGCCGGGAGCGTGAGCGACCGGAGGAACGTCCTCCGGTCGCTCACGCTCCCGGCTCGCCGCAACCTGCGAGCGATCCGATCCATGACCCGCACCCTCCCCGCCGTCGCCCTGCTCCTCGCCGCCGGGCCGGCGCCCGCCGCCGACCGGAAGCCGAACGTCGTCGTCTTCTCCGTCGACGACATGGGGTACGCCGACCTCGGGTGCTACGGCGGCAAGCTCGCCCCGACCCCGCACTGCGACGCCCTGGCGAGGAACGGCGTCCGGTTCACCGACGGGTACGTGTCGGCGTGCGTCTGCAGCCCGAGCCGGGTCGGGCTGATGACCGGCCGGTACCAGGCCCGGACCGGGCACGACGCCAACTCCGGCCGGCCCGGCAACGAGCTGCTCAGGACCGAGACGACGATGGCCGAGCGGCTCAAGGCCGCCGGGTACGCGACCGGGATCGTCGGGAAGTGGCACCTCGGCGAGGGGAAGGAGTTCCTCCCCGGGTCGCGGGGGTTCGACCACGGTTACGGCAGCCTGGACAACCTGAACGAGAAGGGCGGGCCGGCCGACTTCTACCGCGGGGCGGAGGTGGTGAAGCCGCCGGCCGAGGCCCCGGTCACGTCCCCGCTGTACGCGAGGGAGGCGTGCGCCTTCATCGACGCCCACAAGGCGAAGCCGTTCCTGCTGTACCTGGCGTTCAACGCGGTCCACGCCCCGCGGGTGGCGTCCGAGGAGTGGCTGAAGAAGTTCCCCGACCTGAAGGCCCACCAGCGCGACTACGCCGCCTGCCTGGCCGAGTGCGACGCCGCCGTCGGGGCGGTGATGGACAAGCTCCGGGCGCTGAAGCTCGAAGGGGACACGCTGGTGTTCCTCATCAGCGACAACGGCGGGTCGTCCCCGTTCGCCAACCTCGACGGCCTCCGCGGCCGGAAGTGGGTGCTGTGGGAGGGCGGCGTCCGGGTGCCGTTCGTCGTCCAGTGGAAGGGCCGCATCCCGGCCGGGCGAGTGCTGAACACCCCGGTCATCCAGCTCGACGTGCTGCCGACCGCGCTGGCCGCCGCCGGGGCGGCGGTCAAGCCGGAGTGGAAGCTCGACGGGGTGAACCTCCTGCCGCTGCTGGAGGGGGAGGCGAAGGGGCTCGACCGCGACGCCCTGTACTGGCGGTTCGGGGTGCAGTACGCAGTCCGGCGGGGCGACTGGAAGCTGGTCAGCGCGGCGAAGGACATGAAGCCGGTGCTGGTGAACCTGGCCGAGGACCGCGGCGAGGCGAAGGACCTCACCGCCCAGCACCCGGAGAAGGCGAAGGAGCTGCAGGCCCTATGGGACAAGTGGAACGCCGGGAACGTCCCGCCGCGGTGGACCGACCGCCGGTGGGACGGCGAGGAGGCCCGGAAGAAGATGAAGGACGACGGCGACGGGCCGTGACCGGAACGCGGGTTGCATCCTGACGGCCGGCGGCCGAGACGCCGCCGCTCCAGGAGGTTGCCATGCCCCGGGCGGTCATCTTCGACGTGGACGGGACGCTGGTCGACTCGGTGGACCTGCACGCCCGGGCGTGGCAGGACGCGTTCCGCCGGTTCGGGTTCGAGTTCCCGTTCGACCAGGTCCGGCGGCAGATCGGCAAGGGCGCGGACCAACTCATCCCGTCGCTCCTTTCGCCCGCGGACGACGAGAAGTACCACGACCGCATCGACGCGTTCCGGACCGACCACTTCATGAGGAACTACCTCCGCCGGGTCCGGCCGTTCCCGGCGGTGCGGGAGCTGTTCGACGAGTGCCGGCGGCGCGGGCTGCGGGTCGCCCTCGCCACGTCCGGGAAGGAGAAGGAGGTCGAGCACCACGTCCGGACGACCGGCGTCCGCGGACTGTTCGAGGATCGCACCACGTCCGACGACGCGGAGCGGAGCAAGCCGCACCCGGACATCTTCGCGGCCGCGCTCGACCGGCTCGGGTCGCCCGACCCGGCGGACGTGGTGGTGGTCGGGGACACGCCGTACGACGCCGAGGCGGCCGGGAAGCTCGGGCTGCGGACAGTCGGGCTGCTGTGCGGTGGGTTTCCCGAGGGCTGGCTCCGGGCGGCCGGGTGCGTCGCCTTGTACCGCGACCCCGCCGACCTGCTCGCCCGGTTCGACCAGTCGCCGCTCGCCGGCCCGCCCGCCCGCACCGGAGGGTTTAGCGTGTCCCGCACCGTCTTCTGGCTCGCCCTCGCCGGCACCGCCGGATACCTGGCGTGGCGGCTCCTCCGCGCCCCGGCGCCGGCGGCCACTGCCGACACCGTCCGGTACGACGAGGCGATGATCGACGAGACGCTGGACGACTCGTTCCCGGCCAGCGACCCGCCGTCGTGGACGCCGGTGACCGGGAGTCGGTAACAACCCGCGGCCGGCGGGTTGACGGGCCTGTGTAACTCAGACACAATCGGCGGGGTCCCGTTCCCCCTTTTCGGAGCCCACCGATGCGTCTGCCGTCCGTCCTGACCGCCGCCCTCGTCCTCGCCCTGGCCTCCCCAGCCGACGCCGCCCTGTTCTACGCCCGGCAACTGACCACCGCGAACGGCGAGATCGTCGCCTTCGACACCGACACGAACACCGTCCTCCGGACGTACGCGGTCGCCATCCCGGACATCGACGGGCTGGCCCGGGACCCGCTGAGCGACAACCTGTTCGTCGCCAGCAGCAACGGCGGCGGGCTGTTCCGCCTGAACCTCGTCACCGGGGCGGTCAGCGCGGTCCCGGTGGCGGGCGTCAGCCCGTTCAACCCGTCGGCCCTGGCGTTCGGCCCGGGCCAGGACCTGTTCATCGCCAACCAGACGGCCCCGGCCCCGGCGTCGGTGGTCCGGTTCGACGTCCCCACCGGGCTGGTGGAGAACGTGTTCACCGCCGGCGGGGTGCTGCGGACGTCGGCCGGGCTGGCGGTCGACCCGACCACCGGCAACCTGTTCGTCTCGAGCCTCGGGCTGGGCGTCCCGGCCCCGGTCGTGCAGCTCAACCCGAACACCGGGGCGGTCCTCCAGACGTACACCAGCCCGCTGCTCGGGAACGTGTTCGCGGTGGCGGTGGGCGACGGCGGGGTGGAGTTCTTCACCACCAACTTCAGCGGGGGCACCGTCCTCGCGGTGAACGTGGCCAACGGCTCGACCCGTGTGTTCGCGTCCGGGCTGACTTCCCCGACGGGGTTGGCGTTCGGGCCGGACGGCAACCTGTACGTGACGAGCGGGAACGCGATCGCGGTCCTGAACGGGACGAGCGGCGCCCGGGTCGGCACCATCCCGGTCGGGACCGGCGGGCCGGAGTACCTGGCGTTCGGGGACCTCCCGCCCGGGGCGGTGGCGGCGGTGCCGGAGCCGGCGTCGCTGATGGCGGCCGGCATCGGCGGCCTCACCCTGCTGGTCGCCCGGCGGGTTCGGGGGCGAGCCACCGCAGCAGCGGGGCGGTAGCGACCGTCGTCGCCAGCGCCATCAGCACCATCATCGCGAACAGCGTCGGGCTGATGACCCCGAGGTCCAGCCCGACGTTCAGGACGATCAGCCCCATCAGCCCGCGGGTGTTCATCAGCGCCCCGAGCGCCGCCGCCTCCCGCCACCCGGACCCGGTCAGCCGGGCCGCGGCCACCGTCCCCCCCACCTTCCCGACCGTCGCCACCAGGATCACCGCCCCGCACCACAGCCAGTCGGCCGGGGAGGTCAGCAGCCCGATCTCGGTCCGCAGCCCGGTGTACGCGAAGAACGCCGGCAAGAGCAGGACGGTGACCGGGTCCCGCAGCCGGGCGGCGAAGTCCCGCGCGACGCGGGTGTCGTGCGGGACGACCGCCCCGAGGAGGAACGCCCCGAACACCGCGTGCACCCCGATCGCCTCGGTCGCGAGCGCCGACAGCAGCACCAGCAGGAACGCGGCCGGGACGGCGGCCGGCGGGAGCGGGCCGGCGTCCAGCCGGCGGGCGGCCCGGGCCAGCGCCGGGCGGGCGAGGAGGAACATGAACGCGACGAACGCCGCCGCCCCGGCCACCACCGCCGCCGCCTGGCCGACCTCCGCCCGGGCCACCCCGACCACGAACGCCAGCAGGCACCACGCGGTCACGTCGTCGGCCGCGGCGCACCCGAGCGCGACCACCCCGAGCGGGGTCTTGTCCAGCCCGCGGTCGGCGAGGATCCGGGCGAGCACCGGGAACGCGGTGACCGCCATCGCCGCCCCGAGGAACAGGGCGAAGCTGGTGAACGGCACCCCGGCGTGCGAGTACCCCGGGTACAGCCCGAGGGCCAGGCCGGCCCCGAGGACGAACGGGACGACGATGCTGGCGTGGGAGACGGCGACCGTCGCCCCGGCCCGTTCCCCGAGCTGGGCCGCGTTCAACTCCAGGCCGACCAGGAACATGTACAGGATGACGCCGAGCTGCGCCACCGCCTGCAGGGCGGCCGGCACCCGCCCGCCGGGGTCGGCCGACGCGGGCGGGATCAGGACGTGCATCGCCGGCGGGTAGACCGCCCCGAGCACCGACGGCCCGAGCAGGAGCCCGGCGACGACCTCGCCGATCACCGGCGGCTGGCCGACGTACCGGAACGCCCGGCCGAGGGCGAACCCCAGGGCGATGACCGCGGCCAGGGTGGCGGTGACGTGGAGGACCACGTCGACCTTGCCCGGTACGGCCCTCCCGACCGGGGCGGCGCCGTCCGGGGCCGGCGGGGCGGTCAGGCCCTCGCCGGCTGTCCGGATCAGGAAGAACAGCCCGACCCCGGCGGCGAGCAGGGCCAGGTACGCGACCGGCCCGGCCCACCCGGACCCGGCCGGTGCGACACCGTTGGAACTCATCCGCCCCACCCTCCCGGGTTCCGTTCTAGGGCGGGTTACGGGTTTGTGTCGCGCCGCCGCTTGCGGCGTTGCGGGCGGCACCGCACCGCCCGCAACGCCGCAAGCGGCGGCGCGACACGGTCATGAAACGCACCCTACTCCGGCGCCCCCGGGCGGACCCACCCCGGCCGCCACCCGGCCGCGGCGGTCCGCCGCGACTGCAGCCACCGGGCGAGCAGCCCGCGCGGCTCGGATGGCTTCCCCACCGGGCGGTAGTCCGGCAGGTACAGGTGGCCGTGGTCGTACTCCCCGACCGGGCCCGCGGCGGCCGGGCGGGCGGTCGGCCGGGCGTCCACCGGCGGCGGGGTGAGCAGCGGCGGGAGTTCGGCCCGCGGGACCTGGCCGACCGCCGACCCGGCGGCCGCGAGCAGCCCGACCCCGCACCCGGCGACCACGCGCAACAGCATCGAAACCTCCCGGCCCGTCACGACCCGCCGCTCATCAGCGGGAACAGGTACGCCCGGACGAACTCCGGGGCGTGCACCCCGTGGTGCCCGCCGGCGTGCCCGGTCCGGCCCACGTCCTCGGTCCAGTGGTGCTGCCGCAGCTTCGCCGCCTCGGCCGCCGCCAGGCCGCCCGCCCGGAAACCCCACCGCCCAGCCGCCGGCCCGACCCGCCCGGCGTCCGTCGTCCCCACCACCCGGACCACCAACCCGCACGCCAGCCAGTCCTTCCCGCTGCAGAACACGTCCACCCCCTCGCGCGCCGCCCGCAGCGTCGGGCGGAGGTCGTACCCGGCCGACACGCTCGGGGCCAGCAGCACCACCCGGTCGACCGCGTCCGGCGGGAGCGCGTCCCCGGCGGCCAGCACGACGGCGCACCCGGCGCTGTGCCCGACCAGCACCACCCGCCGGCCCGGCTCCCGCGCCGCCCGCTCCCGGACCGCTTCGGCGAGCCGCGCCCCTTGCTCCCGGGCGTGGGCCAGGTCGGTCTGGTCCGCGATCAGCCGGTACTGCCCGTGCGACCACGGGAAGACGGCCAACTCGACCGGTACGTCCGCCTTCGCCAGGGCGGTCGAACACCCCTTCAGGTCGCCGGCACCGTCCAGCACCCAGACGAGCGGCCGGGTCGGGTCGGGTGGGGCGTCCGCCGGCGCACGGACGGCGTCCGTCCGGGGCGGCGGAAGGGCACACCCCGCCGCCCCGGCCGCGATCACGACTACCCACCCGAATCGGTTCATGTCCGCCCGCCCGCCGGTTCCGGTGGCACGTTCCGGGGGCGGTGGATACTATCGGCCGGCCCGGGGGGCAACTGCACCTCCGGGCGGGGCGGGCGCGGAACCGAAAAACCCGGAGCGAGGGGAACATGGACGGCCAGTTGCTGCGGTGGGTCCGGGCGTTGGTCGCGTCCGGCGGGCGGGGTACACTGTCCGGACCGTCCGTCTCGCCGCGGGGGTTCCGGATGCGCCGCCTGGTCCTCGGCCTGCTGTTCGTCGCCGCCCTGCTGAGCCTCGGGGCCGGGGTGTACCACCGGTTCCTCCGGACGCCCCCGCCGCCGCCCGAGGGGCCGAAGTTCGTCGACGACCAGAAGGCCCCGCTCCCCGAGGCCGAGGAGTTCGAGCACCTGGCCAAGACCGACCCGGTCGCGATGTACGAGAAGTGCCTCGCCCGGTACCAGCGGGAGGTGACCGGCGGGCTGGCGGTCACCCTGGTGAAGAAGGAGCGGGTCGAGGGGAAGCCGGTCCCGCCGGAGGAGCCGCCGGAGGAGGTGATCGCCCTGTCCGTCCGCGGGGACGTGCCGGACCCGGCCACCGGCAAGCGGTGCGTCGAGGTTCTGATGAAGTGGCAGTCCGGGGCCCGGCGGTCGATGGGGTCGGAGATGACCGGGTCGTTCTACAGCGAGAAGCCCGGGGCGGAGGGGACGGACAACCGGGTGGTCACCTGGCGGCCGAAGGCGCTCCTGGGGAAGGCGGTGGCCGTCGACCCGACCGACCGGATGGCCCGGGAGAAGTCCCGGTTCTGCATCCGGGACGCCGGCATCTACCGGTCGATGCTCCGCACCTACACCGCCTGGAAGCAGCGGAAGGAGGCCGGGACGCTCAAGACCGAGTACCTCGGCAGGCGGGAGGTGCCGGAGCTGGGCGGGCGGGTGTGCCACGTCATCGAGCGGACGTGCCCAGCCCCGGAGGCGGACTCGTTCCAGATCGGCGACCCGCCGGTCACCGACCCGAAGGTGATCGAGCGGGAGGGGTTCACCCGGGTGCGGGTGATGATCGACGCCGAGCGGTGGCTCCAGGTCGGCACCCAGGTGTACCGGCCGGACGGCCACCTGCTCGCGTCGTACTACTTCCGCGACCCGGTCACCAACCCGGCGTTCGCCCCGGACACGTTTACCGAGGCCGGGCTGAAGAAGTAGTGGCGCTGGAGCGCGGCCGTCCCGGCCGCTCCACCTGTGCTGCGCGTGGGGCGATTCGGACGACACGACCGCGCAACCGCGCGGGGTCGGTGGAGCGGCCGGGACGGCCGCGCTCCAGGCAGAGGCTTCGGCACGCCGGTTGCATTACCATTCGCGGACCCGGGCCGCGGCGACGGGCGCCGCCGGCCCCCACCACCGCGAAGGAGGCCCGCATCATGGCCGACACCATCAGGGGCAAGCTGACCGAGGCCGGGAACGCGGTTTCGGAGGCGGCGCAGAAGGCCGCCAACCGCGTCTCGGAGAAGGCGGGCGAGGCGAAGGACTGGGCGAAGCAGAAGATGAACCAGGCGGGGAACCGGGCGGACGAGGCGGCGACCGAGGCCCGGCACGAGGCCGAGGAGGCCCGCGAGGACATCAAGACCAAGGCCGACGGCTGACCGGTCGAGCCGTACCCGGCGAGCCGGGGGGGGGAGTGACCGGAGGGTTCGCGCCCTCCGGTCGCTTCCCCCCCCGGCTCACCCCATTCACACCGTCACCCCGGCCACCCGCCGGACGGCCGCGACCAGGTCTTCCGGCCGGAACGGCTTCGCCAGGAACACCGTCCGCTCGTCGCCCTTGCCCGGGCCGCCCCGCGGGTCGGCGAGGCCGCTGACCAGCACCGCCGGCAGCCCGGGGGCCAGCTCCCGCAGCTGCCCGAGCAGGTGGTCGCCGCGGAGGCCGGGCATCTTCACGTCCAGCACCGCCACCCGCACCTCGGCCCCGTAGTGGCGGAACAGGTCGAGGGCGGCCGGCCCGGTCGCCGCCAGCAGCGGCTCGTACCCGAGGTCTTCGAGCGTCGAGGCCATCAGCTCGCGGATGAACATCTCGTCGTCGGCCACCAGCGCCCGGGCCGGCCGTTCGGTCGGGGGCGGCGTCCGGGCCGGCTCCACCGGCCGGGCCGTCGGGCCGGGGTCGGGGCCGCGGCCGGACAGCCCGGCCAGCTTGTGGCACAGCTCGGCCCCGCGCATCCCGGCCTGCTCGACCTGGTCGAGGTGGGCCACCGCCGCCGGCGGCAGCCCCTTCCGGGCCAGCCCCACCCCGCCCAGGACCACGGTGAAGACGTTGTTCAGGTCGTGGGCCACGCTCCCGGCCAGGGCCGCGAGGTCGTCCCCCCGCCGGCCGCCGGCCGGCGGCCGGCCGGTCACGTCCAGGGCGAACGACAGGACCGACGCGACCTTCCCGGCCGGGTCGGTCAGGACCGAGCTCCGCCACTCCACCACCCGCACCTCGCCGGCCTTGGTCAGGTTCCGGTTGGTGACGACGACCGTCCGCTCGGCCCCGGACCTGACCCGCTCGGCGACCGGGGCGACGACCGCCTCCCACTCCCCGGGCGGGAAGAACCCGGGCCAGTCCGGCCACAGCCGCCGCCCGGTGACCTCGGCCGCGGTCCACCCGAACAGGTGCTCGGCCGCCTCGTTCCAGCGGGTGACGCGCAGCTCGCTGTCCCAGACGACGACCGCGACCGGGGCGTTGTCCAGGTGGTAGGCGAGGTGCTGGCAGGTCCGCCAGAACTCCTGCGCGGCCGGGGCCGCCGGGGCGTCGGGTTCGGCGGCCGGGCGTTCGGGCGGTGACATGTGCGCTCCCGCGGCGTGGTCACGACAATATAGGAGACGCGGGCGGGTTACGAGGGTTCCGCGAACCGGGCGGCCGCCTCGGCGCACCGGGCGAGCAACTGGTCCCGCCGCCGCGGGTTCCGGTAGACCCCGCGGGTCGTGGCCCACTCCCGCACCTGGTCGACCAGCGGGAGCAGGGCGGCGACCGCCTCCGGCCGGCGGGCGACCGGGCCGACGGCGACCGGCGCGGTGTGGGCGAAGGCGCCCGCCGGGTCGCACCGGGCCGCGACCCACCCCGCCCCCGCCACCTCCGCCTCGACCACCTCCCGGCCGGCGGCGATCACCCGTCCGTCAGCCACGAGTTCGACCCCGGCCGCCGGCCGGACCGCCGCCCGGAACCGGGTGCCGTCGCGGGTGAGGTCGAGCCGCGGCCCGGCGGTGGCGACCGCCCGCCCGGCCCGGGTGGCCCAGACCCACGTCCCGCCGGCCACGTCCGCATCCGTCCGCATCGTTCCGACAGCGACGCGGTTGCTGTCCTTGCCGCTCGCCCCGACCAGCGGCAGCCGCACCCCGGAGTCCCACAGCCGGTACACCCACGGCAGGAGCGGCGCCTTCCGCGGGGCGGCCGTCACCTCGACCGCGTCGACCTTGCCGAGGACCGCCGCGACCAGCGCCTCGCCGCCGACCAGGCCGCCGGCCGGCTCGAACGCGTCGACCCAGACGACGAGCCCGCCCTTGCGGTGGCACTGGTCGCACCAGTCGCACACGCCCCAGTCGTCGGTGTCCTCCGGCGGGCCGAACGTGAGCGGGAACACCGGCCGGTGGGAGTGCAGAAGCGCGACCTTGCCGAGCACCGGGTGGGTGTTGAAGGTGTTCACCACGACGGCGGTGCCGCCGCGCTCGAGGGCCGGGGCCTGGCCGCTGAACGCGGCCAGCTGCGGGGCGGTCGGGTAGGCGGTGCCGTCGAGGCTCGGGAACGGCTGGACCGTGGCGAGCAAGTTCACCACGTCGAGCCCCTCGGCAGCGCCTTCGAGGAGGGCGTCGTGCGGCGAGAGGAAATGGCAGCGGGTGTCGACCGCGACCCGCCCGGGGTCCGGGTCGGACGAGCGCTCGACCGCGAACCGCACGGCCATCTGCCCCGGGCCGAGCGTGACCACCCGGTCGAGCGCGGCGTACTCCGGGCCTTTCGACACCTGGAACCGGAGCGGCACCCCGGCGGGCAGCGGGACCTCGCACGCCCCGTCGGTGTACGCCCACCGTTCCCGGCCGACCGCCAGGTGCCCGCCGACCGCCTCGTTCCGGCCGAGCGGGATGTCCGGGAACCGGCCGAGCGGGGCGAAGTGGGTGCCGTCCGGGCCGGTGATGCGGACGCGCACCGGGGTCGGCCGGGTGGTGGCCGCGTCGTTGACCCGGAGGTGAACGGTGAGCATGAAGAGAGACGGCCGCAGGGGGTGGAAAGGTGGTTGGGGTACGTTCGGCTTTCCCAGGCCGTTGGCCTGGGCTGAGGGAGGCCGGGCCTTCGGCCCTTCTGAGCACCGAAGGTGCGCCCTTCCTCAGCCCAGGCCAACGGCCTGGGTAGCGAGGCCAAACCCCGGGCTCACCCCTCGTTCCCGCCGCAGTCGCGGAGGATCTTGCGGAACGCCTCGACCGCCACCGGGAACAGGTCCGCCCCGGTCACGCCCCCGGTCGGGCCGCCGCCGCGCAGGTGCGGCTCCAGCACCGCGAACCCCCTGTACCCCGCCTGCACCGCCGCCCGGATGCTGTGCGGGATGTTCCCGTCCCCGTGCCCGGCGAGGACGCCGTTCTCGTGCCCGGTGCCGATCTCCTTCCAGTTCCGCTTCCAGTCCTTGATGTGGAAGTGCGCGGTGAACGCCTTCGTCCGCTCCCACCCGTCCACCGGGTCGTAGTTCCCGAACACGTAGTTCGCGGCGTCGTACGCGGCCCGCAGCGCCGGGCTGTTGACGGTGGCGAAGATGTCGGCGACGCGCTCCGGGGAGTCGCCGTAGATGCGGTGCTCGTTCTCGTGGAACAGGGTGACCTTGCTCGCCGCCGCCGCCTCGGCGAGGACGGACAGCCGCCGCATCACCTCGCCGCGGTGGGCCGGCCAGTTCGCCGGGTCGAAGTTCGGGTCGTTCCCCGGCGGGTAGAAGCTGAACACGCGGATGTTCGGGGTGCCGAAGACGCCGCACAGTTCGACGGCCCGCTTGAACCGGTCGAGGTGCGGCTCGAACGGGGCGTCGACCGCGACCTTGCCGATCGGCGACCCGATCGCGGAGAGCTTGAAGCCCTCGCCGTCGAGGAGCTTCTTGAACTCCTTCACCTGGTCGTCGGACAGGGCGAGCACGTTCGTCTTGTGGATCGACCGGAACTCGATGTGCCGGACGTTGCAGCCCTTCAGGACGGCGACCTGCTCGCGCGGGTCGGGGCTGATCTCGTCGGAGAAGGCGCTGAGGGTGAACATGCGTCGGTACCGGGGTGAGTGTGGTGCCGGTAGTGTACGGGGCCGGCCTACTCGAAGGCGAGTTGCTCGTGCCGGGCGGCGAGGGCGAGGGCCGCGACGAGCGGGGCGAGCACGAGGACGGCGCGGGCCAAGCGGACGAACCACCGGTCGCGTCGGGCGACCGCCGGGACGAGGAACGGCAGCAGCACCAGCGGGGCGAGCGCGACCAGCCAGAACGCCGCCTGCGGGATGTTGCTGTCCTGCGAGACGTGCGCGGCGAGCAGCAGCGCCGGGAGAACCCCGACCCCGGCCGGCACCGCCCCGCTCGCGTCCGCCTTCGCCAGCCCGGCGACCACGGCGACGCCGAACATCGCGCCGCCGAGCATCAGGGCGACGTGCGACGCGCTCGCCCAGTGGTGGTACAGCATCAACACCGACGCGGCGACGAACACGGCCGACTGGTATGCCGCGACCTGGCCGCCGGCCCCGGCCCGGGCGACGCCGTCGAGGGCGACCCACTCCAGCAGCATCGCGGCGGCCAGCGCCGGGACGAGCCACCAGACCTCACCGGCCGTCTTCTCCGACACGAGCCAGTTGCTCACGACCCCGACGGCTGCCGCCCGCGGCACCCAAACGAGCACGTTTGCGACCCACCACCGGCGTTCGGGGAGGTAGTGGCCGGCGACCAGGTCGACCCACCGCGTCAGCAGCCCGACCGCGAGGAGCACGAACGCGGCGCGCGGCAGGTGGTGCCACGGCTTCGCGTCGTCGCCCGGCGTCCACGGCAGGAGCGGCGACTCGGCGTCCCACCCGAGGTGGCGGGCGGAGTGGTTCGCCCACGCGAACCCGAACGCGACCCCGGCCGCCGCCGCGGCCGCCCCGGCCCGCCGGCCGAGGAGCAGAAGGGCGGCGGCGACCAGCGCCGCCCCGCCGGCCGCCGGCAGGGCGACGTACTCGAGCACCAGCAGGAGGTCTTCGAGCGGCGGGAGCGGCACGGGGCTTTCCTGGACCGCGGCCGTCCCGGCCGCTGCTTCGCGCGGCGGAATGGTAGCCGCCCTCCCGCCCGGCGACGCGCCTGAGCTCCGGAGCGGGAGCGGCCGGGACGGCCGCGGTCCAGGTTGGAGGGCGGCCGCCCCCCGGGCACTTACTTCTTCGCGGTGACGGCGAGCTTCAAGGCGACCTCGTCGTCGATCTTTCCCTTCCCGTAGGTCATGCCCCACTGGGTGCGGTCGATCTTGGTGTCGGCGGCCAGGGTGAAGGTGTCGGCGGTCGCGGACACGGTCGCCGGGAAGCTGACCGCCTTCGTCTTGCCGAGCAGCGTCAGGTCGCCGGTGATCGTGTACCCCTTGTCGGTCTTCTCCACCTTGGTCGTCTTGAACGTCGCCTTCGGGTTGTCCTTCACCCCGAAGAAGTCGGGCGACTTGAGGTGCGAGGTCAGCTTCGGGTCGTCGCTGAACAGCGAGGTGCAGTCGATCTCGACCTCGATCTTGAGCTTGGCCAGGTCGCCGTCCGGGACGACGGCGGAGCCGGTGACGGTCTTGAACCCGCCGTCGTGCTTGCCGCCGGGCTTGAACCCGGTGAAGGTGATCGTGGTGTTCTCGCCGGTGAGCGGGTACTTGGCGTCGGCGGCCGGGGCGGGGGCGGCGAGCAGGGCGGCCGCGGCGAGGGCGATCAGGGTACGGGCCATCGGTCGGATCCTCCGGGTCGGGCGACGGGTCCGTGGGAGTGTAGGCGGCGGCCCGCCGCCCGACACGGGGAATTCATCCGACCGTCAGCGCTCGCGCGGGACCGGAATGTCCCCTGCCGGCTCGGGCCAGGCGAGCGGCGGTCGTTTCCAGAAGTCGTGCGCGGCTGGCGCCCCGACCGCCGCGGGCAGCGCGAGCCGCGCCTCCGTCCGCCACCGCCACGCGGCGTCGTGCCCGTTCCAGTACGCGGTCCGCTCCTCGGGCGACAGGGTGTTAATGAACTCCTCTCGGAAGGTGCAACTGCCCGTCACCGCGTACCGCACCGTCCCGCCCTTCCCGACGAGGGTAGTCCCGTCGTATTTGGACAGGTCCCAGTACATGACGACGTAGTCGCCGAACCGGATCACGTCGTAATGCGGGTTCTGCTTGACGAGCGGTTCGATCGCGTCCCCGCCCTTGATGTGGCCGCGGGCCAGGTCGCGGAGGATCGGGTCCTTCGAATCGCGGAGCGACTCCATCCGGGCGGCGCGATGCGGGTCGCCGCCGATGTCACGCGGCGCGGGGACCACCTCCGGGCCGACCGGCTGTGGCTTCGCACACCCCACGAAACCCACCGCGATCAGGAGAACGGCGGTCCGCATCACTACTCCCCCCCGGCCTTCTTCCGCGCCACCACCCTGAGCTTAACCTTGTCCGCGACGAACGTCTTCTCCCCGTGCCCGGGGAACCGCAGCTTCACCCGCCGCAGCGCCCCGAACCCGCTCACGTCCAGCACCGTCCCCAGCCCGTACTCCTCGTGCTGCACCAGCACCCCGACCGCCAGGCCGGTGTCCGGGGCGTCCGGGATCGTCGGCCGGATCTCCGTCCGCCGCCGCACCGGGTACGCCGCCTCGCCACCGGCCGCCACCGCCTTCGCCCGCCACTCGTCCGCCGCACTCCGCGCCACGTTCTTCGCCAGCGACGTGTCGATCCGCTCCACCCCGTCCTTCGGCAGCTCCCGGAGGAAGCTGCTCTCGATCGCGTAGTTCATCTGCCCGCGGAACTCCCGCAGCCGGGAGTGGCACAGGTACAGCTCCTTCATCGCCCGCGTCATCCCGACGAAGCACAGCCGCCGCTCCTCCTCGATCTCGTCCGCCTGGCCCATGCTCCGCTCGTGCGGCAACAA
>PNKH01000065.1 GCA_013822345.1 Isosphaera sp.
TGAACTCGGCCGACGTGTGGAGGCGGATCACGTCGCCCGGCGACAGGCCGGTGTGCTCGCACACCCGCGGCAGGTCGGGGGCCATCTCGTAGCAGACGGGGAGTTCGAAGTGATGAGTGATGAGTGATGAGTGATGAGTGTCGGAAGTCGGGCCGTGGGGAAGGGCGGCCAGCCACGCCGTCACCGCCGCGGTGCCGACCCGGTCGGCGTCGAAGAACACGCCGACACTGGCGTAGGCCGGGACGACGTCCTGCAGCCACGGCGGGGCCGCCGCCCGGACCGCAGCCGCGAACCGGACGGCCGCCGCCTCGTCCGGCAGGTACGCGAGCACCGCCTGGTCGCCGAGCGGGACGAGTCGCATACCCTGAGTTGTAGGCGGCCGGCCGCCTGAAACAGCCTCCCCCGACGGGCGTCTTTCAGCCGATGGGACCGGACCAACTGGCCGAACTGGTGGACCGGTACGGGGCGGCCCTGGTGCTGTACGCCCGGCAGTGGTGCGACTGCCCCGAGGACGTGGTCCAGACCGCCCTGCTGAAGCTCTGCCGGCAGCGGACCCCGCCCGGGAACCTGATCCCGTGGCTGTACAAGGTGGTCCGGAACGGGGCGATCGACGCCAGCCGGGCGGCCCGCCGCCGGCGCCGGTACGAGGCGGCGGCCGCGGACGCCGCCCCGAAGTGGTTCGCCCCGTCCTACGACCCGACCGGCCTCGACGCCCGGGCCGCCGCCGCCGCCCTCGCCACCCTGCCCGCCGAGACCCGCGAGATCATCGTGATGCACGTGTGGGGCGGGCTGACGTTCGAGCAGGTCGCCCAGGCGCTCGGCAGCTCCGCCGCCACCTGCTACCGGCGGTACGCCGCCGGCCTCGACGCCCTCCGCAAGACCCTCGGGGCGGAAGCCCCGGTGAAGACGACATGACCGACCCCGCCGCCACCGGCCCGCCGCCGCCCGACCCGCTGGCCGTCGCGCTGTCGAAGCTCGACCCGGCCCCGCACGGGTTCGACCGGGACGCCCTCATGTTCGCCGCCGGGCAGGCGTCGAAGATGCGGGTCGTCGGCCTGTGGCGGGCGGTCGCCGGCGTCGCCCTGGTGGCCGCCGCGGCGTTCGCCGCCCTGTACGCCACCCGCCCGCCGCGGGTCGAGGTGATCGACCGCCCGGTGGTCGTCGCCCCGCCGAACTGACCCCGTCCGTATAATCCCGTCGCGCCCACGTCCCCTCGGAGTGACCCATGTCCCGCGTCCTGCTCGCGGCCGGTTTCGCCATGCTCGCCGCCCCGCCCGCCCGCGCCGACCTCCCGCCGCTCATCCCGCGCGAGGTCCTGTTCGGCAACCCGGACAAGGCCGGCCCGCAGATCAGCCCGGACGGCAAGCACCTGGCGTACCTCGCCCCGGACGACAAGAACGTCCTGCAGGTGTGGGTGAAGCCGCTCCCGGCCGGCGACGCGAAGCGGGTGACGAGCGACGAGAAGCGCGGCATCCGCCAGTACTTCTGGGCGCACGACCGGAAGCACCTGCTCTACCTGCAGGACAAGGGCGGGGACGAGAACTTCCACCTGTTCGCCGCCGAGTTGACCACCGGGAAGACCCGCGACCTCACCCCGTTCGACGGCGTCCGGGTGCAGGGCGTGGACCTCGACAAGCACCACCCGGACACCGTCCTGGTCGGGATGAACAAGCGGGACAAGGCCGCGTTCGACCTGCACCGGGTCACCATCTCGACCGGCGAGGAGAAGCTCGACACGCAGAACCCCGGCCTGGTCCTCGGGTGGACCGCCGACAAGGACTTCGTCATCCGGGCGGCGACCGCGGTGAACACGAAGACCGGCGGGTACGACCTGATGGTGCGGGAGAAGCCGGGGGCCGAGTGGAAGGTGGTGAAGAGCTGGACGAACGAGGAGCAGGGGTCGGCGGCCGGGTTCGGGGCGGACGCCAACACCCTGTACGTGGTCGGCAACCACGACGCGAACACCGCCCGGCTGACGAAGCTCGACCTGGCCACCGGGAAGGAGGAGGTGCTGGCCGAGGACAAGGAGTACGACCTCGGCGGGGCGATGATCGACGACAAGCGGCGCGTCCCGCTGGCGGTGTCGTTCACCAAGGCCCGGACCGAGTGGAAGGCGCTGGACGAGAGCGTGAAGGCCGACCTCGACGCGCTGGCCAAGGTCCGCCGCGGCGACTTCGGCGTCAGCAGCAAGACGGACGACGACACGAAGTGGGTGGTCGGGTACACCGCCGACGACGGCCCGGTCGCGTACTACCTGTACGACCGGCCGGCGAAGAAGGCCGAGTTCCTGTTCGTGAACAACGCGAAGCTGGAGGCGGCGAAGCTGGCCCGGACCGAGCCGGTCGAGTTCAAGGCGAAGGACGGCCTCACCGTCCACGGGTACCTGACGAAGCCGGTCGGGGTGGAGGCGAAGAACCTGCCGGCGGTGCTGCTGGTGCACGGCGGGCCGTGGGCGCGGGACACCTGGGGGTACAACCCGACGGTGCAGTTCCTGGCGAACCGCGGGTACGCGGTGCTGCAGGTGAACTTCCGCGGCAGCACCGGGTACGGGAAGGCGTTCCTGAACGCCGGGAACCGGGAGTGGGCCGGGAAGATGCACCAGGACCTGGTCGACGCGAAGGCGTGGCTGGTGACGGAGGGTGTCGCCGACCCGAAGAAGGTGGCGATCATGGGCGGGAGCTACGGCGGGTACGCGACGCTGGTCGGGCTGACGTTCACCCCGGAGGAGTTCGCCTGCGGGGTGGACATCGTCGGCCCGAGCAACATCGCGACGCTGCTGAAGACGATCCCGCCGTACTGGGCCCCGGCGAAGGCGCTGTTCGCCAAGCGGGTCGGCGACCTGGAGAAGGAGGAGGACTTCCTGAAGGAGCGGAGCCCGCTGTTCAAGGTGAACTCCATCACCAAGCCGCTCCTGATCGGGCAGGGGGCGAACGACCCGCGGGTGAAGCAGGCGGAGAGCGACCAGATCGTGGAGGCGATGCGGAAGAACGGCAAGCCGGTGGAGTACGTGGTGTACCCGGACGAGGGCCACGGGTTCGCCCGGCCGGAGAACCGGCTCCACTTCAACGCGGTGACCGAGCAGTTCCTGGCGAAGCACCTGGGCGGCCGGGCGGAGCCGGTCGGGGAGATCAAAGGCCACTCCGGCCAGGTGAAGTGAGTGTGCCGTCCGAGCCGGACGCGTGAGCGACGGGTCTTGCCCGGCCCGTCGCTCACGCGTCCGGCTCGGACGGCCGGTTGCCCCCGCCCCGGCCGGTCTGGTAGGCTATCTCCCGCCCGCCACCGCCCGAGGACCGACCATGCGGACTCTCACCCGGGTCACCGCCGCCGTACTCCTGACCGCCGTCGCCGCCGGGGCGGCCCCGGTCCCGAAGGAGGAGCCGCGGCCGGCGCTCGAGGGCAAGTACGCCCTCACGGCCGTCTCGTCGGCCGTTAACCCAGCCGACGACCCGGTGAAGGGCCCGGCCGCGTTCCCCCGGGTCGACCGCACCACCACCTACCTGCCCGGCCCGGCGACCATCACCCGGGACCGGATCGTCCTCGAGGGCCGCGTCCCGGCCACCGCCACCGCCGCCACGCTCGCCAGCGTGCAGCTCCCGGTCACGCTCGAGTACGCCGTGGTGGACGCGACGAAGCGGCCGCTCCACGTCGACGTGTTCACCGTCACCCCGCGCGGGAAGAAGACGAAGATGGAGGGGCTGGCCGAGGTGGTGGAGGACCGGCTGATCCTGGCGGTCGCCAAGGCGGGCGGGGAGCGGCCGAGGACGACGGACGAGGCCGACGGGGTGACGGTGTACTACTTCCGGAAGGCCCCGCCGCCGCCGCCGGCCGAGTTCAAGATCGTCGCCCTGACCGTCGGCAAGGAGGCGGAGGCGGAGAAGGAGCTGAACCGGCTGGCCAAGGAGGGGTACGAGCTGGTGAGCACGACCCAGCCGTCGGCCCCGGACGCCAAGTCGTCGCCGACCACCGTCCACTTCGTTCTGAAGCGGGCGGCGAAGTAGCGGCCCCGCCCGCCGGTCCCGCCCGGGCGGGGCCGGCGCGTATCATTCCCACATGCTCGCGCACCTCCGCACCCTCCGCCTGTCCGCCTGGCTCGGGTGGCAGCTCGAGACGAACTGGGCCAGCCCGTGGCTGTTCGCCCTGTACATGCTGGTCAAGCCGGTGTGCGGGTCGCTGATGCTGGTGTGCATGTTCTTCGCGGCCAAGGCGGCCTCCGGCGGCCGGGTCCCGGCCGAGTTCCTCCCGTACCTGTACGTGTCGAACGCCTGCTACGGGCTGGTCGGCACCGTCATGTTCGGGCTCTCCTACGCGGTGGTGCGGGACCGGGAGCACTACCGGATGCTGAAGTACGTGTACATCAGCCCGGCCCACTTCCAGACGTACTTCCTCGGCCGCGGGGCGGCCCGCGGGCTCGAAGGCACGATCGGCGGGGTGCTGAACGTGGGCGTCGGCCTGTTCCTGTTCGCCGAGCTGCGGAACACCGTCGCGGTCGACGTCGGGTGGCTGCTGGTGTTCCTGGCGATCGGCGGGGCGATGCTGTGGGCGTGCGGGATGCTGCTGGCGGCGGCGTGCCTGAACCTGTCGCGGAGCGGGATGTTCCTGAGCGAGGGGATCGCCGGCGTCGTGTACCTCTTGAGCGGGGTGGTGTTCCCGCTGACGGTGTTCGACCGGGACGGCTTGCGGTGGGTGTTGTGGGTGTCGCAGAGCCTGCCGACGACGTACTGGCTGGAGGGGATGCGGCGGGCGCTGATGGGGCCGTTGCCGGAGCGGTTCGCCGGCCCGCTCGCCGGGTGGAGCACCGGCGGGCTGGCGCTGATGCTGCTGGCGACGACGGCGGGGCTGGTGGTGCTGGCGCAGCTGTTCTGGCGGTGGAGCGAGCGGCGGGCGTGGCGGACCGGCCGGCTGGAGGAGAACGCCGGGGTGTGAAGTCGCCCCGTGCTCCCGTAGGGTGCGTCGAGGCCCGCTCCGGGCCGACGACGCACCACCCCTCCCCGGTGCGTCGTCGGCCCGGAGCGGGCCTCGACGCACCCTACCCAGTTGCGGACATCGCGGGACCCGCACGTCAGTACCGGTAGATCGCCGCCAGGCCGGTGTCCGTCGGGACGTTCGCCGACGGGGTCAGGATCACCCGGGCCTTCGTCAGCAGGGCCATTTCCGCCAGGTCGTCGAGCATGTCCCCGGCCGCAGGGTCGCCCGCGGACGCCGGCCGCATCTCCCCCGTCCCGCGCTCCACCGACCCCGGCAGCACCCGGTCCGCGTCGATCAGCAGCGTCCCGATCCGTCCCTCCGCCGCGGCCCGCGCCGCCTCCGCCAGGTCGGCCGTTCCCTTCCCGCGCGACCGCGCCAGCCCGAAGTCCTCGCGGATCTGCGCGAGCCGGTCCAGGTAGTGCTTCTCGAACACCTTCCACGCCCGGTCCCGGATCTCCGGCAGCGACAGGTTCGTCCAGTCCCCGTGCACCGCCTCCTCGACCACGAACCGGTTCTTCGTCGCCGCCCGGAACTCCGACAGGTTGTCGTCGATCCCCGCCAGGATCACCGGCAGCCCCGACGGCTCCGACACCCGGGCCGTCACCGCCCGGTCGACGATCTGGAAGAACCGCCGGATGTCCGGGAAGAGTTGCTCCTCGCGCGACCCGCGGCCCTCCCGCCCGGTGTCGGTCGCGTCCCGGGTGCCGGGCTTCGGCCCGGGCCCCGGCCCGCCGGCGGTCGATCCCGCGAGCGGCTCGTCCGTCTCCGCCCCGCGAGCCTCGGCCAGCGTCAGCGGCACCCCGGGGACGTGCAGCGCCCGCAGCCCGTACCGGTTCCCCTCGAACAGCCCGACCCGCTCCCTCGACACCCCGAGGACGTGGAACGGGTCGGCCGACTGGACGTACCGCAACAGCGGCTTGACGTGGAACGTCTCCCCGACCTCGACCCGCGGCGGCACCTCCCGCGGCAGGTTGAAGGCGTCGAGCCGGCCCGGGGACGCCAGCACCACCACCGCCCCGCCCGGGTCGGCCCACACCGCCGGGTCGCTCACCAAGTCGGTCAGCTTGGCGACGAGGTCCCGCGCGGCCGGGCCGGGGTACGACTTCTCCAGGGCCTGCTCGGCCGTCCGGACCAGGCTCCGGTACCGCGTCTGGGCCGGCTCGCCCCCGGAGTCGACCTTCCCGACCGGGACGTAGATCGACACGCACGGGGCTTCGGCCGCCGCGAGGGCGGCCGACAGGTAGGCGGGGTCCGGGGTGCGCACGGGAGAGACCTCCGGGGTGACGGACGACCGCCGGAGGTGCAACCGTCGTGCCCGCCCGCCACCAGCCCGCGGCGCGAGCAAGGGCGGCGGGCCGAACGCCCTTGCTCGCGCCGCGGGCTCGTCGGCGGCTACTGCTCCGTCGGCAGCCCGGCCTTCACCCACGCCGCCCACCCGCCGTCCATGCTGACCACGTTCGTGTACCCCATCTTCTGGAGGGCGTCGGCGGCCAGCGCCGACCGGAACCCGCCGCCGCAGTACAGCACCAGCGGCGTCGCCGGGTCCGGCACCCGCGCCTCGATGTCCCGCTCGATCACCCCCTTCCCGAGGTGCACCGCCCCGGCCGCGTGACCGGCCGCGAACTCCCGGTCCTCCCGGACGTCCACCAGGACGAACCGGTCCCCGGCCGCGAGCCGGGCCCGCACGTCCTCGAGGGTACACTCCCGGACCCGGGACCTGGCGTCGGCCACCAGCTTCAGGAACCCCGGCGCGTGCTGCTTGGCCATTACCCGGCCTCCGGTGCGGTGGGGTCGCGGGTCGGGCGGACCGGCGGCCCGGGACCCCACTCTCCAGGCGTCGGTCGAGAATATGAAAATTGTCGGAAAAAAGCTGTGCCGTTACCATCCGGGCGGTGTATTGTTACAAACTGCGAGGCACTCACCGGCGGCTCATCCACTCCCGTCCGCCGCCGGCCGCGAATCGCGCGGGTGCCTCCGGCCTCTTCCCGAACCGTCCGTTCATCATCCGAGGGGGTTCCCATGCGCCGCGCGCGCCGCCGGGCGTTCACGTTGATCGAGTTGCTGGTCGTCGTCGCCATCATCGCCGTCCTCGTCGGCCTGCTCCTCCCGGCCGTCCAGAAGACGCGGGAGGCGGCCGCCCGGACCGCCTGCACGAACAACATGAAGCAGATCGGGATCGCCATGCACAACCACCACGGCACCCGCGGCGCCTTCCCGACCCGGTCCGGGACCGGCCCGTGGCTGGAGCAACTCCGGGCGTACTTCGAGGAGGACATCGCCCCGGACAACCACGTCCTGAAGATCCTCCAGTGCCCGACCCACCCGAACGCCGGGCGGCTGTACGGCACCAGCTACGCCCTGACCTTCTACGTCGCCCTGGCCGAGCGGCCGAACTACACGACCGCGGCGAACGACACGGCGGTGATCAACACCCGCACCCGCGGGGTGACGGTGGCCGAGATCGGGGACGGGGCGAGCAACACGGCGGCCGTCGGGGAGCGGGGCCCGAGCCCGGACCTGTTCTGGGGGTGGTGGGGCTTCCCGGCCCTGCTCGACACGAACATGCCGGTGTACTCCACCCCGGTCTACTACACCACCTCCGGCACCACCGCCGGGAGCCCCCCGTGCCCGGTCCCGGCGGTGTTCGGCCGGGCCAGCGCCACCGACCGGTGCGCGTTCAACGCGGTCAACAGCCCCCACCCCGGGGGCGGGAACTTCGTGTTCGCCGACGGCCACGTCGGGTTCCTCCCGTTCACCGTCACCCGGCTCCTCCCGGACGGGTCGAAGTCGGTCCTGGAGGCGCTGGTGTCCCGCTCCGGCGGGGAGCAGGCGGTGCCCGAGTGACCCCGACCCACCCGAGGAGGCCGAACATGACCCGGATTCTTGCGGGCCTGGCCGTCGCCGCCCTCGCCGCCGGGTGCGGCGGCGGCGCGGCCGAGGTGGGCGGGACCGTCACCGTCCGGGGGAAGGCGGCCCCCGGGCTGACCATCACGTTCATGGGGGCGGACGGCAAGCCGGTGACCGCGGCCGTCGCCCCGGACGGCACCTACCGGGCGACCGGGGTGCCGGCCGGCGAGGTCCGGGTCGGGTTCGCGGCCGCCGGCGACACCGACCCGGACGCGGCCGCGGTGGGGTCCGACAAGCCGGCCCCGGGCGAGACGGAGGAGCAGGCCGAGCGGCGGCGGGCCGACCCCCGGGCGGCCGCCGCCGCGGCCCGGCGGGCGGGGGCGGCCGCCCCCGCCTGGCTGCCGGAGAAGTACCTCGACCCGCTCCGGTCCGGGGTGACCACCACCCTGAGCCCGGGGGCGAACAACACCTTCGACTACGACATCCGGTGAGGCGCGGCCAGGCCGGGTTGTGTAGTTTTGTAGGGTGGGCCGAGTCTTCGAGTCCCGCCACTCCCATCCGCCGAGCGGTGGGACTCGAAGACTCGGCCCACCCTACGAGGCGAGCGGTGGGACTCGAAGACTCGGCCCACCCGACAAGCTTCGCCCGCCGGTCAGTCGTCGTCCCGGTCCGGGTCGAGCAGGACGTTGTGGACCAGCGTCTCCACCTCCCGCACGTTCTCGATCCCGATGAACCCGTAGTTCGTCTCGCTCCGTGACGTCTCGCTCTTGACCGTCTGCCCGGTCCGCCGGTCGACGTAGTCCGTCCGCTTCTCGGTGACCTTGGTCTTGAACACCAGGTCCCCGGCCCCCGGCGGCGACTTCGCTTTCTGCACCCGCATCCGCCGCAGCTCCCGCGGCTCGTACGACTCGGTCTGCCCGGAGTCGCCGAACAGCCCGACGGTGAACACGACCGCCCGCCGGTCGGTGACCGCGTACCACCCCTTCTCGGCCTGCTTCACCGCCGCCCGCGGGCCGAAGATCGCGACCCCGATCCCGATCAGGACGAACAGCAGCGGGAACAGCCCGATGTACCACGGGATCCCCTTGGCCAGGAACATGCCGGTCGACACCGCCGCCCCGATCAAGGCGAACACCAGGCCGAAGATCAGCATCATCCGGCCCTTCCGCTTGGCGATCTCCAGGCACGGCCGGGCCGCCCAGTGGAGCACCTCCCCGCGGGCCAACTCGTCCTCCACCTGCCGCATCAGCGCCCGGTTCCGGAACCCGGGGTCGAGCTCCAGGCTCTCGGCCGCCCGCCCGTCCCGGGCCGAGCCCCCGCCCCCGTCGTCCTCCTCGTCGTCCGCCCGCGGGGCCGGCTTCGCCCGCCGCGGCGGAGGCCGGTCCTCGTCGTCCTCGTCCCGCCGGCGGGCCGCCGGCCGCGGCCGGTCGTCTTCGTCGTCCTCGTCGCGGCGGCGGGGCGGCGGCTTCGGGGCCGCCTTCCGGGGGGCGTCGACCTCGGCCGGGCCGCTCTTCGCCTTGTACTTCGGCCGGGTCATCGTGCCGTCGCACTTCGGGCAGGTCTGGGGGGTGTCGTCGTCGGCCGCGGCGGTGTGCCCGCAGTCGGGGCACTTGAGGGTGACAGCCATCGGGGCGTCCGGTGGGAAAAGGTACCGTCCAGACAGCATGCCAAATCGGCGCGGGAACGCAAGCGGTCGGTGGTTCCGCGGCCGGTCCGCAACTTTTTCCCGGATTCCCCGTTGAACCTGACGCCGCGTGAGGCGCTACCATGCCCCCGTCGAGACCCCGGAGCGACCCATGCCGGAGGCGACCTGGAAGGTGGGCGAGCTGGCGGCCCGGACCGGGCTGACCGTTCGCACCCTGCACCACTACGACGCGATCGGGCTGCTGAGCCCGTCCGCCCGGACCGGGTCGGCCCACCAGGCCGGGCACCGGCTGTACACCGCCGCGGACGTGGCCCGGCTGCACCAGATCGTCTGCCTGCGGCAGCTCGGGTTCGGGCTGGAGCAGGTCCGGGAGTACCTGTCCCGGGCCGGCTACGATCCGCGGGAGGTGGTCCGGCTGCACCTGGCGGACGTCCGCCGGCGGGCGGCCGAGCTGGCCGACCTGGGCCGCCGGCTGGAGTCGCTGGACGAGGCCCTCGACCGGGCGGACGCGGTGTCCCCCGACACCTTCCTCCAGACGATCGAGGCGATGGTCATGGTCGAGAAGTACTACACCCCGGAGCAGTTGAAGCGACTCGAGGAGCGGGCGAAGGAGGTGGGGCCGGAGGCGATCGACCGTGCCCCGCAGCAGTGGGCCGACCTGCACGCGGACGTGCGGGCGGCGATGGACGCCGGGGTCGACCCGGCCGACCCGCGGGCGCAGGAGTTGGCCCGCCGGTGGTTCGACCTGGTGAGCGCGTTCACCGGCGGCGACCCCGGGATCTTCAAGTCGCTCCGCACGATGTACGAGAACGAGGACACCGTCGCGGGCATGGACGTGGCGGCGATGCGGCCGATGATGGAGTACGTCGAGAAGGCCCGGGTCGCGGCCGGGATCCGGCACCCCGGGGAGAATTGATGATTTCAGATTTGTGATTGACGATTGAAGGACGCCAAGCCCCACGCCGAGGTGCCTTTCAATCGTCAATCACAAATCTGAAATCTGAAATTACTCAAGGTGCGTGAACCGCCACCCGGCGGTGCGCTCCAGGTAGGCGGCGAGGTGCCGGCGGTGGCAGTCGCCGACCCTCCGCTCGGCGCACACCAGGCAGACCGGGCCGGGGACGCCGGCGAGGCGGTCGAACAGCAGCGGGCCGGCGGCGGCGAGGAACGCCTCGTACCGCGCCGGCCAGTCGTCGTACTCCAGGAACAGGTTCCCCAGCTCCGGCAGCGACACGTACCCGACCCCGGCCCGGGCGAGCAGCCCGGCGATCCCCTTGTCGGCGTCCTTCGCCTTCGCGAAGCTCCCCATCGCGGCCTTGTCCGGCCGGAGCCGCACGTCGACGGCCGTCCGCACCCCGGCGTCCGCGAGGAGCCGGGCGAACGCGCCGGGGACGCGCCCCCCGTACCCGGCGGTGAAGTTGCTCATTCCCGCCCTCCGGCTCAACCCGCCCGACCCGCGGGACCGATACCACCCGCGTATCGTACCGCCCCCGGGGTGCCCGATGAACCGTTTCGTCCGCGGGGTGGCCCGCGCGATGGTCGAGTCGTTCGACCTGCCGGGGCCGGTCCTGGAGGTCGGGTCGTACCAGGTGGCCGGGCAGCAGGACCTGATCGACCTGCGGGGGCTGTTCCCCGGGCGGGAGTACACCGGGGTGGACTTCCGGCCCGGCCCGGGGGTCGACCTGGTGGCGGACGTGGAAGCCCTGCCGCTCCCGACCGGGTCGGTCGGGACGGTGGTGGCGTTCAGCGTGTTCGAGCACGTCCGGCGGTTCTGGAAGGGGTTCGAGGAGGTCCGGCGGGTGCTCCGCCCGGACGGGGCGTTCCTGGTCTGCACCCCGTTCTACTTCCACGTCCACGCCTTCCCGAGCGACTACTGGCGGTTCACCCCGGAGGCGTTCGACGCCCTGCTCGAGTCGTACCCGACCCGGGTGCTCGGGTGGCACGGCCCGGACCGTCGGCCGCTGAACGTGTGGGCGGCGGCGTTTCGGGAGGCGGCGAAGGCCCCGACCGAGTGGCAGTTCGCGGACTACCGGCGGCGGCTCGGGGAGTACGCCCGGGAGCCGCTCGGGTGGGGCCGGCGGGTGCGGTTCGGGCTCGGCCGGGTGCTGTGCGGTCGCCGCCCGTTCGCCCCGCACCTGGACCGGGAGCGGTGGCGGACGGAGGTCCGCCGGGCGGCCTGACCGGCGGGGTCACGCCGGCCCCCGGAAGGCGTCGGCGAGCAGCCCGACCAGCAGCAGCACGATGAGCAGGGCGAGGAGGGCCAGGTACAGCTTGACGAAGAACGCGAGGAGGTCGAACCACGACCCGAGGCTCCGCAGGGCGGTCATCAGGTGGGTGACGTCCGACCCCTTGGTGGTGGTGATCCGGGCGAACGCCTCGGCCGCCCGCCCGAGCCACCCGGCCAGCAGGAAGGCGACGACCGCGGCCAGGGCGTGGCTGAGCACCGCGACGACGTGGGCCCCGTCGAGCTTGAGCCGGAACACCAGCCCGGTGGCGATCACCGCCTGGAGCAGCCCGACGACCAGCAGCGGCAGCCGGACCCAGACGATCGCCAGGGCGAGGTCGGCGATGACGCGGTTCTGGGCGTCGTCGAACTCGTACTGCGGGCGGGGGTCGGCCGGGGGGTCGGCCCACGGCGGGGTGGGGGGCGTGGTGGCGGGCGGGTCGCTGCTCATCGGGGGTGGCCTCGGGGGGCGGGCGTCCGAGGCCCCATCTTACTGACCCGTGGGCGGTGGAGGTGGTCCGGCGGCACGGGTCGGAGACCTGGCCGCCGGACCAGTCGTGTACCTCCGGAGGGTCGCGACACGGGCCCCACCTCTCCCCGGCGGGTGAGGGGCAACACGTGGGCGGGCGGCCCGGGATGGGGTTCGCTCCCGGGAGACTCGGGAGGTGGCTTCCCCTCACCCGCCGCTCCGCGGCGACCTCTCCCCGGCGGGGAGAGGTGAAGACCGGAGCCGACCCGGCCGCCGTCAGCGGGCCCTCCGGCGTCTCAGGACGAATCCGACGACGACCCGTGGGACGCCGACCGAGCCGGCCGTCGTAATCACGATGACCGCAAACACGTGCCCGAAGTCGGTCGGGTCGGTCGTGAGTGACTCGACGCCCAACCAGACCGCCGCCAGGACCGCCGCGAACCCGGCGACGAGGCAGAACACCCCCAACTGGTGTCGCAGTTCGGGCTCGCGGCGCACGAGGCGCATCCACGCATCATACCGACGAAACGCGGACCGGGGGCACGCGGCCCCCGGTCGACGGCTCATCGAACCTCACGGCTTGCCGGAGGCGTCAGACCAGCTCGGTCACCACCTCGCGGTCGTCGAGGATGTACATCGGCCGGCCGGCGTTGTTCGGGAACGTGTAGCTCGGGTCGATCCCCATCGCCTGGTAGATCGTGCTCAGCAGCTGCGGCACCTTGTACGGCCGGTCCTTCGGGTACTCGCCGCGGGCCGAGCTCGCCCCGACCGCCTGGCCCATCCGCAGCCCGCCGCCGGCCACCAGCGCCCCCATCACCGGGGCCCAGTGGTCCCGCCCGGCCCCGCCGTTCACCTTCGGGGTCCGGCCGAACTCGCCCCACACCACCGTCACCACGTCGTCCGCCATCCCCCGGTCGTGCAGGTCCCCGACCAGGTTCGCGATGCCCCGGTCCAGGTTCGGCAGCTGCTGCCGGAGTTGCACGAAGTTCTTGTCGTGGGTGTCCCACCCGCCGTAGCTCAGGGTCACCACCCCGACCCCGGCCTCGACCAGCCGGCGGGCGGTCAGGAACTGCTCGACCCCCTTGTACCGGTCCCGCGTCTTCGGGTCCTCGTGCTTCAGGTCGAGCGCCTTCCGGGCGGTCCCGGACGCGATCATGTCGAACGCCCGGCCGGTGAACGCGTCCATCCCCTTCATCGTCCCGGTCGCGTCGACCTCCCGGCGGACGGTGTCGAACTGCCCGAGCAGCGACTTCCGGTCGTCCATCCGGTCCGCCGTCACCCCGTTCAGCCGGAGGTTCTGGATGCCCGGGCCCTCGGCGGTGAACGGCCGGTGGGCGACCCCGAGGTAGCCGGGCTCGGTCCCCATGCTGCCGCCGCCGCGGAGGCTGACGAACGACGGGACGCCGTTGGCCGACCCGCCCCGGAGCTTCGACACCACCGACCCGAAGCTCGGGTGGGCGGCGGTCCGGTTGGTGTTCTCGCTGTACCCGGTGCTGACCAGCGAGTCGGAGTGCTCGTCGACCGACACCAGCGACCGGACGACGGCCAGCTTGTCCCACATCCGGGCCTGGAGCGGCATGTGCTCGCAGATCTCGACCCCCGGGACGTTCGTCTTGATCGGCCGGAACTCGCCGCGGAACTCGGCCGGGGCGTCCGGCTTCAGGTCCCACATGTCCATGTGGGACGGCCCGCCCGGCAGGTAGACCATGACCGCCGCCTTCGGGACGGTCGGCCGGGCGGCCGGGTCCTGGGCGGCCCGGAGGCGGAGCACGTCGGCGAGGGTGAGCCCGGCCCCGAACGCGCCGAGGCGGAGGAAGTTCCGGCGGTGGAGGCCGTCGCAGGACCGTTGGCGGTCACCCCAGAGGGTCAACATGGGCACGTCTCCGAACGGAGGAAGCAGGTGGGATACCGGCAGGTGGGAACCGGGCAGCGCGTTTCGGCAGGCAGCGTTCACGCAGTTCGACTGCGCCCGATGCTAGCTTGAGTACCCCGGGGTCGCAACCGGAAAAGTGGAAAAGGTGGAAACCGGCCGCCGGACCGCGGACCCGGTGGGCGCCCCGAACCCAGGCCAACGGCCTGGGTCCCACGAACACGGCCCGGGTTCTCCGTCCGGACGGCCCGGCGGGTCGAGGGCGCGGCGGGTGGCCTCGCCGGGTACACTTCCCCCATGACCCCGCACGACGCGCTCGCCGACGGCCGGCTCGCCGACGCGCTCGCGCTCCAGGAGCGGGCGGTCGCCGCCGGCCCGGCCGACCCGGCCGCCCGCCGCCTCCTCGCCGACCTCCTCGCGTTCGCCGGCCGGCCCGCCGACGCCCTCGCCCAGCTCCCCGAGGTCCGGGCCGTCCGCGACCTGCGCCGGCTGTTCCGGGCCGACCTGCGCCGCCAGGCGAGCCGCAAGCCGCACGTCCGCCCGGACCCGGCCCCGAAGCACGCGGCCCGGCGGTGGCGGGCGGTCCGGGCGCTGCGGGACGGCCGGCCGGCCGACGCGGTCCGGTGGGTCGACGCCGCCGACGCCGCGGCCCCGGAGGTCCGCGGGTTCGTCGACGGGGAGGAGTTCGCCGGGCTGCGCGACGCCGACGACCGGTTCGGGTCGGTGCTGGAGGCGGTCGCCGGCGGGCGGTACGTCTGGTTCGCGTGGGAGGCCCTTCGGAAGGTCGAACTCGCCCCGCCGGCGGTGCTGCTCGACCAACTCGTCCGCCCGGCCGTCGTCACCCTCAAGGACCGGACCGCGGTCGCGGTCCGGCTGCCGCTGGTGTACCCGGGGTCGGCGGCCGCCGGGGACGAGTTCGCGCTGGGCCTGGCGACCGACCACGTCTGCCCGGACGGCGGCCCGACCCGGTGCGTCGGCGGGAAGCTGCTGCTGGTCGGGGACGGGGCCGAGGTGCCGCTCGCCGAGTGCCGGATGGTCGAGGTGCGGTGACGGCGGGTTCGCGGCGAGCCGGGAGCGTGAGCGACCGGAGGGAGGCGTCCTCCGGTCGCTCACGCTCCCGGCTCGCCGGGCTGCGGTTGACCTTGACGCCGCTCCCGCGGGACGGGTCTACTCCGGCCGAGGCCCCGCGCACCCCCGGGAACCGCACATGGCCACGGACACGGCCGCCCCCGCCCCGACGCCCGCCGCCGGGCCCGACCCGACACGACACGTCTGGCAGGTGCCGACGTTCCTCCTCGGGGCCGCCGCGTTCGTCGCGGCGTGGCAGGGGTGGCTGCCGCTCGGCACCCCCGACCCGGACGCCGACCTGGCCCGGGACGTGGCGGCCCTGCGGGCGGCGTGCGAGAAGGTGAAGCCGGACCGGGACGAGCTGCGGCAGCTGCTCGGGTCGGTGCAGGCGGGGGTCGACGCCCGCGGGGGGGGGACCCCGGCGCACCGGTTCGCCCTCGGCAGCGGGTACGCCCGGCTGGCCGAGCTGACCCCGGCCGCGGACGAGGCCCGGCAGCACTGGGTCACCGCCCGCGGGTACTTCGACCGGGTCCGCGGGGAGGAGCTGCGCGACCCGGGCGACGCCCCGAAGTTCGCCTTCCGGGCGGCCAAGGCCCGGGCCGCGGCCGGCCTCCCCCCGAACGTCGGGAACGGCGACCTGAAGCTCTACCTGAGCCTGCTCGCGAAGGTCCCGGCGGGGGAGGAGGCGGGGGAGGCGGGGCGGCTGTCGGGGGAGCTCGCCCTCCGGCTGTCCCCGCCGGACGTGGCGGCCGCGAGGGAGGCGTTCTCCAAGTACCTGACCGGGACCGGGGTGTCGACCCCGCCGGCGGCGCTGGCCCGGGCGAAGCTGCAGCTCGCCGAGTTGCACCACCGGCTGAGGGAGTTCGACCTGGCCCGGAAGTGGCTGGAGCAGATCGGGGCGGACGCCCCGCCGGAGGTGGTCGGGCCGGCGAAGGCGCTGCTCGCCCGGGTGCGGATGGCCGACGGCGACTGGGCCGGGGCCGCCCGGGACTGGGAGGCGGCCCGGGCCGCCCCGGGCCTGGCCCCGGCGGCCCGGGCGTCGGCCGCGTACTTCCTCGGGGTGTGCCGGCTGAACACCAAGGAGACAGACGCCGCCGCGAAGGGGTTCGAGGAGGCGGTCACGGGCGGCGGTCCGGAGGGGCGGGCGGCCGCCGTCCGGCTGGCCGAGCTTCACCTGAGGGGGCCCGACCGGGCGAAGCGGGAAGCCGCCGCCGGCCTCCTCGCCGCCGCCGTCAAGGACGGCCCGGCCGCCGGGTTCCAGAACCCGCACCTCTCCGCCGACGACGCCCGCCCGGTGTTCGAGCTGGCCGTCACCACCCTGGTCGCCGACGGGGCGTTCGAGGCGGCCGTGAGGGCGGCCGACGCCTACGCCGCGGTCGCGGCCGGCGGGCGGGACCGAGAGCGGCGGGCGGAGGCGCTGGCCGCGTGGGCCGCCGCCCTGCGGAAGGAGAGCGGGGAGTTCAAGCCGAAGGCGGCGGCCGCGGCCGCCGAGTTCGAGGCGCTGGTGGGGCTGCAACCGGCCCCGGCCGCGAAGGCCGAGGTGGCGCGGAAGGCGGCCGGGATGTACGTCCTGGCCGGGGAGACGGGCAAGGCGGTGGCGGTGCTGGAGGCGGCGGCCCGGCTGCCGGACCTGCCGGACGCGACCTCCGGGGCGGTGTGGGCGGAGCTGGCCGAGGCGCTGCTGGCGGCCGGCCGCCCGGACGAGGTGTGGAAGGCGATCAACCAGGCGATGGCGTCCGTCGGCCCGGTCGGGACGGCCACCCGGTACCGGATCGCGCGCCAGTTCCTCGACGCCAAGAACCCCGGACTGGCGACGCTCGGGCGGAACCTGCTGGGGCAGATCGCCGACGGGGAGGCGGTCGGCCCGGCCGAGCAGGAAGTACACGAGAGCACCCTGGTCGAACTGGCCCGGGACGCGGTCCGGGCCGGCGACTACCCCGGGGCGGAGGCCCGGCTGCGGAAGCAGGTCGGCACCTACCCGGCCGGGCCGCAGGCCGGGGTCGGGCGGCTCTTGCTGGGGGTGTGCCTGGTGCAGCGGGCGGCCGGCGGCGGGCCGGCCCCGCCGGACGCCGCGGCCGCGGTGCGGATGCGCGAGGAGGCGCTCGACCTGTTCAAGCAGATCGTCGCCGACGCCGACGCCCGGTACCGGCGCGACGGGAAGTTGTCCGACCAGGACGCGTGGCTGCGGCTGCAGGCCGGGATGCGGGTGCTGCAGGCGCTGCACCAGCTCGGCCGGCCGAACGACGTGCTGGCGGAGGCCGCGGGGCTGCTGGAGAAGCACCGCGGGACGGTCGAGGAGTTGGTGGTGCTGAGCCTGGTGTACCACGCGTTCAAGCAGAAGAACGAGCCGGGCAAGGCGCTGCAGACGCGGGACCGGATGAAGGAGCTGTTCGACCGGCTGCCGGCGGCCGCGTTCCCGGCCGCGTCCGGGGAGTACAGCCGGGGGTACTGGGAGAAGGTGTGGTTCGCCCCGGAGCCGAAGTGACACCGCTCGACATCTCCCGCCCCGGCCGGCGATAATGTCACCGGTCCCGGGGCGCCCGCCGTGCCGCAGAACCCGTTCGACAAGGCGAGCCGGTTCGCGGCGAAGCTCGACCCGCCGGGGTCCCTGCGGCAGAGAAGGGGTGAAGGGGTGAGCGGGTGAAGGGGTGACCGAGACTACCCCGGTCTCGGTCACCCCTTCACCCGCTCACCCCTTCACCCCTTCTCTTCGTAGGTCGGGGCGGCGGTGGTGAACCTGACCGGCGGCGGATTGGCGACGCGGCGGATGGAGTGGCCGGCGGCCGGGCTGGCGACGCACCTCCAGGTGGTTGAGCGGAACTTGGCGCGGGAGTCGGCGACGGACCTGTTGGCGGCGGTCGAGTCCGGGTCGTGTTCGCGGGCGGTGTTGCCGTGGGTGCCGCTGTTGGCCGGCGGGGACGAGGCCGCGGTGGCCGAGCGGTGGAAGCGGGCGGCGGAGGCGGAGCCGGACGCCCGCCGGCGGGCGGACTACGCCGGGCTGGCACGGGTGTTCGCGAGCGCGGCCGGGCGGAAGGACTTCTGGAAGACCCAACTGGAGGGGTGGAACGTGACCGAGTCGAGCGTGGTAAACGAGTGGATCGCCGAGGGCGAGGCCAAGGGCCGGGCCGCGGGTCTGGCCGCGGGTCTGGCCGAGGGGCGGGTGGAGGGGCGGGTGGAGGGGCGGGTGACGGCCCTCCTCGACATCCTCACCGACCGGTTCGACCCGCTCCCGGCCGACGTGGTGGCCGCCGTCCGGGCCGCGACCGACGAGACCCGGCTCCGGGCCTGGACGACGGCCGCGGCCAAGGCCGCGACCCTCGACGACTTCCGCCGCGCCGCCGGCGTCTGACCGTCGCCCCACGAATTCCCGTGACCGCGAACCCCGGACCGGTCATAATCCTCCGTGGGGTACGGCGCCGGACGAGCCGCGCCGCCACGGGGGGTCTCCGATGAAGCGGTCGCGGGTGTGGCTGGTGGTGCTGTCGGTCGTCGCGGTCGGGGGCGCGGCCGGGTGCGGCGGGGCCGGGGCCGCGTTGCGGGCCGCCGGGCGGAGTGCCCCCCGGGCGGCCCCGGTCGCCAAGCCGGTCGTGACCACCCCGGCGCTCCGCCCGCCGGTGACCGGCCCGGCGGCCGAGCGCGGCGGGTGGGGCGCCGCCCACCACGCCGACCTACCGGTCAACGCCCTCACCGGTTCGGGACAGGGTGACGACCGCCGGAGGAAGTGACGGCCCGGGGGCCGAGCCTTTGCCCGCGCCGGGGGCCGGTCCGGACGGTCACCCGCCGGCGGGGTCGTCCTCGGGGACCGGGAACAGCGGGGCCATCGGGACCGAGAACCCGGGCAGCACCGCCCCGCCGTCGAGGGCGTCGCTTTCGGTCAACACCCGCGGGGCGGTGACGACGGCGGTGTACGCGTACAGTTGGCGGAGCCGCGGGTACACGACCCACACCAACTCCACCCCGGCCCGCAGGTACTCGTGGGCCTTGGCGATCAGGTCTTCCCCCTCGTCCGTCGGGCTGGCGACCTCGACCACCAGGTTCGGCACCACGTCGGCCGGGTTCCCCCGGGTCGGCAGCGGCCGGTCCTGCGGCCACCGGTCGAACGTGATGAACGCCACGTCCGGCGCGCGGTTCCGGGTGCCGTCGTCGGGCAGCGGCATCCGGAACAGCATGTCGTTCCGGGCGCGGCCCCGCCCCGAGCTGCGGGCGTACGCCGCCAGTTCGTCGCGGATGCGGTTGGCCACCTCGCTGGCGAACAAGCTCATCGGCGGGACCTCCACCACCTGCCCGTTCACCACCTCGTAGCGGTCCGGAAGGTCTGCCTCCGCGACCGCGTCGATCACCGTGGACATGTCGCACCTCCGGCCCCAGTATACGTCACCACGCCCCGAGGCAGCAGCCCGCCCCGGGGCCGCCGGCCAGGAGCGGCAGGATCCGCCGCTCGAACGGCAGCTTCAGGTACTCCTCCCGGCTGTACACTACCCGCCCGCCCATCACCGTGTGCGTGACGTGCGTCGCGTGCTCGAACGGGTCCCCGTCGTACAGCACCAGGTCCGCCGCCTTCCCCTTCTCGACCGTCCCGTACTCCGCGTCGATCCCGAGCAGCTTCGCCGCGTCGACCGTCACCGCCCGCAGCGCCCGCTCCCGGCCTAGCCCGCCGGCCCCGGCCGCCATCGCCGCCTCGTGCCGCAGCACCCGCACCTTCGGCACGTACCCCTCGAACCCCGTCCCGATCGTCACCGGCACCCGCGCGGTGTCCAGCGCCGCCGCGTTCCCGACGAACGAGTGGAGCGTCTCCATGCTCCCGCCGGCCCGCTGCATCGTCGGGTGGACCACCACCGTCACCCCCGCCGCCTTCAACTCGTCGGCCATCCGGTACGCCTCGGTCCCGAGCGCGATCACCGGCTTCAGCTTGAACTCGGCGGCGAGCCGCAGCGCCGTCTGGATGTCGTCCTTGCGGTGGGCCGCGAAGTACACCGGCAGCTTCCCCTCCAGGGCCGGCACCAGCGCCTCGTGCTTCGGGTTCTTCGCCGCCGGCGGCTTCGCCCGGTACGCGTCGGCCTCCGCGAACGCCTTCCGCACCAGCGCCGCCGTCCCCATCCGGGTGTCCGGACCCTTCCCCTTGTACGCCGCCTTCGGCACCTCCCCGAGGTTCACCAGCAGCGCCGCCACCGGCTTCACCGCCGCCGACTCGGCCGTCGCCCCGTCGGTCCGGAAGACGCCGCTCCGGCCGGCGATCACGTTCTGCCGGCCGGGCGTGGTGTGGACGACGGTGACGCCGTTCGCCTGGAGGAACTCGAGCAGCGGCTCGCGCGGGTTGAACCCGTCGAGGACGCGGAGGTCGGCCTGGTTCGGGTCGGCGAGCTCGTCCTGGTCCTGATCGGCCGGGATGTTCCACGCCCCGGTCAGCCCGGCGACGCAGAACGAGTCGATCAGCCCCGGGGTGACGTGCTTCGCCTTCAGCGTCGGCCCGTTCTTCAGCGCCGCCCCGGGGCCGACGAAGGTGATCTTGCCGTCCTCGACCACGATCGCGGCGTTGCGGATGACCCCGGCCGGCCCGGCGGTGTGGATCTGCTCCGCTTCGATCACGAGTCGGTTCTTCTTCGGCTGGCCCGGCACCCCGCCGTCGTAGACCGTGAGCCCGTCCTTCTCGGGCCGGTCGGCGGGCGCCGGCAGCTTCTCGGCGGCCGGGAGCGCGAACCCGCCCTCGCGGTACGCCCGGTCGGTCGCCTCGTCGAACACCTTCTTGCCGTCGATGTACGTCTGCTTCACCCGCGTGTACGTCGAGAACGGCGGGCCGCTCAGCACGACGAAGTCAGCGTCCTTCCCCTTCTCCAGCGACCCGAGGCGGTGGTCGAGGTGCATCAGTTTCGCCGGCGTCAGGGTCATCGCCTTCAGCGCCGCCGCCTCCGGCATCCCGCCGCGGACCGCGATCGCCCCGGTGTGCAGGAAGAACCGCGACTCGGTGATCGCGTCGTCGGTGTTGATCGCCACCGGCACCCCGGCCTTGTCCAGCACCGCCGCGTTCTCCTCCAGCAGCCCGATCGTCTCCGCCTTCCCGCCCGGGGCGTCGATCAGCGTCAGCGACGCCGGGATCTTCTTCTTCGCCAGCAGCTCGGCGACGCGGTACCCCTCGGTCGCGTGCTGCAAGACGATCTCGAAACCGAACTCCTCGGCGATCCGGACCGCGGTCATCAGGTCGTCGGCCCGGTGGCAGTGGAAGTGGACCGTCCGCTTCCGCTCCAGCACCTCCACGAGCGGTTCCAGCGCCACGTCGCGGGGCGGCTTCTCCCCGGCGTCGAGCTTCGCCTTGTACTCCTTCGCCTTCTGGAACGTCTCCCGCTGCAGGGCCGCCACCTTCATCCGGGTGAACGGGGCCTGCCCCTTGGTCCGCCCGTACCCCTTCGGGTTCTCGCCGTTCGCCATCTTCAGCCCGCCGAGCACCTCCGTCCCGTCCGGCAGTCGGCCGTTCACCCGCATCGCCTCGACCGTGCCGCCGCGGAGCTTGACGTACAGCGTCGACCCGCCGATCACGTTCCCGGACCCGGGCATGATGTTCGCGGTGGTGACCCCGCCGGCGGTCGCCATCCGGACGCCGGGGTCGTCCGGGTTGATCGCGTCGATCGCCCGGACGCCCGCCTGCACCGGCCCGCTCATCTCGTTCCCGTCGGAGTTCCCGGGCACGTTCGGCCGGGTCCACAGCCCGATGTGGGAGTGGGTGTCGACCAGCCCGGGGATGACGACCGCCCCGCCGAGGTCGACCACCTCCGCCCCGGCGGGGTCCGGCTTCCCGGCCCCGACCGCCTCGACCTTGCCGTCCTTCACCAGCAGGAACCCGCCCTCGACCGGCTTCTCACCGGTCCCGGCGTGGACGGTGGCGTTGACGAACAGCGTCGCCCCGGCCGGCTTCTTCGGCTGGGCCGGGACGGGCACCGCCGCGACGCCGAGGGCGAGTGACAAGGCGATGACACTGGCGAGAAGTCGCGGCATGCGGGCCTCGGGTGGGGCGGGCGTGCGGTTCACCGAACGTACCCGGTTGCAAACCCGCCCGCCAGGGGTATATCATCGCGGTTGATGACCGGCCCCGTCCGGCCCCCACGTCGCCGTTCCACCGAGGAGGACACTCCCATGAGCTTCAAGATGCAGCGCGTCCACGTCTTCCACGCCGAGGTCGAGGACAAGCCCGGCGGGATCGCGGTCAAGCTGAAGAAGCTGGCCGAGGCCGGGGCGCACCTGGAGTACATCTACAGCCAGCGGTCGGACACCAAGCCGGGGGTCGGGGACCTGTACGTCGCCCCGCTGCACGGGAACGGCGAGATCGCGGCGGCGCGGGCGGCCGGGATGCACGAGGTGAGCGAGCCGATCGTGATGCGGGTGGAGGGGGACGACAAGGCCGGGCTGTCCGGCCGGCTGACGCAGGCGTGGGAGATGGCCGGGCTGAACCTGCACGGGCTGGTCCTGTCGGCGATCGCCGGGAAGTTCCTCGGGTACGCCACCTTCGACACCGTCGCCGACGCCAACCGGGCGGCGACCATCCTGGCCGAGCTGGGGACGGCCTGAAGAGGGCAGAGGGCAGAGGAAGACAGGGGTGATCCTCCCTTGCCGTGTCGAAGTCCTCCCGGGAGGTCGGCGGTCTTCAGCCCGAAGGGCTGGGACAGCGTAGCCCCGGGCGAAGCCCGGGGTACCCGGCGGCGGAGGGTCGGCAGCCTGAAGGGCTGCGACACGGCTTGTCCCAGCCCTTCAGGCTGGGGGGGTGGTCGGGGCCGCGGACCCGGGGCGTTGCCCCGGGCTACGGTGTCCCACCCCTTCGGGGTGAAGACCGCCGACCTCCCCCGAGGATGTCAACCGAGCAATCCTCCCTGACTTCTGCCCTCTGCCGCTCTGTCCCTACGGGTGTCCCTGCGGGTCGCCGTCCCACGGCCGGTCGCACAGCGGCGGGTCCAGTTCGTGGACGACGTACCGGCCGGCGCCGTTCCGCGACCGGAACACCGCCGGCTGGTTGAACGGGAACGCCGCCCGCACCCAGTTCCGCAGCTTCGGCGGGTACCGGTCGTACCGCAGCCCGAGCACCGGCAGCGGGCCGACGCGGGCCAGCACGACCGGCACCCACCCGCGGGCCGGGGCCAGCATCGCCGCCTTCACGTCCGGCTCCTGCCCGAGCGCCGCCCACCCCAGGTCGCTCACCGCGAACCGGGCCGTCCCCGCCTTCTCCCACAGCTCCGCCATCACCTGCGCCCGGCCCCGGTCGCTGATCCCCACCACCGTGTTGATGTGCTGGAACCGCAGCCCCGGCCGCAGGTTCATCGTCAGGTACAGGGCGTGCGGGGAGTCGTGCCAGGCGATCACCTCCCCGTCGCCGGCGCCGCGGGAGCGGAGGTACTCGGCCACCTCCGCCAGCTCCTCCCACCCGGGCGACGCCTCGTGGTCCTGGTACCGCTTCACCCGGTCCCACAGGGCGTACCGCTCGGCCTCGGTCAGGTCCGTCCGCCAGCAGTCCGGCCAGTGCCGGGTCCGCTCCCAGTACGCCAGCGGGTGGCGGACCAGGTACCGCTCCCGGTCCGGCTCCCCGTGGTCCGGGACGCCGTCGTGCCGGGACCACCGGGTCAGCACCTCCCGCACCGCCGGGTCGTGGTCCGCCGCCACCCACGCCAGGCTGGTGACGGTCACCCACAGGATGACGACGAACGGCACCGCCCACCGGTGCGCCGCCCACAGCCCGAGCATCAGCAGCGTCTCGGCCATGTGGACGTACATGAACGCCCGCTGGACGAAGTACGCCTGGCACGCCCACGCGAACCACAGGGCGGCCAGCGCCGCCCGGGCGAACCGGGCGTCCGGCCCGGCCTCCCGGTCCCACAGCCACCCGGGCAGCACCCGCCCGACCGGCCCGGGTCGGGCGTCGCCGGCGGGCGGCCGCCGGCCCCACGGGACGGCGTCGAGGACCGACAGGGCGGCGAGCGGCAGGGTCGGCAGGAGCCACAGGCTCCACGGCGGGAACCAGCCGAGCTGGAGGTCGTGGTTGTACCCCATCTCGTACTCCCGCCCGGCCAGGTCGGCGTACTCCGGGGCCCACACGTCGATCACCTCCCAGAAGTGCGGCCACGTCCCGGAGGCGACCAGGGCGAGTACCCCCGCGGCCCCGACCGCCAGGCCGCCGGCGAGGTTCCCGAGCACGTCGGCGGCGAACCCCCGCCACCCGCCGGCCACCCGCCGGGCGGTCACCAGCCACACCCCGGCGGCCATGAACACCGCGTGCGGCTTCACCCACACCGCCGCCCCCCACAGCGCCCCCTCCAGGGCCGCGGCGGCGAACGGCCGGGGCGACGGGTCGGCCGCCCGGCGGACCCGCAGGAGGACCGCCGCCAGCACCGGCAGGGCCATCCAGGTGTCGCGCTGGCAGTGGGCCATCTCGACCGCGAACGGGTACAGCACGGCCGCCCCGGCGACCGCCCACCACCGGGCGGCCGGGGTCCCCCCGCCGCGCCCCGCCAGGCGGTCGATCAGGAGCACCACCCCGGCGACGATCACGAGGTCGGCGACCCGGAGGGTGACCGCCCCGAACCCGAACACCCCGCGGAGCGCGGCCAGGGCCCACACGAACCCGGGCAGGTTGGTGTCGAACACGTCCCGGTAGTGGACCCCGCCGTCGAGCAGGTTGCGGGCGGCGAGGTCGTACAGGGTGAGGTCGCACCACAGCGGCATGCGGAGGAACAGCGGCAGCCCGGCCAGCAGGGCGGCGGCGGTCACCGCCCGCGGGAGCCAGACCGACCGCCACGGGCGGGGCAGCGTGAGCGACATGCGGCGGACCGGGGGGAAGGACGGGACTTCACGACAGGATACGACCCCCGGGGGAAATGACGAAGCACCGGCCGCGGGCCAAGCGGAAGGCTCGCGGCGGGTTGCGGAGCCGGGCCGGGGGTCGGTCCCCAAGGCGATCGTCCCGGGGTGTACAATATCCCGCCCGCCCCGCCCCGGAGCCCGCCGTGCCGCCGTTCGCCGCCGCCGACACGCCCGTCTGGCTGACCGTCCTGGGCCTCCTGCTGATTCCGGTGCTGGTCGTCCTGAACGGGTTCTTCGTGGCCGCCGAGTTCGCCCTGGTGGCGGTCCGCCGGACGCGGGTGGACGAGCTCGTCGCCCAGGGGGTGCCGCGGGCCAAGGCGGTGGCCGACGCGATCACCAACCTGGACCGGACGATCGCCGCCACCCAGCTCGGGATCACCCTGGCGAGCATCGCACTGGGGTGGGTCGGGGAGGCGACGCTGGCGACCGTCATGCAGCCGTGGTTCACCTTCCTGCCCGAGCGGGAGGCGTTCTTCACCCGCCACTTCCTGGCCGTGGCGATCGCGTTCAGCCTGGTCACGTTCATGCACGTCGTGTTCGGGGAGCTGATGCCGAAGGCGGTCGCCCTCCAGACCCCGGACAAGACCGCCCTGTGGGTGTCGCCCCCGCTCAACCTGTTCTCCCGGGTGTCGTACCCGGTCATCAGCCTGATGAACGGGACCGGGAACTGGCTGCTGCGGCGGATCGGGTACACCCCGAGCGGGGAGGAGGGGCACCTCCACTCGGTCGAGGAGGTGCGGATGCTGGTCGACGACCAGGAGGAGGCCGGGCTGCTCGACGCCGAGCAGGCGGAGTTCGTCCGGAACGTGTTCGCCCTGACCGACAAGCGGGTCCGGGACTGCATGGTGCCGCGGGACCGGATGGCCTGCCTGGACGTGAACAGCCCCCCGGACAAGGTGATGGAGGTGGCCCGGCTCGGGGCCCACACCCGGCTGCCGGTGTACGACGGGACCCCGGACAAGGTGGTCGGGGTCGTCAACACCAAGGACCTGTTCTTCCTGTTCAGCACGTCCGGGGTGGTGGTCCTGGAGGACGCCCTGTACCCGGCGACGTTCCTCGACCCGGACGAGCCGGTCGCCAACGCGTTCCGGCTGTTCCGGAAGTCGCACCGGCCGATGGCGGTGGTCCGCGACCCGCAGGGGGCGGTGCTCGGGCTGATCACCCTGGAGGACGTGCTGGAGGAGATCGTCGGGGACATCGAGGACGAGCACGACGTGCCGGTGCCGAAGCTGAAGCTGCCGCGCCGGCGGCCGCCGCGGCCCGGGGCATCCGGCGAGCACCGCCCGCCGGACCCGAAGGACAAGCCGAAGGGGTAGAAGTGCGGCCGCCGGAGGCGGCTCTGGTCTTCACCTCTCCCCGCTGGGGAGAGGTGAAGACCCGGACGCGCCCGGTTCGACGAACCTCCCATGTCCACCCTCGACGCCCTGCACCGGGCGGTGATCGCCGACCCGGCCGACCGCACCGTCCGGCTGGCGTACGCCGACGCCCTGGACGAGGCCGGCGACCCGGCGTCGGCCGCCCGGGCGGAGTTCATCCGCGCCCAGATCGAACTCGACGCCACCCCCGAGCCGCTCCGCCGGCACTACGAGCTGTCGATCCGGTCCCGGGAGCTGTTCGAGGAGCACTGGCCGGACTGGTGGCGGCCGGTGTGCACCGCGGCCGGGCTGCCCGAGCCGCACGGTCCCGGGCGGCGCGGCCGCCGGCGGCCGTGGAACTGGCCGTACACCCACGTCTCGGGTCTTCCCCACGCCGTCAACCTGGCGGACCACCTGACCGTGCAGTTCGGCGCCGGGTTCCCGGAGGAGGTCCGGTTCCGAAACTTCGACGCGCCGGCGGGCCTGCCGGACGTCGACCACCGCCGGTGGGGGGACGCGATCCCGCTGGTCCGGCTGAACCTCGGGTGGGATGTCACCCCCGACCGCTGGGCCCGGGTGGACGGCCCGCACCTGGCTCGCCTGCCGGAGTTGGAACTCGGCCGGCTCCCGGTCGGGACCGCGGCGGCCGTCGCCGCGTCCGCGCACCTCGCCGCCGTCGCCCGGCTGTCGGCCGACCTGACCGATGCGGGGGCGGACGCGGTCCGGGCGCTGGTCGCCGGCCCGCCGTGGGCCGGGCTGCGCGAGCTGCACCTGACCGGACACCTCGACCCGCCGGCCGTCCGCGAGTTGGCCGCCGCGTGCACCCTCCGGCACCTGGAAGAGGTGTCGGTCGCCCTCCGGCGCCCGGGCGGGCTCGGGGCGTTGGCCGGGGAGGTCTTGTCCCGGATGATCCGGGTGCTGTTCGCGCGCGGGTCGGCCCCGGAGCCGCCGGAGGCCGGGTGGCGGGACTTCGGCCCGGCCCTGGAGGCGCTGGCGGTCGCCCCGTGGGTGCGGCGCCTCCGCCGGCTCCGGATCACGGCCGGCCGGTTCGGGCTGCTCGGGGACCTCGGCCGGCGGCTCGACCGGATGGGGCGGGACGACGACTTCCTCCCGGACGCCGCGGTCCGCGCCCTGGCGGCCGCCGCCGAGACCGGTAAGTTGGACTCGTTGGTCCTGCCGGCCGGGTTGGTCCGCGACCCGGTCCGGGAGGAGCTGGCCCGGCCCGGCGGCCGGGTCTCGTTCGCCTGACCCCACGGAGGCCGCCGATGCGACTTCTGACGCCGCTCGCCCTCGCCGCCCTGCTCGCCGCCGCCGCCCCCGCCTTAGAGGACAAGCCGATGCTGCCGGAGTTGCCGGACCTGAACGCGAAGGAGTGGGCGAAGCAGAAGTCCGGGCTCGAGACGTGGGACGTGAAGGAGGGGAAGGGGGCCGAGGTCAAGTCCGGGGACAAGGTCAAGGTCCACTACACCGGGTGGCTGACCAACGGCGACATCTTCGACAGCAGCGTCGTCCGGAAGGAGCCGATCACGTTCGGCCTGGACCAGGTGATCAAGGGGTGGGGGGAGGGGATCCCGGGGATGAAGGTCGGCGGCGTCCGCCGGCTGAAGATCCCGGCCGACCTCGCCTACGGGAAGCAGGCCCGGGGGAAGATCCCGGCCAACTCCACCCTGGTGTTCGAGGTCGAGTTGCTCGGGGTCGAGGCCGGGCCGCAGAAGGGCGAGAAGCGCGAGCCCCCGAAGCTGCCGGACCTGAAGGCCAAGGAGTGGACCAAGCGGGAGAGCGGGCTGGAGGTGTGGGACGTGAAGGAGGGCACCGGCGACGCGGTCAAGCCGGGGGCGACCGTCACCGTCCACTACACCGGGTGGCTGACCGACGGCAAGGTGTTCGACTCCAGCCTCCCCCGCGGGGAGACGATCGAGTTCGGCCTGAACCAGGTCATCAAGGGGTGGACGGAGGGGATCCCGGGGATGAAGCCGGGCGGGGTCCGGCGGCTGAAGATCCCGGCCGAGCTCGGGTACGGCAAGCGCGGCGCCCCGCCCGACATCCCGGGGGACGCGGTCCTGGTGTTCGAGGTCGAGCTGATCAAATGAAGCCCGCCGCTCGCGGCGTTGCGTGGACGCAACGCCGCGAGCGGCGGACTCGAAACCGCTCGAACCGGTGGGCTCAGCGCCGCAGCAACCGGACGTTCAGCAGCACCGCGATCGCCGCGAACGCCAGGTTCGCCAGCCAGCACCCGAGCGGCAGCGGCACCTTCCCGTCCTTGCCCATCCCGGTCCCGGCCAGCAGCAGCGGGTAGTACAGGAACACGGTCGGCAGGAAGCAGATGACGAACGTGCTCAGGTAGTCGGCCCGGTTCGCCCAGATCCCGACCGGGCAGCCGACCAGCGCGAACAAGAGGCACCCGAACGCCAGCGCCGGCCGGAGGTACAGCTCGGCCTCGACGTTCCGCAGGGTCCGCCGGGCCCCGTCCGCGTGGTGCTTGTAGTGCCGCTTCACCTCGTCCAGGGCCAGGGCCCGCTGGTCCGGGTCCGGCAGGGCGTTGGCCGCGTCCTCCTTCTCCGCCCGCCGGGCCTCCGCGGCCGACAGCTCCTCCCGCAGGGCGGCCACCCGCCCCGGTAGCTCGTCCCACAGCACGGCCGACGCCCGGAGCTTCACGTCCCGCCCGTTCAGCCCGTCCGGGAGCGTCATCTGGAACGGCGCGGGGTCCCCGACCGCCCCGGACGTGCTGCGGTCCGAGAACGCGAACCGGTCCGGGACGAGGTGCAGCTTCCCGTCCGCCGGGTCGACCCGCAGCTGGGCCTCCCGGGCCCGGCTGACCACGTCGTACCCGGCGTACGACTCCTGCCCGGTCCGCCCGTCCTTCACCCTCGCCCGCCGCTTCAGCACCACGTCGATCAGCCGCTTCCCCTGCACGTCCCGGACGTACAGGACGTACCCGAGCCCGGGGTGGCGGATGCACCGGTCCCGGCGGAGCAGGTTGTAGACGATCTCCTCCGGGTTGGCGGCGAGCTGCTGGTGGAGGAGCTGCTGGGACCGCGGGATGGCGGTGTGGTACAGGGCGGCGGTGGCGGCCGCCGCCAGGCACCCGAGGAGGAAGGCCGGCTTGAGCAGGTGGAACAGGTGGACCCCGGCCGCCCGGACGGCCACCACCTCGTTGTCGTGGCTGAGCCGGCCGTACACGACGCAGGTGGCGAACAGGGTGGTGGTCGGGATCGTGTACGGCAGGGTGTTCGGGACGAACAGCGGGACCGCCTGGAGGGTCTGGGTGAGGGACAGCCCGAGCAGGGCCGCCTGCTGGACCAGTCCGGCGATCACCAGGAGCCCGGTCAGGGCGCCGAGGGACAGCAGGAACACCTTCAGCAGTTCCCGGAAGATCAGCCGGTTCAGTGTGCTGCCGGGCATTGCGCGTCCCGTTGGGGGTGCATCCTTGACACCGTTCGCGCCGCGGGCGGGGCATGAGGGGGTGAAGGGGTGAGCGGGTGAAGGGGTGACAATGACAACCCGGGTTTTGTCACCCCTTCACCCGCTCACCCCTTCACCCCCTCATCTGCCGCCGCCGCCGCCGAACATCCGGGCGGCCCGAGCCCGGAGGCGGTCGGCGACCGCCCGGGCCGGGTCGGTCACCAGCGGGACCGCCTCCGGCTTGTACCGCAGCTCCCCGTCCTCCCGGGTCAGCCGGATCACGAACAGGTTCTTGCTCAGGAACGCGGTCAGGTCCCCGACCGGGGTGTGCACCATCTTCGCCAGCACCTGCGACCCGAGGGTGTAGAAGTCGAACTTCACGTACTCCCCGGTCGTGTCCAGCTCCCCGCTCCCGCCCAGGCACACCGCCTTCCCGATCAGGTCCACCTGGTCCACCTTGACCCGGTCCCCGCGGACCCGGAAGGTGGCGTGCGCCTCCTCGAACGCCGTCTTGTCCGGGGCCTGCAGCTTGAGCACCTTCACCAGGTCCAGCAGGACCGGCAGGTTGTACATCCGCCCGGTCGGGATGTCGACCTTCCCGGACCCCTCGACCACCGGCCGGCCGGTCTTCGGGTCCGGGCGGTTGTACAGGTGCAGCTCGGCCTGCGCGATCCCCTTCAGGTCGGCGTCCGACCCGAGCTTGTAGTGCTTCGCCACCTCGTCCAGCTGCACGTCGGCGGCGGCCAGCGCGAGGTTGAACCGGGGCGGGTCGGACAGCACCACCCGGGCCTGCCCGCCGACCGCCCCGTGGAACAGGTCGCCGCGGAGGTCGGTCACCGCCACCTCGGTCGGCAGGTACTCGCCGGGGCGGGCCGGGTCCGGCCGTTGCGGGTCGGCCGACAGGTGGGCCCCGGCCTGGGTGACCGGCAGCCCGGCGACCACCGCCCGGTCGAACCACACGTTCCCCTCGACCCGGCCGGTGTGCGTCCCCTCGTACCGCCCGCGGCAGGCGACCGCCCCGGTCACCGCCTCCCACCCGACCCCGGTGTCGAACGACGCCCCGGCCAGCCGCACCTCGGCGTCCCAGTAGACGACCGGGTCCGGGCGGGCCGCGGAGGACGCCGGGGCCTGGCCGCGGGCGACCGGGGTGCCTTCCCGTAGCACAACCGTCCTCGGTTGTGCAGACGTGGGCACAACCGAGGACGGTTGTGCTACGACCTTGCCGGCCGGAGTCGGGTCGGGGGCCGGGCGGTCGAGCACCACCAGGTGCTTGACCAGCAGGTCCGCCCCTCCGCCGAGCTTCAGGTCCGCGACCGCCGCCGACAGCCCCGGCGGCAGCGCCTTCAGCAGGGCGGCGTCGGTGACCAGCGGGGTCACCTCCACCCCGCCCAGGTTCGCCCACACCGCCCCGTCCGGGTAGAACCGCACCTCCCCGGCCGCCACCCGCACCCGGGTGGCCCCGTGCCGGGCGGCGAACCGGGACACGTCCAGCCGCCGGTCCTGGTACACCAGCGCCCCGGCGGCGTCGGTCAGCTCGTACGGGAAGAACGTCGGGGTGACGGTCGGGCCGGAGAACCGCAGCGCCAGCCGGACGTCGGCCGCCGGGTCGGGCCTGGCGTCGGCCGGCCGGCCGGCCCGGTCGGTCAGCTCCACGTCGGCCTCGAACGTGGCCCTCCCGCGGGGGTTGATCCGGTCCCACGCGACCCCGACCCCGAGCCCGGCCAGGGCGGTCCGGAGGTCGGCGGTCAGCGGGCAGTCGACCCCGGTCGCCCGGAGGGTGAGCTTCCGGTCCTTCGACCCGGGCACCGTCAGCCGCTTGCCGTCCAGGGTGACGGCCGCCCCGGCGTGGACGGCGGTGAACTTGTCCAGCACCAGCTCGTCCCGGTCCGGCGGCGGGGTCGGGTCGCCGGGCCGGACCGGGCGGGCCGGGTCGGTGGATGTCGTGCGGACGACCAGCTCGCCCCGCACCTTCTCCAGCCGGACCGGGAAGTCGGCGTGGCACATCGCCCCGTCCCGGACCGTGACCCGGAACTCGTTCGCGGTCAGGTTCACCCCGGCCGGCTGGGTGATCGCGGCGACCAGGTCGCCGCGGCCGGTCGCCCGGCACCGGCGGACCAGGTCGGCGTACCGCGGGGTGAGGGCGGACACCAGGGCGTCGTCGAGCGGGACGTTCGACGCGGTCAGCCGGAGGTTCAGCCCGGGGTCCGGCCCGTCCCCGGTGACCCGCCCGAGGATCGTGACCGACTGCCCGGCCGCCTTCCCCCGCAGGTCGACGGCGGTGACCGGCGGGTCGCCCGGGGTCTCGGTCCGCCGCACCCACCCCTCCAGGTCGGTGAGCGGGTACTTGAACTTCTCGTACACCGCCGCGACCTGGCGGGGCCGGACCTCGAACTCCCGCCGCCACCCGCCGGCGTCGCGGGTGAACCGGTACCCGGCGTCGACCCTCCCGGCCGGGGAGAACGCCTGCCGGAGCGCCCGGGCCTTCTCCGGCAGGTGGGCGAACAGGGCGTCGTCCAGGGCCACCCCGGTGACGGTCACCTCGGCCGACTCGAGGAAGTCCTCCGGCCCGCCGCCGGCCGGGTCCTTCCGCGTCTCGAGCGACACCCGGACGTCGGCCCCGTTCACCCGGGCGGTGGCGTCCTTGACCGTGGCCCGCCCGTCCTTGACCCCGACGGACGCGGTGATCGCCTCCACCGGCCAGGGCAGGTCCGGGTGGGTGAACCGGGCCCCCTTGAGGTCGAGGGTGAGGGTGTACCCCCACCGGCGGGCGTCGGCGGCGTAGGACAGGTCGGCGGTGACGGAGGCGGTGGCGGACAGCCCGGCGAGGTGCGGGGCGAGGTCCGGGGCGACCCGGGCGGCGACGGCCGGGGCCGCCCCCCCGAGCGGGAACTCGGGCAGTTGCAGCACCACGTCCAGCTTCCCGGTCGTGCGGACCAGCTTCCCGACGGCGGCGACCGGGCCGTACCCGGCGGCGGTCGCCTTCGCCCGGACGGTGAGGACGGTCGACGGGTCGTTCAGGACCGTCGCCTCGGCCCCGGTCAGGGTGAGCGGGGGGAGCGGGTCCGGGCCGCGGTCGGTCACCCGGACGGTCGCCCCCTTGACGACGAACGTCGGGACCGGCTCGTTCGGCTCCCCGACCCGGACCGCCCCCTCGACGTTCCACCTCCCGTCCGGCCCGCGGTCGAGCCGCACCTCCGGGTTCTCCAGCTCGACCTTCCGGATGACCAGCTTGCCGCGGGTGAGTTGCTGCTTGTCGTGGTGGAGGACGGCGGCCGGGACGACGAGGAACGGGTCGGCGTCCCCGGCCCGGGTGACCCGGATGTCGGACACCGCGATCCCGCCGAACAGCCGGACCCGGGCGTCCGCGACGGAGACCTCGGCCCCGGGGAACTGGGCGGCCAGGTGGGCGAGGACCTGGGCCTTGACCCGCTCGGGGCTGACCCACGAGTGGGCGACCCACCCGAGGCCGGCGACGCCCGCCACCCCGGTGAGGATCAGCCCCCGGATCGCCCAACTCCGCAGCGCCATCCGCCACCCGGTACGTCCGCCCCCCGGCCCGCCCGGCGAGAGGCGGGGGACCATACGCGGGAGGGCGGGGCGGGTCAACCGGGAGTGGGCGGGGTCTCGGCGAGCCGGGAGCGTGAGCGACCGGAGGAAGGCGCAAACCTCCGGTCGCTCACGCTCCCGGCTCGCCAGGCCCGGGGGTTCCGCCCACCCGGCCGTGGACTACAATGACCGGACACCCCCAACCGCCCCCCTTCCCCGACACGGCAGGCCGTCGTGAAAGCCCTCATCCTCGTCGCCGACGGGTTCGAAGACCTTTCCCTGTTCCTCCCCTGGTACCGGCTCCGGGAGGCCGGGGCGGAGGTCCGGCTGGCGTCCCCGCGGATGCACGTCCTGGCCGGGGAGCACGGGTACCGGGTCGAGCCGGACGCGACCATCCACGAGGTGAACCCGGCCGAGTTCGACCTGCTGGTGATCCCGGACGGGTCGTGCGGGGAGCGGCTGCGGGTGCGGGAGGAGGCGGTGGACGTGGCCCGGACGTTCATGCAGGACGGCGGGCGGGTGGCGGCGGTCGGGCACGGCCCACAGCTGCTCATCAGCGCCGGGGCGCTGGACGGGCGGCGGGTGACCTGCTCGCCGGGCATCCGGGACGACGTCCGGGCGGCCGGGGCGGTGTACCAGGACGAGGCGGTGGTGCGGGACGGGACCCTGCTGACCGGCCGCGGCCCGGCCGACCTGCCGGCGTTCGCCGCCGCGATGATGCGGCTGCTGGCGGGGGTGACGGTGTGAGATTTCAGATTGCAGATTTGTGATTTCAGATTTGAAGACCGGACCAGAGCCGGCCCCCATCTTCAAATCTGAAATCACAAATCTGCAATCACAAATCCGCGACCGGCTCGATGGTCGTCGCCAGGCCGCGGGCGGCGAACTGCTCGACGAACAGCTCCGCCCGCTCCAGGTGGGTGACCAGCACCAGCGACCGCCCGCGGTGGTGCGCCTCCCACATCCGGAACTCGGCCTCCGCCGGGCCGAACCGGGTCACCTCCATCACCGCCCGCGCGACGAACATCAGCCCCTTGTCGGCGGCCCGGTGGAGGACCACCCGGAACCGGCCGGGCGGCCGCGTCAGGCGGGAATGGTGGGACGGGGACGCCCGGAAGTCCCACCGGCGGCCGGGCCGCCGGTGCGGGGGGCGGGTGGACATGGCGACCTCCATTCCCCCGGCGGCGCAGCGTCCGTGTGCCGCGACCGCGGGGGCGCCTCTCGGGAGAGGGCCGGCGGTGCGTGGGGAACCCCTACCAACGTCCACTATACGTCGGCCGGCGGCCGGGCGCAAGTCGGGACCGACCCGGGTTGTGAAGGCCCCGGGAAGACCGGTTCCGGGCGTGCCGGGGTTGCCGGTCGGCCGCGCCGCCGCGAACAATGGGGGGCCGCGAACCCGCACCCGGGTGGGGGCGTCATTCTCCCGGACCGATGAGTTTGGGGGGTCCGTCCGCCCCCGCCGAGACCACACCTCATGCCCGACCTGCTCGCCAAGATCCTCCACGCCGTCACCGCCCACAGCTACACCCCGATCAAGGCCAAGCCGCTGTTCAGGCGGCTCAACCTCGGCGAGGACGCCTACCCCGAGTTCCGCCGCACCGTCCGCGAACTCGTCCGCACCGGCCGGCTGGCCGTCGGCCGGAACAACACCATCCGCCCGGCCGACCCGCACGGCACCGTCACCGGCACCTTCCGCCGCACCTCCGCCGGCCACGGCGTCGTCCGCCCGCACCCCGTCGACGGCACCTTCAAGCCGGACGTGTTCGTCCGCGAGGACAAGACCCAGGACGCCTCGACCGGCGACGATGTGCTGGTCCGGATCACCCGCGAGGCGACGACCATCAAGGACGCCGCCGGGGAGGTGGTGCGCGTCCTGGGGCGGGCCACCCGGACGTTCGTCGGCACCTACTTCGAGCGCGACGGCGAGGGCCTGGTGCGGGTCGACGGGACCGTCTTCTCGCACAGCGTGTCGGTCGGCGACCCCGGGGCGAAGGGGGCGAAACCGCACGACAAGGTCGTGATCGAGATGCTCCGGTTCCCGTCGCCGGACGGCCGCGGCGAGGGGGTCATCTCGGAGGTGCTCGGGCCGCACGGCCAGCCCGGCGTCGACACCCTGTCGGTGATCCGGGCGTTCGGGCTGCCGGAGGCGTTCTCGGAGGCGGCGCTCGCCGAGGCCCGGCAGGTCGCCGACCAGTTCTCCGAGGACGACCTCGCCGGCCGGACCGACTTCACGCACGACCTGGTCGTCACCATCGACCCGCCGGACGCCAAGGATTTCGACGACGCCGTGAGCGTCACCATCGACCCGAAGACGCGGCACTGGGTGCTGACGGTCCACATCGCGGACGTCGGGGCGTTCGTGAGGCCCGGCGGGGCGCTGGACGCCGAGGCCCGGAAGCGGGCGACGAGCGTGTACCTGCCGGGGAAGGTCATCCCGATGTTCCCGGAGGTGATCTCGAACGGGCTGGCGTCGCTGCAGGAGGGGAAGCTGCGGTACGTCAAGACGGTGCGGATGGAGTTCACCCCGAACCTGCAGAAGGGGCACGTCCAGTTCTTCAGCGGGGCGATCCGGAACCGGAAGCGGTTCACCTACGACGAGGTGCAGCAGCTCCTCGACGGCCTGGCGGGCGGCTCTTCGCCATCTCCCCCGGCAGGGGGCGTAGGGGAAGACCGAACCCCCCCGGCGGACCCCGACGTCCGCGCCATGCTCCGCCGGATGCGCGACCTGGCCCTGCTCCTGCGGAAAAAGCGGTTCCGCCGCGGGGCGCTCGAGCTCACCATGCCCGAGGCGGTACTCGAGTACGACGCCGACGGCCGGGTCAGCGGGGCCCACTTCGCCGAGCACACCCTCAGCCACCAGATCGTCGAAGAGTTCATGCTGGCGGCGAACGAGGCGGTCGCCGAGCACTTCACCCGCCACGAGGTGCCGTTCCTCCGCCGCGTCCACCCGGCCCCGAACGAGGACAAGCTGGAGGCGTTCGCCCGGTTCGCCGACCTCCTCGGCCATCGCATCAAGCGCCCCCAGGACCGGTTCGAGCTGCAGGCCGTCCTCGGCAAGACGGCCGACCAGCCGGAGAGGGCGGCGGTCCACTTCGCCCTGCTGCGGAGCCTGAAGCAGGCGGCGTACTCGCCGGTCCAGGACGAGCACTACGCCCTGGCGATCCAGAACTACTGCCACTTCACCTCGCCGATCCGCCGCTACCCGGACCTCCAGGTCCACCGCCTCCTGGACCGGTGGCTGAAGCACGGGACGGCGTCGGCGGACGTGGAGGAGCTGACCGCCCTGGGCGACCACTGCTCGAAGATGGAGCGGCGGGCCGAGACGGCGGAGCGGGAGTTGGTGAAGCTGAAGATCCTGACGTACCTGGCGGGCCGGCTCGGGGAGCGGCTGGACGCGGTCATCACCGGGGTCGCGGACTACGGGTTCTTCGCCCAGGCGGAGCGGTTCCCGGCCGAGGGCCTGGTCCACATCTCGTCGCTGGTGGACGACTACTACGGGTTCGACGAGGACGCGCACACGCTGGAGGGGAAGCGGACGGGGCGGCGGTTCCGGCTCGGGGACCGGGTGCGGGTGGAGGTGGCCCGGGTGGACGTGGCGCGGCGGATGCTCGACTTACGGCTCGCCGACCTGCCGCCCCGCCGCGCCGCGGACGACGAGGTGCCGAGCTACGGCCGGTCGCCGAAGCGGCGGGGCGGGCGGCGCAGCTGAGAGACCGTTCCGGAAGGGGTGGCGTGGGAGGGCGAGGCTCCCGCCGAGCCGCCTACCTCCGGCTCGGCGGGAGCCTCGCCCTCCCACACCACCCCTTCCGGAACAGAGCTGCGCATCGGTCTAAACTGTGTCCGGGGCGGCAGTTTATCGCCGGCAGAGAATCCCCGGGTCATCACTTATCGCCTCGCGGTCTGCGGCAGAATCGTTACAGTCATCTCCACGCCGCCACCGTCTCGCGCAATCCCTCTCTCCCGCTCGGTGGCGGCCCACGCCCGGCAGTCCCGGAGTGGATGGCGCCCTTCGCCCGTGGGGAGGTCGGGGCGCCGCCGGGGGATCTCCCCACGGGAGCATACCGAGACGCGCAACACGTTCTGGGCCGGGTGCGCCGCCGCGGTGGCGGTGCCCGCCGGGGCCGGCGGCACGGCGAGGGCGGAGTTCATCGTCGCGGAGGTCGAGCCGAGCAACGCGTTCGCCGCGCAGCAGGTGCTGCCGGCCGGCCCCGGCCAAGTGACCGGGTCGGTCGCCCCCGGGACGTGGACAACTTCCGGTTCACCCTGACCCCGGGGCGCGGTTTGTCGCCGAGATCATCGCCGGGACGTTCGACACCGTCCTCGGGCAGCGGAACGACGCCGGGGCGATCGTCGCCACCGACGACGGCGGCGGGGTCGGCCTGCTGTCCCTCTTGGCCGGCCAGCTCGTGTCGGCGGACGGGGCGGTGAGGCTGGCCGTGTCGGGCTTCCCGGACTTCGGGTTCGCCGGGGCGCCCGCCGGGCAGACCGGCAGCTTCACCCTGGTGCTGACCGCGGAGGTGCTCCCCGTGCCGGAGCCGGCGGGCATGGCCCTGCTGGCGGCCGGCGGGCTCGGCCTGGCCGGGTACCGCCGGCTCCGCCGGGTCAAGGCCTGACCGACGTGGGGTGACTTCCGATTCGGGGCGGTCGGGTGTCGGCGTCGGCCGTCGCCCGACCGCCCCGACAGTTTCAGAACGTTATGTGAAGAACTCGCGTAGCCGATAATCGATATGATGTGCGGCCCGGGGTGGAAATTTATGCCGCCGGGGAATCAGTGTTTGCTTACTTTTCTTTCCGTGCCGGGTGTCGGACTCTGTAGACTGTCCTCCACGCCGCCACCGACTTGTTGACCTCCTTCCCTGCCACCCGGTGGCGGCCCGCGGCCGGTGGACCCGCCGCGCAAGCCCCCTTCCCCGGTGGGGGGGATCGGGGCCGTCGCCTTCCCCCTCCCCACGCACGAGGTTCGCGATGCGCAGGTTTCTCTGGGCGGGGTGCCTGACCGGCCTGGGGTTGCTCGGCGGCGGGGCGGCGCGGGCGGACTTCATCGCCTCGGACACCGAGCCGAACCAGACGTTCGCGACCATCCAGCCGCTCCCGGCCGGGCCCGGCCGGGTGGTCGGGTCGACCGTCGCCGGGGACGTGGACAACTTCCGGTACACCCTGACCCCCGGGCAGCAGTACGCCGCCGCGATCGTCGCGGGGACCCTGAACACCGTCCTCGGGGCGCGGGACGACGCCGGGGTGATCATCCCGACCCCGGACGACGACAGCGGGGCCGGCCTGTACTCGCTGCTCACCCCGATCCTGGTGCCAGCGAGCGGCCAGGTGAACATCGCGGTGACCGGGTCCGCCGACCTCGGGCTGGTCGGGGCCCACGCCAACGCCGGGACCTACACCCTGGAGGTGGAGCAGCTGGTGATCGCCGCCGACGCCGAGCCGAACGACACGTTCGCCACCTCGCAAACCCTGGGGGCCGGGGTGAACACGGCGACCGGGACGATCGTCGGGGGCGACGTCGACTTCTACACCTTCACCGGGCTGGTCCCCGGGTCGGTGTTCGGGGCCAGCGTGGTGGCCGCGGACTTCGACACCGTCCTCACCCTGTTCGACAACACCGGGGCGTTGGTCGCGTCCGACGACAACGACGGGTTCGGGCTGCTGTCGGCCCTGGCGAACCAGATCGTGGCGATCGACGGGACGGTCACCCTGGCCATCTCGGGCATCTTCGCCGCGCCCGCGTTCCCGGGCCCTGGCGGGGGCGGGTTCGCCCCCCAGCCGCTCGGCCAGGTCGGCAACTACATGCTGGTGGTGTTCGCCCAGGACGCGGTCATCCCGGAGCCGGCCAGCGTGGCCCTGCTGGCGGCCGGCGCCGTCGGGCTGGCCGGGTACCGCCGGCTCCGCCGGGCCAAGGCGTGACGTGAACGGTCCGAGCCGGAGCGCCAGCGACGGGTCAGCCTGACCCGTCGCTGGCGCTCCGGCTCGGACCCCCGCCCCGGACTCACCTCACTTCTTCGCCCCGACCTTGAGCACGAACGAGTCGGAGTGCCCGCCGACCGTCGGCTTGTACATCAGCTCGACCCGGGCCGGGGCGAGGCGGAACTCGCCGGCGAACTCCGTCAGCACCACGAACTCGGCCGTCACCGGCCCGGCCGCCCGCTCGTAGTGGAAGCAGGTCATCGCCTCCCGGTCCTCGCGCAGGACGTGCTGCCGCGGCGGGGCGTCCTTGGCGAACCGCCCGTCGTCCGCCGGCACCGTCTCCCCGCCGGCCGGCTTCGGGCTCTCCAGCAGCGTGTACTGCAGCTGCGTCCCCGGCCCGGGCGTCGCCGTCACCCGAACCCTGACGTAGCTCCCGGCCGGGACCGCCGCCCCGGTCTTCAACTCGGCCCAGGTGCCGTCGGCCGCCCGCACGCTGACCGTGCGCTCGACCTTCACCCCGTGGTCCCGGGCCGGGATGTCGGCCCCGGGGCCGCGGGTGAACGCCACCACCACCCGGGCCAGCCCGCCGGCCTTCGCGTCCGGCCCGGTCACCGCGAACACGTTCTCGCCCGGCTTCAGGTCCTTGCCGGTCAGGGTGATGACCTTCGAGGTCGGGCCGTCGAGGGTGGTCGTCCCGTCGGCGACCCCGTTCACCGACACCTTGACTTCCCCGGCGGCCGCCGGCCCGGCCTTCACCGCCGCGAGGTAGTCGCACAGGGCGTACAGGACGGACGCGGTGTCCTTGGTCGAGTCCCACCGGTCGCCGCGCTTGGTGGCGTGGAAGAACGCCAGGACCCCGGGCAGGAGCGGGTCGTGCGGGTCGTGGGCGACCAGCGCCTTCATCACCGTGGCGGTCACCTCGGTGGTGTTGTCGCCCCACCGGGAGAACCCGGCCGAGGTCCAGTACACCCGGTCGCCGGACGTCTTGGCCCGCTTCCGCAGCTCGGCCGCGAGCATGCCGGCGAACGGCTTCTTGCCCCGCTTGACCGCGACTTCCAGGGCGAAGGCGCACCCGGCGTCGGACATCAACGGGGTCTCGGTCCATCTCACGATCCGGACCCACCACGGGTCCAGGTTGACGGTGTCGTCCCGGGTGGCGGCTACCCACAGGCAGAACAGGGCGTCGTTGACGACCGGGTGGCGGCCCTTGGGGTCCGCCGCGGCGGCCGCGTCCCACTGCCGGCCCATGTCGTCGAGGTACTGCTTGAGCCGCCCCATCCCGCGGTCGATCGTGTGCGGGTTCGGGCACGGGTACCCGGCCTGCTCCGCCGCGATCAGCCCGAACAGGGCGTACGGCGTCATCATCTCGTGCGTCGTGCCGCTCCCCTGCCAGGCCCACCCGCCGTCCGGCTGCTGCAGCTCGATCAGCCGCTTCTGCCCCTGCTCCACCACCTTCGGCAGCTTCGCCTCCAGCTCCTTCGGCACGCCGCCGCCGGACTGCTTGAGGATCTGGGCGACGCGGATCGCCGGGAGGAACCGGCTCATCGTCTGCTCGACGCACCCGTACGGGTACTCGACCAGGTACGGCAGGGTGTCGGCGAGGTCGGCGGCCAGCGTCGGGGCGACGGTCACGGTGGCGGTCGCCCGGGCCGGGTCGAAGTCGGCCGGGAGGGTGAGCTTCAGGTCGCCCTTGCCGACCAGGCCGGACGCCGTCGCCCGCTCCAGGACCCCCGCCGGCGTGACCGGCAGCTTCTTCAGCGAGGCGTCACTGCCGGCGTCGCACTTCGCGGACATCAGCAGGTCGGTGAACCCCTTGGTGCCCGCCCGGTAGTCCCAGTACACCGGGGCGCTCCCCTTCGCCGGCACCGTCACGGCCTGCTCCGCGTCCGCCAGCACCCGGCCGTTCTCGGCCTTGAGGTGGGCGCGGATCGTCTGCTCCTTGTCGGTCAGGTTGTGGACCGTGCCGAACACGCGGACGGTGTCGCCCTCGGTGAACGTCCGCGGGAGCATCGGCCACACCATCACCGCCCGGGTGCTCTTGAACGTCGCGGTGCCGGTGCCGACGTGCATCTTCGGCGACACCGCCGTCACCTGGACGCGCCAGTTGGTGAGCGAGTCCGGGAGCTTGAAGCTCGCCGTCGCGGTGCCGTCGGCGGCGGTGCGGAGCTTGGCGGTCCAGTGGGCGCTGTCGGCGAAGTCGCGGCGGACCACCTCGTCCGGCAGGCCGAGGCCGGGCAGCGCCACCCCGCCGGCCGGCAACGCGACCGGGCCGAAGTCGCGGTTGAACCCGAACGACATCCCCATCTGCCCGCCGACGAACGGCTGGGAGAACGCCGCGTTCCCGCCGGCGAAACCGCCGCCGCCGAAGCCCCCGCCGAACCCGCCGCCCTTGCCGAACCCGAACTGGCCGGCCAGGTTGCCGAACTGCCCGAGCTGCCCGCCGCCGACCTGCAGCCCGCCGGCCCCGAACCCGAAGTTCCCGCCGAACCCGGAGATGCCGTTGAACCCGGGGCCGTGGAACTGCCACCCGGAGAACCCGGTGCAACTGAACCCGCACTGCCCGAACCCGATCTGCTGGAACCCGGTGCAGCTCATCCCGCCGAAGTACCCGCCGTTGAACGACAGGCACCGCGGCGGGGCGTGCCCGTACGGGTTGCCGCGGTGCCCGACCCACGGGTCGGACGGGTACCCGTCGTCCGGCCTGCCGGGGCGGGCCGCGACCCCGACCAGGGCGACGTTCCCGACCACCGTGGCCGAGACGAACAGCCGCTGGCCGTTCACCGCGTCCTTCTTCTCCCACCGGAGCAGGTCGGCCAGGGTGGCGGTCTTCGGCACGTTCCACGCGGCCGTCCCGTCCCCGTGGTACAGGGAGTGGGCGAGGTACACCTCCAGCCCGGTGAGCCGGACCAGGGTGACCACGTCGGCCAGCCCGACCCGCCCCTCCTTCCAGTGGTTGACGAGCCCTTCGAGCTGCGGCCGCAGGACCGGGTCGCGGTCGAGGGTCGGCTTGTCCGCCAGCAGCGCCTCGGCCTTCTTCACTAACTCGGCGACGGTGACGGCCCCGACCCGGGTGGCGGCGAGGTCGCGGGCCGCCCGGGCCTGGCCGCGGGCGTCGGCGAGGAAGTGGTTGCGGATGTCCTTCGCCAGGTCGCCCGACACGCCCAGGAGCGACTCGTCGAACACCGACACGATCAGGTCCACCTCCTCCTTCCGGTCGAGCTTCACCCCGAGCTTCACCTCCGCCCCCGGCCCGACCTCGGCCGGCGGGGTGACTGTCACGCCGATCGTGCGGTCGTTCGGGATCACGAACAGGTCGCGCTGGTCGGCGTGAACCTGCGTCGCGCTCTCGGGGTACTGGACGCACACCGCGCAGCCGTACCGCAGGTTCGCCGGGAGCGGCTCGTCGATGACGGCGACCCCGCGGGCGTCGGCGGTCAGCGGCTTGACCACCTTCACCCCCTGCGCGTCGCGGAGGGTGAGGAGGAGCTTCGCCCCGGCGAACCGGGTGTGGGCGGCGCCGGTCAGGCGGGTGCCGGACGTGATCTCGCGCCGGTCGAGGTGGAGCACGACGCCGGGCAACTTCGCCGGGGCCTTCACCACCACGCCGGTCTCGCTCTGGAACGACGAGCCGTCCGGGAGCCTGGTGACGGCGAGGAGCTTGTACGCCCCGGGCTGCTTCAGCTCGACCGTCGTCGCGCCGCCGGCGACCGGCGTCGCCGACACGACCCGCCGCTTCACCGGGTCGAAGACCGGGACGGCCTTCCACCCGCCGGCGGCCGGGGCCGGCTTCGGCTTCGGGGCGGGGGCACCGATCGCCGGCAGCCGGGTGTTGTCCGGCAGGACGGTCCCCTCGGGGTCGGAGTCCGGGGTGACCCACGGGTTGGCGGGTTGGGCGTCGAGGCGGACGACGATCAGAGTCGTGGCCGCCTGGACCCCCCGCTTCAGGCCGAACAGGTGGACCGCCGCGGGGATCTTCTCGCCGAGGGCGTACGTCTCCTTGGGCGTGGTCACGCTCACCCCGCAGACCGGGCGGAGCTCGAGCGGGAACGTCCCGGCCGCCCGGTTCTCCCGCCCGGTGTCGTCGGTGAACACCCCGGCGACGGTGACGGTGTGGCCGCCCTTGAGCCACTCGGGGTGGAGGTCGAGGACGAGCTTCGCGGCGCCGTCGGCGATGTCCACATTCCCGTCGCGGCTGGCGACCTGGCGGCTGCCGAACCCGGCGAAGGTCATGGCCGAGACGCCGTTGGCGAGGGTGAGGAGCCGCTCGTCGTCCGGCAGGGCTTCGAGTTCGTCGGACCCGGGCGGGCCGCCCTCGGGGTGGGCGAACTCGTCCGGGTTGAGGGTCAGCTTGGCCGGCTCGGCGGCGCGGGCGACGGCGGCCGTGTAGGTGGCGGCGGTCCCCTTCACCGGCCGGTCGAGGTAGTCGCGGGCGTCGAACGAGACGTGGAGTTTGCCGTCCTTCACCTCGCCGGTGAGCTTCAGCCCGACCTTCGTCTTGCGGTACTCGCCGAGCAGGACGCGGGCCGACCCGGCGAACCCGCTAGCGGTGAGGACGTAGTGGTCGAGGGCGTCGGCGTCGGAGAACGTGTACTCGCCGGTGATCCGGCCGTGGGCGTCGGCCCGGACGCGGATCCGGGCGGCCCGGGTCTGCTTCGCCTGGCTGGTGATGTCGATGAGCACCTCGCGGTCGGCCCCGGCCGGGAACTCCGGCGGCTCGAACTCGCCGTCGGGGTCGAGCTTGCGGAGGAAGGCGACGAACCGGAGGGTGTGGCCGGGGCGGTACGCGGACCGGTCGGTGACGAAGAACGCGGTCTGGCCGCGGACCGCCGGGGCGGGGAGGACGGTGGTGCGGGCGGTGAGCGGCTGCTTGACCCCGGGGAGGGTGACGGTCGCGGTCACCGGGGTGGCGGCGGTGGCGGGGAAGTCGTGGGCGAAGGTGCCGTCGGCGGCGAGCTTCGCGGTCGCGGTGCGGGCGTTGCCGAGCCGGAGGGTGACCGCCGTGCCGGCGGGGGCGGCGTGTTTGCCGGCGACCCACCCGCGGACGCCGCGCTCGTCGGGGAGCAGCACCAGGACCGGGGCGTTGGCGGCCGGCTCGACCTTCGCGAACAGGGGGGTGACCGGTTTCGGCGGGTCGGTGACCGGCCGCGGGGGCGGGGCTTGGGTGTCGGTGCGGACGAGGGCCGCGACGAGCGAGGTCGTCAGCAGCCCGGCCGCGGCGGCGGCCAGGTAACGGGTCCGGAGCATGGTGCGCCACCCCCTTCGGGTTGCCACAGGCACCGGTATAACCGGACCGCCCGGGG
>PNKH01000066.1 GCA_013822345.1 Isosphaera sp.
ACCGGCGGCTCCATCGGGGTCATCGCACGTCCTCCTCGTCGGGCGGTCAGTTGCCGCCGCACCCGGGCATCAGGAACGCGATCAGCACGAACGGCAGCGGCAGGCCGAGCAGCAGCGCCGCCAGGCCGTAACGGATCTTCCCGCCGCGCGTCGTCTCGGGTTCGTTCGGGGTCATCTCGGGTCTCCGGCAGGTTCTCGGATCGGGCCGTCCTCGACGGTTGGGAGAGGGGAATGCAACCGGCGTGCCACCGTCCGGGACCCCTCCTCGATTGTGAAGAAACGTTGAAGATCGGCGGCGCACCCGTGTCGCCGGGCCGGGCGGGCGAATAACCCGTTGGGTACCTCCCCGGACCGCCCACCTGGTGCCGCATGAACTTCTGGGACGCCGCCCTGTCTCTCCCGACCGGGCCGCTCGTCTTCCTCGCCGTCGCCCTCGCCGTCGCCCTCGCCTTCGAGTTCATCAACGGGTTCCACGACACCGCCAACGCCGTCACCACCGTCATCTACACCCGCACCCTCAAGCCCACCCCCGCCGTCCTCTACTCCGGCCTGCTGAACTTCCTCGGGGTACTCCTCGGCGGGACGATGATCGCGTTCAGCATCGTCAACCTGCTGCCGGTCGACCTGCTGATCGAGGGCACCTCCCGGGCCGCCCTGGTGATGGTCCTGTCGCTCCTCGTCGCCGGCGTCGTCTGGAACCTCGGCACCTGGTACCTCGGGATGCCGGTGAGCAGCTCCCACACCCTGATCGGGTCGATCCTCGGGGTCGGGGTGGCGAACAGCCTGCTGTCCGGGGCCGGGCTGTCCGGGGTGAACTGGGCGAAGGCCGGGGAGGTCGGGCTGGCCCTCCTCGTCTCCCCGCTCGTCGGGTTCGGCCTCGCCGCCCTCCTCCTCCTGCTGCTCAAGTCGCTGGTCAAGGAGCCGCGGCTGTACCGGCCGCCGGTCGGGGACGACCGCCCGCCGGGGTGGATCCGCGGGGTGCTGGTCGCCACCTGCGGCGGGGTCAGCTTCGCCCACGGGTCGAACGACGGGCAGAAGGGGATGGGCCTCGTCCTGCTGGTGCTGATCGGGTTCCTCCCGTTCCACTACGCGGTGAACGTCAACCGCCCGGAACTGGCCGGGCAGGTGACGGCCGCGGTCGGCGGGATCGAGTCGGTGCTGGCGAAGGAGAAGGTCGAGCTGCCGCCGGCCGCGCGGGCCGACCTGGACGCGATCCGGGCCGCCCTGGCCGGGAAGGCGTCGTTCGCCGACGTGGAGGAGAAGAAGCGGTGGGAGGTGCGGCAGGCGATCTACCGGCTCCGGAAGGACGCGGCCGGGGTGCCGGTGTCGGCCGCCGCGAGGGACGAGTTGAAGCCGCACCTGCGGGTGCTCGGGGAGGCGATCGAGTTCGTCCCGCTGTGGGTGGTGGTGTGCACGGCGCTGGCGCTGGGGGTCGGGACGACGGTCGGGTACAAGCGGATCGTGGTGACGGTGGCGGAGAAGATCGGGAAGACGCACCTCACCTACGCCCAGGGGGCGGCGGCCGAGACGGTGGCGGCCGGGACGATCCTGGTGGCGGCGGTGACCGGGCTGCCGGTGAGCACCACGCACGTGCTGTCGAGCGGGGTGGCCGGGACGATGGTGGCGAACGGGTCCGGGGTGCAGGGCGGGACGGTGCGGAAGATCCTCCTGGCGTGGGCGCTGACGCTGCCGGCGTGCGTGCTGCTGGCCGGCGGGCTGTTCGCGGTGGGGCGGCTGGTGGCCGGGTGACCAACATCGTGGGGCAGGCATTCCTGCCTGCCGGTCTCGCGGGCGGCAGGCAGGAATGCCTGCCCCACCCACGAGACCCGCCGCCCGGTCTGATATAATCCACCGTTCCCGCCAGGCCCCGAGAGTCGCGCCCGATGAAGATCGTGAAGTACCCGCACCCGGCGCTCCGGACGCCGGTCAAGCCGGTGACCACCATCGACAAGGAGATCGTGCTGGCCGCCGGCCGGATGCTGGAGCTGATGTACGCCAGCGACGGTCTCGGCCTGGCCGCCCCGCAGGTCGCCCTGGACGCCCAACTCCTGGTCATGAACTTCGCCGGCGACCCGGCGGTCAAGGACCAGGAGTTCGTGGCGATCAACCCACAAATCCTGGAGGAGAAGGGGGCGGTGAGCGACCGGGAGGGGTGCCTGAGCTTCCCGGGGCTGTACCAGAACGTCCGCCGGTTCAAGACGGTCAGGGTGCGGGCGTACGACCTGAAGGGGGAGCCTTACGAGTTGATCTGCCACGACCTCCCGGCCCGGGTGTGGCAGCACGAGATCGACCACCTGGCCGGGGTGCTGTTCATCGACAAGATGGGGTCGCTCGGCCGGTCCCGGAGCGAGAAGGACCTGGAGAAGTTCGTCGCCGACTTCGAGAAGGACAAGAAGAAGGGCCACCTCCCCCCGGGGCTGGAGCCGAAGCTGTGACCCGGGGCCGGGTGGGGCCGGCATTCCTGCCTGCCCGGCAGACAAGAATGTCTGCCCCACCGGAGGGCCGCATGCGACTCGTGATGATGGGTACCGGGACGTTCGCCGAGCCGACCTTCGAGGGGCTGCTCGCGGCGTTCGGCCCGGACGTGGTCGGGCTGGTGACGCAGCCGGAGCGCGACGGCGGGAACCGCCGCGGCAGCACCCGCCAGACCGGCAAGGGGATGGCGACCATCGCCGCGACCGCCGGCGTCCCGGTCGTTCAGCCGGAGAGCATCAACACCCCGGACGGGCTGGAACAACTGCGAGCGCTGCGGCCGGACCTCCTCGTCGTCGCCGCGTACGGCCAGATCCTGTCGAAAGACGTGCTGTCGGTCCCGACCCGCGGGACGATCAACGTCCACGCGTCGCTGTTGCCGAAGTACCGCGGGGCGGCGCCGGTGGCGTACGCGGTCCTCAACGGCGAGACGCGGACCGGCGTCACCATCATCAAGGTGACGCCGGGGCTGGACTCCGGCGACATGATCCTTCAGGGCGACATGCAGATTGCCGCCGACGACACGACCGGCACGCTGGAGGCGAAGCTGGCGGCGCTCGGGGCGAAGTTGGCAGTGGAGGCGGTGCGGAAGTACCAGGCGGGCGGTCCGGTGGACGGCGTGAGGCAGGACCCGGCGCGGGTGACGAAGGCTCCGAAGATCAAGAAGGAGTTCGGGCTGATCGACTGGGCGAAGCCGGCGGAGTACGTCGAGCGGTTCGTGCGGGCGATGCAGCCGTGGCCGACCGCGTACACGTTCCTGCACCGCCCCGGCAGGGAGCCGATGCGGGTGATCGTGAACCACGTGCGGGTGTGCGAACAGGGGGCGTGGCGGAAGAACGAGCCATTCGAGGGTCGGGCTCTGGGCCAGTTACTCATGCCGATGCCGGGTGGTGGTCACTCGCCTTGGCCGGTGGAGAGCCGGTTGATCGTGTCGGCGGGTTGGGTGGACGGCACCCGGCCGGGCGCCGTCGATGTTCTCGAACTCCAACCGGCCGGGAAGAAGCGGATGACCGCGGAGGAGTTCCTGCGCGGCCACCCGGTCACCGACGGCATGCGGTTCGGGCCGGAAGTGCTGTCATGACGACCGCCCGGCGGGTCGCCGCCGACGTGCTCCACCGGTCCCGCGCCCGCGAGGCGTTCGCCGCCGAGCTGATCGACGCCGCGGCCGCCGCCCTGTCGCCGCTGGACCGCCGGTTCGTCATCCAGTTGGTCAACGGCGTCCTCCGCCGCAAGGCCACCCTCGACGCCCTCCTGAAGCCGTTCATCCAACTCCCGCCGCACGCGGTCCAGCCGCGGGTGTGGGACGTGCTCCACCTTGGGGCGTTCCAGCTCGCGCTGCTCACCCACGTCCCGAAGCACGCGGCCGTCAACGAGGCGGTCGAGTTGGCGGCCCGCGTCGGGGCGCCGAAGGCGAAGGGGTTCGTCAACGGGGTACTCCGCCGCGTCGCCGAACTGGTGACCGACGACTTCACCGACGCCGCCGGCCCCGCCGCGGTGCCGTTCGAGGACGGCCGGTACCGCCGGCTCGCGAAGCCGGTGCTGCCCGACCCCGCCGCCCAACCCGACGCCTACCTGGCCGCCGCCTTCTCGTTCCCGAAATGGCTCGTCGACCGGTGGCTCGGCCGGCACGACTTCGACGAGTGCGTCCGGCTCGGGTTCTGGTTCAACGCCCCGCCGCCGCTGTGGCTCCGGGTCAACAAGCTGCACGGCGACCGCGAGACGTACCGCCTCCGCCTCGCCGCCGCGCTGATCGACGCCGAGCCGGGCGAGCACCCGCAGTCGCTCCGCCTGGTCGAGAGTCACGCGGTGCGTGACCTACCCGGGTACGCGGACGGCGACTTCGCGGTGCAGGACCACGCGTCGATGCTGGTGGCGTCGGCGGCCGGGGTGCAGCCGGGGATGCGGGTGCTGGACCTGTGCAGCGCCCCCGGCGGGAAGACGACGCACCTCGCCGAGCTGATGGACAACCGCGGCCGGGTGACCGCCTGCGACCCCGACCCGAAGCGGCTCGAAACGGTGACAGCGCTGTGTCAGCGGCTCCGGATCAAGGGCGTCGAGACGGTCGTGCTGAGGGAGAACGACGAGCCGCCGGCCGGCCCGTTCGACGCCGCGGTGGTGGACGTGCCGTGCAGCAACACCGGGGTGCTGGGTCGGCGGCCGGAGGTGCGGTGGCGGCTGCGGCCGGGCGAGTTCGAGCACCTGGTCCGGCTGCAGACGCGGCTCCTGATCCAGGCGGGGGAGCGGGTGAAGCCGGGCGGGGCGGTGGTGTACTCGACGTGCAGCACCGAGCCGGACGAGAATGGCGGGGTGGTGCGGGCGGTGCTCCGCGGGATGCGGTCGCTGAAGCTGGAGGCGGAGCACCACGCGGTCCCCGGGCGGCCGTCCGACGGCGGGTACTGGGCGCGGCTGCGGAAGGGCTGACGTTCCGGGGCGGCCGTCGGGTCGGTAACATAACCGTTCCCCGATCGGCCCCGTCTCATAACGGACCCCCGACCATGCCGCAGAAGGTGTACATCGAGACCGTCGGCTGCCAGATGAACGTCCTCGACAGCGAACTCGTCGTCGGGGCCCTCCGCCGGCACGGCTACGCCCTCACCGACACCCCGGCCGACGCCGACGTCCTGCTGTTCAACACCTGCTCCGTCCGCGAGCACGCCGAGGACAAGACGTACTCCGCCCTCGGCCGGGTGCGGCACGTCAAGCGGCGCAACCCGGACGCGGTCATCGGCGTGCTCGGGTGCATGGCCCAGAAGGACCAGGACGCGGTCCGCCGGCGCGCCCCGTTCGTCGACCTGGTCGTCGGCACCGGGCAACTCGCGGAGGTGCCGGCGCTCGTTGATAAGGTGCGCGCGACCCGCGAGCCGCAGCTGGCGGTGAGCCTCGGCCGGGCGGACGCCGGCCGGCACGAGGTCGAGGCGAGCTTCGTCAGCTACGACCCGGCCCGCGACCCGTCGATGCGGCCGACCCCGTTCCAGGCGTACGTCCGGATCCAGATCGGGTGCGACAAGTTCTGCACCTACTGCGTCGTCCCGTCCACCCGCGGCCCGGAGCAGAGCCGGCCGCCGGAGCACATCTGGGCGGAGGTCCGGCAACTCGTCGACCAGGGATGCAAGGAGGTGACGCTGCTCGGCCAGACGGTGAACAGCTACGCCTACCAGCGCGGCGAGAGCCGCACGCGGCTCTCCGACCTGATCGCCGGGATGCACGATACCCCCGGCCTCGAACGGGTCAAGTTCGTCACCAACTACCCGAAGGACATGACCGACGACCTGCTCGACGCGGTGCGGGAGCTGCCGAAGGTGGTGAAGTACCTGCACGTCCCGGTGCAGTCCGGGTGCGACGAGGTGCTGCGGCGGATGAAGCGGAACTACACCGCCGCGTACTACGTCGAGATGCTCGCCCGGTGCCGGGAGCGGGTGCCGGGGGTGGCGGTCACGTCGGACTTCATCGTCGGGTTCTGCGGCGAGACGGAGGAGAGCTACCGGAAGACGGCAGACCTGGTGCGGGCGGCGCGGTTCAAGAACAGCTTCATCTTCAAGTACAGCGAGCGGCCGGGGACGAAGGCGGCCGGCCGGTACCCGGACGACGTGCCGGACGAGGTGAAGAAGCGACGGAACAACGACCTGTTGGCGATCCAGACGGAGAACAGCCGACTCGACCACCGGGCGCAGGTGGGTTCGACGGTCGAGGTGCTGGTGGAGGGTCCGAGCCGGCACGGGGAGCGGGTCGCCGGCCCGGTCCGGCAACTCACCGGCCGGACCATGACCGACCACATCGTCGTCTTCGACGGCTCCGACCGCCTGATCGGGCAGACCGTGCGCGTAGCGGTGACCGACGCCAGCCCGTTCACCCTGTACGGCGACGTGGAGCCGGCGAGCCGGGAGCGTGAGCGACCGGAGGACGCAACTCCGGTCGCTCACGCTCCGGGTTCGCCCGGACGCTTCCCGCTGCCCCTGGCGTGACCGCGGGATTATTCTGAATCTCGGGTGCCGTCCGGCGAAGTACCGTCGGACCGACAACCTCTCCCGCGTTCCCGGGGGCCGGCCGTGTTCGTCTTCGTCAGGTGCGTCGCGGCGGCGGTGGCGGAGGTCGGGGTGCGCGGCCTGGTCGGGCTGGTGCCCGGCGGGGAGTACGCGTGCAAGGTGGCGGACGCCGCCTGGAGGAAGTACCGCGAGCGGCAGCGGGACGACGGGTTGCGGGACGATGTCCGGCGGATGGCGGAGGCGGCGTTCGACGAGGCGAAGTGGGCCGGGGCCGAGGCGGCCCGGGAGGAGGCGGCCCGCCACAGCTTGCCGGACGCCGACGCCCAGAACCTGGAACTGTTCCTGACGCAGATCCCGGCGGCGGTGCGGGCGTCGCTGAAGCGGCCGGACGACCCGACCGGGCGGAGCGTGCCGGCGGCGTTCGCGCTACGGTCGGCGGACGACGTGCTGCGGCTGCTGCCGCCGCGGCTGCCGCGGTTCCGGCCCGGGGACGCGCTGCCCGGCGGCCCGGGGTGGGTGCTGGAGGAGCAGATCGGGGCCGGCGGGTTCGGGGAGGTGTGGCTGGCCCGGTACGGCGACGCCGGGCGGTCGAACATCGTCGGGGCGGTGAAGTTCTGCCACGGGCTGGAAGTCCGCGACCTGCGGCACGAGTTGGACGTGGTGACGCGGGTGATGGCCGCCGGCCGTCACCCCGGGGTGGTGCCGGTGCTGGCCCAGCACCTGGACGGCGACGCCCCGTGGGTGATGTACGAGTACGTGCCCGACGGCGACCTCGCGGACCGCATCCGGGAGTGGGCCGCGTTGCCCGCCGGCGAGCGGGTGCCGCGGGTGGTGGCCGCCCTGAAGGTGCTGGCGGAGGACGTCGGCCGGTGGCACCGGCTCAGCCCGGCCGTCGTCCACCGCGACCTGAAACCGAGTAACGTCCTGTTCGACGCACCGGCCGGCCGGTTCCGGGTGACGGACTTCGGGATCGGCGGGGTGTCGGCGCGGGAAGCCCTGCGGGCCGAGACGACCGGACAGTCCAGCCGCGGCGGCCGACTGCTGTCTTACCTGCGCGGGTCGCACACCCCGCTGTATTCGTCGCCGCAGCAGCGGGACGGCTCTGACCCGGACCCGCGGGACGACGTCCACGCCCTCGGGGTGATCGCCTACCAGATGCTGACGGGCCACCTGGCCCAGGGGTGCGGCACCGACTTCGAGGACGACCTGACGGAGTCCGGGGCGGACGGCGAGTTGATCCGGGTGCTGAAGCGCTGCACCGCCCAGAGGCCGGACCGCCGCCCCGCCGACGCCGCAGAACTGGCGGCCGAGTTGGCCCGACTGGGACCGGCGGTGGCCCCGACCGGCCCGGCGGCCGCGCCGCCGCAGACCCACGCCCGCCGACGAGAGGCGGAGGCCCATCACGCCCTCGGCCTGAAGTACTACCTCGGGGACGGGGTGACCCAGGACTGTGCGGAGGCCATGCGGTGGTTCCGCGAGGCCGCCGACCTGGGGCACGCCGACGCCCAGTACCGCCTCGGGTGGGGGTACTGCCTCGGACTGGGAGTGTCGCGGGACTACGCGGAGGCGGTGCGGTGGTGCCGGAGGGCGGCCGACCAGAACCACGTCGGCGCGCAGGCCCAACTCGGGGTGCTGTACGCGGACGGGCTGGGTGTCACCAAGAACCTCGTGACCGCGGGCGAGTGGTTCCGCCGGGCGGCGGCCCAGGGCGACGAGACCGCGAAGAACGAGCTGAGGAAGTTGGGGGCGGGGTGAGGTGAGGTTCGGCGTCTGCTCTTCACCCCGAAGGGGTGGGACAGGGTAGCCCGGGGCACCGCCCCGGGTTCCCGTCGGCGCACACCCCGCAGCCTGAAGGGCTGCGACACGCCACCTTGTCCCAGCCCTTCAGGCTGGAAACACAACACCACGCCGGACCCGGGGCGGTGCCCCGGGCTACCCTGTCCCACCCCTTCGGAGTGAAGACCGGATCGGATCCCGAGTGCCCGCCCCCGGGGTTACGGATGGCCACGCACTACGGGCAGGTGAAGGCGGCGTGGGAGTCCGGCACCCCCGGGGCGCTCGACCGCGAGGCCGAGGGCCTGGCCCGCCGCGGGGTCGCCGAGGCCGACATCTACGCGGCACTGGAAGAGTTGTTGCTGACCGTCCGCGCCGCCGGTGCGGACGACGAGACCGAGGAGCGGATCAACGGCGTGATGGACCGCCTCACCGGCTGGTGCCACCCGTCCGGCCACATCCGGACGACGAGAGGTCCCGTCCCCGACGACCCCGCGGCGGCCGGTGACCTGCGGCAGCAGGAATGACGGGAGGTGATCCGTGCTCACACTCGACGCCGTCCGGGCCGCCCTCCTCGCCGACCAGCCGTGGGCGCGGATCGACGAACTGGTCCTCGGCGAACTCGCGGCCGGGCGGAAGACGCGCCAGATCTACGACGACCTGATCGGCATGGCGGACGAGATCGACGCCACGCCCGGGCTGTCCGAAGACGGGGTCGACGCCCTCGGTGACACCCTCGACGCCCTGACCGGGATGTGCCACCCGGATAGCCGGTACCAGGACCCGCCGGCCGCCACCCTCCCGGCCGACCGCTCGGCCACCTGACCCGTGCGACCAAGGTTCCGGGTCGTCGCACCGGACCGGCCGGCCGTCTGCGCGGCGCCCCTCACCCGCCGGCGAGGCGCCGGCGACCTCTCCCCAGCGGGGAGAGGTGGGGGTGGTGCGGCCCCTCCGAACGCACCCGACCCGGACCGCTGCCGAGGAGACCGGAGGGCCCCACCTCTCCCCGCTGGGGAGAGGTCGGCCCGGCGCCTCGCCGGGCCGGGTGAGGGGCGCCACCTGCGGCGAAGTCCGGGCGCGTGGCCGACTCCGTCGGGCACGCCCCCGCTTGACTTCCGCCCGCCGTCGCGCAGTGTACGGATAGCCACCTCACGCCGCGGTCCGCGGCCACGTCCCGTCTTTCCCGCCCCCGGTGCCGCCGTGTTCACCCCCACCCCCGAGCAGGAGGCCGTCCTCGCCCGCGCCGCCGACCTCCGGGCCGCCGGGTCGAGCTGGGGGAGTGTCGCCGACGAACTCGACCTCGGCGAGGACGACCTCAAGCGCCTCGCCGCCGACAGCGGCCAGCTCTTCCACCGGCTGTCCGCCCGCGCCGACCGGGCGGTCATCCGCGACGCCCTCCGCGAGGCCGTCTTCACCCTCCGCCGCAACCTCCGCGGCGGCACCCCCGCCGACGCCCGCCGCAGCGCCGAGTGCCTCGCCCGCATCGGCATGACCTTCTACCGCCACCGCACCCGGGCCGCCGCCGCCGCCAAGGCCGCCGCCGACCCCCGCCTGGCCGGGATCAAGGACAGCGACATCGAGGTGCTGAAGATCGTCGGGGCGATGACCGACGAGGAGGTCGCCGCCATGTCCGTCCGCGGCCTGCGGCAGTACGTCGACGACCGGTTGCCCGGCGGCCCGGGCGGCGGGCCGGACGCCGGCGGCAACCCGGTCCCGCGCGACCCCCGCCCGCCCGCCGACCCGGCCGGCGGGGCGGCCCCGTCAGTCGGCGGGCCGGCCCCCGACCCCCTCGACGCTCCCGGCCAGGCCGGTCATGGTGGCGTCGAAGGCGGCGGCCCCCGGGGTGCCGGCGAAGGCCCGCTCCTCCCGCCACACGGACAGGGCCATCCGCACCAGCAGGTCCGCGAACAGCACCGTCAGGAACAGCGACCGCCCGGCCAGCTCGATCCAGATCGCGTGCAGGTCCAGGTTCCACGGCCGCAGCAGCGAGTCCCGGTCGCTGAACCCCAGGATCGTCACCTCCCCGAACCGGCCGGTGAACAGGTAGACCACCACCAGCAGGATCCCGGCCGCGTTCGCCCACGCCGCCAGCCGCCGGGTCGCCGCCAGCTGCCGCACCTCCCGCGGGTCGGTCAGCGGCCGGGTCAGGAGCCGGAACCGGAGCAGGTACAGCAGCGGGCCGCCGACCCACAGCACCAGCCCGGCCATCAGCACCACGTTCCCGACGAACCGGTACAGGAACACGAACGTCGCCAGGGTGAGCAGGACGAACAGCGGGACGCTCGCCACCAGGCCCCACCCCGGGACCAGCGACTGCGGCAGGAACGCCTTCACCCGGACGCACCCTCGGGTCGCCGCCGGCAGCAGGGAGAACACCGTCGGGGTCAGCGTCAGGTAGTACCCGACCGCGGAGAAGAACCGCAGCATCATCTGGGTCGGGGCGTCGGCCTTGTCGTTCAGCACCAGGTTGCTCGGGACGAACGCGACCGCGACCGGGACGCCGACCGCGACCGCCGCCCCGAGCGCCACCCGCCGGGCCGACTCCCGCAGCCGGTCGTAGGCCAGGGCGGCGAGGACCGCGGCGGCCGGCAGGGCGAACAGGGCCAGCGCCTGGACGTAGTCCAGCAGGACGCCGAAGGAGTTCCGGTAGTCGGCCTCGCCCCCCTTGGCGAACTCGTCGGCCAGCCCGAGCACCGCGGACAGCCCGGTCGGCACCGCCGCCACCCACAGCACCGCCCGCCGCCACGCGGCGTAGGTGCGGGCGGTCGGGTCGGTCACCCCGGCGGCGGTCAGCCGCTCTTCCTCGGCCGGCAGCAGCCGGACGGCCGCCGGGCTCGGGGTGAAGGCGCGGCGGGCGAACTCGGCGGCGGTGGCGGCGAACTCGGCCCACGGGCTGGGGGCGTCGTCGAGCGGCAGCGGCTCGGGCCCGGGCTTCGGGACCGGGGGCGGGCCGACGAACAGCCCGGGGACGGTCCGGGCCTTCACCCAGTCGGCCGTCCCCTCCTGCCAGACCAGGTCGGTCGGGGCGAGCTGCCCGGCCGCGGCCGCCGCCTTGAGGGCGTCGAACGACAGCGGCCCGGTCTGGGCCCCGTTCCGGGCGTAGTACCACATCCGGTCCATGTCGGCGCCTCACGGGGTGCCGGGCGTAGGGTGTGTCGAGGGTCGCGCTTCGCGACCCGACGACGCACCGGGCGGCGGGTGGTGCGTCGTCGGTCCGAAGCGGACCTCGACGCACCCTACGGGCGGCGGGTCAGGGCGCGGGGCCACCAGTCGTCCGGGAGCAGCCCGGCGAGCCGGCGGTACGCCGGGCCGAGCCAGTCGGGCAGCAGCCGGGCGAACGACGACCGCGAGGTCTCCCCGACGTACACCTCGTCCCCCGGCCGGAGCGGGACGCTCGTCCTCGGGTCGGCGTCGAGCAGCACCGCCGGCACGTCCACCCGGAACACCTCCGGCCGGGTCCCCGCGGCGACGTTCGGGCGGACGACGTACACCTCGCTCAGCTTCGACCCGGGCGGCAGCCCGCCGACCCGCTTCAAGAAGTCGATGACCGGCTCCGGCCCCTGGTACGGCACCACCCGCCCGCGGCCGCGGATCGGGCCGTGCAGGTACACCCGGGAACTCCGGGCGGCGGCCAGGCGGACCTCGACCCGGTCGGGCGGCACCCCGGCGACGGCGGCCAGGTCGGCCCGCACCTCGTCGAGCGTCCGCCCCTCCGCCCGCACCGCCCCGGGCTCGGTCAGCGGGAGCCGGCCGTCCAGGTCGACGGCGGCGTACGCGTCCCACTCCGGGTGGTCGGCGAACGCGACGTCGAGGACATCGGGGCACCCGACCCGGTACGCGGCGGCCGGGGCCGGGGCGTCGGCCGCGGCCCGCGGGTCGGGCGGCGGCGGGCACGTCTGCTTGAGGAACTTGACGTCCGCGCACCCGGCCAGGAGCAGGGCGAGCGGCGCGACCCGGCGGGCGGCGGTGCGGTACTCCACGCATCCGGAATCGTCCGCACGACCCGCACGGCTTCACGAATTCCGCTCCCGGTCGGTGACCGCGTCGTACCGGCTGCGGATGTCGGCGGTCACCCGCCGCAGCTCGGCCAGGAACCGGCCGGGGGTGTCGAACCCGAGCCGGCGGGCCAGCTTCGCCAGGTCGTCCGGCCCGTCCGGCACCTCCGTCAGCGGCCGGTCGGTGACCACCCGCAGCCGGGCCTCGACCGAGCGGAGGAAGGTGTACCCGTCGCGCAGCCCGGCCGCGTCGTAGGCCGGGAGCAGGCCGGCCGCCCCCGCGGCGTCGAGGGCGTCCCACACGTTCGGCCGGAGGACCTCCGGGTGGTCGCAGCCGTACTTGAGCTGCAGCACCTGGACCGCGAACTCCACGTCGACGAGCCCGCCGGGGCCGCGCTTCAGGTTCCGCGGCGTCGTCCCGGCTTCGAGCTTCTGCCGCATCCCACGGACCTCGTCCACCAGCTCCGGGCGCCACGGCGCCCCGAGCATCGCCTCGCGGACCGCGTCTCGCACTTCGGCGGCGAACCCCGCCTCGCCGCGGACCACCCGCGCCCGGGTCAGCGCCTGCCGCTCCCACAACTGGCACCCCGGCCCGGCGAAGTACCGGCGGAACTCGGCCAGCGGCAGCACCAGGCTGCCGGACTTGCCGGTCGGGCGGAGCCGCATGTCGACCGCGTACAGCCGGCCCATCGGCCCCATCCGGCTGGCGGTGCGGATGACCCGCTGGGCGAGGTCGGTGAAGAACTGGGCGTTCGGCTCCCCGGCGTCGGTGACGCCTTCGGCCTCGTACACGAGGAGCAGGTCGAGGTCGCTGTGGTAGCTGATCTCGCGCCCGCCGAGCTTACCGAGTCCGAGCAGCGCGTAGCGGCAAGGCCGGGTGCTGAGTACCGGGTACCCGGAGGCGGTTCCGAGAGCCGTCCCTTGGGAGGGCGAGGCTCCTGCCGAGCCGTCCGCCTCCGGCTCGGCAGGAGCCTCGCCCTCCCTGACACCCGGCATTCGGAACCGCGGGTCGGTGTCTCCCCCCCGCACCCCCGGGACGCCCCACTTCTCGCGCACCTCCGGCTCGACCAACTCGGCCACCTGGTTCAGCAGGGTGTCGGCCACGTCCGACAGGGCGGCCGTCGTCTCCCGCACCCCGACCTTGCCGAGCAGGTCGCCGACCCCGATGCGCAGGAACTCCTTGTCCTGGAAGCTGTGCAGGATCGGGTCCGGGTCGCTCGCCCCGCGGCACAGCTCGGCCAACTCGGCCCGCAGCTCGTCGGCCGCCCGCGGCTGGTTCAGCACCAGGCTGTCGAGCAGCTCGTCGGCCATCCCGGGGTTGTTGGTCAGGATGCCGGACAGGAACGGGCTGCCGGCGCACAGCTCGACGTACAGCTTCAGGGTCGGCGGGTTCTGGCTGAACAGCTCCCACAGCACCGCCTTCGCCCCGAGCGACGCCGACACCCGCTCCAGTTGGGTCAGGGCCTCGTCCGGGTCGGGGGTGTCGGCGACCGCCCGCAACAGCTGCGGGGCGATGCTCGCCAGGAAGTGCCGGCACCGCCGGGCGGACAGGAACGGGACCGACTCGCGGGCCAGCCCCGACAGGTTCAGGAACGCCTTCGGCACGTCCCGGAACGGGTACCGGCCGAGCACCGCCCGGACGGCCGCGTCGTCCGGGTCGGGGTCGAGGATCAGGTCGGCCTCCGGCTCCCCGCCCGCGCCGGCGTCGGCGAACGTCTGGTGGAGCAGGTGGTTCAGGATGGTCCGGTCCTGGTCCGTCTTGTCGTGCAGGTCCTTCAGGAACCGGTCGAGCGGGTCGACGAGCAGGTCCCGGGTGTCGAGCGGCGGCGGGGCCGACTCGTCCAGCGGCGACCGCCGTTGGGGGGACAGTGCGGACGGGGGAGGGGGTTGCTTCTCCTCATTCTGCGCTACGAGTTCCGCGCCCCGCGCGCCCTCGGTGTACCCCATCCGCAGGGCGAGCTTCCGCAGCTCGTCCGGCGACCCGGGGAGGCGGTGGGTCTGGAGGTCGAACAGGAGCTGCAGCCGGTGCTCGGTCTTGCGGAGGAAGCGGTACGCGTCGGCCAGGATGTACGTCTCGTCCGGGGTCAGGCAGCCGGCGATCTCCAGCGCCTCCAGCGCCAGCAGGGTGTTCCGCTGGCGGACCGCCGGCAGGTCCCCGCCGTTGAGCAGCTGCAGGAACTGGACCGCGTACTCGATGTCGCGGATCCCGCCGCGGCCGGTCTTCACGTCCTGCGGATACCCGGCTCCGGCCTCCCGCCCGGCGGCCGCCCGCTGCTCCATCTGCCGCTTCAGCGCCTTCACCTCGTTGATCTCGGCGAAGCTGAAGTACTTCCGGTACACGAACGGCTCGACCGCGGCCAGGAAGTCGCGGGCCAGGCCGGCGTCCCCGCCGACGTGCCGGAGCTTGATCAGCGCCTGCCGCTCCCACGTCCGGCCCATCGTGTCGTAGTAGCTCAGGGTGGCGGCGGCGGTCCGGGCGAGCGGGCCGCGGTGCCCCTCCGGGCGGAGCCGCAGGTCGACCCGGTACGCGAACCCGCGGTCGGTGTGGCTCGACAGCAGCCGCACCACCTCGGACACCACCCGGCCGAAGAACTCGGCGTTCGGCACCCCGGCCCGCCGCCCGGTGGTCTCGCCGTCCCGGTCGTACACGAACATCAGGTCGATGTCGCTGGAGTAGTTCAGCTCGTCCCCGCCGAGCTTCCCGAACGCCAGAGCCGCGACCTTCGCCGTGGGGGTGCCGAACCGGGCGGCGACCGTCCTGAGCGCGTGCTGGAGGGCCACCTCGATCGACGCGTCGGCGACCCGGGCGAGTTCCCGCGTGACCTCCTCCAGCGGCCGGTCGCGGACCACGTCGTTCACCCCGACCCGCAGGGTGTGGCGGTTGCGGAACCGGCGGAACGCCCGGAGCACCGCCGGGTCGTCCGGGCACGACCGCACCTCCTCCGCCAGCTCGTTCGTCAGCTCGGCCGTCGACGGCGGGCGGCGCGGGGCGGCCCGGACCGACTCCAGGAACTCGGGGTAGGTGGCGAGGGTGTCGGCGAAGAACTGCGAGGTGGCGAGGAGGTGGAGGACGGCGTCCAGCCCGCGGGCGCGCGACTCGAGCAGTTGCGGCAGTTGGGCGCGGGCGGCCGGCTGGGCGAGGAGGCGTTCGAGGTTGTTCAGGGCCATGTCCGGGTCGGCCGTCCGCGGCAGGAGGCGGGCGGCGGCCGGGGCCAGGTCGGCGAGCCCGGCCGGGCCGAGGTGGGCGGCCAGGGCGTCGAGGTTGCGGCGGCCGCGGGCCGGGTCGCGGACGGCCTTCAGGACGGACTCGTCGGCGGACATGGGGGCATGATACCACGAGCGGGTCGCCGGGGTCGGCCGTGGACGCCGCCAGGGGTTGCGCTGCGCTCCACCCCCGGCTACACTCGGTCGCCGCTCCGCGGCTGAAAGCCGGTGTAGCCCCGGAGGGGCGGCCGACGGTAGCCGGGGGTGGAGCGACGGCCCGGCACGGGCCGGAGCGCAACCCCTGGCGGGCGCCGACGGAGAACCAGAGCGCAACCCCCGGCGGGCGACGACCGCCGGCGCGCGCCGGGCTTGACCCCGCCGCCCGCCCCGCGGTAGGCTCGCCCACCCCCGGTCACCACGGACGGACCCGGTGATGCCGCTGACCCTGTTCGCGGAGGTGGCGGACGCCGCCAAGGCGGCCTACGACTCCGCCCCGGCGTACTTCCGCTGGCTCCACGACGCCCTCCCGACGCCGTTCTTCCACACCCGGGCGTTCGTCACCTTCCTCGCCCTCGTCTTCGTCCTGTACTGGTCGATCCCGCGCCGCTATCAACTCGCCCGCGTCTGGCTCCTCGTCGTCGCCAGCTTCCACTTCTACGCCGCGTGGAGCTTCGAGCTCGCGTTCCTGGTCACCGCCACCACCACCGCCGACTACCTGTTCGGCCGGGCGATCGGCGGGCTGACGCGCGACCGGTGGCGGCGGCTGGTCTTGTTCGCCAGCGTCGGCATGAACCTCGCCGTCCTGTGCTACTTCAAGTACCGCGGGTTCTTCCTGAACGAACTCTACGACGCCCTCGCCGGCCTCGGGTACGACCCGGGGTACGCGAAACTCGACCCGCTCGCCGTGTTCGTCCCGTTCGGGATCAGCTTCTACACGTTCGAGGCGATCAGCTACGCGGTCGACGTGTACCGGCGGAAGACCCCGGCCGAGACGAGCCTGCCGCGGTTCCTCCTGTTCGTCCTGTTCTTCCCGCACCTGGTCGCCGGGCCGATCGTCCGGGCCGGCGACTTCCTCCCGCAGACCCGCCGGCCGAAGCGGTGGAACTGGGTGCGGGCGCAGGTCGGGGTGCAGCTGTTCCTCGTCGGGCTGTTCAAGAAGGCGGCGGTCGCCGACCGGCTCGCCCTGTTCTCCGACCCGGTGTTCGAGAACCCCGCGGCGCACGGCACCGGGGCGTGCTGGCTCGCGGTGGTCGCCTACGCCGTGCGCATCTACTGCGACTTCTCCGGCTACTCGGACATGGCGGTCGGCACCGCCCACCTGCTCGGCTACCGCCTCGCCCGCAACTTCGACCTCCCGTACCTCGCGGCGAACGTGTCCGAGTTCTGGCGGCGGTGGCACATCTCGCTCTCGACCTGGCTGCGCGACTACGTGTTCATCCCGCTCGGCGGGAGCCGCGGCGGGCGGGCGGCGACGTGCCGCAACCTGCTGATCGTGATGGCCGTCGGCGGGCTGTGGCACGGGGCCGCGTGGGGGTACGTCCTGTGGGGCCTGGCCCACGGCCTGTTGCTCGTCGCCCACCGCCTGTTCCGCGACTGGTGCGAACCCCGGCCGGCGCTGACGGCGGCGCTCGGGACGTGGGCCGGGACGGCCGGGCGGGTGGCGGTCACGTTCCTGTGCGTCACCCTGTGCTGGGTGCTGTTCCAGCCGGACGTGGGGAAGGCGATGGAGCTGTACGGGCGGCTGTTCACGTACCACCGCGGGCTGGTGCCGCCGGTCAGCAACAAGAGCCTGTGGGTGCTGGCGGGGGTGGTGGTGTGCGGGGAGTGGCTGGCCCGGTCGCGGGTGTGGGAGCGGGCGTCGGGGCGGGTGCCGGCCCCGGTCGTCGGGCTCGGGTACGCGACCTGCCTGCTCGCCGCGCTGGTCCTCGCCCCCGAGGCGGCGCCGGCGTTCATCTACTTCCAGTTCTGAACCTGGACCGCGGCCGTCCCGGCCGCATGTCAACCGCCCGGTCGGCTCCGGAGTTTCACCAGAGCGTCACGGGTCGGGTAGCGGCGGCCGGGACGGCCGCGGTCCAGGTCACTCCTTCGGCGGGTCGGGCTTCGGCACCGGCAGCCGGTTCTCCTGGTACCGGTACCGGAACACGTCGGCCATCAGGTTGTCGACCGGGGCGAACTGGTCGGTCAGGACGATCTCGGGGCCGGCGTCGAGGTACGGCCGGAGCCGCTCCGGCGGGACCAGGGCCGTCCGGAACGGGACCTCCCGGTCGCCGGCCGCCGCGGCCAACAGGTGCGCCGCCCCGCCGGGGGCGGCCGCGGACGCCGCCCACCCCGCCGCGGCCGCGTCCCGGGGGTCCGGGGCCGGCGGCCGGACCTGGCCCCGGACCGCCGCGTACAGCGCCCCGCGGTCGAACGGCTTCTCCGACGCGCAGATCACCAGCACCTGCCGCCGGCTCAGGTCGAGGGACCCGGGGGTGAGGACCACCACGTGGTCGGCCGGGTACGTCCGCCGCAGGGTGTGGACGGCCGCCTTCCACAGCTTCCCGTACCCGACCGCGTCGATCACCGTCAGCAGGTACACCCCGCCCGGCTTCAGCGCCGCCTGGACCGCGTCGTTGTACTCCTTGGTCATCAGGTGGGCCGGGACGGACAGGTCGTTGACCGCGTCCTGGATCACCAGGTCGTACGTCCCCGGGGCGGCCCGCTCGGCGACGAACTGCCGGCCGTCCATGTGGGTGACGGTCATCCCGTCCGGGATCACCAGCCCGAGGTGGTCCTGGGCCACCCGGGTCACCCCGGGGTCGATCTCGACCACGTCCATCCGGGTCTCGGGGAGGATGGTCATGGCGTACCGGGGGAAGGTGTACCCGCCCCCGCCGATGACCAGCACCCGCGGGTTCGGGGTGGTCGCCCGGGCGGCCCGGAGGAACTCGACCTGGACGTGCTCGTGGGTGTAGTGCAGGTGCAGCGGGTCGGCCGGGTCGACCACCGAGTGCAGCAGGTGGTCGAGGTACAGCTTCCGCCGCCCGGACGGGACGTACACCTCCCGCCCCTCCGGGTCGAACACCCGGTTCCCGGCCGCGTCCCGGTCCGGCACCCAGTCGGGGGTGACCCGGATCGTGTAGTAGTTCGTCTCCACCCGGGCGATCAGCTCCGCGTCCCGCCCGGACCGGGCGGTCAGGATGAACCCGCCGACCACCCCGCCGAGGACGACGCTGAACAGGTACAGCATCGGCCCCTCGGCCCACACCCGGGAGGCGAGCAGCCCGGTCAGCGTGAGGAGCAGGGCGACCCCGAGCAGGGTCCGCTCCCACCCGGCGGCGGACAGCAGGACGTACCCGGCGGCGAACGTCCCGGCGATCGCCCCGGCGGTGCTCCAGGCGTACACCCGCCCGGCCACCCCGCCGGCCCGGGCCACGTCCGGGACGGCCAGCCGGATCACCTGCGGGGACACCATCCCGAGCACGAACATCGGGAGGAAGAACAGGCTGAACGTCCACGCCAGGACCTCGACCACCGGGTCGAGGCCCTCGAACACCTCCGTCTGGGTGACCACCGCCAGGGCGACGAGCACCAGCACCGTCCCGCCGCCGCCGACGACCAGGGTGCCGGCCAACACCGCCCGCGGGTTCACCCGGTCCGCGAGCCGGTTCACCCGGTCCGCCCACAGCCCCCCGGTCAGGTTCCCGAGGGCCGTCCCGGCGAGCATCACCCCGATGATCCCGGTCCAGGTGAACAGCGACACCCCGAGGTGCTGGGCCAGCACCCGGGACGCGGTGATCTCCAGCGTCATCCCGCCGAAGCTGGCCAGGAACACCACCAGGTAGGCGAGCCGGATGTCGGCGAACGCGTGCGGGTTCTGATCGGCGGCCGGGGCGTCGGCGACCGGAGTCGGGGATGCTCCGGTCGCTGACGCTCCCGGCTCGCCGGCGACCGGCGCGTCGCGGAGGACCACCAGGCTGACGACGGCCAGGGCGGCGAGCGCCCCGGCGGCCGCGTACACCAGGGTGTTGATGGTGTAGTTCGGGATCAGGACGAACCCGGTCAGGTAGTTCCCGAGCAGGCACCCGAGGGTGCTGAGGGCGAACACCAGCCCGGCGACCCGCCCGGTCTTGCCGACGTCCGGCAGCCCGAGCCGGATGGCGAGCGGGGTGAGGAGGCTGAGGACCAGGCCGGCCGGCAGGCACAGGACCAGGGCGAGGAGCGGGATCCGCGGCCCGAGCGGGACCGACTTGTACGCCCCGGTGGCCGCGAGCAGGGTCGGGAACGCCACCATCCACAGGGCCGCGACCGCCCCGGCCAGCAGTAGGGCGGCGACCGTCCGCGGCGTCGGGTAGCGGTCGGCGAGCCGGCCGCCGAGGGCGTTCCCGAGCGCGATCCCGGTGAGGAACACGCCGATCACCGAGGTCCACGTCTCCAGGCTCGACCCGACGAACGGGGCGAGGAGCCGGCCGGCGACGAGCTGGAGGACGAGGAGGGCGGCGTTGGCCAGGAAGACGACCAGCCCGACCCCGGCCAGGCGGGCGAGCGGGAGCGGGGCGGACGGACCCATGCGGCGGCTCGGGCGTGCGGGTGGCGCGGGCGGCGATTGACCCCCAGCGTATCCTCCGACCCGCCCGGCGGCCATCGGGTTCCGCCCGGGCGGTAGAATTGGGAGAACCGTTGGGCCCCGGAGTCCGCCTCATGGCATCCCGCTTCGTCGTCGGCATCGACCTCGGCACCACCAACTCGGCGCTCGCGTTCGTCGACACCGGGGCCGGGAAGGACCCGCGGGTCACCCCGTTCGCGGTCCCGCAGGTCGTCTCCCAGGGGGCGGTCGAGGACCGCCCGCTGCTGCCGTCGTTCCTGTACCTCCCCGGGGACGGCGAGCAGCCGGCGGGGGCGCTCAAGCTGCCGTGGGACGCGAAGCGGGACTTCGCGGTCGGCGAGTTCGCCCGGGTGTTCGGGTCGCAGGTGCCGACCCGGCTCGTCGCCTCCGCGAAGTCGTGGCTGAGCCACCCCGGGGCGGACCGGAAGGCGGCGATCCTGCCGCACAAGGCGCCGGAAAGCGGGCGGAAGGTGTCGCCGGTCGAGGCGGGGGTGCGGTACCTGAAGCACCTGGCGGAGGCGTGGAACTTCGCGGTCGCGAAGGACGTGGCGGCGAACCGTCTGGAGGCGCAGGACATCGTCCTGACCGTCCCGGCGTCGTTCGACGCGGCCGCCCGGGAGCTAACGGTCGAGGCGGCGCGGGCGGCCGGGTTCGAGCACCTGACGCTGCTGGAGGAGCCGCAGGCGGCGTTCTACGCGTGGCTCGACCGGTGCGGGGAGAACTGGCGGCAGCAGGTCGGGGTCGGCGACCTGGTGCTGGTCGCGGACGTCGGCGGGGGGACGACGGACTTCACGCTGATCGAGGTCGGCGAGGAGGGGGGGAACCTGTCGCTGACGCGGCTGGCGGTCGGCGACCACCTCTTGCTCGGCGGCGACAACATGGACCTGACACTGGCGTACCATGTGGCCCAGGCGCTGGCGAAGGCGGGGACGAAGCTCGACGCCACGCAGATGACGCAGCTCACTTACGCCTGCCGGACCGCGAAGGAGCAGCTGCTCGCCGACCCGGCGCTGGCGTCGGCCCCGGTGACGGTGCTCGGCAAGGGGCGGTCGCTGGTCGGCGGGACGATCAAGTACGACCTGCCGCGGGCGGAGGTGGAGCGGGTGCTGGTGGACGGGTTCTTCCCGGACGTGGCGCGGGACGCGGAGCCGGGCCGGGCGGCGTCGGCGGGGTTACAGGAGTTGGGGCTGCCGTACGTGGCGGACGCCGGGATCACGCGGCACCTCGCCCAGTTCCTGCACCGGCAGTCGGAGGCGTTGGCCGGCCGGGAGGCGCCGGCCGGGAAGAAGAAGAAGCCGGCCGGGGCCGCGGCGCTGCCGTCGGCGGTGCTGTTCAACGGCGGGGTGTTCAAGGCGGACGTCCTACGGACGCGGCTGCTGAACGTGCTGGGGTCGTGGGCGAAGGGTGCGAAGGCGGACCCGGCGCGGGAGCTGTCGGGGGCGGACCTCGACCTGGCGGTGGCGCGGGGGGCGGCGTACTACGGGCTGGTGCGTCGTGGGAAGGGGGTGCGGATCCGGGGCGGGACGGCCCGGGCGTACTACATCGGGGTGGCGACGAACATGCCGGCGGTGCCGGGGTTCGCCCCGCCGGTGAAGGCGCTGTGCGTGGCCCCGTTCGGGATGGAGGAGGGGACGGAGGCGGACATCCCGGGGTACGAGGTGGGGCTGCGGACGGGGGCGGAGGCGGAGTTCCGGTTCCTGGGCTCGACGGTCCGGCGGGACGACGCGGCCGGGACGGTGGTGGAGGACTGGGAGGGCCAGGCGGACGAGCTTGCGCCGGTGCGGACGACGCTGGAGGCGAAGGGCGGGGGCGCGGGGGCGGTGGTGCCGGTGCACCTGCACAGCAAGGTGACGGCGGTCGGGCAGCTGGAGCTGTGGCTGCTGTCGCGGGACGGGAAGCAGCGGTGGAAGCTGGAGTTCAACGTCCGGGAGGGTCGGTAGAATGGCGGCACCGCGGGAGGGCTGACGATGGGCGTGCTGGCCGAGTACCTGAGGACCGAGGCGAGCCAGATCCGGGCCGAGCTGACTCGCCGTCAGGAGTCGTTGAGCGAGTGGCGTGGGGCGATCTCGAAGCTGTTCGACCAGTTGGCGGCGTGGGTTCGGGAGGCGGACGGCGGGCTGAACCTCCTGGACATCTACCCGTATGCGGCGACGGAGCCGATCAGCGAGCCGCGCCTGGGCCGCTACGATGCGGACGTCTTGTGGATCGGGTTCGGCGGGGCGGAGGCCGGCCGCCGTATGGCGATGGTCGTCCCGAAGGCCCGGTACGTCGCGGCCGTCATCCAACCCCCCGGCAAGGAACCCCGGCGGGCCGACGGGATCGTTCAGATCACGGACGGTTCGGTCTCGGAGTACTACCTGTTCCGGTGGAAGACCGAGGCCGGGGACGAGTGGTTCATCCGGAGCGATCGCGCCTGGAACGCGAATCCGGCCGACATCACCGTCGAACCGCTGGACCGGGACCGGTTCGAGGCGGCACTGCTCCAGGTCCTGCAATGACGCCGGTCGAGCAGTTGGACCGCGGCTGGGCGTGGTACTAGGACGCCCGCAACAGCCTGCGCCGGCTGCGGCGACTCGCCGACAAGTACTGGGACGTGTTGCCGTGGGAGGGCGGCGACCCGCCGATGGAGCGGGACAACTTGGTCGGGAAGTTGGAAGGCGGGCGCGCATCGGCCGAGGCGACGAACGCCGAGTCCCGACTGGACGAGCTGGCCGTGGTCGAACTCTTCTCGATCTTCGAGGGCGCGGTCCGCGAGTTGGTCGCCGAGCAGGTCCGGTCGGAGGCCGCGGGGCTGACGCACCCCGTGCTGAAGGCCGCCGCCCGTGGCGCGATCGACGCGGCGGAACGGCGGTCGTTCGCCGACATCCTGAAGTCGTACTCCCAGGGCGGGCACGCCGACCTCGCCGAAGAGGTCCGGCAAGTCCGGCGGTACCGGAACTGGCTCTCGCACGGGCGCCGCGGGGCGGATCTCGGCAAGATCGAGCCGGCGACGGCGTACCGCCGACTCCGGAAGTTCCTCGAGCTGGTATCCCCTCCGCCGCCCGAGACCGCCACACCATGACCCGCCCGGTGTGGCTGATCGAATCCGGCGTGTACGGCCCGGAGGTCGAGCCGCTCGCGGCCGAGGTCCGCCGGCAGGGGATGGATTGCCGATCGGTCACCTACCGTGAGATCGTCAAGGGGCCGGCCCCGCTCCCGCCCGGGGCGTGCGCGATCGTCTACGGCACCTACCCGACCGTCCGGCACGCGACGCTCCGGTGCGGCTGGCACCCCGGCGGGTGGTGCTCGCCCGAAAACCTCGACTGCGCCGCGTACTACCCGCACTTCGCCCCGTTCCTCCTGAACCGCCGGCACGAGATCCTCACCGGCGTCGCCGCGATCCGGGACCGGGAACGGCTGTTCCGCGAGTTCGGCTGTGGCGGCCGCGTCTTCGCCCGGCCGACCAGCACCCACAAGCTGTTCGTCGGCCGGCTGATCGCGGAGGGCAACTGGGAAACGGCCCTTGCCCCGACGCGGTACGACCCCGACAGCCGCGTCGTGATCGCCGAGCCGCAAGACCTCGGCCGCGAGTGGCGCCTGGTGGTCGCCGGCGACGAGGTGGTGTCCGGCAGCCGGTACGCGGAGGCCGGGGTGCGGTCGGTGGCCCCGGGGTGTCCGGACGAGATACTCGGGTTCGCCCGTGAGATGTTGGCGGCCGTCGCTTGGCGACCGGACGACCTGTTCCTGCTCGACGTGTGCGAGTCGGCCGCCGGGTTGCGGCTGGTCGAGTTGAACGGCTTCAGTTGCTCGTGGCTGTACGCCTGCGACTTCGCCCGGGTGGTCGAAGTCGCGTCGCGCCTGGCGTCCGGCGGACGAGCACGGGTAGACTCGGACGGCACCCGCGCGGAGGACGACCGATGACCGACCCGCGACCGCGAGTCCTCGAACCCGGGGACTTCGACCTCCAGAACTTCAAGGCCCCGGTCTTCGAGGGCCAGACGGCCGAAGACTGCCGGGCCATGCCGGTGCCGGAGAAGATGCAGCGGATCGGGGTCGCGTGGCAGCAGGTGCGCGACGCCCACCGGTCGTGGTTCGTCGGGCGGAACCCCGACGCCACCCCGGTCGAGGTGTGGGGCGATTGGCTTCGGGTCACCGGTTGTAGTGTGATCCTGGCGAAGGCGATGCGGGACGCGGCGGATCGGGACGCCGATCCGCCGTTCGTCGTGGGGTCGGCCTGAACCGCTCACGCCGCCTTCGCCGCCGCGACCCCGGGTTCGCCCTTCGGAACCACCGGCACCGGCCGGCCGGCCGGCCGGGCCAGGCGGTCGGCCACCCGGAACGGGTTCAGCACCTCCAGCACCCGCACGTCGGCCGCCATCCCCGGGAACCGACCACCGACCTCACCCGCCGCCCGGAACGCCGGCGGGCCGAGCAACACCACCCGCTCGCCCCCGACCCGCGGCACCGCCGCCAACGGCATCTCCGGCCACAACCAGTGGTCGCACCCGCCGAACCCGGTCGGCAACTCGCCGTCCGGCCCGAGCGCCGCCGGGGTGTACATCTGGAACCGAGCCGCCGGGTCGCCGGTCGCTGCGGCCATCAGGGCGTGGAACCGCCCGACCTCCGCGACCCCGCGCACCGCCAGCCGGAACCCGGTCCGCGCCGCCGGGCGGAGCACCACGAACACCTCGTCGTCGGGGACCGCGAGCACGGCGGCGAGGTCGGCCGCGGCCGGGCAGGTCGGGGCCAGCGCCGCGGCCGCGGCCGCCAACCCCGGCACCGCCCGCGCGACGTGCCGCACCTCCACCGACGCGCACAGCATGGGCATCTCCGCGGCGACGCGGCCCGCCAACTCGGCGTGCGGGTCGGCGGCCGGCGGCCGGGCGGCTTTCAGGGCGGCCTGGCGGCGCGGGTCGAAGAAGAAGACCGGCGGTTCCTTCCACCGCGGCCGCGGCCGGCGGGCGGCGGACGCGAGGTCGGCGGCGAGGCGGGTGAGGCGCGGGACGGCGGCGTACCCGGCGTCGGGGGTGGGGGTCGGGCGGGTCGGGGCGGCGCAGTCGGCCAGCCGGGCGGTCATCGGGCGCGTCCTCCGTGACGGGCACCGGATTAGACCCCGACCCGGCGGGCCGGTTCAACCCGAACCCGGGCGGCGGCGGACCCCGAGCAGGCGGAACCGGCCGACGTTCACCTCCCGCCGCCCGGCGTGGACCGCGAACACCACCCCGAGCGGGCCGATGATCGCGACCCGGAGTTCGCCGAACACCGGCAGCCGATACCGGGACTCCCCGAGTTCGTCGGCGTACCACGTCAGCCCGCGGTCGAGGGCCCGGGCGGCCGCCAATGCCTCGGCCCGCCGCCCCTGGCGGCCGGCGAGGGCCACCGCCTCTTCCAGCTGGGCCAGCACCGCCGCGGCGGCCGACACCCGGAACGGGACGACGGCCATCAGCGCCCCCCGTCGTGTTCCCGCTCCAGCCGGGCGAGGATCTCGCTGATCGTCTCCGACGACCCGGGCTGGTCGGCGAGCTCGGCGAAATACTCGTCGGTGAACGGCGCGTCGTCCGGGAACGCGGCGTCGTGCAGCTTGAAGAACTCCGCGGCGAGCCGCTGCCGCTCGGCGGCCAGGCCCGGCACGTCGGCGGACGCCGGCGGGTGCGGCGGTAGCGGTTCGCCCTGGGTCACCGCCCGCAGCACCGCCCACACCTCGTCCAGCGACATCTCCGGCGGGGTCGCCCGCAGCTCCCGCTCGACGTCCGCCGCCAGCACCCCGTCGGTGCCGTCGGCCTCGTCGAGCAGCCCGCGGCACCAGTGGCGGAGTTTCGCGCATTGCGCCCGCAGCAGCAACCGCTCCCGCGCCGGGTCGAGCCCGGCGGCGGCCGTCTCGGGGGTGTCGTGTGCCATACCGCTCCTCCTCGTTCCCCCATCCTACCCCACGTCACCCGTCACTCCAACCGGAAGCCATCCTTGCCGACCGTCAGCTTCGTCTTCCCCTTCAGCCGGTCGTACACCGCCTCCATCCCCTTCACGTCGTCGAACCACCCGACCGCGTACGCCGCCCCGAAGCTCTCGCCGGCCTTCACCGGCCGGCGGTGCAGCTCCTCGATGAACGACACGTACCCGCGCTGGTGGCACCACGCCTCGCACACCGCCGCCGGGTCGAGCGTCATCCCGGCCAGCCACGGCCCCGGCTTCCCGTCCACCTTCACCTGGTACGCCCGGATCATCCGCTCCGGCGGCTTCGCCCCGCGCCGGTACAGGAACTTGGCGTCCGGGCCGAAGTCGTCCTTGAATTCCGCCGCCGGGACGTAGGGCTTGTCGAGGTAGCTGAGGTAGACCTGCTCGAACGTGTCGCCGGCCTTGTGCTTGATGTGCCCCGGCATGTCGATGCGGTAGAACAGGTCGTCGACCGCGTTCACGCTGGTGATCTTCTCCGCCGACAGGAAGTACCGCAGCCCGGGCTGGAAGACGAGCGTCTGCTCCCACGTCGAGCCGGCCTTGTACCCCTTCCCCGGGTCGGTGAACGTGAACCGGACGGTGACCGCGACGAACCCCTTCCCGCGGACGATCTCGGGCTTCAGCTCCTTCGCCTTCGTGCAGACCTGCGGCCCCTCGACGTAGTGCTTCGGCAGGTCGCCGTGCAGCTTCGGGTCGCGGAGGTAGCCGTCGTCGCGCCACCCCGGGGCGAGCAGGAAGTCCATGACGTGCAGGCCGAAGCCGAGGTCGCGGGCCTTCGTCCTCTTGTCCACCAGGCCGCCGGCGGCGGTGCCGCTGACGTACCCCTTCGTCTTGATCCGGGCGACCAGGGCGTCGGTCTCGACCTCGACGAAGTCGTCCCCGGTCCGGACCTCGGGGTCGGCGGCCGGGGACAGCAGGGCGAGCGCGAGGACGGCGTTCACGGTGGTACTCCGGGGGAGGTGATGTGCCCCGGATTGTACCCGACCGGCGAGCCGGGAGCGTGAGCGACCGGAGGAACGTTCCTCCGGTCGCTCACGCTCCCGGCTCGCCAACTCGACTCACGGGGCCGTCGCCGGGCGGACGTTCGGGTCGACGCGGCCCGGCGGGTTCCGGTGGAAGTACCCGGCGACCCGGCGGACGGTCCCGTCCGGGTCGGCCCCGGCCACCTCGCCGACCCACGCCGGGGCGTTCAGCCGGCGCTCGACGGTCACCTCGACCGCCACCCGCGCCGCGGCCGCCCGGACCGCCGGCTCCGGGTCCCGGCTCAGCCGCTCCAACCACGGCTCCGGGTCGGCCACGTCCCGCCCGTACCGCAGGTCGAGCAAAAGGTCGAGCCGCTCCAGCGGGTCCGGGTCGGCGAGCCGCCGACCGAGGTCGATGTCGGCCGCCGACCGGTCCCGGCCGACCAGCACGTCCCGGCACACTTGGCGGACCCCGGCGTCCGGGTCGTGCAGGTACCGGAACAGGTCCTCGTCGGCGACCAGCTGCTCCTCCCCGGACGCCGCGACCGCGAACAGGGCCGCCCGCCGCACCTCCGCCTCCGGGGCGGCCAGCAGCGGCAGCACCTCCGGCCGCATCCGCACGTCCGGGTGGATGGCCACCCGGGCGGTCAGCACCCGGACCGCCGGGTCCGCCGTCCGCAGCCCGGCCGCGACCGCCGCCCGGCACCGGTCGGCGTGCGCCGCCCCGGTCTTGGTGAGCACCAGCGGCAGGAGTTCGAGCACCGCCCGCCGCCCGCCGTCGTCGCACCCGTCGAACGCGTCGAGCAGCCGGCCGGCGACGGCGTCCGCCCGCGGGTCGCCGTCGGGTATTCCGGTCAGCACCCGCCCGACCGCCGCTGCCGCGGCCGCCCGGGTCGGCTCGTCGCCGCCGCGGACGAACCCGACCAGGCGGTCCAGGCCGGGGTCGCCGAGGGCGGCGAGGCGGTCGGCGGCGGCCGCCCGGTCGGCGTCGGTGGCGGCCGACCGGAGGCTACGGGCGGCGAACCCGGCCTTCAGCTCGGCGGCGTTCGTCCACGCCCAGGCCCCCGCGGCCGCCCCGACCGCCAGGACGCCCAGCCCGACCCGGAGCACCCACTTCCGCGCCATGACCCCGCCCCTCCGTGCGAACGTACAGCGGGGGAGGCTAACCCGGGCGGCGCGGGCGGGGCAAGGGCAACCGGAATCGCTCATGCCGGCGGGGCCGGCGGTTCGATCAGGACGGGGCGGTCCTCACGGGCGAGGGAACCATCATGAGCCGGGCGAGCCGGGCACTCGGGGTGCTCTTGGGTGGTGCGGTCGGGGCGGCGGGGGCGCACGCGGGCCCGCCCGCCCCGGCGATGCCGGCGCCCGCGGCGGTCGCCCCGGCGGCCAGGCCGACCCTCGCCGACTCGGTCCGGCCGGAGTTCCGGGACGCGGTGACGGCGGTGGTGCGGCAGCCGACGATCACCACCCGGGCGGCCGGGGAGCCGGTGGTGTGCACGGTGGCGGTGTACGAGTGGCTGTTCGACCACCCGGACCGGGTGGCGCTGGCGTGGCAGCGGCTGAAGGTGCCGGCGATCACCATCACCGACCTGGGCGGCGGGCGGTTCGCGTGGACGGACGAGAACGGGAGCGAGGTGGTGTGGCAGACGGTCGGGACGTTCCCGGACGGGCGGGTGTGGTACGCGACCGGGAAGGTGAAGGCCGGGCGGCTGGCGCCGGCGATCCCGGTGCAGGGGGTGATCGTGGTGAGTCACCCGCGGAAGGCGGAGAAGGACGGGGTGGCGGTGTTCGCCCCGAGCGCCCAGGCGTACCTGCACAGCGACAGCCGGGCGGCGAACCTGGCCCTGCGGGCGCTCGGGCCGCAGGCCCCGAAGCTGGCCGAGGACGCGGCCGGGCAGCTGCTGGACTTCTTCGGCGGGATGGCGAACCACGTGCAACAGAACCCGAAGGACGCCGACGCCCTCCTCGGCCCGCCGCGGAAGTGACGGTCCCGACGCACCCTACGGGTCGGCCGTCAGTCGCCGTGGATCTTCCGCAGTCGGGGCGACAGCCGCAGGATCCACTGCACCCGCTCGAACTCGTCGAGCCAGTCCTGCACCGCCCGCACCTGGACCGGGTCGTCCGCCTTCACCAGCCCGGTCGCGCACCCCTCCCCGGTCAGCCGTTCGACCAGCTCCCGGTACTTGGCCAGGGTCCGCTCGCCGTACCGGGCGACCTCATGCCCGTCCTCGGAGAAGAACACCGCGACCGGGACGCGGTTCCCGCCGTTGATCTTCAGCTCGGCCTGCACGTCGGCGTGCTCGTCCCGGTCGAGGTACCGGGTGACGACCACCGGGGCGGCCTCGGCGAACCGCTCGAACGCCGGGCACTGCGACGCGCAGTCCCCGCACCACGCCCCGGCCAGGACGAGGACGTTCGTCCGGCGGGTGAACTTGCCGAGGAGCTGCCGCTGGGCGTCGGTGAGGCGGGTCTGGTCGGCGGCCCGCTGCCACTTCGCCCGGTCGGCGTCGGACCCGTACCTCGCCAGGAACTCGGCCAGCGGCAGCCCGGCCGAAAACTTCTCGAACAGGTTCATGGGATCGCCTCCGCGCGGCCGCCACAACCCGGCACCACGTCCCGGCGTTGTTGGGCGTTCCGGATTTGGTATAGAATCCGGTGTGTACACCGTGTCTACACCTCGCCCGGGCCCCGACCCGCTACCCACCCGACCGGAGGTCTGACGATGGCCGACGCCAGCGCCACCCGGCGGAGGTACGCCCGGCTGCACTTCACCGACGGCGAGGTGATCGTCACCCCGAAGGACCGGTACATCTTCCTGATCAGCGCGACTCGTGCGGCCGAGGCGTGCCGGGAAGCGGTGCGGGTGGACCAGCGGGTCCGGCAGTTCGAGTCGGAGTTACTGGTCCCGCTCCATTCCTGGTGCAAGGCCCGGGCCGGTAAGATCCGGGCGTGCTACCTCCCCCTGCCGGTCGGACACCTCCAGGTGTTCGCGGTCACCAACAGCCCGGCGTACGACTTCGCACTCGGGGAGGAGATGGCGGCTCTGGAGCGGGAGTTGGCCCGGGCCGGCTGGCGGGTCGGGGTGTCGCAACTCCCCGCCACCGACCCGGCCACCCAGGAAACCTTCTTCAGCCCCGAAGGGGCGCTGGAGGTGTATGCCGACCGCGGACCAGCACCGGCGGAAGGCGGAGAGTAACCGCCGGTTCCTCGACACCATCTCCCGCGACGACTTCCCGGACTGGGTGGTCGTCGCGGCGTTCTACACCGCCGTCCACCTTGTGGAGCGCCTCCGGGCGTCCGCCGGCCACGGGCACAGCACCGGGCAAGAGGACCGGCTGGCCCACGTCCGGGAGTTCCACCCGGATGTCCACACCGCGTACCACCAGCTCCAGAACGCCGCCTGGCTCGCCCGGTACCAGTCCCGGGCGGACTTCTTCGACCAGTTCCAACCGGAACAGGTGACCTCCCTCCTCGTCGGCCGGTACCTCGCCCAACTCGAAGGGTACGTCGCCGACCGGCTCGACCGCTGACCGCGGTTACTTCTTGTCCTTCTTCGGCTCCTCCTTCTTCGCCTCGGCCTTCTTCGGCTCGGTCACCTCGATCACGACCGGCGGCGGGGTCACCGCGTAGTCCTTCCCGCCGACCTTCGTCGTCGCCCGGAACACCAGCGGGACCGGGCCGGCGGCGGCCGCCGGAGCCACCGCCACCGCCGCCTCCCCCTTCGTCTGCCCCTTCGCGATCGGCTTCGGGGTCGCCGTCACGTTCGCCGGCAATGACAGCGCCGCGACGACGATGTCCCCGTCCGCCGCCTTCTCCCGGGTCGCCTCGAACACCACCTTCCCCGCCTTCCCCTTCTCGACCGAGGCCGGGTCGGCCGTCAGCGTCAGCGCGAACGCCGGCGCCTCCACCACCGCCGCCGCGCACCCGGTCAGCAGCTCCGCCGGCGGGTTCGGCATCCCCCCGAGCGCCGCCTTCACCGGGTCGAGCAGTGTCCCGAACCGCACCACCTCCTTCCCGTCCGCCCCGGGGATCGTCGCCTTCACCCGGTACGGGTACGCCCCCGGCTTCGTCCCCTCCTTCGCCAGCAGCGGCACGAACGTGAACGCCTGCCCGGCCGGGAGCGTCGCCTTTCCCCCCAGGGCGTCCCCGCCGGCGATGCTCAACTCCACCGGCCCGGCGTACCCGTTCAGCCGGGTCACCGTCGCCAGCACCGCCGTCCCGCCGCCGGCCGGCGCCTCGCACCGGTCGAGGGCCAGCGCCACCGCCACGTCCGGCCCGGCCGGGGTCACCGCCAGGTGGTACACCTCGTTCGGCCCGGACAGGTAGTTCAGGTGCTCGCAGGCGACCGTGTACACCCCGTCCGCGGCCGGGGTGAACTCGGCCCGCGCGGCCGGCTGCTTCGGGTCGCTCCGGGCCACCTCCGCCCCCTTCGGGTCGAGCACCCGGACGAGTACCTCGGCCGGCGAGTTCAGCTCGAACGTGGTCGCCGCGGCCGCGTACTTCAACCCCTTCTTGCAGGCCACCGCGAAGCAGTCCACGTCCCCGGCCTTCTCGAACCGCCCCGACACCCCGCCCGGCACCGGCAGCGGATTCGCCGCCTTCGCGTCGTTGTTCGGCTCATGCTCCGCCGCCTCCGGCCAGTCGCTCAGCCGCACCGGCACCGGCCACCCGGCGACGCCCGCGGCCCGCTTCGGGGCGACGTACACCGCCGCCACCCCGGGGTCGGCCGGGGCCTTCACGTCCACCGGCGGGAGGTCGGCGGCGCCCGGCCCGGCGAACCCGATCTTCGCCGCCTGGCCGCGCTGGGCCGCCACCGGGAACGCGGTCGTCGCCCCGGGGAACTCGCCGACCCGCAGCCGGTAGAAGAAGTCCGCCCCGCCGCGGTACGTCGTGTCGCGCACCTCGACCAGGAACTCGCCGCCGTCCTTGAACGTGTGCGTCAGCCGGCAGTCGGCCTGCAGCCCGGGGGTGTCGTCGGCGTACAGGTCGATCAGCTCGCGCTTCGTCTTCGCGTCGTGCAGCACCACGATCGGGTCGAGCGGCGAGCCGATCCGCCGGGCCAGCACCTCGAACGTCAGCGTCTGCCCGGCGGCCGCCTTCACCTTGAAGAAGTCGCTCGCCTCGGCGTCCGCCCGCCCGGTCACGACCGCCGGCAGCGGCACCGGCTGGGCCGCGTCCTTCGTCCGGTTCGCGTCGGTCTCGGCGACCACCGGCAGGGTGTCGACGACGAACGGGCGGAAGTTCGAGACGCCGTTCCTGGTGGCGACCCGGACGGCGTGCAGCCCCGGCGGGCAGTCGGCCGGCAGCTCGACCTTCACCCGCAGCTTCGCCGCGTCGGTGCCGTTCTTGTTGTCGGTCGGGATCGTCGCCTTCCCCGGGCAGCTCAGGAACACGGCGACGGGGTCGGCGAGGTTGGTGCCGGTGAGGGCGAGCTCGACCGCCTCGCCCGGCTTCGCCCCGAGGTTGGCCGGGGAGGTGAGGGTCGGGGCCTGCGGGGCCGGGAGGATGGCCGGCTGCTTCGGCTGGCTGCGGGCCTGGCGGACGTCGGCGGACAGGAAGACGACCGCGGACAGGCCGGCGGCGAACCCGGCGAGCGCGGCCACCCGGGACGGACGGCGGCGGGACATGCGGGACCTCGGGAGGGGGCGGCGGGGCGGGATGCGACCGATGATACCCGACCGCCCGGCGCGCGGCGAGGGGGTGGCCGGTCGAACCGCGCCCGTCAGGGAGCGGGTGAGGTGGTCACCCGCTCCCTGACGGGCGCGGTTCGCCCGGAGTAGAATCCCCGCATGTCGCACCCGCCGCCGGACCCGGCCGCCCTGTTCCGCCGCGGGCAGGCGTACGTCCGCCGCGGGGAGTACGACCGGGCGGCCGAGGCGTTCGGGGCGGCCGCCGAGATCGACCCGCTCGACCCCGACTTGGTCTTCCACCGCGGGAACGCCCACGCCGCCGCCGGCCGGTACGCCGACGCCGTCGCCGACTACACCCGGGCGATCGAGCTGCGGCCGGAGTTCGCCGCCGCGTACCACAACCGGGCCACCGCCCGCGCCGACGCCGGCGACCTCGACGCCGCCGTCCCGGACTTCACCCGGGCGATCGAGCTCGCCCCCGACGACCCGGACCCGCTCAACGGCCGGGCCGCGGTCCACAGCCGGCGGCGGGACTACGCCGCCGCCTACGCCGACTTCGAGGCCGCGCTGAGGCTCGCGCCGGACACCTTCCGGACGTACTTCAACCGGGCGAACGCCCTGTCCGCCCAGGAGCGGCACGAGGAGGCCGCGGCCGACTACACCGCCGCCCTGCGGCTCAACCCCCGCCACGCCCGGGCGTACACCTACCGCGCCCTGTCGCTCGAAGCCCTCGGCCGGGCCGACGAGGCGCTCGCCGACCTGACCACCGCCCTCCGACTCCAGCCGGACGCCGGCGACGCGTTCTGGCACCGCGCCCGGCTGTGGGCCGAGCGGGGCGACCACGAGCGGGCCGTCGCCGACTTCACCTGGGTGCTCCGGTTCGACCCGCGGCACGTCGCGGCGCTCAACCTGCGCGGGGTGAGCTACGCCGACCTCGGCCGGCACGACAAGGCCGTCGCCGACTTCACCGCCGCCGTCCGGCTCGACCCGGCGGACGCCGCCCCGGTGTTCAACCGCGGGCTGTCGCACGTCCGGACCAAGGACTTCGCGGCCGCCGCCGCCGACTTCGCCGAGGCCATCCGGCTCGCCCCCGACGACCCGGCCGGGTACGTCCAGCGCGGGTACGCGTACCACGAACTCGGCGAGGCGGACCGGGCGGTCGCGGACTCCACCGAGGCGATCCGGCTGCGGCCGGAGGGCGGGCGGGCGTACTTCGCCCGGGCCCTGGCCCACCGGCGGGCGGGCGACCTGGCGGCGGCGCTGGCGGACGCGACCGCGGCGGTCGAGCGGACCCCGAAGTCGGACGCGGCCCTGAGCCTGCGGGCGTCGGTCCACTACCGGCTCGGGGACTACCGGGCGGCGCTCGCCGATTACGAGGCGGCGCACGAGTTGGACCAGGACGACGCGGCGACGCTCAACCACCTGGCGTGGCTGTGGGCGACGTGCCCGGTCGACGAGGTGCGGGACGCCGCGGCGGCGCTGCGGGCGGCGACCCGGGCGTGCGAGCTGACCGACTACCAGGTGGCCGGGTACGTCGACACACTGGCGGCGGCGTACGCCGAGGCCGGGCGGTTCGAGGACGCCGCCCGGTGGCAGGAAAAGGCGGTCGGGCTGGCGCCGCCGGACGCCCGGGCGGGGTACGAGGGGCGATTGGAGATGTACCGGGCGGGGAGGCCGTTCCGGGACGAAGAGCGGCCTGGTTAGCGACGCGTCGCAGACGCGTCTGCGACGCGTCGCTAACCGGGTTGTCGCGTCAGCCGGCGGCCGGCGGGAGCCGCCACGACCCGGGGGTCGGGGCCGGGGCGACCGCGATCTTCGAGTCCATCGCCAGGTTCTTCGGCATCAGGTCCTCGTTCGCCTTCAGGGCGTCGTCCCACTTCAGCTTCTTGCAGGCGAACGACGCGTTCCGCCCGAGGACGGCGGTGAACGTCGAGTCGGTCACCGCCCGCAGCTCGTTCAGCGGCTTCCCGGCCCGGATGCTGTTCAAGAGGTCGATGTGCTCCTGGACGTAGGCCCGGACGTCGTCCTCCCCGCCCGGCTGGCCGCCGACCGTCCACGCCCCGTCCCGCAGGCTGGCCCGGCCCTTCGTCCCGACCACCGCCTCGGAGATGTCGTTGTCCCCGGGGATGTGCCGGCAGTACGAGTACAGCTTCACCCCGTTCTTGTACTCGTACTCGACCGCGTAGTGGTCCCAGATGTTCCCGGCCACCGCCGGCTCCCCGGCCGGCCGGTTCGCCCGCCCGCCCATCCCGACGGCACTGACCGGGCGGTCGTTCATCACCCAGTTGATCACGTCCAGGTTGTGGACGTGCTGCTCCACGATGTGGTCCCCGCAGACCCACAGGAAGTGGTACCAGTTGTTCATCTGGTACGCGGCGTCCGACATCCCCGGCTCCCGGTCCCGGAACCAGATCCCCTGGCCGTTCCACGAGCACCGGGCCGAGACGACGTCCCCGATCGCCCCGGCGTGGATCTTCCCGACCGCCTCCAGGTACCCCTTCTGGTGCCGCCGCTGGGTCCCGGCGACGATCGCGATGTTCCGCTTCTTCGACTCCTCCTCCAGGGCGTACACCTTCCGCGCCCCGGCCGCGTCGACCGCCACCGGCTTCTCGCAGAAGACGTGCTTCCCGGCCTTCACCGCCGCCTCGAGGTGGGTCGGGCGGAACCCGGGCGGGGTGGCCAGGATCACCAGGTCGACCCCGGCGTTCAGCACCTTCTGGTACGCGTCGAGGCCGTCGAACGTCGTCTCCGGGGTGACCTTGATCTGGGCCCGGTACGGGAAGTACTTGCTCTTCGGGTTCTCCGACTTGAACGCCTTGACCGCGCCCTCGGCCTGGTGCTTGAACACGTCCCCGACGGCCACGACATCGACCTTCGGGTTCTTCCCGTTGATCTTCCCCTCGGCGACCAGGATGTCCTCGACGGCCCCCTTGCCGCGGCCGCCGCACCCGATCAGCCCGACCTTGATCGTCTCGTTCCCGGCGGCGAACAGGCCCGCCCCGGAGGTGGCCACCACCGCCCCGGCGGCGGCGCTGGTCTTCAGGAAGGTACGACGACTCGACATGAAACGTCCTCGGTCGGAAAGGGTGACCCGGCGCGAGACCGGGTCGGGGATGGTACGCGGTACGACGGGGGCGACGCGGGCTCGGGGCCGCCGGGCGGGGTCGGCCCCCGGGATTCTCCGCAGGTGGCGCCCCTCACCCGCCGGCGAAGCGCCGGCGACCTCTCCCCGGCGGGGAGAGGTGGGGGCCACCGGTCTTCTCACAAGCTCTCCGGCTCGGTGGCCTGTCGAAGGGCCGCACGGCCCCACCTCTCCCCGCCGGGGAGAGGTCGGCTCCGGCGCTTCGCCGGAGCCGGGTGAGGGGCGCCACGCAGCCTTAAACCCCGGGCCGGCTCACCCCGGCCGCCTCACTCGCTCTTCTTCACCACCTTCGGCTTCAGCCCGGCGAGGTCCGGCTGCTCGTCCTCGGCCAGCACCACCCGGAACCCGATCACGTCCATCCGGGTGTGCCACCAGATGCTCCGCGGCTCCTGCGGGTCGTGCTTCTGCCAGTCCTCCCCCTTCGGGTCCGACCGGGACACCCGCCGGCTGGCGCTGCGGAGCTTCTCCGCCTTGTCCGCCCACGACCCGCCGCGGACCACGTGCGACCACTTCTCGGCCGTCGGCACGTCCACCGGGCGGAGGTTCAGCGGGTTCTTCGCCCGCCGGTCGTACGCCTTCTCGTCGTACTGGTCCAGGCACCACTCCCAGACGTTCCCGTACAGGTCGTGGATCCCGAACGGGTTCGCCTTCTTCGTCCCGACCTTGTGGGTGCAGCCCTTCACCAGCTCCGGGAAGTTCTCCTCGTCGCGCGAGTTGTCCTTGAACCACGCGTACTCCCCGAGCTTCTCCGGGTCGTCACCGAAGAAGTACGCCTGGTCGCCCTTACCGGCCCGGGCCGCGTACTCCCACTCCGCCTCGGTCGGCAGCCGGTACTTCCGCCCGGTCTTCGTCCGCAGCCACTCGCAGTACATCATGGCCGCGTGGTGGGTCATGCTCAGGGCCGGGTGGCCGTCCCGGCCGTGGTCGTACGTCTCGTCCAGGAACGTGTTGGTCGGGCGGGTGACGGCGTCCGGGCCGAGCTTCTTGGCCGCCGTCGCGTCCGCCTTCAGGAAGTTCTCGTCGTACCAGAACACGTCCCAGTCGTTCCACGTCACCTCGAACTTCTGCATCCAGAACGCCCCGACCTTGGCCTTGTACTGCGGCCCTTCGTTCGGCTGCCGGCCGGCCTCGGCCTCCGGGCTGCCGACCGTCACCTCCCCGCCGGGGATGTAGACCATCTCGAACTTCCCGGCCATGTCCTCCCGGCGGGTCTTCGGCGGCTTCGCCTGGGCGTCCACGGTCACCGTCTTGAACCCGTCCACCTTCTGGACGAAGTTCTTCCCCGGCTCCGGCATCCCGGGGCCGGCCGGCTTCGGGTCCGCGGCCGTGAGGCCGGCGGCCACCGCCGGGAGGGCGGCGAACAGGAGCAGGGCGGTGGTGCGGCGGCGGGGCATGTCTGCTAGATTCTCCTACGGCGGGGGCGGTGTCAACAACCGGGGCGGGGATTGGCCATGTTCGGCCTGGTCGTGCTGGCGGGCGGGTTCGGGCATTGTACGCCACTCCCCGGCGAGCGGCCGGACCCGGACCGCCACGAGTTCGAGTCGAAGCACATGGGGACGTCGTTCCGGGTCGTGCTGTACGCCGACGCGGACACGGCGAAGAAGGCGGCGGCGGCCGCGTTCGCCCGGGTCGCCGACCTCGACGGGATGATGAGCGACTACAAGCAGACCAGCGAGCTGATGCAACTCTGCAAGCGGTTCGCGACCGAGGTCGGGGAGCCGGTGGCGGCGAGCGACGACCTGTTCGCCGTCCTGTCGCGGGCGGAAGAAATGTCGAAGAAGTCGGACGGGGCGTTTGATGTGACGGTGGGTCCGGTGGTACAACTGTGGCGGCACGCCCGGCGGACGCAGGAGCTGCCCGACCCGAAGGAGTTCGCCGCCGCCCGGGCGAAGGTCGGGTGGGAGAAGGTGAAGCTCGACCCGGCGAAGAAGACGGTCCGGCTGACCACCCCGGGGATGCAGCTCGACCTCGGCGGGATCGCCAAGGGGTACGCCGCCGACCAGGTGCTGAAGCTGCTCCGGGAGAAGTTCGGGATCAAGTCGGCGCTGGTGGCGGCGGCCGGGGACATCACCTGCGGCGACCCGCCCCCCGGGAAGGCCGCGTGGGTCGTGGACATCGCCCCGATCGCCAAGGGCCAGAAGCCGCGGACGTTGCACCTGGCGAACGCCTCCGTCTCGACGTCTGGAGATCTGGAGCAGTTCGTGGTTATCAATGGGGTGCGGTACTCGCACGTCCTCGACCCGAAGACCGGCCTGGGGCTGACCGGCCGGCGGAGCGTGACCGTGATCGCGGCGGACGGGACCACCGCCGACAGCATGACCAAGGCGGTGAGCGTGCTGCCGCCGGAGAAGGCGTTCCGGCTGGTCGAGGACACGCCCGGGGCCGCCGCCTACGTGGTGGTGTTGGACAAGGACGGGAAGCCGGTGGCGACCGCGTCGAAGCGGTTCGGGCAGTTCGCGGCGAGGGAGTGACCGACAAGCCCGCGGCGCGAGCAAGGGCTTCGTCCTTCCCCCAGGAGGTGTCCCGTGGACGAGCTGATCAAGACGGTGAGCGAGAAGGCCGGGATCAACCCGGACCAGGCGAAGAGCGCGGTGAACAGCGTGATGGAGTTCATCAAGACGAAGGTGCCGGGGATCGGCGAGCAGATCACCGCCGCCCTGGCCGGCGGCGGGGGCGGGGGCGTGGTCGACGCCGTCCGCAAGAAGATCGGGATCTGACCGACCGGTGGGCGAGGCACTCCTGCCTCGCCCCGCAAAGAGCGAGGCAGGAGTGCCTCGCCCACCGGCGCAAGTCCCCGGCCGCCGGCCATCTCCCCTTGGTGGGCGGCCGGCGGCCGGGGTAGAATGGGCGCACTGCGGACCCCCGTGGGGTCCGCCGTCCTTTTCCGGTACTTGAACCCGCCGGGGCGACACGCTAGTCTGGTGCGGCCCGTCCGCCGCCCCCTTCCCCGCGTCGCCCGGCGGCCGCCCGGCCAGGCGCTCCCCACCGCGCCGCCCCCCGGAGGACACAACCACCCATGGCCACCGCCACGGCGATCCTGGACGGCCTGCGCTCCCGACTCGACACCACCGAGTACAAGAAGCTCCACTGGGAGGGGTCGTTCGCCGACTACCTGAACACCGTTCTGGAGACCCCCGGGGTCACCCGGACGGCGTACCAGCGGCTGTACGACATGATCCTGTCGCACGGCACCGACGACGTGTACGAGAACAAGGACCGGGTCACCCGGTTCAAGTTCTTCACCGACTTCGCCACCCGCCACGGGGACGGGATCTACGGCCTCGACCGCCCGCTGATGCAGCTGGTGAACACGTTCAAGAGCGCCGCCCTCGGGTACGGCACCGAGCGCCGCGTGATCCTGCTGCACGGCCCGGTCGGCAGCGCCAAGTCCACCATCGCCCGGCTGCTGAAGAAGGGCCTGGAGGAGTACTGCCGGTCCGACGCCGGGATGCTGTTCAGCTTCTCCTGGAAGAACGGGGACGGCACCTGGGCGAAGGACCCGATGCACGGCGAGCCGCTGCAGCTGGTGCCGGAGGAGCACCGGGCCGCGGTCCTCGCCCAGCTGAACGAGAACTGCAAGAAGCCGTACCCGTACGGGATCACGATCAAGGGCGACCTCAGCCCGTTCAGCCGGTACGAGTACAAGACCCGGCTGGCCAAGTACGACGGCGACTGGCTGAAGATGCTCGACCACGAGGTGCGGGTGTACCGGCTGGTGCTCTCCGAGAAGGACCGGATCGGGATCGGCACCTTCCAGCCGAAGGACGAGAAGAACCAGGACTCGACCGAGCTGACCGGGGACATCAACTACCGGAAGATCGCCGAGTACGGGTCGGACTCGGACCCGCGGGCGTTCAACTTCGACGGCGAGCTGAACATCGCCAACCGCGGGATCGTCGAGTTCATCGAGGTGCTCAAGCTGGACGTGGCGTTCCTGTACGACCTGCTCGGGGCGAGCCAGGAGCACAAGATCAAGCCGAAGAAGTTCGCCCAGACGGACATCGACGAGGTCATCCTGGGGCACACGAACGAGCCGGAGTACCGCCGGCTGCAGTCGAACGAGTTCATGGAGGCCCTGCGGGACCGGACGGTGAAGATCGACATCCCGTACGTCACCCGGCTGCGGGACGAGGTGAAGATCTACGAGAAGGACTACAGCCCGGAGAAGGTGCGGGGCAAGCACATCGCCCCGCACACGGTGGAGGTGGCGGCGATGTGGGCGGTGCTCACCCGCCTGGCCCCGCCGAAGCACGCCTCGCTGTCGGTCCTGCAGAAGATGAAGCTGTACAACGGGAAGACGCTGCCGGGGTTCACCGAGGACAACGTCATCGAGCTGAAGCGGGACGCGGTGAACGAGGGGATGACGGGGATCAGCCCGCGGTACATCCAGGACAAGATCTCGAACGCCCTGGTGATGCACCCGGACGAGGACAACATCAACCCGTTCATGGTGATGACCCAGCTCGAGGCCGGGCTGCGGCACCACTCGCTGATCAAGGACGAGGACCAGTACCGGCACTTCAAGGAGCTGCTGGCGGTGGTCCGGGAGGAGTACGAGGACATCGTCAAGAACGAGGTGCAGCGGGCGATCGCGGCGGACGAGGACGCCCTGACCCGGCTGTGCGGCAACTACATCGACAACGTCCGGTCGTACACCCTGCGGGAGAAGGTGCGGAACAAGTTCACCGGGGCGAACGAGGAGCCGGACGAGCGGCTGATGCGGAGCGTCGAGGAGAAGATCGACATCCCGGAGGGCCGGAAGGACGACTTCCGCCGGGAGATCATGAACTACATCGGGGCGCTGGCGATCGACGGGAAGAAGTTCGACTACCGGACGAACGAGCGGCTGCAGAAGGCGCTGGAGCTGAAGCTGTTCGAGGACCAGAAGGACACGATCAAGCTGAGCAGCCTGGTGTCGAACGTGGTGGACAAGGCGACGCAGGAGAAAATCGACGTGGTGAAGAGTCGCCTGATCCGGAACTACGGGTATAATGAGTCGAGTGCCACCGACGTGCTGAACTTCGTGGCGAGCATCTTCGCCCGGGGCAACCCGAAGCCGAAGTGACCCGGAGGGGGTGGTAACCGAACAGAACCGCCGGGGGCGAGACGGGTGGGGGCCTGACCGACCTGAAGGTATGAACCTGGTCAGGTCCGGAAGGAAGCAGCCATAAGTATTGGAGGGTGCGGCTCAGGGCACCCCCATCCGTCCCGCCTCCGGCGGCGAGCCAACCCGAAGGCCCACCCGACACCCGGGTGGGCCTTCCGCGTTTCCGGGGGGCGTCGCGGCCGCCTGTGTGCTCAACCCGCTTCACCCTCGACGAACGTGTGATCGACGCGGGCCAGCACGCGGCACTCGACGGTGCGGCCGCGGACGCGCCCGGGCGTGAACCGTAGCTGCCGCAACAGTGGCGGGTATGTGTCCCAGTCACCGCCGGAATAGACTCCGCTGCCGTTCGCCGTCGCGCCCAGTACTTCACCTGTCTCACCGACCGTCAGAAAGTAGGCGATGCCGTCGTTGAACGTGCTGCAATCCTCGTACTCGGACGCGGTCCTGTTCGTCAGGTACCGCTCGTGAACGCCGCGCAGGAAGTCCGGCACGGGTAGTCGCCCTTGGACTTCGTAGAGGTTGAGAACGCGCGGGTACTCGTCCACCTGGACGTGGTCCCAGGCCGTGTAGAGTTTCTCGTCCGCTTCGACGCGGAGCACGACCGCCGGGACGGGCCGGTCGAACTTCGGGAACGTTCTGGATTCGACCGTTCGCCCGCCGACGATTCTCGCGACGGAGCGGACGCGGCCGTTGTCCCAGTACAGGGTCGATTCTCCTTCCTGCACACCGTTCGCGTAGAGCGAAACGCTCCACAGCACCCCGTCGTGGTACGTCGTCGTCTTGCCGTGCGGAACCCCGCCCCCTTCAACTCCCGGTCGTGCTGCCAGCTGTGCTCGAAGAAAACGGAGTACGCCCAGTCGATGCCGCGCCCGTCGTCGTGGAAGACTCCCGCCCCGTCCTTCACGACCTGCGTCCGGTCCGCCGCCCACGCGTTGCGGACGACCAGCTTCTCGACGGGGCGGAACTCGGCTTGGAGCCGCGGCGACCCGTCGTCGAAGAACTTGAGCCACGGGCCGCTCTTCCTGCCTCCGACCGTGTGGAGTTCCTCGGCCAAGTTCCCGTTCTCGTGGTACAGCCGGACGGGCTCGGCGGCGTGACCGTCCTTGTCCCTGACGTAGCGCTTCTGCAGCCCTCCGCCGGGGTGGTACCATTCGATGACGGTGTGCGGGCCACGCTTAAACTCCTTCCGCTTGAGTTGTCCGTCGGGCCAGAAGTCGCTGGTGATCTTTCCCGCTCGGTAAAACACCACCTTCCGGACTGTGCCGTCGTCGAAGAACTCGCGGTAGGCGCCGCTGGGCTTTCCGTTCTTCACTTCGAGGTACTCACCCACCAACCCGTTGGGCTGCAGGATCTCAACTCCTCCGGTGAACCGCACGTCAATGGGGTTGCCGGCCTCGTCGGTCGCCAGCTCTCCGATGTGCGACCTGATCCACCTCTCCAGGGCCCGGTTGCCGCGGAGCAGGAGGTTCGTGAAGGCCCGGTCAAGCTTCTCGAACTCCTTGATGCTGCCGAACAGTCCGTCCCAGGGACTGTCCACGCGAAACGCCGACTGGTGCCGCCGGTAGATCGCGGCCGCGTCCCGCAACAGGGCGCCGGCCTTGGGCACGTCGATCGAGTCCAGCAGTCGGGCCAGTTCTTCCACGCCGGCGTCGCCGCGGTGGTTGTAGAAGAACTGGGCGAATCCCCCGTTGGGCACGTCCGCCGACAGCCTGGCCCAGGCGAGTAGGGCTCGGTGGTCCGCTGTCACCGTTCTGTCGGGAGAATGTTGGCCGTGCCGGGCTACGGCTTGGGCGAGCGCGCAAACCAACTCGCCTTCGCGGAGGCGGTAGAACTCGACGCGGCTCAGCGGCGGCAGTCGTGCGTCACGGGTCATTGTCGTTCCGTGTGTCGGTGTCGTCTTTCTGGTGACCGGAACGCCAGCTCGTAACTCTGCATCCGGGCCGCGAGGTCATCGCGGCCGGGGCGGTCGGCCGCGTGGGCACCGTTCAGCTCCGCGAGCAGGTCGAGGTTGGCCCGCTGGTGGTCGCGGGATTCGCCGTAGGCGGGAGAAAGGTCGAGGACCGGCGCCCCCTTGGCCCGCAGCGGGGTGCCCTGGAAGTCAGCCGGGAGGAACCCGTTCCCCCAGTTCGCGGCCCCGCCCTGCGGGTAGCTCGCCTCCGGGAGCACCACGAACCCCGGCAGGTTCTGATTCTCAGTCCCGAGCCCGTAGGTGACCCACGATCCGACCGCCGGGTCGCCACCGAACCGGCTGCCGGTGTTCATCTGGTACATGGCCGTCGGGTGGTTGACCGAGTCCACCTGACACCCGCGGTAGAAGCACAGGTCGTCGGCCACCCCGGCGAGATGCACCCAGTTCGCCGCCATGTCCGCCCCGCACGTCACGGCTTTACGGAACTTGAACGGGCTGGCGACGTAGTACCGCTTCCCGCTCGCCATGGCCGACTGCGTCTTGTCGGCGCGGGTGAACTCCTTCAGATGGAGGTCGGCGAGCTTCGGCTTCGGGTCGAACGTGTCGATGTGGCTCGGCCCGCCCTCCATCATCAGGAAGATGCACGCCCTCGCCTTGGCCGGGGCGTGCGGCTTCCTCGGGCCGAGCGGGCCGGCCGGCCGCTTCTCGTCGGCGGCCAGCAGGGCGGAGAACGCCACGCTCCCGAGCGAGGTCCCCAGGCCGTACAGCGCTTCACGGCGTGTCAGCATGACGGTTCCTCAGTCGAGGTAAGAGAACTCGTTGCCGTTAAACAGAACCAGGCACACTTCCATCAGCCCGCGGACCTCCGCCGTCGCGTCCGCCGGGTGCAGGTCCGGGACGAAGTCGGCCGCGGCCGGGAGGTGTTCGGTGAAGGTGTACGCCTCCCCGGTGTTCTCCTCGACCACGTTCCGAGTCACACTCGTCGGCCGCCGCGGCTTCGCGACCGCCCGGCCCGTGTGCCTCTCCGTCATGGCCCGCCAGTGGGCCAGGCAGGCGTCGGCCTCGGTCTTCGAGGGGGTGCGGCCGAGGGCGTGCCGGAACGCCAACGCCACGGCCTCGTCTGGCGTCTTTGCCTCTTTCAGCAACCGGGCGGCGAACACCACCGCCCGTGCACGGGTGGCCTCCCCGTTGAACAGGGCGAACGCCTGCGGGGCGACGTGGACACCTCGCGGGCCTCGCACGACAGGTCCGGGCCGGGGGCGTTAAACACCTCCAACAGCGGGTCGCGGACGCCACGGAGCTTGAGCGCGTACAGGGTCCGCCGGTGCCGCTGCTCGGGTAGCGAGGACGGCTCCCAGGCCGGAGCGAACGTGCCCATCACCTGTCGCGGCTGGAACGCCACGTCCGGGTGGATCTCCGGCCGCACCGGGATGCCGCCGACGGCCCGGTTCAGTTCCCCGGACGCGGCGAGCATGGCGTCCCGCAACTCCTCGGCCGCCAGCCGCCGGGGCTTGAACACGGCGTAGCTCGTCCCCGCCGGGTCCTTCGCCGCGACCGCCTTCGGGTCCGGGTGGCGGGACGACCGTCGGTAGACATCGGACAGGAGGATCAGCCGCTGGAGCTTTTTGACCGACCACCCGTTCGTCACGAACTCGGCGGCCAGCCAGTCGAGCAGTTCGGGGTGCGTCGGCTTCTTGCCGGTCGCCCCGAAGTTGTTCGGGTTGCCGGCCAGCGG
>PNKH01000067.1 GCA_013822345.1 Isosphaera sp.
GACTCCGCGTCGCGGCTAAACGTGGTCCGGCGTCACTTCTTCAGCGGCTTGTACTCGACCCGCTTGAACGTCATCACGCTGCCGGGGTCGTGGCCCTGCAGCGCGAAGTGCCCCTTCGTGTACGTCTTCTTCGGGTCCTTGTAGTCGACCGTCTGCTTGCCGTTGACCAGGATCCGGATGTGGTCGCCCACCGCGATCACCTCCTGCACGAAGAACTCGTCCGGCTTGTGCGGGGCGGTGTCCAGGACGAGCACCTCCTTGACCTGCGGCAGGTACAGGCTCCCGGTCTTGATCTTGTCCCCGCCGGTGGCGTTGATCTGCGCCTCGTACCCCTTCGGGAAGCCGGGCCCGAACGCCGTCCGGAAGTACTGCCCGCTGTTCCCCTTGTCGTTGATCTTCGCCTCCACCCGGTAGTGGAAGTCGTCCGCCTCGACCTCCGAGAAGATGTGGCTCGCCGGCCCCCCGCCGACGATCGTGCCGTCCTTCACCTGCCACAGGGTGACGTCCTTCCCGTCCTTCGCCTCGCCGACGAACGCCACCACCTTCCCGTCCGCGTTCTTCGTCTCCCTCACCGACTTGAAGTTGCCGCTCGGCGGGTTCGGGATCTTCCACCCGGACAGGTCCTTGCCGTTGAACAGCGGGACGAACCCGTCGTCCGCCGGCTTCCGGTCGTCGGCCGCCGGGCCGGGGGCCGCGGCGGCGACCGCGGCGGCCGCGAGCAGGGCGTTCCGGAGCGAGGGCAGCGTCATCATTTTCTCCGATCCGTGGGAGGGGTGCCGGCCTGGTACGGGGTTCGCACGGCATCGTACCCCCGGGTGCCCCGGGCGGCCAGACCCCGACCCGTCGCAACCGCTACAACCGCACGGGACCGACCGGGGAAAATCCACCCAGAACGCGTAGCCCGTGTTGCCTGCCCCGCTTACCTCCAGTAGCCTGTCGAGCATCGTGTAGTGTCTGGGTAGTCTGGGCAATCTGATTCGTGCCGCGTGGGATTGCCGAGCGAGTCCGGGTTGCTCCGCCGAACGGACGTGGCGGACGCCCCACCCCCCACCTGGGAGTTCGCAACATGAAACGACGGATGTTGGCCCTGGCCGCCCTCGGCGGGCTGCTGTGGGCGGCCGCCCCGCAGGCCGCCGCGTTCGGCGGGAAGAAGAACCGCGGCGGCGACTGCTGCGGCCCGGCGTTCGCCGGCGGGTACACCCCGGCCGGGTTCGGCGGCGGGTGCGGCGGGTACACGGTCAGCTACGTGGACCAGAAGGTGACCGCGTACAAGACCGAGACGGAGACGAAGGACGTGAAGGTGATGGTGAACAAGCTGGTCGACGTGAAGGAGGACTTCAAGTACTTCGAGTGCGTCGCCGTCCCCGGGAAGCAGAAGGTCACCGTCCAGGAGCTGAAGTCGAAGGAGGAGCCGTACAAGTGGACGGTGATGGAGCCGACCACGGTCAAGCAGACGGTCAAGGTGTGCGAGTACAAGACCGAGTACAAGGACGTGCCGACGGTGTCGTACAGCTACACCCCGGTGGTGACCAAGGTGAAGAAGACGGTGTGCGAGTACGTCACCGTCCCGGTGTGCGTGACCGAGGTCGTCCACCCGGCCCCGGCCCCGTGCGCCGCCCCGGCCCGCGGCGGGCTGTTCGGCCGGCTGTGCGGCAAGAAGAAGAAGGACGACTGCGGCCCGCCGTGCCCGGCCCCGTGCGAGACCCCGTGCCCGCAGGTGGTGACCCGGACGGTGATGCAGCGGCAGGCGGTCCACCGCGAGGTCGAGGTGGACGTGACCACCTGGCAGCGGGTCGAGCACAAGGGGACGGCCAAGGTGTGCGTCGTCACCCCGGTGATGGTCGACAAGGAGGTGCTCGTCCACAAGTGCGTCCCGGTCGAGAAGAGCGGCACCCGGACGGTCCACTTCTACGTCCCGGTCGAGAAGGAGGTCGACGTCGTCACCCACAAGCAGGTCGAGAAGACCGGCACCCGGGTGGTGAAGAAGTGCGTCCAGGTCGAGGACACGGTGAAGCAGACGTTCTGCAAGCTGGTGCCGTACGAGACGACCGTCAAGGTCCCGGTGTACACCCCGGTCCCGGCCCCGTGCCCGCCGGCCCCCTGCCCGCCGCCGTGCGGGTACGCCCCGGCCCGCCACGGGATCGGCGGCGGCTGCTGCCACTGACCCGCGAGCGGGACGCTCCGGAGTGGGAGGGCGAGGCTCCTGCCGAGCCGGAGGTAGACGGCTCGGCAGGAGCCTCGCCCTCCCGACAACAGACCCCCGGCCGCCCGGCCGGGGGTCTTTTCGTTCCCGGGCCGGGGCGGCCGGGGTATCATGCCGGGAACCTTCTCGGGGGGCGCGTCATGGGGCGGGCGACGGTACTGGGGGCGGTGCTGGCCGGGGCGGCGGCCGGCGGGTGGGCGACCGACGGCCCGGGGAAGCTGGAGGTGCCGGCCCGGAAGCGGGTCGTGGTCCAGGAGTTGGTGCCGGTCACGGAGAACGGCGTCACCCGGTACCTCTCCCGGGACAAGGAGGTGGCGGCGGCCCTGAAGGTCGCCCTCGACCCGGCGAAGACGGCGGTGGTGGTGTGCGACATGTGGGACGACCACTGGTGCAAGGCGGCGGCCGCCCGGTGCGGCGACCTGGCGAGGGCCGCCGAGCCGGTCCTGAAGGCGTGCCGGGACCGCGGCATGACGATCGTGCACTGCCCGTCGGACTGCACGGACTTCTACAAGGATCACCCGGCGCGAAAGCGGATGCTGGCGGTGAAGATGGTCGACCCGCCGAAGGACAGGGAGCTGCCCGACCCGCCGCTGCCGATCGACGACTCGGACGGCGGGTGCGACGACGGGAAGCCGGTGAAGTTCTTCAAGGCGTGGACCCGGCAGCACGCGGCGATCACCGTCGACGCCGACAAGGACTACGTCACCGACAAGGGGGCGGAGGTGTTCTCGCTGATGGCGGAGAAGGGGCTGACGGCGGTGGTGGTGATGGGGGTGCACACGAACATGTGCGTCCTGAGGCGGTCGTTCGCGATCAAGCAGATGGTCCGGTGGGGGAAGGACGTGTACCTGGTCCGGGACCTGACGGACGCGATGTACAACCCGAAGATGCGGCCGTTCGTCACCCACGAGCGGGGGACGGAGTTGGTGGTCGAGCACATCGAGCGGCACTGGTGCCCCACGCTGGAGAGCAAGGCCCTGCTCGGGAAGTGACGGGCCGTCCCCTTGACCGACTTTACTCCGCCAAGTATACTCCCCCCGCAACCACCACCCCGGGTGCGGCCCATGCGCGTCCGCGACGCCCTCGACCGGCTCGACCAGATCCACGGCCACCTCGCCCGGGCCGAGGTGTACCGCGGGTTCCGGGCCCCGACCGTCGCCCTGGTGGGGGTCGCCGGGCTGGCCGCGGCGGCGGCCCAGCCGCTCGTCACCGGGGCGGATGTCGGGGTCGGGTTCGTGTGGTACTGGGCGATCCTGGCCGGCGGCTGCTCCCTGCTCGGGACGGCCGCCACCGCCCACGCCTACGCCACCCGGGAGGACGCGCTGGAGCGGCGGCGGACCCGGCGGGTGGCGGCCCAGTTCCTGCCGGCGCTGCTGGCCGGGGCGGTGGTCACCGCCGCCGTCACCCGGGTGCCGGGCGGGGTCGGCTACCTGCCCGGGTTCTGGGCCCTGTTGTTCGGCCTCGGGCTGGTCGCCGCCCGCCCGCACCTGCCGGACGGGGTCGGGCCGATCGGCCTGGGGTACGTCGCCGCCGGGGCGTTCCACCTGCTCCGGGCGGTCCCGGGGGAGGAGCCGTCCGGGTGGGCGGTCGGCGGGGTGTTCGGGATCGGTCACCTGATGACGGCGCTGGTCCTGTGGCGGGACCGGCGGGGTCTGGGCGAGGAGGGGTGTGATGACTGACGAGGCCGACGGGCGGTTCGCGTACGACGGGCTGGACCGGGTGCTCCACGAGAAGGCCCGGCTCGGCATCCTGACCGCCCTGGTCGGGCACCGGGACGGGCTGTCGTTCGGCGACCTGGTGCGGCTGTGCACCCTGACCGACGGGAACCTGAGCCGGCACCTGGACGTGCTCGCCGGGGACGGGCTGGTGAAGATCACCAAGGGGTTCTCCGGCCGCCGCCCGCTGACCACGTGCCGGCTGACGGCGGCCGGGCGGAAGCGGTTCCGGGAGTACCTGGGGGAGCTGGAGCAGGTGCTGCGGGACGCGGCGGCGGAGGAGGCGGCGGACGCGGAGCCGCGGCCCGGGCTGGCCGGGGCGTGAGGCGGCGTCTTCCGTAGCACCAGCGTCCTCGCTTGTGCCCCTCCCAGCGTAGCACAAGCGAGGACGCTGGTGCTACGGAAGACCGGACTTCGACGAGGCGGGCTCCCGACCCGCCTTCTTCTTCGGCGGTTAACTTTGCAATCCCAACTATTCGCAATATTCAACCGAGGGGCCGGCATGGGGGCCGAGGCGAACCCGCCCGCCGTCCGCACCTCCGCGGAGTGGGTGGCGTACTTCCGGGCGAACGCACAACGCCTGCTCCCCGTCCCGTGGGACGCCGGGGCCGGGGTGACCCCGGCCGAGTTGGCCGAGGTCGCCGACTCGCTCCGGGCGTGGCAGCTCGGGGAGACGTCCGACGGCCGGCACCTCCTGGCCGCGGCCGCCCGCCACGCCGCAGCGACCGGCGACCCGGCCTTCCTCGACGCGGTCCGGCTGTTCATCGCCGAGGAGCAGCGGCACGGGGCGGACCTCGGCCGGTTCCTCGACCTGGCCGGGGTGCCGTGGAAGACGTGGGACTGGGGCGACGCGGCATTCCGGGCGTTCCGCTACCTGCTCCCGCGGATCGAGCTGTGGGCGACGGTGGTGGTGATGGTGGAGACGCACGCGCTGCTGTACTACGCGGCCGTCCGGCGGGCGACCGGGTCGGCGGTGCTGCGGCGGGTGTGCGAGCAGATCCTGCGCGACGAGGTGCCGCACCTGCGGTTCCAGTGCGAGCGGCTGGCGGTCCTCCACCGCCGCCGGCCGCGGCCGCTGCGGGCGCTGACGCTCGCGGCCCACCGGGTGTTCTTCGCCGGGGTGACGCTCGCCGTCTGGGTCGGGCACCGGCGGGCGCTGCGGGCCGGCGGGTTCACGTTCGGCCGGTTCTGGCGGGCGGCGTGGGCGCGGATGGGGGCGGCGTGGCGGGCGATGGACCCGCGGGCGTACGCCTGGCCGGAGGAGGCCCGCCGGGTCCGGCCGATCCCGTGGTTCCCGGAGTAGGCGTCGGTCCGAGCCGTCCGAGCCCGAGCGCGAGCGAGGGGTTGCGTCGGTCCCTCGCTCGCGCTCGGGCTCGGACGGTCGGGCTCACGGGTCGAGGTCGTCGGTCCGCGGGCGGGCGGCCGGGGTGGCGACCGGGTCGGGCTTCGTCCGGGCGACCGGCGCGGACGGCAGCGCGACCGGGGTCGGCGGGGCGGCCGGCGACTCGGCCGGCGCGGGCGGGTCGGGCGGCGGGGCGGCCGGCGGGTCCGGGCGGTTCGCCGACAGGACGGCCGCGAGCACCACCCCGGCGACCCCGGCGAGCATCCCGAGCTTGGCGTCGTTCGGCACCGGCACACCTCCCGCGGGTTCACCCCACTATTCCCGGGAATCCGCGCCGCGGCGGTTGACTTCACCCCCTCCCGCGGAAAACTCTGGACCGGCGGCCGGGGCGGCCCGGACAACGCGCCCGGCCGGCGGGGCCGGTCCGCCTTCCCGGACCCGCGGCCCCGGCGCCGCCGGCCGACTCGATGGGGGGACGTATGGGGTTCGCCGGGTCCGTCGCGCTGGTCGTGGTGGTCGGGGCGGTGGTGCTGGTCGTCCGGGGGTGGGACGTCCGACTGGTGCTGCTCGGGTCCGCCCTGGTGGTGTCGGCCGCGGCCGGGGACGTGCCGGCGGCGGTGCGGAAGTTCCTCGACGCGTTCTCGGACGAGAAGTTCGTCGTCCCGATCTGCACCGCGATGGGGTTCGCCTACGTCCTCCGGCACACCGGGTGCGACCGCCACCTGGTGCTCCTGCTGGTCCGCCCGCTGCGGCACGCCCGGTGGCTGCTGGTCCCCGGGGTGTTGGTGGTCGGGTTCCTGGTGAACATCCCGGTCATCAGCCAGACGAGCACGGCGGTGTGCCTCGGGCCGGTGGTGGTGCCGCTGATGCGGCGGGCCGGGTACTCGCCGGCGACGACCGGGGCGTGCCTCTTGCTCGGGGCGTCGGTCGGCGGCGAGTTGCTCAACCCCGGGGCGCCGGAGCTGAAGGCGGTGGAGAAGCGGACCGGGGTGCCGACGACCGTGCAGGCCCGGCAGAACCTGCCGCCGCTGGTGTTCACGCAGCTGGCGGTGTCGGTGGCAGTGTTCTGGGTGCTGAGCCGGCGGTGGGAGCGGACCGCCCCCGACCCGGACCCGGTCGACGCCGGCGGGGCGGCGGAGCGGGTGAACGTCCTGAAGGCGCTGGTCCCGGCGGTCCCGATCGTGCTGCTGTTCCTGTCGGCCCCGCCGCTGAGCGTGTTCGCGGTGCCGCCGCACTGGGTGATGGGGAACGTCGCGGACCCGACCGGGTCGCTGCTGAGCACCCGGCTGATCGGGCTGGCGATGCTGGTCGGGGTGGGGGTGGCGATGCTGGTCGCGCCGGGGAGGGCGAAGGACTGTGTGGGGGAGTTCTTCGCCGGGGCCGGGTACGGGTTCGCGAACATCGTCAGCCTGATCGTGGCGGCCGTCTGCTTCGGGGCGGCGGTGGAAGCGGCCGGCCTGGCCGGGGTGCTCGGCCGGCTGATCGCCGAGGTGCCGGGGCTGCTGCACCCGCTGTCCGGGTTCGTCCCGCTCGGGTTCGCGGCGGTGAGCGGGTCGGGGATGGCGAGCACCAACGTGCTGTACGAGTTCTTCTACCTCCCGGCGGTGGCCCTGAACGAGAACCCGGTGGACGTGGGGGCGCTGGTGTCGCTCGGGAGCGCGGCCGGGCGGACGCTGTCCCCGGTGGCGGCGGTGACGCTGATGTGCGCGCGGCTGACCGACACCAACCCGTTCACCCTGGCCGGGCGGGTGGCGGTGCCGCTGCTGGCCGGGATGGCGGTGGTGGTGGCCCTGCGGGTGGCGGGGGTGCTGTAGTCCGGGCGAACCGCGACCGTCAGGGAGCGGGTGAGCAACGCCGCCGGCTCGCGGCACCCGCTCCCTGACGGTCGCGGTTCGCCGGCCGTCACTTCCCCCCGCCCCCCCCGAGCCGGCCGGTGGTGCCGGCGACGTTCGCCCGGGCGGCCCGGATCCGGTGCAGCAGGTTCTGCTTGGCGATCGACGCCGGGTCGGTCGGGGCCGGGGTGGGGGCCGGGGTCTGGACGTCGGACGGGACCGGGGCCGACTCGGACGGGGCCGACAGCCGGTCCTCGGCGTCGAGGTGGCCGGTCTCCCCGTACATCCGCTTCAGGTCGCCGAGCCGCACCACCCGCTCGAGCCGGACGTAGCAGATCTCGTCGTACGGGACGAAGAACGCCCGCCCCTCGTCCGTCGTCCCGCCCTCCCGCCCGCGGCAGACCAGGTAGTGCGGCTCGAACCGGGCGACGGTCTCGACCGACACGACGAACCCGTTCCGCAGCATCAGGTTGACCTGCTGGTGCATCTCCCCCGGGATCCGCTTGAACATCTCGACGCAGTCGTCCTTCCGCACGGCACCCCCCGGTTCGGTGTTGCGAACGTCCCCTCGTAGGGTGGGCCGAGCCGGCGCTTCGCCGGCGAGTCCCACCACCCGCAGCGAGGTGGGACTCGCCGGCGAAGCGCCGGCTCGGCCCACCCTACTTCCGGACCACTTCCAGACTCGTCGGCGGGGCGGTCAGGCGGCGGTACAGCCACACCTGGCTGGCGGCCGCGACCGCCCCGCCGGCCGCGCACACGGCCCGCCAGTCGAGCCAGCCGAGCAGCATCTCGAGCGGCGACTGCGGGAGGTTGGTCCGCACCCCGAGTTCGCCGAGGCCCGGCGCCCCGACCCGCGACGCCGACCGGGCCTCGGCCATGTCCTCGAACACGCTGAGCACCAGGGCGGTGACGGCGGTGGCGAGGAGGGCGGCGAGCAGCAGCAGGAGCGGGGCGCGGGCGGCGGACCAGGCGGCCCGGCGGTACGGGGCGAGTTCGTACCCGTCGCCGAGGCGGCGCCACACCCGGGCGAAGCAGGCGTCGGCGGCCTCGGGGGCGGAGAAGGTGACGGCCTGGCGGCTGACCCCGAGGCCGGTGCCGACGTACTCGACGGCGACGGTGTTGGTGGTGAGGTCGAGGCGGAGGCGGCGGACGGCGATCAGGTCGATGACGACGGGGAGCGGCCCGAGGGCGCGGTCGAGGTCGGCGCCGTTCTCGACCGCGGCGGCGGCGGCCGGGTCGGGGGTGTTGGTGAGGGGGGCGAGGTAGAGGCGGTCGAAGGTGAGGGCGAGGAGGCGGTGGGAGGCGAGTTCGGGGTGGCTCCAGGCGCGGCGGCGGTCGTGCCCGGGGAGGACGGTGTCGAGCGGGACGGGGCTGGGTCGGTACATGCGGCGGCGTCCGGGTGCGAGGCCCACCCCCAACGGCTAGCACCGGAAGCCCGGCGGGTCAAATCGCCGGGGGCGTGTGCGGCGACCGGCGGCGGGGTACAATCCGACGTGTGGACCCGCCGGGCATCGTCCTCGACACCAACGTGTTCGTGTCCGCCCTGCGGTCGCGGCGGGGGGCGTCGTTCCGCCTCCTCGGGCTGGTCGGGCGGGGCGGTTCGACCTCGAGTTGTCCGTCCCGCTGGCCCTGGAGTACGAGGCGGTCGGCCGGCGGACGCTCCCGGCGACGCCCCTGACGGAGGCCGACCTGGAGGCGATCCTGGACTTCGTCTACCGGTCGGCCCGCCGCCGCGAGGTCTTCTACACCTGGCGGCCGTGCCTGTCCGACCCGGGGGACGACATGATCCTGGAACTGGCGGTGGCGGCGGGCGGGGCGACGGTGGTGACGTTAAACGTGACGGACTTCCGGGGCGCGGAGCGGTTCGGGGTGCGGGTGTGCGACCCGCACGAGTTCCTGGCGAGTCTGGGGGAGGGTGGGGCATGAGTACGGTGACCGTGGACCTCCCGGAGTCGCTGCATGCGGCGGCCGGCGCGTTGGCCCGGGAGTCGGGCGTGACGGTGGGCCAGCTGCTGGCGTCGGCGCTGGCCGAGAAGGTGGCCGCGCTGGCCGGGCCGGGGTGGCTGGAGGCCCGGGCGGCCCGCGGCGACCGGGCGCGGTTCGAGGAGGCGCTGGGGAAGGTCGCGGACGTCGAGCCCGACGAGCGGGACCGCCCGGCCCCGGAGCCGCGCTGACTGGCACGACACGAACGACGCAGGAGGGTTAGCCGATGCGCCGCGCCGCGATCCTGCTGTTCGCCCTGTGGACGTGCTACCCCGAGTGCCGCCCGCTGTTCGAGAAGGGACCGTCGACGAAGTTGGTCCGCGGGTTGGCCGCCTACGGCGAGTCGTCCGCCATGGGCGACCTGGACCGCTACGGGGCGGCCGCGTTCCCGGCCTACGAGGTCATCCTGTCCGACCCGAAGAGCACCCCACGCGAGGTCGCCGGCGTCCTCGCTGCTTTGGCACGCGTCAAAGGCCCACGGGAGCCGTTCCTGCCTCACGCCCTTCGCCGCCTGGCTCACCCGGACGAGTACGTCCGGGGCGCGGCCGCCGGCTTCGTCATCGAGATCGGGACCGCGGCCGAGAGTCCGGTCCTCGTCGCCCTCCTGTCGAGTGAGGACGAGTTCATCTCCCGCAGGGCGGCCAGGACCCTGGCGCAGGTCGGAGGGCCGACCGAGGTGGACGCGATGGACGCCTGGCTCCGGACCGGCTCGGCCCACCGCGACTTCCCGATCCTTCGGGATCGCGTCCGGACGTACCGGGACGAGTTGGACGCGCGGGTGCGGGGCGTCAACCTGGCTCCGCCGCCGCGCGAGAAGTGACCGGTCGGCCGTCAGCCCTGCAGCTCGGGGAAGAGGTCCGCCGACAGCTGCGCCGCCGCCAGCCGGTCCCGCAGCCGCTTCTTCGCCTGGAACCGCAGGTTCGCCACGTCCTGCTCCGAGAGCCCCAGCCTCGCCGCCACGTCCTGGTTCCGCCACCCCTTCACGTACATCAGCTCCAGCGCCATCAGCTTCCCGTACTCCCCCTTCCCCCGCAGGTCCCGGACGTACTCCCGCAGCGCCGCCCCCAAAGCCTCCTCCTCCCGCTCCCGCCGCTCCCCGCTCCGCGCCAGGCTCGACGCCGCCCGCTGCCGCGGGTCCGCCGCCTGACCGAACACCTCGTCGTCCCCGTCCGACCCGGCCCCCGGCCGGCGCCCCATCCGCCGCAACTGGTCCGTCACCTTGTGCGACGCGATGGTGAACAGCCACGTCTGCAGGTCCCGCTTGTCGTCGTAGTTCGCCAGGCTGTTCGCGAACCCGATGAACACCTCCTGCACCACGTCCTCCACCACCGCGTGGTCCCGCAGCCGCCGCCGGACGTACGCCGTCAGCCGCCCCCGGTACCGGCGGTCCAGCTCCGCCCACGCGTCCGGGTCGTTGCCCCGCACCCGCCCGATCAGCAGCCGGTCGGACTCGCTCGTCATGGTGGTGAGGTGGTGAGGGTCTTGTGGCCGCCGCTTGCGGCGTTGCGGGCGGTGCCGCCCGCAACGCCGCAAGCGGCGACCCGCTAAACGAGGTACATCGCCGCCGCCGCCCCGAGCGCCAACGCCACCGCCCCGGCCGCCAGCCACCGGGTCAGATACCCCTTCGTCCGCTCGTCCAGCCGGAGGAACCCGTACCCGGCCCCGAACACCGCGGTCAGCACCCCGAGCAGCCGCAACCCGTCCCCCACCCGGTCCACGGACCGGAGCCGCCGGACCTGGTCGGCCGACACCTCCACGTCCAGCACGACGAACACCAGCGGCAGGGTCCGCAAGTCCGGGTCGACGGCCTCCAGCACCACCGCCCGCCCGTCCCGGCGGACGAACTCGTTCCGCACCTCGTTCGGGGTCGGGCGGTAGTACACCGGCGGGTCGAGCCCGGCCAGCCCCTGCTCGACCGCCACCACCGCCGCCTTCACCGCCTCCTCGTCGGCGTCGGCCTCGGTCGCCGCCGGGGCGAGGCCGCGCACCCGCTCCCGCACCACCGGCGCCGGGCCGGGCCGCGGCGGGAGCTTCGGGCCGGCCGACTCCGCCGCCGCCATGGTCCGGGCCCAGATCCGGGCCCAGAACCCGGCCGCCTCCGCCTGACGAGACGGGTCCGCCTTCGCCACGGCCGGCGGGCGGGACGCGGGCACCGGCCGGCACCCGGCCGCGCAGGCGGCGAGCAGCGCGACGGCTGCGGCGGCGCGGGACATCATCCGGTCCTCCGGTCCCCGTGCCACGGGCTGACGACCTGGGCGGCCAGGCCGGCGACCACCAGCGGGGCCAGCCCGGCGACGAACGACGACGACTCCCACGGCCACAGGAACAGGAACACCCCGCCCCAGAACGCGGCCGCCACGACCGGGAACGCCCGCACCCGGTCGGCCCGCATCCGGTCGGTCGCCGACCACCACCGGCAGGCGGCCGTCGCCAGCCCGAAGTAGAACAGGTACCGGACCCCGACCGAGAACGCGGCCGGGCTGACCCGGTGCCCGGTCGGGAGGACGAAGTCCCGGGTGGTGGCGGCCGCCCCCCCGGTCGGGGCGGCCCACCCGTCGAGCCAGAACGCCAGCGCCCCGACCAGCAGCCCGGCGGCGAGCTGCACCGCCCGCCGGCCCCACGGGTTCCGGTCGTCCCGCCGCGGCAGCCGGCCGACCAGGACCAGCAGCCACGTCAGGGCGGTGGCCAGGAGGAACACCTTCCCGAGCAGCGGCCAGAGCGGACCCTCGGTCCGGGCCAACGCCCACGGGGCGGTGCCGGCGGCGCACACCGCCGGGGCCAGGGCCAGGCCGGCGGCCAGCTCCGCCAGCCGGTCCCGAACCGACCGGGCGGGTGGCCCCGCGACCGTCGCCGGCGCTACGGCTCGGACGGCCGGGGGCCGCTCGTCCACCACCGTCTCGGCCGCCGGGGTCTTCGGGCCGGGCGGCGGGGCCACGGTCCGGGTGACCGCGAGGTCCGGGTTCGGGCCGCCGCCGAACGCCGCCTCGACCGCCCGGGCCAGCTCCGGCACCGTCGCGAACCGCCGGGCCGGGTCCTTGTCCAGGGCCCGGGCCAGGACCGGGCGGACGGCGGCCGACACCTTCGACAGGTCGGGGGTGTCGAGCTGGTGCTTCATCAGCACCTCGGCCGGGGTCTGGCCCTCGAACGGCGGGTGGCCGGTGAGCATCTCGAACAGGATCACCCCGCAGGCGTACACGTCGACCGACCGGCCGTAGTTCCCGTTCTTCACCTCCGGGGCCATGTAGTGCGGGGTGCCGACCCCGCGGGTCACGTCCCCGCGCTCGCTCCCGCTCATCCGCCGCGAGAGCCCGTAGTCGCCGATCTTCAGCCCGCCGTGCTCGACGAACACGTTCGCCGGCTTCAGGTCGCGGTGGATCACCCCCTGGTCGTGGAGGTACCCGACCCCGCGGCACAGCGCCGCGAACCACTCCCGGGCGAGCTCGGCCGGGAGGCCGTGCGGGTGGCGGTTGATGACGTGGGCGAGGCTCTCCCCGAACACGTACTCCATGACCACCCACTTGTCGCCGCGGGCGTCGGTCCGGAGGTCGTAGAGGTGGACCAGGTTCGGGTGCTTGAGGTTGAGGCAGTGGCCGATCCCGCGGAGCTCGGCGTCGGTGTGCCCGCGGAGGAGCTTCAGCGCGACCTCCTTGCCGCCGTCGCTGACCCCGAAGTACACCTCGCCGAACCCGCCCTGCCCGACCCCGCGCTTGAGGGTGAACCCGTCGAGCGGGCGCTGGCCGGAGCGGTAGGTGAACTTCAGGCCGGTCATGTCGGGCCCCCGGGCGGGGCTACACCGCCCCCTCACACGGATGATTCGCCCGCGAACGGCGAACCTTGAGGGGAAACCGGCCGCGCCGGGGGTGCCGGCATTATAACGGGTCGGACGGCGGCGAGGCGTGGCCCCGGGCGCCCCGGGTCGGCCGGCCCGGTCTGCCGCGGCCCCTCACGGCCCCGACGTGTTCCGGCGGCGCCGGGCGCGGCCGAGCACGCCGACCACACCGACACCCGCCAGCACCAGGGCCGAAGGCTCGGGCACGGCCGCGGGCACGGCCGCGTAGAACGCCAACTGGTCCATGATCACGCCGTCGGAAAAGCTGCCGAGCAGGACGCGGTCCGCCGAGTAGCGATCGACCTGCCGGCCCACGAACGTGGCCAGGTAGAAGGACCCGTCCGGGGCGAACTCCACGTCCAGCGGGAACGGCAGGTTGCCGAGCACCACCGTCTGCTGGAGCGAGACCGGATCGACCCGGACCAGCCGGCCGAGGAAGTCGGCGGCCGAGAACGGCGTGTCGGTGTAGTACAGGAAGCCGTCGGGGCCGAACGTGGCCCCGCTGGGGGCGCGGCCGGTCGGGATCGTGCCGACCGGCCGGCGGCCGTCGTCGAGGACCGTGATGCGGTCGTTGGTCTGGTCCACGACGTACAGGAAGTCGTTCGGGGCCACCGCCACCCCGCTGGCCCGGCCGAACCCGACCGGCAGCACCGTGTTCGTCGAGAAGTCGGCCGAGATCTCGTGCAGGCCGTCGGCGGCGGCGGCGTAGATCCTCCCGGCGGAGTCGACCCCGATCCCCGACGCCCGGTTCAACCCGAGGTTGGTGAGGTGGAGCTCGTGGACGATCGCGCCCCCGCTCCCAAGTGCCAGCAGGTGCGCCCCGTCCGGCAGGCCGGGGACGTTCCGCCGGAAGGCCTGGTACAAGAACAGGCCGTCGGCCGAGATGGCCGCGCCGGTCGAGCCGAGGAAGTTGGGCGGCCCGCCGGTGCCGACCAGCTCCAGCGACGGGGAGAACTGCCGGGCGGTCTGGTCGGACGGCGCGTAGAGAAAGCCGGGCGCGACGATGAACTCCGCCCGGGCGGCCGGCGGAGACCAGACGGCCAGCGCGGCCGACGAAAGGAACGCGGCCAGGAACCGACGAGTCGGGGCCGAAAGACGAGTCACGTTACCCCCCGCAGAAGAACCCGCGGCCCGGGGCCGAGCGCGGCACCCGAACGGCGGCGAGTCGGCCTCCCGCCGCCCCGCACCGCCGAACCCGGGTCAGCCTTGCACGCGGCTCGCCCGGCCGCCGTCAGACTAAACCCCCGGCCCCGCCGCGTCAAACGTCGACCGGCGGAACGCGAACCCGGAGTTCGACCGGGGCGTCGGCGGCCCGCGGTCCCCGGCGTGTGAGGAGTGGACCGACACGAACGACCGGGTCCGTCGTCCCCCTCACCGGCCGCCGCGGGGCGCCGCGGAGACCCTTGGCGGGAGAGGCGGGGGCCGGGCGCACCCCGACGGCTTGGCGGGCCGGGTGCGACGGTGGTCCTCACCCCTCCCCGCCGGGGGTGAAGACACGGCGCCGCCGGCCGCTGGGCCTTCCACCTCTCCTCGCCGGGCCGGTCGGCGCCCGCCGGTCAGTCCGGCCCGGCCAGCGCCACCCCCAGGCCGGCGAGCGCCCGCCGCAGCGGCTCCAGGCCGTCCTCGGCCACCGCCACCGCCGTCGGCCCGAGCCGCTCGGCGATCAGCCCCCGCGTCTCCGGCCACTGCACCACCCCGTCCGCCAGCTCGGCCGTCGGGAACCGCACCACCGTCAGCCGGGCGGCGGACGGCGCCGCCGCCTGCGGCCCGAGCACGAACAGCCGACCGACCGGCGACAGCGGCTCCCCGGTCCGGTCGCGGAACCAGGTGTCGATGTCCGCCAGGGACGACTGCTGGGCCGCCCGCCGGAGCAGTTCCGGGTCGAGCCGGGACTTCCGAGAGACCCCCGGGTCGGGCGGCACCGGCACCGCGAACCGGGCCAACTCGGCGTCCAGCAGGAGGTCGGCGGCGGCCGCGTCGACGGCCAGCGTCACCCCGTCGTCGGCCACCGCCACGCACCGCTGCGGCTTCGCCTCGTAGTCCCGGTTGGCGACCAGTCGGAGCTGCCCGAGGGTGGGCTCGCCGCCGTCGGCCGTCACCCCGATCCGGTCCGTCAGCCGGACCGCGACCACGCCCCGGGCCAGCGCCGCCTCCAGCTCCGCCGGGGTGCCGAACTCGACCAGCACCGCCGACGCGAACACCGTGATCCGCTCCCGCTTGCTGGCCCACCGCCGCAGCAGGTCGGCGACCGCCGGCGGGACCGGGCGGGACGAGTGCCGGGTCAGGGTCTGGACGATCATCGGCAGCGTCAGCCCGGACTCCAGCCCGCGGTACGTCTGCTCCGGGGTGAGCTCCAGCGTGCAGGCCGGCCCCAATCCCTTCCACCGGGCGAACCGGGCGAGCGTCCCGACCAGGGCCGGGGTGAGCCCCTGCCGGTACGCCAGGATCTCGGCGTTCGGCTGGACCAGGAGCGTCTGCGGAAAGGCGGGCGGGGTCGGCGGCTCCGGCCCGTCGGCGAGGAGGTGCCGACCGAGCGGCGTCAGCCGGACCAGGTCGCCGGCCGCCTCGACGAGCTGCAGCGGGTACGCCACCCCGAGCAGGAACCCGGCGACCCAGTCGGCCCCGGCCGCCCGCCCGCCGTCCGGCAGCGTCCCGGCCCACGACGGGTGGTGGTCCCACAGCCAGCCGGCGACCGCCGCCACCGGCACCCACCCGGGCGACGCCGCCAGCAGCAGCAGGGACAACAGCCCGGCCGACGGCGTCGGTGACAGCCCGGTGTCACTCGGGGCGTAGCCGGCGACCGGGTCCCACGCCTCGACCCGCGGCAGCGCCGCGAGCAGCCCGGCCAGGGTCGGCCCGAGGCCGGCGTCCCACGCGGCCGGGAGCGGGGCGGCGGTCAGCTCGCCGTCCGTGTCGGCGAGGAGCCCGGCGGCGGCCGCCCAGAGCAGGGCGAGCACCCCGGGGTCCGGCACCCGGACGGGGAGGTCCGACGGCGGGGCGGCCAGCACCTCGTCCGCCTGGAGCCGCTGCAGGTCCTTCTTGAACAGCGTGTCCGCCTGGGTGAACCGGACCGGCCCGGCCCCGACCTGCTGCCACACCGCCGCCAGCCGGAGCGGCCAGTCGAGCCCGTCGGCCGTCCGCGGCGCCCCGCCGACCTCGCGGTCCGGGTTCGCCAGGTCCGGCAGGCGGAGGTTCTCGCCGCGGGCCCGGGCGGACACGGTCGGCGGGGCGAACACCTCGGCCGACAGCACCCCGGCGGCCCCGAACCACGCCGCGAAGTCGTCGACCGGCGGGCGGCCCGGCGGCAGCTCCGGGAACAGCAGGCCGGCGGCCAGGGCGTCGGCGACCGGGGCGAACCCCTCCGGGTGGCCGAGGGCGGTGACCAGGGTCAGGAGGTGGCCGACCTTCCACCGCGGCTGCCCGGACCGTCCGACGACGGCGAGCAGGGCGCGGGCGGCGTCCGGCAGGTCGCGGAGGCGGCGGTCGACGACCGGCGGGTTGGCAAGGGTGGCGACGGCCTTGTCGATCAGCTCGTCGGCCGGCTGGTTGGCGCGGGGGCGGACGAGCCGGGCGGCGACGGCCCTCAGCAGCGGCTCGGCGTACCCGGCGAGGGCGGCGCCGGCGCGGGCGGACCAGTGTTCGGGGTCGGCGGGGGCTGGGGTCATGAGTCGGTTATTGTAGGGTGGGCCGAGCCGGGCTTCCCGGCGAGTCCCACCACCGCCTCCGTCCGGTGGGACTCGCCGGCGAGGCGCCGGCTCGGCCCACCCTACCGACTACCGACTACCGTTCACGACCTGCGGGGTGTGGCCCATCTTCCGCAGCTCGTCGAGGACCGCGTCGAGCCGGCCGGGGCGGACCAGCAGGACGCGGTCGGAGAGCCGGCCGGCGACCTCGGCGGCGAGCTTCTTGCGGGCGAGTAGCTCCTCGGCCAGGACCGCGTCCTCGGTCAGGACGAGGCAGACCCGGCGGTGGAGCTTCGCGGCCAGGCGCGGATGCGTCTGTCCAACCGGTCCCATGTGCTGCCCTTCAAGGATTGCCTTCAGGCTTGACGCTATCAGAGCCGGGGTTGCGCGTAAGCCAAGCCTGGATCGTGTCAACAATGTGGTCCACCGGCGCGGCTAAAGTCAGCCCGCTGTTACTGTGGAACACCACTCGCGTTTCCCGAGTTTGAGCGCTTATCGCGACTTCTTCATACGGAATGTAACTCTGCGCTATCCCGATCAACATCGATGAGTCGTTCGCCTTGCCCCACCGGTCCAGCGACAACAACTCGGGCCGAATGATGACCGGCCCACCGCTGTTGCCAGGGAAACCGAACGCGTCGAGGATCATCGTTTGCGACGCCCCGGCGTACAGATCCTGAACTCTCGCGATGGACCCGGTCCGAACGATCGCGTCCTTGCGGCCCTGCGAGACGAGGCCCATCGGGAAGCCCAAGACAAAAACTGCATCGCCTTCCGTTAACGGGATTGTCTGCATCCGTTCCACGGTACAAAAGTCCTCGTCGCTCTTGAAGTAGTGCAGGTTCACGCTCGCTGCCCTCAACTCACGCGAGCGCACAGCAAACACGGCTACGTCGATACTTGGGTCAGGATGGCCTACCCAAGTTGCCTCGCCGTCCGCGCCGGTCAGTCGAAAACGGAAGTCATGGACCGCGTCCGCCGTGATTGTGTCAAAGCGGAGAACGATGGAGGCGGACCCCTCAAGCACATGCCTATTCGTTACCACGAACGGCAAGTACAACTTCAAGGTACCTTCTTGGGCGTAAAGATGACCAACAAGGAACCCAGTACCCATCCAGCCCACTTCGCCGTCGTGCTCAACTCCGAGCGCGACCACAGCGTTCAGCCACTGTCGAGGTAGTAAGCCCATGATATAGAGCGCTCCGACCGCCTCACCCCGCCGCGCTCCGCAGCGGCACCACCTCGTGCTCGTCCAGGATCGCGTAGCTGTACCCCTGCTCGGTCAGGAACATCTGCCGGTGGTGGGCGAAGTCCAGCTCCCGCGTGTCCCGCGTCACCAGCGTGTAGAAGTGGGCGTCCCCGCCCTCCCCCTTCGGTCGCAGGATCCGGCCGAGCCGCTGCGCCTCCTCCTGCCGGCTCCCGAACGTCCCCGACACCTGGATCAACACGTTCGCGTCCGGCAGGTCGATCGCGAAGTTCCCGACCTTCGACAGCACCAGGTGCCGCACCTCCCCGGACCGGAACCGGTTGTACAGGTCCTCCCGCTCCGGCCCCCCGGTCGCCCCGGTGATGAGCGGCAGGTCGAACCGGGCGGCGAGCCGCCGTAGCTGCGCCAGGTACTGCCCGATCACCAGCACCCGCTGGTCGTGGTACCGGGCCAGCAGCTCCGCCACCACCTCGTCCTTCGCCGGGTTCTCGCTCGCGATCCGGTACTTCGCCCGGTGGTCGGCCACCGCGTACTCCATCCGCGTCGCGTCGTCCGGCAGGGCCACCCGCACCTCGGTGCAGTTCGCCGACGCGATCCACCCCTTCGTCTCCAGCTCCCGCCACGGCACGTCGTACTTCTTCGGGCCGATGAGGGAGAACACGTCGCCTTCCCGCCCGTCCTCGCGGATCAGCGTCGCGGTCAGCCCGAGCCGCCGGCGGGCCTGGATCGTCGCCGTCACCCGGAACACCGGGGCCGGCAAGAGATGGACCTCGTCGTACACGATCAGGCCCCAGTCCCGCTTGTCGAACAGCCCGAAGTGCGGGAAGTCCTCCGTCTTGTCCGGCCGGTACGTCAGGATCTGGTACGTCGCCACCGTCACCGGCCCGATCTCCTTCACCTCCCCGGTGTACTCCTTCACCTCGGCCGCCGTCAGCGTCGTCTTGTCCAGGATCTCGCGGACCCACTGCTTCACCGCCGTCACGCTCGTGGTCAGCACCAGGGTGTTCTTCTGCAGCAGGGCCATCGCCGCGATGCCGACGACCGTCTTCCCGGCCCCGCACGGCAGCACGATCACCCCCGACCCGCCGCGCACGTCCCCGCCGGCGTGGAACACGTCGGCCGCGTCCCGCTGGTAGTCCCGCACCTGGAACGGCAGCCCGCTCGCCGCCGTCTCCCGCAGCCTCATCGGCAGGGCGGACCCCTCGGTGTACCCGGCCAGGTCCTCGGCCGGGTAGCCGACGGTGATGAGCGCCTGCTTCAGCACCCCGCGGAACGCCGGGTCGACCGCGAAGCTCACGTCGTCGAGCTTCTCGCCGAGGTACTCCTTCAGCTTCTTCTGGCGGGTGAGTTCGGCGAGCAGCGGCCGGTCGGCGCAGACCAGCTTCAGCCCGCCGCCGGCGCGCTCCAGCCGCACCCGGCCGTACCGCGACACCGTCTCGGCCAGGTCGGTCGGGACGTTCGGCGGGATCGGGAACTTGGTGTACTTCTGGAGCACCGCGACCATGTCGGCGGCGGTGAACCCGGCGGCCGCCGCGTTCCACAGGGAGAGGTTGGAGATGCGGTACGTGTGGATGTGCTCCGGGCTCTTCTCCAGCTCGGCGAACGGGGCCAGGGCGTCGCGGGCCTCGGCGTACCGCGGGTTGTCGACCTCGACCAGGACGGACCGGTCGGACTGGACGATGAACGGGTTGGAGGGGTCGAACGCCGGGGCGGCCGGCGCGGGGGGAGGGTTCCCGGCCGGGGTCTTCGTCGGCGGCATGGTCACCGTCGTGCGGGGCTGACCCCGGCGAGCCCGGGGCCGAACGTCCCATGCTACCGGCCGCGGGCCGGGCCGGGCAAGCGGAAGTCGCGGGAAGGACGCCCGCCCCCGGGCGGGCCGCCGGCCGCGGCGGCCCTACTTCTTCACCTCGTCCCGCGGCCGGAGCACCGGCAGCGACCCGCTCGGGGCCTGGGCCGCCCCGAGCCGGCCGCGGAGCCGGTCCCAGTCGATCGCCACCCGCCCGCCGCCGCCCTCGTACTGCTTCTGGAACGCCGTCAGCAGGTCCAGGACGGCGTGGTCGACGAGCACCACGTGGTCCAGGTGGATGTACACCTGCTGCCCGCGCGGCAGGGCGTCCAGGGCCTCCGCCAGCACCGGCAGGCGGATGAACGTCGCCGCCCCCTCCAGCGTCAGGTGGACCCGCCCGGCCGCCGGCTCGTCCTCCCGGATCACCCGCAGGTGGGAGAAGATGTACAGCAGCTTGGCGGCCGACAGGACGATCCCGACCACCACCCCGGTGAGCAGGTCGGTGAGCACGATCGCGGCCGCGGTGGCGACGTAGATCAGGGCCTCCGACTTGCTCTCCCGCCACATCCGGGCGATCCGCGGGACGTTCAGCAGCTTCCACCCGGTGTACACCAGGATGGCGGCCAGGGCGGCGGCCGGGATCCGCGACAGCACCCCGGGCAGGAGGGCCACGAACAAGAGCAGCCACAACCCGTGGAGGATGGTCGACAGGCGGGTCTTGGCCCCGGCGTCGACGTTCGCCGAGCTGCGGACGATCACCCCGGTCATCGGCAGCGCCCCGATCGCCCCGCAGACCGCGTTCCCCACCCCCTGGGCGACCAGCTCCCGGTCGTACCGGGTCCGCGGCCCCTGGTGCATCGTGTCCACCGCCGTCGCGCACAGGAGCGACTCGGCGCTGGCGATCAGGGCGAAGGTGATCGCCCCCTTCCAGATCAGGGACAGCCCGAACACCTCCCACCCCGGCCAGGCGATCAGCCGGAACGACTCCAGCACGTTCGCCTTGATCTCGACCCGCTCCACCCCGATCCCGCCGTGGTCGTCCACCGCCGGGCCGATCCGCATCCCCAGCCCCTCGAACACCGGCCGGCCGAACTCGTTCACCAGGACCGCCAGGAGCACCCCGATGACCGCCGCCGGGATGATCCTCAGCCGCTTCGGGGCCACCGACTTCCAGGTCGCCAGGACCAGGATGGTGAGCACCCCGATGATCGCCGCCTCCTGGTGGTTCGGGCCGACCCCGGCCGGCGGGTCGACCGCCTTCCAGATCGCCTGCGGGATGGTGACGAGGGCCTGCAGCACCTCCTTCGGGGCCTGGTCGTCGACCATGTCGTGGAACTGCTTGGCGAAGATCGTCAGCCCGATCCCGGCCAGCATCCCCTCGACCACCGCCGGGGAGACGGCCCGGAACCACTGCCCGACCCGCAGCACCCCGGCCCCGATCTGGATCAGCCCGGCCAGGAAGATCGTCACCCCGAGCAGGACGACCGCCCCGGCCCGGTCCCGCCCGGTCCCCTGGGCGTCGTCCAGGAACTGGATGACGAGGACGATCAGCCCGGCGGCCGGGCCGGACACCTGGAGCGGGCTGCCGGACAGGGCCCCGACCAGGATCCCGCCGACGATCCCGGTCACGATCCCGGTCATCGGCGGGAGCCCGCACGCCTGGGCGATCCCGATGCACAGCGGCAGGGCCACCATGAACACGACCAGGGAGGACAGGACGTCCGCCGCCCACGTCCGCCCGCCGCCCGCCTGCGTCTCGGTCGCCATCGCGCGTCGCTCTCCGGGGTGTGAACGGCGGGCCGCCACGGAGGGCGGCCCCTACCAGGTGCGGTAGGGGCCGCCCTCCGTGGCGGCCCGGGCGCCGAACGGGTCGGCGGGGTCAGACGGCCGGCGCGGTCAGCCGGACGACGGTGCTCGGGCGGCCGGCCGCGGCCCGGAGGGTGGGGATCGGGACCACGGCCGCGACCCCGTTCCGGACCAGCGGGGTGAACTGGCCGGCGGCCGGGTCGTAGGCGAACACCTGCCCGGTCTCCATGTCGTACACCCACCCGTGCAGCTTCATCTCCCCGGCGGCCAGCAGCTCGGCCACCGCCGGGTGGGTCTTCACGTGCTCCAGCTGGACCAGCACGTTCTCCTGGGCGATCACCCCCCACCGGGCGGACGGCGGGAGGTGCGGGTAGCAGGTGCAGACGATCTCCGCCCCGGCCTGGGCGTGGTCGAGCCACGCCCGGACGGCCGGCAGCCCGGCGGTCGCGTCCGGGTCCATCGCTGCTTGCATCGCCCCGCACCGGGTGTGCCCGCACACCACGATGTGCCGCACCCCCAGCACCCGGAGCGCGTACTCGATCGTCGCCGCCTCACCGGACGCCACCGCCGCCCCGTGCGGCGGGACGATGTTCCCGGCGTTCCGGACCACGAACAGGTCCCCCGGGTCCGTCTGGCAAATCAAGTCCGGGACCATCCGGGAGTCGGAGCAGGTGACGAACAGGGCCTGCGGCCGCTGCCCGTCCGCCAGCTTCCGGAAGAACGCCCGGTTCGGGGCGAACACGTCGGACTGGAACCGGTGGATGCCGCTGATGAGCTTTTCCAAGAGTGCGAACCCCCGTGTCGTGGTGGTGAAGCCCGGGCGGAACGGACGGGTTCGCGCGGCCGGGGAACCGGTCGGACGGCGGGCGCGGGGACCCCTGGGCGGCCGGGGGCGCGGCGCCGGACACGGGGGCGGGCTAACAGCGGTAGGGGGAGCCGAGGCCGTTGCGGAACGGGTCGGCGGCGACCCGGGGGGGTGCGGCGGGGGGGGGAAGAAGGGTCGGGGAGATGGTCGGGAAGGCGGGGCCGGCGCCCGGGGCGGACGGGCCGCCGGGCGCCGGGTGGGCGCCCCGGGCGGCCTGCCGGTTCTTGGCCTGCTCCTCCCGCTCGGTGTCGTCTTCCGGGATCGATTCGTGTTCGACCGGGCCGTCCGCCGGGGCCGGGATCGGGGCGGCCGGCGGCGGGGCCAGGGCGAGCGCGGCCGACGCCTGCCGCGGGCTGGTGAACGGCACCAGGCACGCGGAGAGCATCAGCAGACGGACCACCGCCCCGAACCGAGACATCCGGTCCCCTCCGGGACACGCCAGACGTTGGCCCAAGAATCTTACCCCGACTTATAGCGTCCGGACAACCGAAATCAACCGCCAAGCCGCGGGGGCCGCCCGGTCGGATAGAATGACGGGCGCAAGTCCGGCCCCGGCCGGCGCTCCCCCGCCACCGTCCCCGACGGGCGGCCCGCAGCCCGCGGCGGCCGTTACCAACGCCGCCGCCCTTCCGCCGTTAGGCGCCCCGGGAAGAGTTGCCTCGAAAGGACGTGCCCCATGTTCGCTCCCGCCCGGTGGACCGCCCGCGGCCTGGCCGCCGCCGCCCTCCTGGCCCTCGCCGTCCCGGCCCCGGCCCAGGTGATCAAACAGGGCCCAGGCCCGAAGCCCGGCCCCGGCCCGAAGCCAGCCAACCCGGTGATCCTGAACCCGCAGCTCAACGGCGTGCCCGGGATCCCGGCGAGCAACCTGTTCCCCCCGGTGATCAACCCGGCGTTCCTGCCGAACCCGGCCCTGAACAACCCGTGGCTCAACCAGACCACCGTCACCCCGGTGCGGGTCAACCCGTTCGCCCCGAACCTGTTCAACAACCCGTTCGCGGTCAACCCGCTGCTGCAGAACCCGTTCGTCAACCCGGCGACCAACCCGCTGATCCCGAACCCGTTCCAGAACCCGCTGGTGCGGAACAACCCGTTCGTGAACCCGCTGGCCAACCCGCTGGTCCCGGGCCCGTTCGCGCCCAACCCGTTCGTGAGCCCGTTCGCGCCGACCGTCCCGGTGATCACCTCGACCCCGCCGATCGCGATCCGGCAGCCCGGGCAACTCCTGTACAAGGGGCCGGACCTGCAGGTGAACCCGGCGTCCGGGACGGTGTACCGGCCGCTCACCGGGACCGCCACCACGGCCGACGGGACGACGTTCTACCGGGTGGTCGGGAGCGGGCTGCCGACCGCCACCGGGCGGTACGCGACCGGGACCGGGCTGTACTACAGCCCCGAGGCCAACGCGTACTTCAACCCCGGGACCGGGGTCATCTCCAAGCCCGGCCAGACGAACGGGTTCATCCCGTACATTTGGTGAGTGACGGGCAGGCCGCGCCGGATACACCTTCCCCGGTCGGGGCGCGGCGCCGGCCGGCGCCGCCCCCGCACGTCCCGCCGACCCAGGGGAAACCGTGCGCCCCACTCGCCACGCCGCCCTGCTTCTCGTCCTGGCCGCGGCACCGGCGGTGCCGGCCGGCCAGGCCCCTTCCGCCGCCCCGCCACCCCGGGCCTCCGACGGGCTCCCAGTCGCCCCGGCCCCGCGGCCCCGGTACCAGTTCACCGAGGTCGTGGTGGTCGTGTACGCCGACTTCCCGAACGGGCGGGAGCACCAGGAGGCACTCGCCCGGTTCGTGGTCGATCAGGGGTTCAACTGCGTCGAGGCGGAGCTGGACAAGCTGGACGCCTGCCGGAAGGCCGGGCTGAAGGTGCGGCTCGGGAGCATCGACTTCAACAACCTGCTGCGCGCCGCCCCGGGGCTGCGGGACGACCCGGCGGTGTTCGCCTACTTCGTGTCCGACCGCCGCACCCGCGGCGCGTTCCCGGGGTTCGCCCAGGTCGCCCGGGCGTTCGAGGCGGCCGACCCGAACCACCCGACGCTGTTCATCAACCGGGCCGAGTACAACCAGTTCCCCGAGTTCGTGGACGTCGTGAAGCCGATGGTCCTCGACTACTACCACTACCACTGGTGGCACAAGAACCACCCGGAGCGGTACTACCTGTACCTGCGGATGTTCCGCGACCTGAGTGTCCGGCACAACATCCCGCAGATGCGGTGCCTGGGGTCGAACAACCCGCCGGAGAGGATCCGCCAGTCGATGTACGTGCCGCTGGCCTACGGGGTGCAGGCGTTCCACTTCTGGCCGCCGTGGTTCGTCGGGTGCAAGATGGACAAGGACCGGAACGCGGTGCTGGAGGGCGGCAAGCCGGTGTTCTCGGTCAGCGACGCCGGGAGGGCGGTGGCGGAGGTGTGCCGGGAGTTGAAGGCGACCGGCCCGGTGCTGGTGGGGCTGACGAACGAGGCGGTGTACCACACCGACGCGACGCTCCCGATGGGGGCCGAGCGGGTGCCGGCCGGGCACTGGTTCCGGCCCGAGGGGGAGACGTTCCTGGTCGGCCAGTTCCGGGACGCGAAGGGGGGCCGCTTCCTGATGCCGGTCAACCACGGGGTGGACAAGGCCCGCGAGCTGACCCTCCGCCTCGCCGACGGGGCGGCCGGTCTCGAGCGGATGGACCGGAAGACGGCGAAGTGGAGCGCCGTGGAGCCGGAGCGGGCGGGGAAGGACCGGGTGTTCCGGCTGACCCTCGCCCCGGGCGACGGCGAGTTGCTCCGGGTCACCGGCCCGTGATTCGCGGTCCGGCTGGGGCCGTCTGGTTCCGGGAGGGCGAGGCTCCTGCCGAGCCGCTCACCCGCGGGAGGGCGAGGCTCCTGCCGAGCCGTGTACCTCCGGCTCGGCGGGAGCCTCGCCCTCCCGCAGAGCCCCGCCGGCGTCACCCCGCCGCCCGCAGCAGGCGGAGGTACTCGCGCATCCAGGCGGCGTTGTCGTGCCACGTCCGGGCGGTGACCAGGTTCCCGCTCACCACCACCTCCCGGTCGACGTACGCCCCGCCCGAGAACTCGCAGTCCAGCTTGCACTTCGCCACCGTCGCCACCTCCCGCCCGCGGATCACGTCCGCCGCCGCGACGATCTCGATCCCGTGACAGACCGACGCCACCGGCTTGTTCGCCGCGAACAGCGCCCTGGTGATGCGGAGGAGGTCGGCGTCGTACCGCAGGTACTCGGGGGCGCGGCCGCCGGTGATGACCATCCCGACCAGGCCGTCCGGGTCCACGTCCCGGAACGCCGCGTCGGCGGCCAGGGTGTACCCCGGCCGCTCCTGGGTGATGTCCCACCCGTCCGGCCGCTCGTGCAGGACGAGGTGGTACGCCCGCTTCTGCGGCCCGGCGACGACGACCCGGTATCCCTCCTCGCGGAGGCGGAACAGCGGGTAGAAGGTGTCGAGCACCTCGGCGGCGTCGCCGATCGGCATCAGGATGGTCTTCACGGGGCCTCCGGGGTTGGGGACGGGGTGAGTTTACGGGGCGAGGCGGCGGGCGGACTCGGCAGGTGGCTTCCCCTCACCCGCCGGCGAAGCGCCGGCGACCTCTCCCCAGCGGGGAGAGGTGGAGGCCGCCGGGCGCCTCCCCGGCTTCCCGGCTCGGTGACCTGTGCGGTGGCCGCATCACCCCCACCTCTCCCCGCTGGGGAGAGGTCGGCTCCGGCGCTTCGCCGGACCCGGGTGAGGGGCGCCACGTCGGCGGTCGGCCAAGTGCGTCTCCGCCACCCCGCCTACACCTCGATCGGGCCGCGCAGATACCCGCCCTTCAACCCACACACCGTCATCAGCATCTGCCGCCGCACCCACGGGAGCCGCGGCAGCAGCGGCAGCGCCCAGTCCCGCCCCCACCCCAGGATCCCCCAGTCCGACTGGAAGAACGGCGACAACAGCCAGGTGACCGTCGCGTAGTACCCGACGTACCCGCGCTGCCGCCGGCGGAACGCCCGGAACGCGGCCGCCGGCGTCGGACTCTCCCGCACGGCCGCCGCCAGCCGCCACGCGTCGACCAGGGCGAGGTTCGCCCCCTGCCCGAGGTGCGGGCTCATCGCGTGGGCCGCGTCCCCGATCAGGACCACCCGGGCGTCGTGGTACCGGCGGGCGTGGACGTGCCGGTACGTCGTGAACAGGAACTGCTCGAAGTCGTGCACGAAGTCGAGGACCGGGGCCGCCTCCGGGGCGAACCGGACGATCTCGGCCTTCAGGGCGTCGAGGCCGCGGGCGACGGTCGGCTTCAGGTCGCGGGCCGGCAGCCCCCAGTACAGGCTCACCAGCCCGTCCCCGAGCGGCAGCAGCCCGAACAGCTTCCGGTTCCGCTCCACCACCTGCAGCAACTTCCCCGGCACGCCGGCGCCCGGGGCGTTCACCCACAGCGTCCCGTGGTCGTACTCGAGCACCGACGCCGGGAACCGGCTCACCGCCCGCACCCGTGACCGCGACCCGTCCGCCCCGACCACGAGGTCGAACGGCCCGTGCCGGCGGCCGGCGGTGTCGGTCAGGGTGACGCCGCCGGGGGTGTCCTCGCGGGCCGCCACCTCGCACCCGGTCCGGACGTCCACCGGCTGCGCCGCGACCAGGTCGGACAGGGCGTTGAACAGGACGCCGCGGTGGACCCCGTAGGCGAACGAGTCGGGGGCGTAGTCCGGGTATCGCGTGCGGATGAGCGTCCCGCCGCCGGCGGCGTGCCGGGCGTGCAGCTCCTCCAGCTTGGCGGCGCGGGCGAGGACCCGGTCGAGCACCCCGAGGTGCCGGAGCACCACCTGGCCGGAGCACTGCAGCAGGATGCCGGCCCCGACCGGGCCGAGGACCGGGGCGCGCTCCAGTAGGGTGACCCGGTGGCCGTCCCGGGCGAGGAGGTGGGCGGCAGCCGCCCCGGCCACCCCGAACCCGACGACCCCGACGCGGTACATGCGGGCGACTCCGACGAAGGGGACGATCCACAGATTACACCGATGACACAGATTGAAGACAGAGGAAGACCGCGTGTCTCGCCGAGGACACATTACTTGACTTCCGTTCACTATCGACCACACTTCCGGTAGCACGTCACACCTCCGCGAAAGCCCACCCCGATGGACACCCCTCCCGCCCGGCCGCCGGCCTGCGGCACCCCACAGCCCCACTGCCTCGCCGACCTCCTCCGCCGCGCCGCCCTGGCCCGTGTCGACCCGGCCGAGTTCGTCCGCCTGTGCCTGACCGGCCCGGGCGGCGAGCCGGTCGACCTGGCCCCGGTCCACGAGGAGCTGCAGGACTTCCTGTCGGCGCACCGGCTGGCGCTGGTCGAGCTGCCGCGGGACCACGGGAAGAGCTTCCAGGTGTGCGGGCGGGTGCTATGGGAGCTGGGCCGCAACCCCGGGCTGCGGGTCAAGGTGGTGTGCGCGACCGAGGCGGTGGCGGCCGAGCGGAGTCGGTTCCTGCGGGACATGGTGGCCGGGAACCCGGCGGTCCGGCTGGTGTTCCCGCACCTGGAGCCTGCGAGCCCGTGGGCGGCCGAGGCGTTCACCGTGGCCCGGCCGGCGGCGGCGATCGGGCCGAGCGTGGCGGCGTTCGGGGTCGGGGCCGGGACGACCGGGACGCGGGCGGACCTGCTGGTCTGCGACGACGTGGTGGACGTCAGGTCCTTGCACAGCCGGGCGGAGCGCGACCGGGCGGCGGACGCGTTCACGAACAACCTGATGAACCTGCTCGAACCTGGTGGGCGGTGTTGGGGGTTGTGCACCCCGTGGCACGCCGACGACCTGAACGCCCGGCTGAAGAAGAACCCGGCGTTCGCGGTGTTCCGGCGGGCGGTCGGGGCGGACTTCGAGCCGGTGTGGCCGGCGAAGTGGCCGGCGGAGCGGCTGAAGGAGCGGAAGGCGGAGATCGGGTCGGCGTCGTTCGCCCGCGGGTATCACCTGCGGGCGACGGCGGAGGACGACACCCCGGTGCGGGCGGCGTGGGTGCGGTACTGGGACGAGCCGGCCGACGCCGAGACGGTGGTGCTGTCGGTGGACCCGGCGGTGAGCACGGCGGCGACCGCCGACCGGTCGGCGCTGGTGGTGCTCGGTCGCGTGTCGTCCGAGCCGGAAGCGTCAGCGACGGGCTGGGGTTCGGTCCAGGTCCGCGTCTTGTCGGCGTCGGCGCGGCGGGTGCCGGCCCCGGAGCTGGTGACCCTGATCGACGCCCTGGACCGGCAGTGGAACCCGGCGGTGATCCTGTTCGAGTCGAACGCGGCGTTCCTGGGGATCAAGGACCTTCTGGCCCGGCACGCCCGGTTCGGCCCGCGGGTGAAGGGGGTGAGCCAGTCGGCGGACAAGCACTCGCGGGCGGCGGCGCTCGGGGTGGCGGTGGAGAACGGGGCGTTCCGCTTGAAGGGCGACGGGGCCGGCGGCCCGGACGCGGGCCAGCGGGAGCTGTTCGAGGAGATGACGACGTTCCCGTTCGGCGGGCACGACGACCTGCTGGACGCGGCCGCGACCGGGTGCGCGTACCTGCTGGAACGGCGGGAGCCGCGGGCGTGGTGATTGCGGCGTCGGGATCGGGTACGATGGCGTCGGTTCCGGGCGCGGGGGGACATCCGATGGCGACGCGGGACGAGAACGAGAGCCGGGGCGAGCTGATGCTGCTGTGGCGGCGGCGGATGGTGTACGTGGTGCTGCTGGTGCTGGCGGTCGGGGCGGGGGTGTGGTTCGTGAGGTGGATGAACGGCGGGCTGGGGATGGACAAGATCGGCGAGCACTACAAGCAGGCCGACGGGTTCTGACGGCGGCCGCGGTTCGGATGACATCAACAGCTGACAAGCGGAGGTTGCTGCGGTGAGCTTTTCTGGCCTATTCGAGTTGAAGACGCCCGCAGACTTGTTCCGCAAGCTGGAACACGACCTTCGGCGGCTCGAAGCCGACGCTTTGGACGCATACGCGGCGTTCGACTTCTTTGTGACCGCCGAGCATATGCTGGACTGGGTTTACCCGGATGACCCGGATGCACGGGCCGCTGCGCGCCAGTCCGACCCGCTGTTGGAGGTCTGCTCACACCTTGCAAACGGCTCGAAGCACTTCCGTGCGACTCACCCGCGCCATCGCTCAGTGGACGACACTCGACAGCACGGGGGTGCTTTTTCCAGCGCGTTCAGCCGGGGCTTCGACATCTCACGGCTAGAGGTCGACCTCAAGGGCGACGCCGCAGCGGCACTCGGCAGCGTGGTCGAGGTAACGGACTTGGCTCGGGCGGTATTGTGCCACTGGCGGAGCCGGCTGGGGTTGTCGTGATCGGGCTATGCGGCGTGCCCGGGAATCGGTTTGCCCCGGCCGTTCGCCGGCGGTAGGTTCGGGATGTTACCACGCCGAGCGGAGGGCTTCGCGATGGACCTCGTCGAGATGGTGAAGTCTCCCGGCTACATCTTCGGGCCGCTGATGCTCCTCGCCGGCGCCGCGGCGGTGGTGGCGTGCGTCCGGGCGACCCGGCGGGCGGACCGCACCTCGGCCCGACGGGCGGTCACCTGGTCGCTCACCCCGATCGCGCTGGGGATCGTCGGGGCGATGGTCGGGGCGGCCGTCTGGTGGCTGTCGGACCGGGTCGCCCCGGATCGGCTCGAGGTCTGGATGCGCCTCGGGTATGTCGTCCTATTCGGGGTGTTCGTCGCCGCCGTGCCGCTCGTCTGGTCGTCCGCTCTGCTCGTCCGCCGGCCGCCCGCCGCGCCCGCCTGAACCGGGAATCCCGGACCCGCGCGGCCGGCCGGCGGCATTACCCGGTGCGGTCGCCCGCCCCACCCACGGAGAACGTCCCATGCTCGCGCGAACCGTCCTCGCCGCCGCCGCGGCACTCGCCTTCGCCGCCCCGGCGGCCGCCCAGAAGAAGAAGGCCGAGCCGACCGACTTCCCGTTCTGGACCGCCCCGAAGACGGCGCACGCCAAGCCGTTCGTCCCCGGGCTGAACGCCGCCCTCGGGCTGACCCCCGAGCAGGTCGAGAAGCTCCAGACCGCCCGGGCCGAGACCGTCGACAGCCCCGAGGTACAGGCCCTCAAGCGGAAGGGCGATCCGAACGCCACCGCCGACGAGTTGGCGACCGCCAACGCCAAGCGGGCCGAGGCGTCGGAGAAACTGTTCAAGGCGGTCGGCGACCTGCTGACGAAGGACCAGAAGGCGCTCGTCGAGAAGGTGAACGACGCCTACGCGAAGGTGGCGGCCGAGGTGGGCGAGGACTTCCAGCCGAAGTTCGTCGCCGCGAAGGGGAACGCCGACGACACGGCGGCCCTCCGCAAGGAGCTGGCGGAGGCGGTGGCGGCCGCGTTCGGCAAGAAGCTGGACGGGGTGCTGTCGGCGGAGCAGAAGAAGGCGGTCGAGGCGGCGGCCGCGGAGGCGAAGAAGCGGGCGGCGGCGAACCCGGACAAGCCGAAGCCGAAGAAGTGACCGGCCCGGTCAGACGAACAGGTCGGCGACGGGGCACGCGAACCCGGGGATCACGTCCTCGCCGGACAGCGTGCCCGCCTCCCCCACCTCGGCACACGTCCCGTCGAGCCGCCGGACCAGGACCGTCCGCGTCTCCGGGCTGACCACCCAGATCAGTCTCACCTTGGCCGACTTGTAGTCCTCGACCCGCACCTGCACCTCGTCATAGGTGTCGTTCGGGGACGCCACCTCGACGACCAGGTCCGGCGGGATCGGGATGTCGCCCTTCGGGGACTTGTCCCCGGCCAGCCGGCCCGCCGCCACGAACGACACGTCAGGCTTGCGGATCTGCCTCGGCTTGTTCGGGAAGCACCGGTACCCGGTCTGCGACCCGAACGCCAGCCCGCACCTGGTCTTCAGCGAGAACTGGTCGAGCAGACCGCCCAGCCGCAGCGCGACCCGGTCCGATTCCGCCCCCATGTGCTTCTCCGTGGGCACGCCGTCGATCAGCTCGTACCGGTCCCCGTCCGGCATCGCCAGTAGGTCTTCCGGCGCCAGCAGCCCCGGGCCGTTCGGCTCGTCCATCGTCCGTCCTCCGTTCGCGTCCCTGTCAGTTTACCACACCCGTCGCCCCGTTTGGAGGCCACCCGTGCTCGCCCCGATCACCGTCCGCTACACGTTCCGCCCGGCCCGCCGGTCGCTCGCCACCGGCCGGGTCGCCGACCTGTTCGGCCTGCCCGAGCACGAGCCGCCGCACGCCGTCGCCGAAGACCTCGTTCTCGACATCCGGCCCGGCGACCTCGTCCTGTTCACCGGCCCGAGCGGGTCCGGGAAGTCGTCGCTCCTGCGGGCCGTCGCCGACCAGGTCGGGGCCGCCGACGCCTTCGCCCTGCCGCTGCCCGACGCCCCGCTCGTCGACGCCCTGCCCGGCCTGGTCGAGGACCGCCTCGCCACCCTCGCCGGGTGCGGCCTGTCCGAGGCGCGTTTGCTCCTCCGCACGCCGGCAGAGCTGAGCGAGGGGCAGCGGTACCGGTTCCGGCTCGCCTACGCCCTGACCGCCGGTGCGCCGTGGGTCGCCGCCGACGAGTTCACCGCCACCCTCGACCGCACCCTCGCCAAGGTGGTGGCGTTCAACCTGCGGAAGCTCGTGGCCCGCACCGGCGTCGGGGTGCTGGCCGCGACCACCCACGAGGACGTGACCGACGACCTGCAGCCCGACCTGCTGGTGCGGTGCCACGGGGACGGGCGGGTCGAGGCGGAACGCCGGGGGTGGAAAAGACGCCCCGTCTCGTTCGCCGACGAGTTCTGGCTGTCCGCCGGGACCCGATCCGACTGGCCGCACTTCGCTCGGTGGCATTACCGCAGCCACCACCCCGGGTTCGTCCGCCGGGTGATCCTCCTGTGGCACGGCCGCGAGGCGGTCGGGGTGTGCGTGTTCGGCACCCCGGCCGCGTCGCTGTCCCTGCGGACCCGGTTCTTCGGGCTGCGCGACCCGCGGTCCGGGGTGGCGCTGGCCGCCCTGAACGAGCAACTGTGGCTGCTCCAGCGGGTGGTGCTCCACCCGACGTACCGCGGGGCCGGGGTCGCCGCCGCGTTCGTCCGCCGGGCGTGCGAGCTGTGCCCGGTCGACTGGGTCGAGACGCTGTCCGCGATGGGGCAGACGAACCCGTTCTTCGAGCGGGCCGGGTTCGTCCGGGTCGGGGTGTTCCGCAAGTCCGGGCGAACGGGCCGGGGTTACGGGGCGTACACCGCGAAGGGGGTGCGGGTGTCGGCCGAGACGGCGGCGAAGAGCCGGTTCAGCGAGCCGGTGTACTACGTGTTCGACAACCGCCGCCGCGGTTCGTAACGTCTCCCCCATGACCCCGCCGCGACCGAAGCCGCTCGGCCCGCTCGTCCACGCCGTGCTGGTGCTGTTCACCGTCGCCGCCATCCCGCTGCTGATCGCCCTGCCGTTCCTCCTGTCCGGGTTCCTCGGCCGGGACTGAGGGCCGGCCGTAGGGTGCGGTCGAGCCGGGCGCTCCGCCCGGCGACGACGCACCGGGTGGCCGTCCGGGTGGTCCGGTGCGTCGTCGGCCCGCGGCGCGCGGGCCTCGACGGCACCCTACGAAAGGAAGCCTCGCCATGAAGACCCGCAGCTTCGACGGGGTGGCGGTGTCCGAGGTCGGCCTCGGGTGCTGGCAGATCGGCGGCGACCAGTGGGGCGACGTGGCCGAGGCCGACGCCCTCGCCGTCCTCCGCGCCTCGGCCGACGCCGGGGTGACGTTCCTCGACACCGCCGACGTGTACGGGGCCGGGCGGAGCGAGGAGTTGGTCGGCCGGTTCCTGAAGGAGCGCGGCCGAGGCCGGTTCTTCGTCGCCACGAAGTTCGGCCGGTTCCCGCGGCCCGGGTGGCCGGGCAACTTCGACCCGAAGACGATCCGCGAGCACACCGAGAACTCGCGGCGGCGGCTCGGCGTCGAGCGGCTCGACCTGACGCAGCTGCACTGCCTGCCGATGGAGCAGTTGACGCGGGCCGAGGTGTGGGACACCGTCCGCGGGCTGCAGAAGGAAGGGAAGATCGCCCGGTTCGGGGCGAGCGTCGAGTCGGTGGCCGAGGCCGACGAGTGCCTGAAGCACCCCGACTGCAGGAGCCTCCAGGTCATCTTCAACATCTTCCGCCAGACGCCCGAGCACTGCGGCCTCCTGGACCGCTGCCGGAAGCAGGGGGTGGCGGTGATCGTGCGGCTGCCGCTGGCGTCCGGGCTGCTCGCCGGGAAGTACACGGCGGCGACCACGTTCGGCCCCGACGACCACCGCACCGTGAACCGGAACGGGGAACGGTTCAACGTCGGCGAGACGTTCGCCGGGCTGGGATTCGAGAAGGGGCTGGAGCTGACCGAGAAGGTGAGGGGCCTGGTCCCGCCGGGGTACACGCTGCCGCAGCTCGCCCTGCGGTGGTGCCTCGACCACCCGGCGGTGACGACGATCATCCCCGGGGCGCGGAACCGGTCGCAGGCCGAGGCGAACGCCGCCGCGAGTGGGCTGCCGCCGCTCCCGGCCGGGACGCACGCCCGGCTCCGCGAGTTCTTCGTGGGCGAGGTGAAGCCGGCGGTCCGCGGGCCGGATTGACGTGCGGGCGAACCCGGAGCGTGAGCGACGGGGTGGGCGCGACCAACCACCCCGTCGCTCACGCTCCGGGTTCGCCCGGGCCTGTTGTGCTGGCCGCGGGGGTGCGGTTCGCTAGGCTGGTGAACAATTCCACGATGCCCGCCATCTTCTCCCGATCCGCCGACTTCCGGTTCCGCCAGGCGGGCGTCGGCCTCGTCGTCGGCCTCGCCCTGTTCGCGGTCGGGTTCTACTACTACGCCCTGCCGAGCTACACCCGGGTCGGGTACCGGCCGGAGCAGCCGGTGGCGTTCTCCCACCGTCAGCACGTCGGCCAACTCGGCCTCGACTGCACCTACTGCCACACCGCGGTGTTCGAGTCCCCGCACGCCAACGTCCCGGCGGCGCAGACGTGCATGAACTGCCACAACCCGAAGAAGGCGAACGTGAAGGGGGCGAGCCCGCTGCTCGCCCCGGTCCGGACCAGCTACGACACCGGCCAGGCGCTCGGCTGGAAGCGGGTCCACAAGCTCCCCGAGTACGCGTACTTCAACCACGCCGTGCACGTGAACAAGGGCGTGTCGTGCGTGTCGTGCCACGGCCAGGTGAACGAGATGGCGGTGGTGGCGCACGACCAGCCACTGAGCATGGGGTGGTGCCTGAACTGCCACAACGAGCCCGAGCGGCACCTCCGGCCGGTCGACCAGGTGACGAACCTGACATGGGCGCGGGGGTCCGGCCCGGAGGACGACGGGGCGGCGATCAAGAAGAACCTCGCCGTGAACGCCCCGATGAACTGCCAGGGGTGCCACCGCTGACTGCTATGGACACGACCGACCCCACCCGCCGCGCCGCCGACGCCCCGGAGTTCCCCGGGTACGCGAACGTGTACGAGTCGCGCGGCGAGGCCGTGCCGCTCGACGCCGACCCCGCGGCCGCCGCCCTCGACCGCCGGCGGTTCCTGGCGCTGTCGGCGGCGGTCGGGGCGGCGGCCGCCGGGTGCCGCCGTCCCGACCTCGAGATCCTGCCGTACTCGGCCGTCCCGGACGACCAGGTCGGGCACCTCGTCGCCGGCAAGCCGACGTTCTACGCCACCAGCCTGCCGCGGCCCGGCGGGGCGCTGCCGGTGCTGGTCGAGAGCCACGACGGCCGGCCGACGAAGGTCGAGGGGAACCCGCAGCACTCGGCGAGCGGCGGGGCGACGGACGTGTTCGCCCAGGCGGCGGTGTTCGACCTGTACAGCCCCGACCGGGTGATGTCGGACAAGTACCCCGGGGTGATGGAGAAGGGCGCCGCCCGGCGGTGGACGGACTTCGACCGACTCGCCCGCGGCCTCGCCGAGCAACTGGGCAAGACGCAGGGCGAGGGGTTCGCGGTCCTGACGGACCAGGCCCCGTCGCCGGCCCTGCGGCTGATCGGCGAGCACGTCCGCGCCAAGTTCCCGAAGGCTGCGTGGCACACCTACGAGCCTGTGGACGCTTCCGAGGCGCTACGAGGCACGGAGATCGCGTTCGGGCAGAAGCTCCTGGCGAAGTACGACTTCACCCGCCTGAACCGCGTCCTCGCGCTCGACAGCGACTTCCTCGGCGGCTGCGACCCGGACTCGGTCGAGAACGGCCGGGCGTTCGCCGGGCGGCGGAAGGCCGACGCGATGAACCGGCTGTACGTGGTGGAGTCGACGTACACCGTGACCGGAACGATGGCCGACCACCGGCTGCGGCTGCCGGCGAGTCAGGTCGGTAGCTTCCTCCTCGCCGTCGCACGGGAACTGAAGGCCACCCGGGGTGGGGGTTTGGTGGACACCGCGGTCCTGCCGGACCTACCCGACCCGGGGGCCGCACTCCCCGGGAAGTGGGTGAAGGCCGTCGCAGCCGACTTGGACCCGCTCACGTCCGCGGTGGTCGTCGGCCACCGCCAGCCGGCCTGGGTCCACGCCCTCGCCCACGCGGTCAACGTCGCCCTCCGGGCGGATCGGCGGGTCACCGACTTCTTCGTCCCACGCCCGGGCGGCAAACCCAACCCGCCGGCGGTCACGTTCCGCCCTGCCCCGCCGGAGGTGACCGAGAGAGGCGTCCGAGAACTGGCCGCCGACATGTCTGCCGGGAAGGTGAACACGCTGCTGGCGATCGGCGGGAACCCGGCCCTGAACGCCCCGGCCGACACCGGCTTCCGGGCCGCGCTGCGGAAAGTCGCCACGAAGGTCCGGCTCGGGCTGTTCTTCGACCACACGTCCGAGGCGTGCGACTGGCACCTGCCGCTCGCCCACCCGCTCGAGAGCTGGGGCGACGCCGAGACGACCGACGGGACGCTGTGCTGCGTCCAGCCGCTGATCGCCCCGCTGAACGGCGGGAAGTCGGCGACCGACGCCGAGCCGCCGCGCGGCGGCCGCACCGCGTTCGAGGTGCTGTCGCTGCTAACCGCCTTCCCGGGGCCCGACGGCAAGCCGGTCGGGTCGTTCGCCGCCGCCCAGAAGGCCGCGTCCGCCGCCGTCCGCAAGGTGTTCGCCGACCGCGCCGAGTTGGGCAAGGACGAGACCGCCGACGCCGCGTTCAACCGGTACAAGCAACTCGGGTTCCTCCCGGCCGCGCAGGACAAGGGCGCTCGGAAGCCGCAGGCGGTCACGGTGAAGGTCGACGCGGTGGCGAAGGCGGTCGCCGGGTACAAGCCGCCCCCGACGCGGGACGCGCTGGAGGTCACCTTCCACCCGAGCTACGCCCTGTTCGACGGCCGGTTCGCCACGAACCCGTGGCTGCAGGAGCTGCCCGACCCGGTCACCAAGCTGGTGTGGGACAACGCCGCGGTCGTCAGTCCGAAGACCGCCGCCGAGTTCGGGCTGAGGCACGGCGACGTGGTGAAGCTCACGGCCAACGGCGCGGCCGTCGATATCCCGGTGTACATTTTGCCAGGACAGACCGACTTCTCCGTGGCGCTGAGCTACGGCCAGGCCGGCGAGGTGCGGATCGATCACGTCCCGAGCGGCGGCGGGACGAACGTCTTCCCGCTCCGCACGACGGCCGGGTTCCACACCGCGACCGGCTGCACCCTGGAGAAGACCGGCCGGACCGCCGACCTGGTCGCGACGCAGGAGCACGGCGTCATCCCCGACGGCCGAGACATCATCCGGGACGTGACCCTCGCGGGGTTGAGCCACGACGCGAAGCCGGGCGCGCACCCGACCGAGGACGACCTTCGCAAGGGCTTCCAGGGCGGGTACGGCAACCCGCAGCAGCCGCCGGCCCCGGCCCGCGAGAAGCAGGCCCGGTTCCCGCTCGACCTCGCCCGCCCGGAGCTGCTCGACAGCCAGTTCCAGTGGGGCATGACGATCGACCTGAACGCCTGCACCGGCTGCACGACGTGCCTGATCGCCTGCCAGGCGGAGAACAACATCCCGGTGGTCGGGAAGGGCGAGGTGAAGCGGAACCGCGAACTCCACTGGATCCGCATCGACCGCTACTTCTCGTCCGACGGGCACGCCGCCGACGCCGACCCGCGGGTCGTGTCGCAGCCGGTCGCGTGCGTGCATTGTGAGGCGGCCCCGTGCGAGCAGGTGTGTCCGGTGAACGCCGCGGTCCACAGCCCCGAGGGACTGAACCTGCAGGTGTATAACCGCTGCATCGGCACCCGGTACTGTGCCAACGCGTGCCCGTACAAGGTCCGCCGGTTCAACTGGTTCGACTTCAACAAGCGCGGCCTCGACGAGCTGCGGACGCCGCCCCCCCTCGCCCGCGGCGGGTCGTCCCTCACCGAGAACCTCCTACCAGAATCGTTGAAGATGGGGAAGAACCCGGATGTCTCCGTGCGGATGCGCGGCGTGATGGAGAAGTGCACGTACTGCGTGCAGCGGATCGAGCGCGGCAAGTACGGGGCGAAGATCGCGGCGACGGAGGTGGCGCAGGGCCGGCGGGCGGTCGAGGTCGACCCGGCGTACAAGTCGGACGGCCCGGCGACCGCGTACCGCAAGCCGAAGGACCCGCTGGCCGCCGGGTACGACCTCGACAAGCAGGGCCGCGTCGTCGTCCCGGACGGGCTGATCGTGACCGCGTGCGAGGCCGCGTGCCCGACCGGGGCGATCACCTTCGGGAACGTCCTCGACCCGGACAGCCGGGTGTCGCGGGCGAAGCGGCGCGCAGGCGAGTACCTGCTGCTCGGGGAGCTGAACACGAAGCCGCGGACGAGCTACCTGCCGCGGGTCCGGAACCCGAACCCGGAGCTGGCGTGACCGCCCCCCACGACGCGCACCGGCCGCCGCTCCCGGACCCCCTCCCGCGCATCCCGCTGGTGTGGGGGCCGGCCACCTACGAGTCCGTCACCGACCAGATCTCGGAGGTGACCGAGAAGGCCCAGCCGTGGTGGTGGTGGCCGGCGTTCCTCGTCACCGCGGCGCTCCTCGCGGGCGGGGTGGTGGCGGCGACGTACCTGATCTCGACCGGGGTCGGGGTGTGGGGGTCGAACAACCCGGTGAACTGGGCGTTCGACATCACCAACTTCGTCTTCTGGATCGGCATCGGGCACGCCGGGACGCTGATCTCGGCGATCCTGTTCCTGTTCCGCCAGCGGTGGCGGACCAGCATCAACCGGTTCGCCGAGGCGATGACCATCTTCGCCGTCATCTGTGCGCTGATCTATCCGACCATGCACGTCGGCCGGGTGTGGTACATCTGGTTCTCGATCCCGCTCCCGAACGCGAACCACATCTGGCAGAACTTCCGGTCCGCACTGATCTGGGACTTCTTCGCCATCAGCACGTACTTCACGGTGTCGTTGATCTTCTGGTACGTCGGCCTGATCCCGGACCTGGCCACCCTGAGAGACCGGGCGACGAGCCGGGCCCGGCAGCGGGTGTTCGGGGTGCTGTCGCTCGGGTGGCGCGGCAGCGCCCGGAACTGGCGGCACTACGAGGTCGCGTACCTGATGCTCGCCGGCCTCAGCACCCCGCTGGTCTTGAGCGTCCACTCGGTGGTGAGCTTCGACTTCGCCACCTCGCTGATCCCGGGGTGGCACACGACGATCTTCCCGCCGTACTTCGTCGCCGGGGCGATCTTCGGCGGGTTCGCGATGGTGCTGCAGTGCATGATCCCGGCCCGCGCCGCGTACAAGCTCGACCACGTCGTCACGATCAAGCACATCGACGTGATGTGTAAGTTCATCCTCGCCACCGGGACGCTCGTCGGGTACGCGTACTGCATGGAGCTGTTCACCGCCTGGTTCTCGGGCAACCCGTACGAGTGGCAGACGTTCCAGGACCGGGCGTTCTCGGGTGATTATGCGTGGGCGTACTGGGTGATGATGACCTGCAACCTCGTCGTCCCGCAGGTGTTCTGGTTCCGGTGGTGCCGGCAGACGCCGTGGTTCGTCCTCCTGGTCGTCACGCTCGTCAACGTCGGGATGTGGTACGAGCGGTTCGTCATCATCGTGCAGTCGTTGCACCACGACTTCCTGCCCGGGTCGTGGGGCCGGTACTACCCGTCGTGGGTGGACTGGATGCAGATGGTCGGCGACTTCGGCCTGTTCTTCACCCTCACCCTGCTGTTCATCCGGTTCCTGCCGATGGTGTCGATGGCGGAGGTGAAGGGGGTGCTGCCGATGTCCGACCCGCACCGCCGGCCGGTGCCTCCCGACCGCTACCTGAAGGGGGAGGACGGCGAGTACCCGACCGCGGACCACGCGCTGGCGGCCGCGTACGGCCCGCCGGCCGAGCCGCGGGCGGAGGTGCCGCCGAGCCCGGAGCCGGTGCCGGCGTTCGTCAGCACACCCGGCGGCGACGGCAAGCCGTGGGGGGCGGTGGCCGAGTTCGCGAACGGCTCGCAGCTGCTGGCGGCGGCGAGGGCGGCGGTCGCGGCGGGGTACCGGCACGTCGACGCGTGGACCCCGTTCTACGTCCACGGGATGCGCGAGGCGATCGGCCGGACGCGGAGCCGGCTGCCGCTGTTCACGCTCGCCGGCGGGCTGACCGGCCTGGCCGTCGCCGCGGCCTTCCAGTTCTACCTGATGGCGTATTACTACCCGACCATCGTCGGCGGGAAGGAGTACCGCAGTTGGGAGGCGTTCGTCCCGGTGTTCTTCGAGCTGACGGTACTGCTGGCGGGCTTCTTCACGCTGTTCGCGCTGGTCGGGCTGTGCGGGCTGCCGCGGCTGTTCCACCCGCTCGACAGCCACCCGACGTTCCGCCGGTCGACGCAGGCCGGGTTCTTCCTGACGGTCGAGGCGGCGGACCCGAAGTTCGACGCCGACGGGACGCGGGCGTTCCTGGAGTCCCTCGGCGGCAAACACGCGGCGGTGGTCGAAGCCTGACGCCGGCAGGCAGGAATGCCTGCCCCACCGGGGTGGTTTCGGCTTTGGACTGGTGGGGCAGGCATTCCTGCCTGCCGTGCTGAGGTTCTTGGTCATGTACGCGATCGACGCGAACGTGTTCATGAACTGGGTACTCGGGGTCACCCTGGGGGCCGCGGGCCTGGTGTTCGCGCTGACCGCCGGGGTGGCCGCGTTCGGCCGGCGGCGCGGCGGGCCGGTGCTGTCGTACCTGTACATGCTCAGCGGCCTGTTCGGGGTGTTCGCGGCGGTGGTGGCGGTCCTCGGGTTCCGCGGCCAGACGTCCGACGCCCGCCCGTGGCACGTCTTCCTCGACATGAAGTACCAGCCGAAGTACACGAGCCAGGGGCCGAGCCGGTTCTTCGCCGACGGCCGGGCCAACCGCCTCCCGCCCGACGGCACCGTCCCGTTCGACGGGACCGACTACTTCGCCGACGCCGGGCGCCACACCGCCCCGAACCCGGACTTCCTGAAACTCGACCGGCGGTACTTCCTCGGGGTCGCCGACCCGGACGCGAAGGACAAGGACGGGGCGCCCGCGAAGCCCGTGTGGGAGGGTGGGAAGTTGACCGGCGAGGGGTACTACGTGAACCACATCCCGGACGAGGCGGTGACCCGGGCCGGCGGCTGGGACATGCTGATGAAGCGCGGCCGAGGGCAGTTCGACGTGCACTGCGCGGCGTGCCACGGGACGAGCGGCCGCGGCGGGGCCGGCGACGCGGCCCACGGGATCGTCGGGGCGTACGGGCTGAGCGTGGCCCCGTCGAACCTGGTCGGCCCGGACGTGCAGGCCCAGCCGGACGGGCAGCTGTTCGCGAGCATCACCAACGGGGTGCGGAACATGCCGGCCTACGCCCACCAGGTGAAGGTGCAGGACCGGTGGGCGGTCGTCGCCCACCTGCGGGTGCTGCAGTACGCCGCCACCGGCCCGGCCGGGAAGAAGTGATGACCCCCGAGACGCCACCCACGGACCCGGACGGCCTCCCCGACCCGGTCGCCCCGCTCGGCGACCGCCTGGCCGGGACGTTCCGCACACTGGCCGTAGTCGTCGGGGTGTCGGGCGTGGCACTGGCGGTCGGGGCGGCGACCGAGCCGCGGCAGTTCTTCCACTCGTACCTGTTCGGGTACGTGTTCGCCCTCGACGTGGCGCTCGGGGCGCTGTTCTGGGTGCTGATCCATCACGTCGCGGACGCCGGGTGGTCGGTCGGGCTGCGGCGGGTGTTCGAGAACGTCACCCGGGCCGTCCTCCCGCTCGCGGCCCTCATCGTCCCGGTCCTGGTCGGCATCTACACCGGGAACCTACACCAGTGGTACGACTTCATCCACAAAGACCCGGCGACGTTGCACGGTCACGAGGCACACATCCAGCACGTCAAACATGTGTACTTCTCGGCGCCGTTCTTCATCGGCCGGCTGGCCTTGTATTTCGCGGTGTGGGTCATCTACTCAAGAATGATGCGGACCTGGTCCGCGGGGCAGGACGCCGTCGGCGGGGCGGCCCTGACGCGGAAGATGCAGTGGTGGGCGCCGTCCGGGGTGGCGCTGCTCGGCCTGACCGCGACGTTCTTCGCGTTCGACCTCGTGATGAGCCTGCAGTACACGTGGTTCAGCACCATCTTCGGCGTCTACTTCTGGGCCGGCGGGATCCGCGGGTCGCTGGCGGCGGGCGTGCTGATCGTGCTGGCCCTGCGTGCGGCCGGGCACCTCCGCCACACCATCACCGTCGAGCACCTGCACGACGCGGCGAAGCTGATGTTCGGGTTCACCGTGTTCTGGGCGTACATCGCGTTCTCGCAGTACTTCCTGATCTGGTACGGCAACATGCCGGAGGAGACGCAGTTCTACCTCCTGCGGCGGAACGGGGCCTGGTACCCGGTGTCGATGCTGCTGCCGGTGCTGTACTTCGTGGTGCCGTTCTTCATGCTCCTGCCGCGGGCGCACAAGCGGAGCCCGGCGTGGCTCGCGCTCATCAGTGTGTGGATTCTCGTGATGCACGCGTATGATTTGTATTGGCAGGTGATGCCGGTGCTCCACCCGGACACCGTCCACCTCAGCTACCTGGACGCGGCCGCCCCGGTGTGCCTGTTCGGCGTGGTGCTGCTGGCTACCGTGCGGGGGCTGCAGCGCCTGCCGCTGATCCCGGTCCGCGACGCCCGGCTGGGCGAGTCGATCGGGTACGTGAACGAGACGCCCTGACCCGCGGAGACGTTCGTGGCCGACCCGACCCCCGACCCGCCGCCCGCCCCCGCCGCACGTGGCTTCCCGTTCCTGACGGCCGGGGCCGCCCTCGCCATCCTGTTCGCGTTCGTCGGCCTCGTGGTGTGGGCGTACAACTCCCCGAACCCGCTGGGCGGGCCGAAGGCGGAGCCGGCGCCCGACCCGGCGGCGAAGCTGGCCGAGGTGAAGGCCCGGAACCGGGCCCTGCTCGACGGGGCCGGGGCGAAGATGTCGGCCGACGCGGCGGCCGCCGAGCTGCGGGCCCGGGCGAAGGCGGACGGCCGGCTGCCGTTCCCGATCCCGGAGCCGGCCGCCCCCGGGGCGAAGAAGAACTGACCCGCGAGGAGCGTGCCGTGACCCCCGCCGACGTCGCCGTCCTCGCCGTGGTGGTCGGGTCGGTGGTGGCGTTCGGCGGGGCGGTGGTTCTGGCCCTCGGGTGGGCCCTGCGGACCGGCCAGTTCGACAACTTCCAGCAGGGGGCGGCGTCGATCTTCGGCCCGGACGAGCCGGTCGGGGAGCCGACCGACGGGCCGCCGAACACGCGGTAGGGTGGGCCGAGCCGGCGCTCCGCCGGCGAGTCCCACCACCCCAGGCGCGGGTGGGACTGGCCCGCAGAGCCGGGCTCGGCCCACCCTACCAGAGGAGACCGGTTCCGATGTCCGCCGGCCCGCCGACCCCCGACACCGCCCGCCGCCTGGCCGCCGAGGAGCGGGCCGGGATCGACGCGTCGTGCCGCGGGCCGGTCCTGTTCTTCGCCGCCAGCGCCGTCTTCTGGCTCCTCGCCGGGTCCGCCCTGGCGGTCGTCGCGTCGACCAAGTTCCACGCCCCGGCGTTCCTCACCAACACGCCCGAGCTGACGATCGGGCGGGTGCGGATGGCCCACCTCCAGGCGGTCGCCCTCGGGTGGGCGTCGCTGGTCACGATGGCCGCCGCCGTCTGGCTGATGTGCCGGCTCTGCCGGGTCGAACTGGTGTACCCGCGGATGCTGTACGCGGCCGGGGCGGTGTGGAACGTCGGGGTGCTGGTGGCGGTGGCCGGGATCCTGCTCGGGGACGGGCAGTCGATCGAGTGGCTGGACGCCCCGCCGTACGCCCCGCCGTTCTTCGTCGCCGGCCTCGGGGTCGTCGCGGCGTGGGTGGTGGCGGTGTTCCGCCGCCGCCGGGAGCCGCACCTGTACGTCACCCAGTGGTACGTCCTGGCGGCCGTGTTCTGGTTCCCGTGGATGTACCTGGTGGCGGCGTTCATGCTGGTCTGGGACCGGGCCCCCGGGGTGGTCCAGCCGGTGGTGAACTGGTGGTTCGCGCACAACTTCCTGGGGCTGTGGGTCACCCCGGTGGCGGTCGGGGCGGCGTACTACGTGATCCCGAAGGTGATCGGCCGGCCGATCCACAGCTACTACCTCAGCATCACCGGGTTCTGGGCGCTGGCCCTGTTCTACTCGTGGGCCGGGATGCACCACCTGATCGGCGGGCCGCTCCCGGCGTGGCTCATCACGGCGAGCGTGGTCGGCAGCGTGATGATGTTCATCCCGGTCATCGCGGTGGCCATCAACCACCACATGACGATGCTCGGCCACTTCCACCGGCTGAAGTACAGCCCGGCCCTGCGGTTCACCGTGTTCGGGGCGATCGCGTACACGGTGGTCAGCTTCCAGGGGAGTATCGAGGCGCTGCGGGGCTTCAACGAGGTGACCCACTTCACCCACTACACGGTGGCCCACGCCCACCTCGGGCTGTACGCGTTCTTCACGATGATCATGTTCGGGTTGATGTACTACATGGTGCCGCGGCTCACCGGCCGGGAGTGGGCGAGCAGCGGGCTCATCCGCCTCCACTTCTGGTGCGCCGCGGTCGGCGTCGCCGTCTACGTCACCGCCCTGACGGTCGGCGGGTGGTGGCAGGGGCGGATGCTGAACAGCCCGCCCGTCAACTTCGGGAACATCACCACCTACACCAAGCCGTACCTGGTCGAGCGGACGGTCGC
>PNKH01000068.1 GCA_013822345.1 Isosphaera sp.
GGCTGACGTGCCAGGCGGCGGCGTCCCGGACCAGCACGCCCACCCCAGGAAGTCCTCGGTGACCTGGCCGACCGGCCGCCCGTCCACGAACCGCAGCAGCAGCTCCCCGAGTAGGACTCGAACCTACAACAAACCGGTTAACAGCCGGTTGCTCTACCATTGAGCTATCGGGGATCGTCCTCCGACTCTAGCACATCGTAACGCCGCGGTGGCACCCGACAAGGGGAACCGGGCTTTTCGACGCCCCGCCCGCGGCCTGCCCCGGTATACTCGCGGCGACCCGCCGGTTCCGGCCGGCAAACCCCGAGTACCCCTCCCATGCCGACCCGTCGCACCTTCCTCACCACGACCGCCGCCGCGGCCGTCGCCACGACCGCCCGGCACGCCCCGGCCGACGAACACAAGCTCAAGGGCCGCGTCAACCAGTCCGTCGCCTTCTGGTGCTTCAACGCCCGCGGCGAGAAGTGGTCCGCCGACAAGACCTGCGAGGTCGCCAAGGGACTCGGGTGCAAGTCGGTCGAACTCATCGGCCCCGAGCACTGGGACACCCTCAAGAAGCACGGCCTGGTCTGCGCCATCGCCCCCAACGGCATGCCCGGGGCACCGTTCATGCGCGGGTTCAACAACCCGAAGTTCCACGCCGAACTCGTCGAGCGGACGTCCAAGGCGATCGACCAGTGCGCCGACGCCAGGTTCCCGAGCGTCATCGCCTTCGTCGGGTACAAGTGGACCGACCCGGACGACCCCAAGTCCGCCCCCATCTCCACCGACGACGCCCGGGCCAACTGCGTCAAGGGGCTGAAGCTCCTCGCCGGCCACGCCGAGAAGAAGGGCGTCACCGTCTGCGTCGAGCACCTCAACACCCGCGACGCGTCCGACCCGATGAAGGGCCACCCCGGGTACCAGGGCGACGACCTCGACCTCGTCGCCGACGTGATCCGCAAGGTCGGCTCCCCCCGGGTCAAACTCCTGTTCGACATCTACCACGTCCAGCTCATGCACGGCGACCTGGTCCGCCGGGTCGAACAGTGCAAGGACATCCTCGGCCACGTCCACACCGCCGGGGTGCCCGGCCGCGGCGAGCTCGACGACGCCCAGGAGATCAACTACCCGGCGGTGATCAAGAAGCTGGTCGACGTCGGCTACACCGGGTACGTCGGCCAGGAGTTCATCCCGACCCGCGACCCGCTCGCCGGGCTGAAGCAAGCCGTCAAGGTGTGCGACGTGTGACCCGGCAAGGGTTTGCCGGGCGAACCGCGACCGTCAGGGAGCGGGTGCCACCCGCGGACACCTACTCCCTGACGGTCGCGGTTCGCCCGGCCGTTACATCTCGTCCGATTCTACAGAATCCGGTTGCCGTCGCGCGGGGTCGCGGGCTACAATCCCCTGACCCACCCCCGCACCCCGCGCACCCGCGATGTCGGCCAACCCGCCCGAAACCCCGTTCGACCACGGGCTCCGCCGCCAGTCCGTCGTCCGGGCCGTCCTCACCGACATCTTCCACGGCCGGCTCCGCCCCGGCCAGCGGCTCGTGACCGAGATGCTGGCGAACCGGTTCGGGGTGAGCCATACTCCCATCCGGGAGGCCCTCATCGAGCTCGGCGGGGTCGGGGTGGTCGACCTCCTCCCGAACCGCGGGGCGGTCGTCCGGCGGGTGACCGTCCAGACCGTCCGCGAGGTGTGCCAGGTCCGTAAGGTCCTCGAGTGCGAGGCGGTCCGCGGGGCCGCCCGGCGGGCCGACCCGGCCGAGGTCGCGGCGGTCGCCGCGGACATCCGCCGGCTGGCCGGCGGGCCCGCCGACCCGGACGCCGTCGCCCGCGCCCGGGACCTCGACAGCCGCCTCCACGACCTGATCCGGGTGTCCTGCGGGAACGCCTTCCTGGCCGCGGAGCTCGAGCGCCTGCTCACCCTGTTCCGCGCCTTCCGGGACGTGACCTGGGACCTCCGGCTCGCCCGCAACGACTACCACCGGGTCGGGGTCGAGGCGGCCGAGCACCTGGCGATCACCGACGCCCTGACCGCCCGCGACCCCGCCGCCGCCGCCCGGGCGATGTCCGCCCACATGCGCTCCGGGGTGCTGTACTGGTCCCAGGTGACCGCGAGCCTGACCGCCCAGCCCGACGACCGGCCCGACGCCCCCACGACGCGCCCCTGACCGGGAACCACGCCATGCCGCGACCGCTCCCCGCCCTCGTGCCCGCCGCCCTCGCCGCGGCCCTGGTGTTCTCCCCGGCCGCGGCCGAGCCGACCAACCCGGTCGCCCCCGCCCCGGCCCCGGGCGCCGGGAAGCTCGAGTACAACCGCGACATCCGCCCGATCCTGGCCGAGAACTGCTTCGCCTGCCACGGCCCGGACAGCGCCGCCCGGAAGGCCGACCTCCGGGTCGACCGCCGCGAGGACGCCGTCGCCGCCAAGGCGATCGTCCCCGGGAAGCCGGCCGACAGCGAACTGGTCACCCGCATCTTCGCCGCCGAAGGCGACGGGATGATGCCGCCGGCGAAGTCGCACAAGAAGCTCACCGCCGCCCAGAAGGCGACGCTCAAGCGGTGGGTCGAGGAAGGGGCCGAGTACCAGCCGCACTGGTCGTTCATCACCCCGACCCGGCCGAAGCCGCCGGAGGTGAGGGACAAGGCGTGGGTCCGCAACCCGATCGACAACTTCGTGCTGGCGAAGCTCGAAGCCGCGGGGCTGAAGCCGGCCCCGGAGGCCGACCGCCGGACGCTCGCCCGCCGCCTGGCGTTCGACCTCACCGGCCTGCCGCCGGAGCCGGCCGACGTCGAGGCGTTCGTGGCCGACAAGTCCGAGCACTACTACGAGAAGTACGTGACCAAGCTGATGGACTCGCCGCACTGGGGCGAGCACCGCGGCCGGTACTGGCTCGACTACGCCCGGTACGCCGACACCCACGGCATCCACTTCGACAACTTCCGCGAGGTGTGGGCGTACCGCGACTGGGTGATCGCGGCGTTCAACCGGAACCAGCCGTTCGACCGGTTCACCGTGGAGCAGCTGGCCGGCGACCTGCTCCCCGAGCCGACCCTCGACCAGCGGGTCGCGACCGGGTTCAACCGGTGCAACATCACCACCAACGAGGGCGGGATCATCGACGACGAGTACGTCGTCCTGTACGCCCGGGACCGGACCGAGACGACCTCGGCCGTCTGGATGGGGCTGACCACCGGGTGCGCCGTCTGCCACGACCACAAGTACGACCCGGTGTCGCAGAAGGACTTCTACAGCCTGTCCGCGTTCTTCAACAACACCACCCAGGTGGCGAAGGACGGGAACGTCCCGAACACCCCCCCGATCATCAACGTGCCGCGGACCGAGGACCGCCCGCGGTTCGACGCGGTGGTCAAGGAGGTGGCGGCGGCGAAGGCCAAGGTCGACGCCCGGAAGGGCGCGGCCCGGGCGGAGTTCAAGGAGTGGGTGGCGACGGCCAAGCCGGAGGACTTCGGGGCCGAGCCGCCGAAGGACGGCCTGGCGTTCCACGCCCCGCTCAAGGAGGGGAAGGGTGACGCGGTCGCCGTCACCGCCGCCGGGAAGGAGCAGACCGCCAAGCTCCCGGCCGGGTACAACTGGAACGGCCTCCGCCCCGACAAGACGAAGGTGGCGTTCACGATCCAGCAGGGCCCGGCCCTGGAGCTGAAGGAGGTCGGCGACTTCGACCGGACCCAGCCGTTCGCCGTGTCGTTCTGGGTGAACCCGGGCGGCCGCGGGAAGACCGGGGCGGTGGTCGCCCGGATGGACGAGGGGAACGGGTTCCGCGGGTGGGACGTGTGGCTGCAGAACGACCGGGTCGGCACCCACCTCGTCAACACCTACCCGCAGGACGCCCTGAAGGTGGTCGCCAAGGCCCCGCTTCCCGCGAACAAGTGGACCCACGTCGTCGTCGCCCACGACGGCAGCGGCAAGGCCGCCGGGACGAGGGTGTACTACGACGGCGAGCCGCAGCCGGTCGACGTCGAGACCGACACCCTGAAGTCGACCACCCGGACCGCGGTCCCGTTCAAGGTCGGGCAGCGGCACACCACGTCCCGCCTCGCCGGGGTGTCGCTGGAAGACCTGCGCGTCTACGACCGCCCGTTCACCGCGGTCGACGCCCAACTGGCGGCGGGGTCGCGGAAGACGGCGGACATCGTGGCGAAGCCGGCGGCGAAGCGGACCGCGGCCGAGGCCGAGGAGCTGTTCACCTGGTGGCTGGTGACCCGGGACGGCGCATACCGCGACCTGTCGGCGGCGTACCGGAAGGTGCAGGCGGAGGAGGTGGCGATCCGCGGCCGCGGGACGATCGCCCACGTGATGAACGAGAAGCCGGGGGAGCCGGGGGCGTTCGTGCTGTTCCGCGGGGACTACGACAAGAAGCGCGACCCGGTCAAGGCGGCCACCCCGGCGGCGCTGCCGCGGATGGACCCGGCCCTGCCCCGCAACCGCCTCGGCCTCGCCCAGTGGCTGCTGGCGAAGGACCACCCGCTGACCGCCCGGGTGACGGTGAACCGGTTCTGGCAGGAGCTGTACGGGACCGGGCTGGTGCGGACGAGCGGCGACTTCGGCATCGCCGGCGAGCTGCCGAGCCACCCGGAGCTGCTCGACTGGCTGGCGGTCGAGTTCCGCGAGCCGTCGTGGGGTGGCTGCTGCGAGGCCCCGCCGGGGTGGGACGTGAAGGCGTTCTTCCGGCTACTGGTGACCTCGGCGACGTACCGCCAGGCGGCGGTGGCGACGGGCGAGAAGCTGGCGAAAGACCGGGACAACCGGCTGATGAGCCGCGGCCCGCGGTTCCGGATGGACGCCGAGATGATCCGGGACAACGCCCTGGCGGCGAGCGGTCTGCTGGTCCGGAAGCTCGGCGGGCCGAGCGTGAAGCCGTACCAGCCGGACGGGGTGTGGGAGGCGGTGGCGATGATCGGGTCGAACACCCGGAACTACAAGGCGGACGCCGGCGAGAACCTGTACCGGCGGAGCATGTACACGTTCTGGAAGCGGTCGGCCCCGCCGGCGGCGATGGAGGTGCTGAACGCCCCGAACCGGGAGACCTGCACCGTCCGCCGGGACCGGACGAACACCCCGATCGCGGCCCTGCTGACGCTCAACGACGTGCAGTTCGTCGAGGCCGCCCGGGTGCTGGCCGAGAAGGCCATGAAGGCCGAGAAGGACGACGACGCCCGGATCGGGTTCGTGTCGGCGCGGCTGCTGGCCCGGCCGTTCAAGCCGGCGGAGCTGGCGATCGTGAAGGACTCGCTCGGGGCGCTGCGGAAGAACTACCGGGCGAAGCCGGAGGACGCGAGGAAGCTGATCGCGTTCGGGGAGTCGAAGGCGGACGCGACCCTGGACGCGGCCGAGCTGGCGGCGTGGACGATGCTCGTGAACCAGGTGCTGAACCTGGACGAGGTGCTGAACAAGTGACGTGCCGCGGGCTTGATATCACAGTTTGTGATATCAAGGCCCGGCCCGTAGAGATGCTCGGGTAGCGAGTTGCGAACGTGAGGTCGCAAATTGCGACCTCACGTTTTAGCCCCGGAGGGGCGGCGGACGGTAGCCAGGGGTGGAGCGCAGCGCAACCCCTGGCGGCCTACCCGGACCCCCCTCCGCCGTCGCCCGCCGGGGGTTGCGCTCCGGCCCGTTCCGGGCCTCCGCTCCACCCCCGGCTACCGTCCGCCGCCCCTCCGGGGCTCACAAACACGAGACACCCATGAACCTGTTCGACAACCCCCGCGCCCTGGCGATGACCCGCCGGCACTTCTTCCGGTCGTCCGGGTTCTCGCTCGGGGCGACCGCCCTCGCCGCCCTCCAGGCGGACGACGCCCGCGCCGCCGGCGGCACCCCGAACGGCGACGGCGCCGCCCTCCCCGAGACGCACTTCCCGGCGAAGTGCAAGCACGTCATCTACCTGCACATGGTCGGCGGCCCGGCCCAAATGGACCTGTACGACTACAAGCCGAGGATGCTCGACTTCTACGACAAGGACCTCCCCAAGGAGGTCCAGGGCGGGCAGCGGCTCACCACCATGACGGACAAGCAGCCGCGGTTCCCGATCGCCCCGTCGAAGTACCGGTTCAAGCAGAAGGGCCGGTGCGGGATGTGGATGAACGACGAACTCCTCCCGCACACCGCCCGGATGGCGGACGACATGTGCTTCATCCGGAGCATGCACACCGAGGCGATCAACCACGAGCCGGCCATCACCTACATGCAGACCGGCAACCAGGTGACCGGCCGGCCGTGCCTCGGGGCGTGGACCAGCTACGGCCTCGGCAGCCTGAACCGCAACCTGCCGGCGTTCGTCGTCATGGTCGCCAAGCCGAGCAACCAGGAGCAGGTGCAGGCGATCTCCGCCCGGCTGTGGCAGTCCGGGTACCTGCCGGGTGAACACGCGGCGGTCAGCTTCCGGGCGGCCGGCGACCCGATCCTGTTCATCAACAACCCGCCGGGCGTCACCCCGGAGGTCCGCCGCACCACCCTCGACGGGCTGAACAAGCTGAACGGGCTGACCGCGGCCGAGCTGAACGACCCGGAGACGAAGACCCGGATGGCCCAGTACGAGATGGCGTACCGGATGCAGGCGAGCGTCCCGGAGCTGACCGACCTGGCGGCCGAGCCGGCGAAGGTGCTCGACCTGTACGGCCCGGACGTGCGGAAGCCGGGGACGTTCGCGAACACCGCCCTGACCGCCCGGCGCCTCGTGCAACGCGGGGTGCGGTTCGTCCAGGTGTACCACAACAACTGGGACCACCACGGCAACCTGGCCGGGCGGATGCCGGACCAGTGCAAGGACGTGGACCAGCCGTGCTGGGCGCTGATCCAGGACCTGAAGCGGCTCGGGCTGTTCGACAGCACCCTGGTGATCTGGGGCGGGGAGTTCGGCCGGACGATCTACAGCCAGGGCGGGCTGACCAAGACGAACTACGGCCGGGACCACCACCCGCGGTGCTTCACGATGTGGATGGCCGGCGGCGGGAGCAAGGGCGGGGCGATCTACGGGGAGACGGACGACTTCAGCTACAACATCGTCAAGGACCCGTGCCACATCCGCGACTTCCACGCGACGGTGCTGCACCTGATGGGGATCGACCACGACCGGTTCAGCTTCCGCTTCCAGGGCCTCGACCAGAAGTTGACCGGGGTCGAGAAGGCGTCCGTCATCAAGGAACTGGTCGGCTGAACGGTTCGCTCGCGTCGCAGACGCGTCTGCGACGCGAGCGAACCGGGGTCTACCGTCGCGACCCGCCGTCACTTCGGCGGGGCGTACCCGGGCGGCGGCGCCACCACCTCGAAGTCCGACCCCTTGACCTTCCGCAGCTCCTCGTGCAGCACCGGGATCCGCTCGTCCGGCGCCACCGACAGTGACCAGTCCAGGCCGTTGTCCGCGACCAGCATCCCGTACGTCTTCAGCGCATCCAGGATCGTCTTCACCTCCGCCGAGAACGTCGACGTGTCGAAGTCCTTCCGCAGCCGGAACCGCTCGCCCATCCGCGGCAGGTTCTCGTCCGTCTTCCGGCTCGCCCGGTGCGTCGCCGGGTACACGTAGGCGTTCCGCGTGTTCGAGAACGTCACCCGCAGCGCGTGCTCGATCTTCCCGCGCTTCAGCTCGTCGTACCGGACGACCGACGGGAAGATCGGCAGCCCGGCCGCGTCCGAGCTGGTCCACCCGGCCGGCCGCAGCTTGTTCGACGCCATGTCGAACACCGACGCCTGGGCCGCGGTCCACCCGGCGTCCGTCTTGGTCAGCTTGTAGAACTCGTACAGCTTGCGGTTCACCGGGTCGACCACGATCCCGTGCCGGTCCGCGTCGGGCGTCGGCTTGCCGCGCTGGACATCGTCGAGCGTCAGGTCCTTCAGCTTCGCCGACCGCTTGAAGTACGCCGGCCACCCCTCGATCGGGGTGGCGTCCGGCGTCGGGTACGGCCCGGGGTCGGACTCGTCCGCGTACCGGACGACCTTCACCTCGACCTTCTTCTGATCCGGCGGGACGAGCACGAAGTTCATGTCCGCGTTGTACCGCAGCGGCTTCGCCGCGAGCGGGGCGATCATCGCCTTCGAGTTGGCGGCCAGCGGCCACTCGTCCACCGGGATGTTCCACGGGTTGTCCGGCGGGAACACCTCCAGCGACGCCAGGATCGCGTCGGCCTCCGGGGTGTCGAACGCCACCGGCTTGGCGAACTTCGGCATCGCCGCGGCCTTGAGCCGGGCGAGCCGGTCCTGGTTGACCGTCACCCCCGTCGGGTCGGCGGCCGGCGCGGCGACCGCGGCGAGCAACAGAAAGGACAGCGAGGTCGGTCGCATCGGAGGTCACTCGGGAGGGGTGGCCGCAGGTCAAGCTTACCGCCCGCCCCGGCCGCGTCAAACCTTGCCCCCCGCCCCGGCCCGGCTACACCTTCCCACAACCGACCGAACCGTCGACCGCCCCCCGGCGTACCGGCGGTTGGCGACCCGTCCCGACCCGCACCCCCCGGGCCCGCGCGATGCTCTCCTGGCTGCCCGAACCGACCGTCCTACTGGCCGGGCTGCTCCTCGCCCTCGTCCAGTTCCTGGCCGCCCTGCCGTGGCTGTACGCGATCGACCCGAAGGGGTTCCGGGCCACCGCCGCCAGCCCCGGGGCGGCCGCCTCGGTCGGCGCCGGGCTCCTCGCCGCCGGGGTCGGGCTGGCCTTCTTCATGGGGTACAAGAACGACCCGGTCACCCTGACCTGGTACGGCCGGTACGTGTACGGGAAGATCCTCCACCTCCAGCTCATCATCGACCTGTTCCTGCTGATGCCGCACCTGCTGACCGCGGTCTGGCCGAAGGGCGGGGCGGTGGCGTTCGCGGCGTACCGGGAGGCGTGCCGGCAGCCGCTGTTCTGGCTGGTCGTCGCCGGGTCGGCGGCGGCCATGGCGCTGAGCGTGTCGGTCCCGTACTTCACGTTCGGCGACGACTACAAGATGATGAAGCAGATCGGGTTCGACATCGTGATGCTGGCCGCCGTCCTGTTCGGGGTGCTGGCCGCGAGCATGTCGATCAGCGAGGAGATCGAGGGGCGGACGGCGGTCACCCTGATGAGCAAGCCGGTCAGCCGGCGGCAGTTCCTGGTCGGCAAGTACCTCGGCATCCTGATGGCCTGCCTGGTCATGACCCTGCTCCTCGGGTGGGTGCTGAACACCGCCCTGCGGGCGACCCGGGAGTACGACCCGATCAACAACGCCGCCGACCCGACCGACCTGGTGGCGAAGCCGGTCGACAAGGTGGTCGACCCGATGACCTTCCAGGCCCAGCGGGCGGTGGTGCCGGTGTTCGAGAAGCCGGTCCCGAGCGCCCCGGGGAAGGCGGTCGGGCGCGGCTGCGGGCTGTGGTTCTCGGACACCGTGGCCCACAGCTTCGGGCTGATGCTCGGGTTCGGGCAGGTGATGATCCTGGTGGCCGTCGCGTCCGCCCTGGCGACCCGGCTGTCGTTCGTGGTGAACCTGGTCCTGTGCCTGCTCCTGTTCTTCCTCGGCCACCTCGCCCCGGTGCTGGTGCGGGTGACCGAGGGCGGGGGCGGGACGGCGGTCGGGCTGGTCGGGTTCCTCGGGAAGCTGTTCGACGTGCTTCTGCCGGCCCTCGAGTTCTACAACATGGGGCCGGCGATCATCCGCGAGACCCCGCTCGACCTGTGGCGGTTCGCCGGGTACGTCGTGACCGTGTTCGGGTACTCCGTCCTGTACACCTCCATCGCCCTGGTCGTCGGCCTCCTCCTGTTCGAGGACCGGGACCTGGCGTGAGGAGCAGTGGACAGTGGGCGGCGGACAGTGGATAGTGAGGGCGTGAACCCCGGCCGGCCGCCGCGGTTCTCTTCCCGTGTCTCGACCGTCCACCACCCACTGCCCACTCCCTACCGATGCACATCATCCTGGCCAACCCGCGGGGCTTCTGCGCCGGGGTGAACATGGCGATCGAGAGCCTGGAGCGGGCGCTCGCCGTCTGGGGCAGCCCGCTCTACGTGTACCACGAGATCGTCCACAACCGGCCGATCGTCGAGCGGTTCCGGGCCCGCGGGGTGGTGTTCGTCGACGACATCGCCGAGGTGCCGGCCGGCGGGACCGTCCTGTACAGCGCGCACGGGGTGTCGCCGGAAATCCGCCGGCGGTCGGCCGAGCGGTCGCTGCGGGCGATCGACGCCACCTGCCCGCTGGTCACCAAGGTGCACACCGAGGCCGTCCGGTTCGCCCGGGACGGGTACACCATCGTCCTGGTCGGGCACGAGGGGCACGACGAGGTGGTCGGGACGATGGGCGAGGCGCCGGCGAACATCGTCCTGGTCGAGGACGCGGACGACGTGGCCGCCCTGACCATCCCGGCGGACGCGAAGGTGGCGTTCCTGACCCAGACGACGCTGAGCGTGGACGAGGCCCGGGTGGTGGTCGATGCCCTCCGGGCGAAATACCCGCACATCGTCGGCCCGGGCAAGGACGACATCTGCTACGCCACCCAGAACCGGCAGGAGGCGGTCCGCGACCTGGTCCCGGCGGCGGACGTGGTGCTGGTGCTCGGGAGCCAGAACAGCTCGAACAGCCAGCGGCTGGCGGAACTGGCCCGGTCCGCGGGGAAGCGGGCCCACCTGATCGACCGCGTGTCCGAGCTGCGGGACGAGTGGTTCGCGCCGGCCGACACGGTGCTGATCACCGCCGGGGCGAGCGCCCCGGAGGACCACGTCCAGGACTGCGTCGAGTACCTCCGCCGGACGTTCGGGGCGGAGGTCGAGTCGCGGGTGGTGCGGGAGGAGCACGTCAGCTTCCCGCTGCCGCGCGAGCTGCGCGTCCTGGCCTGACCCGCGAGCGGAGGCCGAACATGGCGACGGTGCAACTCAAGCTCGGGCCGGCGGACCACGGCCGGTCACTGACCCTCGATGACTTCGACGGGGCCGAGTTCGAGCCCGGCCACCGGTACGAGATCATCGACGGGATGGTGTACGTGTCCCCGCTCGCCAACTTCCCGGAGAACTTCCTGGAAACCTGGCTGTACGACGTCCTCAGAGACTACTCCCGTGCCCACCCCGAGGTGATCAACTACGTTTCCACCAAGACCCGGGTGTTTGTCCCCCGACGGAGGAAGGCTACGGTCCCCGAGCCGGACATCGCGGCCTACGCGGACTTCCCGCGCGAACGGCCGGCCCGGGAGATCCGCTGGCAGGACATCAATCCCGTGCTGGTCTGCGAGGTGCTGGTCGAGGGGGACGCACGCAAGGATCTGACGCGCAATCCGGACCTGTACTTGGCCACCCCGAGCGTCAAGGAGTACTGGGTGCTCGACGGCCGGGACAACGCGGACGAGCCGACCCTGGTCCAGCACCGCCGGTACGGCAAGCGGTGGGTCGTCCGGTCGTTCCCGTACGGCTCGACGTTCACGACCAGGCTGCTGCCCGGGTTCACCCTCCCCGTCGATCCGCGAAAGTGACAACCCGATGTCACCCGCCCCCGCCCCCGTCCCGGACCACCGCCCCGCCCTCCCCCGCCGCCGGGACTGGCGGATCGGCTGCGCCGGCGCCGGGTTCGTGATGGCCGACTGCCACCTCGTCGCCTACCGGAACGCCGGGTTCAACCCCGTCGCCATCGCCTCCCGCACCCCGGCCCGCGCCCGCGAGGTCGCCGCCCGCCACGCCGTCCCCACCGTCCACGAGACGGTCGACGCCCTCCTCGCCGACCCGCGGGTCGAGGTGCTCGACGTGGCCGTCCCGCCGGCGGCCCAGCCGGACCTGATCCGCCGCGCCCTCGACCTCGGCCGCGGCCGGCTCCGCGGCATCCTCGCCCAGAAGCCGCTCGCCCTGTCGGTCGCCGACGCCCGCGACCTGGTCGCCCGGTGCGCCGCCGCCGGGGTGGTGCTCGGGGTGAACCAGAACATGCGGTTCGACCAGTCGGTCCGCGCCGCGAAGGACGTGCTGCGGCGCGGGTGGCTCGGCGAGGTGGTGCTGGCGACGATCGACATGCGGGCGGTGCCGCACTGGATGCCGTGGGCGGAGGGGCTGCCGAGCCTGTCGACGTTCGTGATGAGCGTCCACCACCTGGACACGTTCCGGTACTGGCTCGGCACCCCGGACCGGGTCCTGGCCAGCACCCGCCCCGACCCCCGCACCCGCTTCCCGCACCGCGACGGCGTCAACCTGTACATCCTCGAGTACGACGCCGGCCCGCGGGCCGCGGCGTGGGACGACGTGTGGGCCGGACCGGTGGAAGTTCCAAGTTCCACAGTTCCAGGTTCCAAGTTGGAAGCAGCGGGATCGAACCTGCAACCTGGAACTGTGGAACTTGGAACTTCTTCGAGGTACATCCGGTGGCGGGTCGAGGGGACGGACGGGCTGATGCAGGGGACGATCGGGTGGCCGCGGTACCCGGCCCGGGAGCCGAGCACGCTGGAGTACGCCACCCGCGACCGGCCGGGCGAGTGGGTCCGCCCGCGGTGGGACGAGGTGTGGTTCCCCGACGCGTTCGTCGGCACCATGGCCCAGCTGCTCGTCGCGATCGAGGACGGGACCGAGCCGGAGGTCTCCGGCCGGGACAACGTCGAGACGGTGGCCCTGTGCGAGGCGGTGTTCGCGGCCGCGGCCGAGCGGCGGGTGGCGGCGGTGAACGAGTTCCTCGGGGGCCGGATGTGAAGCTCCCGGACCTCCGGATCCGGCAGGCGGTGGCCGTCGCCGACGCCCGCGGGGTGCGGGTGGTCGCCGCGTCCGACGAGTTCGACACCGCCGAGGCCGAGCGGGTGGCGGTCCTGTTCGGGGCCCGGCCGGCCGGGGTGCGGTGTCCCCTCGCGCACTTCGCCTGCCCGTTCGGCCGGGACGCCGTCGCGGTGGTACGGGTCGAGGACCGGCCGGGGCCGGGCGACCCGCTCGGGTTCCGCGTCCTGGTGCTGTCCGCCGACCTGTACCGGCACCTCGGCGACCCGTTCGCCGTCTCCGACCGCTTCCCCGCCGACTGGTCCGTGTCCGGCCGACTCCCCGAGCTGGAGTGGCCGCCGACCCCGCTCCCGGAGCGGACGGTCGAGCAACTCGACGCGGTGCTGCGGGCCGGCGACGGGCCGCTGCTGCTCGGGGCGACGCAGGCGGTGGTCGACGGGAACCGGGTGCTGCTCGTCCGCCAGGCCCCGGACGAGCCGGCGGTGCGGGCGGTGTGGCAGCTCCTGCCGGACCGGACCCGGGCGGACCGGTGGCCGGCGTCGTTCGCGTTCTCCGCCGACCTCGGGTTCCACCTCGCCGCCGGCCCGGCGTTCGCCCGCCCCGAGCGGGAGCCGCGGCCGCTGACCGAGGAGGCGGTGAAGGACTACCCCCAGAGCCGGTACGAGCTGGACCTGCAGATCGCGGTCGAGTCCGGGGACCGGGCGGCCCTCCGCCGGCTCCTCGCCCGCCGGACCTCCGACGACACGGTCCGGCTCGCGGCGTACATCATCCTGTTCGCGCTCGTGGTCGCCGCCCTGCTCCGGTTCGTAGTTTGAGGCGAACCGCGGCCGTCAGGGAGCGGGTGTCCTTCACCCCCCACCCGCTCCCTGACGGCCGCGGTTCGCCCGGAGGGGTCAATGCCCGCCGACGAGCGCGTCCTGGTGATCCCGGCCGAGCGACTCCGCGCCGCGGGGGACTTCCACGGGTTCCGGCCGGCGGACGACGCGTTCCGGGCGGCGCTCCTCGACCCGGTCGGGTTCGAATTCCGCCCGCGGTCCGAGGTCGAGACCGACCCGACTTTCCTACAGCTCATCCCGTACGTCGTGCTAACGTGGCGGGGCGACGTATTCCACTACTTCCGCGGGGCCGCCGGGACCGAAACCCGTTTGCGGTCGCTCCGGTCGGTGGGGATCGGCGGACACATCTCCGAGGACGACGCGGCGGGCGACGACGCGTACCGGTCCGGAATGATGCGAGAGTTGTCGGAGGAGGTGGCGATCGGCTGCGGGTGGGCCGAGACGTTCCTCGGGTTCATCCACGACCCCCGCACCCCGGTCGGCCGCGTCCACCTCGGGGTGGTCCACCGGTTCGAGCTGGAGGCGCCGGCCGTCCGGCCGCTCGAAGCCGCGATCGCCGACCCCGGGTTCGCCCCGGTGGCGGAGCTGACCGCCCAAGCGGCCGAGTTCGAGACGTGGTCGCAGTTCGTGCTGGCGGAGCTGGCCCGGTGGTGACGGCCGTCACTCGCCCACGGTCAGCGTCTTCCCGTCCGCGGTCGTGAGCCGCCACCCGCCCGCGGTCCGCTCGATCCGCCGCAGGCGGTGCGCCTCCGCCAGCCGCACCGCGCGCCGCACCGCCGGGTCTTCCCACGCCCGACCGGCCGGCGACCCCGGCACCGCGACCGGCCCGACCAGTACCGGCAGGCCGTCCGCCGCGGTCCCCGTCGGCAGCAACACCCCTCCGACGTCCACGACCCGCACCCGGCCGTCCGCCGTCTCGACGGCCAGGCCGGGGGTGCGGAATCGGAGCCGGACGCGGACCTCGCCTTCCGGGGACACGGTCACCCCGTCGAACGCCGCGACCCACGGGTGGGCGGCGAACGCCGCGCCCAGCGTCCGGGGCAACTCGGGGTCGAGGGCCTGGACCGTCTCGGGGGCGTTCGAGACGTACCGCACCTCGGCCAGGAACGTGTCGCGGGTGAGGCCGGGCGGGACGTCGCAGGCGAGGTCGGCGAACCGGACCGCGTACCGGTCGCGCGGCCCGACCCGCGACCGGGCCAGGTCGCCGATCCTGGCGACGCCCCACACCACGCCGGCGACCGCCGCCAGCGTCAGGCCGACCGCGACCGCCCAGCGGAGGACGCGCCCGCCGCCGGCCGACTCCTTCGGGTTCCGCCCGGGCTTCACCAGACGTGTTACCCCCACCCTCGCCGGAGCGGCTTCGGGTCCCGTGTCGCGATCCGCGCTCGGTCGCCGGGCCGCCACACGGCACCCACAACCGCTCAGGACCAAGGACCCAGTGACGAAGGACCAAGGACCGCTCACCAGACGTGCAACTCCTGCTCGAGGGCGGCCCCGGTCCGCTCCCGGACGCGGGTGCGGACCAGGTCGACGAGGCGGACGATGTCGGCGGCCGAGGTGCCGGGCTGGGCGACCGCGTAGTTCGAGTTCCGCTCGCTCAGCTCGGCCCCGCCGACCCGGGCCTTGGCCAGCTTCGCCCGGTCGATCAGGGCGGCGGCGGTCTGCCCGGGGGGGTTGCGGAACAGCCGGACGGACGGCTGGAAGCTGAGCGGCTCGGCCGCCTTCCGCAGCACCCACGCCTTCCTCATCCGGGCCAGCACCGCGGCCGCGTCGCCTCGCGGAAGCTCGAACGTGACGGACAGGATGACCGGCTCGTCGATGTCGCTCTGGTGCTCGGAGAAGGTGAGCTCGTCCCGGGCCCGGACCGCCACCCGCCCGGCGTCGGTCAGGACGGACACCTCCCGGACCGCGGCCCCGATCTCCCCGCTCCGGTCGCCGACGTTGCACCGCACGCTCCCGCCGACGGTGCCGCGGAGCCCGACCAGGGTCTCGAGCCCGGTCAGCCCCTGGCGGACGGTGAACGCGACCAAGTCGAACAGCGGGCCGCCGCCGCCTGCGGTCACCCGGGTGCCGTCCCACTCGATCCGGGTGAACGCGGGCGCGGTGAGGCGGACGACCGCCCCCGGGACCGGGCCGTCGCGGACCAGCAGGTTGTGCCCGCCGCCGAGCATCCGGACCGGCACCCCGCCGGCCTGGCAGGCGGCCAGGACGCGGCGGAGCTCGTCCACGTCCCGCGGCTGGACCAGGAACTCGGCCGGCCCGCCGATCTTCAGGTGGGTGTACGGGGCGAGCGGCTCGTCCCGCCGGGTGATGTCCGGGAAGTCGTCGGCGAGTGACATGGCGCCTCCTCCCCGTCGGGTATATCGGGGGCGCCGGGGAACGGGAACCGGCCCCGGGCGGGGACCCAGGGCCGTGTCGTTCTCGGCGGGGGTGTCGCACCCGCTCCCGGACGGTCGCGGTTCGCCGTGGTGGCTGGCCAACCGCGACCGTCCGGGAGCGGGTGCGACACCCCCAGACCACCTGACCTCACGAACCCAACGGCCCCGGCCGCGGACCCGCGAACCCGCCCGGCGGCGCTCACCTCGCCTTCAGCGCGTCCGCCGGCACCGCCACCCGGTACACCTCGACGACCGGCCCGTCCGCCGACCCGCCCTCCGGCCAGCGGTAGGCTAGCTGCCCCGCGGCGGCGAGGTCGTTCGCCAGGTCCCACAGCGGCAGCCGGGAGTGCGGGCTGGTCTTCCCCCGCTCCACCACCACCCACGTCACCGGGGCGAGGAGGGCGTGCTTGCGGGTGTACAGGGTCCGCCCGGCGTACCACTCGGCCCACGCCAGCGGGTCGACCACGGCGTCGTCCGCGGCCGCGTGGGCGGCCAGCCACCGCCCGGCGTGCTTGTGCCCCTCCCGCTGCGGGTGCATCGGCTTCAGGGTGTACGGCAGGGCCGCCGCCACCAGCGCCAGGAGCATCCCGCCCGCCCCGGCCCGGGCCGGCACCCGGGCCGCCGCCGCCACCGCCCCGAGGGCGTCGGCCAGCGGCCGCAGGGCCGCCGCCGCGAACGTGCAGCAGAGCATCGTCGCCAGCACCGTGTGCCGCTCCGACACGTACCCGATCCGGGCCGCCAGGTAGACCAGCAACAGCAGGTTCAGGCCTCCGAGGGCGAGCAGCACCCACGGGCCGGGGTCCGGCAGCAGCAGCTGCCGGCGGCGGGCGACCACGCCGAACAGGGCCAGCGCGCCGACGACGTAGTGGAGGCTCTTGACCATCTCCTTGCCGACCGCCGCCACCGCCCAGGCGGCCCGGTTCTTCCCCTCGTCCCGCTTCGGGTCCCACCACTCGGCGAACAGCGGCCCCGCCGCCCCGCCGGCGTTCGCGTTCGGCTGCCCGCGCCAGATCGGGGCCGGCCCGGTGTCCAGCGGGGTGGTGATGAACTTCCCGGTCGGCTTGTTCGTCAGCTTCCCGATCAGCGCCGCGTACGGCACCGCCACCAGCCCCACCCCGACCGCCAGCGCCGCCAGCCGGGCGGCCGCCCGGTCCCGCGGCCAGTACCGCCCGACCGCCGCGGCCGCCACCACCAGCCCGACCGCGACCCCGGCCAGGAGCCCCTCCGGCCGGACCAGGTAGCTCGCCCCGGCCGCCAGCCCGCACAGCAGGAACCCGCCCACCCCGGGGCGGCGGACGGCCCGCACCCCGAACAGCACGGCCGACGACACGCACAGCAGGTACAGCCCCTCGGACAGGGCGTCGCTGGTCACCCGGGCCGGGACCGGGAGGACCTGGAACAGCAGTGCGGCGGCGAACCCGACGTTCCGGCCGAACAGGATGCGGCCGGTCAGGTACATCGGGACGACGAGCAGGACGGCGGCGGCCGCGTTCACCAGCTGGGCGGCGAGCAGCACCCGGTCCGGGAGCGGCAGGTCGCACCCCGCCCGCAGCGCCTTCTCGGCCGCCCAGACGGCGGCCGGGTATCCGGGCGGCTGCTCGGCCGTCCGGACCACCTCGACCCGGGCCCGGGCGGCGTCGGTGTCCCGGACGACGTTCGGGTCGGACAGGTTGAGGGCGAACCGGGCGTAGGTCAGCCCGTCCCGGGCCGGGACGGCGGTGTGGGCGACGAGCCACCCGTGGACGGCCAGCGCGGCGGCGGCCAGCACCGCGAGTCGGAGGTAGTCCGGTCCGAACAGGGACTTCCGCCCCGGCACCGCCTCCAGCCGCCCCCCGACGTCCGCCGGCATGACCCACCCCGGTGTCCGTACCCGCGCCGTGCCCGTTCCGCCGGCGGACGTTATCCCACCCCGCCCCGCCCCGTCAACCCGACTCCCACACCCGCCCCGGGCGTGGTACAACCGACCCAGCCGGAGGCAGCCCTGGAGCGCGGCCGTCCCGGCCGCTGCTACCGCGATCGTTCCGGACCGGGGCGGCCGGGGACGTCACCGAGGGCGTGTCGCGGAGCGGCCGGGACGGCCGCGCTCCAGAACCCCCCCGGACCCGCCGAGGTGCTGCCATGCTGGAGGTGACCCCGCAGGTCCGGATCCCGGACGACGAGCTGGAGTGGTCGTACGCCCGGTCCGGCGGCCCCGGCGGTCAGAACGTGAACAAGGTGGCGTCGAAGGCGGTGCTGCGGTGGAAGGCGGCGGGGACGGCGGCCGCCATCCCGGGCCCGGCGCGGGCCCGGATGCGGGCCCGGTTCCCGTCCCGGTTCACCGCCGACGGGGACGTGGTGATCCCGTCGCAGCGGTACCGGGACCAGGAGCGGAACCGGCTGGACTGCCTGGAGAAGCTGGCGGAGATGATCCGGGCGTGCCTGGCGGAGCCGACCCCGCGGAAGGCGACGAAGCCGACCAAGGGGGCGCAGCGGCGGCGGGTGGCGGACAAGCGGCGGCAGTCGGAGAAGAAGCGGAACCGCCGCCCGGGCGGGGACGAGTGAGGACGGGTTCGGAAGGGCGGGGCTCCCGCCGAGCTTCGGCTCGGCGGGAGCCCCGCCCCCGGGTTCACTGGCCGGTCGGCTCCATCTCGAACAACTTGGCGATCTCGCGGACGAGCGGGGCGGTCGGCTTCTGCGGCTGCTGATACCCGGACATCGTCTGGAGCATCTCGTAGCCCATCAGCCCGCCGACCAGCGCGAACAGGAGGGCGGGGAGCAGGAACAGGGCCGGGATCGGCCCCCACGGGACCGGTCGGTACGCCCCGGCCGCGGCGGCCACCTCCGCCTCGTCCTCGTCCTCGTCGTCGTCCCCGCGGCGGCGGCCCTTCGCCCCCTTCAACACGCTCGCCGCCGACCCGCTCTCGTCCTCCTCCACGTCGGCCAGGTCGACGTCGGCCTCGTCCTCGTCCTCGACGGCGACCGGCTTCTTCGCCTTCCCTTTCTTCCGGGCGGCGGGGGCGGGGGCCTCGTCCTCCTCGAGGACCACCTCGTCCCCGGAGTCGGCCGGGGCGTCGTCGACCACCACGTCCAGGTCGGGGTCGGAGGACAGGGCGACCGAGCTGCCGGTCCCGGAGTCCTCCATCGGGGGGATCTCGAAGTCGGTCTCGAAGATGTCCCCCTTGGCCCCGGCGGCGTCCAGGGCGGCCTCCTCCAGGCTCGACCCGCCGGCGTCGTCCAGGGTGAGCTCGAACTCGCTGTCCGAGTCGGGGGTGACCTTCTTGCTCTTCGGGCCGCCGAGCCGGGTCCCGGACACCCCGGCGGACGAGTCCAGGGTGAGCTCGAAGTCGACATCCGAGTCCTTGTCGACGCTGCCCGGGGGCGGGGTGGTCGGCCCGGACTTCCCCTTCTCGAGGGACCGGCCGCTGTCGTTCGGGGTGCGGGACAGGATGCCGCTCTCCCCGCCGCGGCGGCCGGCCCCGCTGCCGCTCGGCTTGTCCTTCGGCAGTTCCCCGAGGTCGACCTCGTCACTGGTCGGGTCGGGGTTGAGCTTCAGCTCGAAGTCGTCGCTGTCCGCGTCGAGGCTGAGTTCGAACTCGCTGCTGTCCCCGGTCACGGACCCGCCGATCTTCTTCCCGGAGTCGCCGGAGGTGAGCTTCCCGGACGACTTCGGGGCGGACAGCTTGGCCGAGCTGCCGGGCTTGATCACCGCCCCGCCGCCGAACTCGGCCGGCAGCTCCTCGGTCTGGACGGTGTCGTCGTCCCGGCCGCGGTCCGGCCGCTTCGGGTCGCGGGTCTCGAGCCGGACGCTGCTGTCCCCGGTCTTGGGCGGCTTCTTCGGGTCGGCCCCCGGCTCGTCGGCGGTGAGGGAGAACACGTCGTCGTCGGACGAGTCGAACAGGAGGGGCTCGTCCGGTGCCTTGGGGGCGGCCTGGCCGCGCGGGAGGACGGGGTTGTCGGTGTTGCTGCCGGCGCCGAGCTCGCGGGCCAGCTCGTCGACCTTCTCGGGCTTGAACCGGAGGGTGGCGCCGTCCCGGATGGGGACGAGGACCTTGAAGGCGGTGTCGGTCTTCAGCCGCCGCTTGAACTCCTCGGGGGAGATGCCGAGCCGGTCGGCGGCTTCCTCGAGCGTGATCGGACTGGCCGCCATGACGGGTGTCCTCGGGTTGTGCGGCTGACGGGCCGGGCCCACACCTTCACTGTAAACCACCGGGGCTCGGGCACAAGTGCGGAAACGGGAGCGGGATGGGGACCGGGGGGCGGGTGTGCCGGGCGTGCGGGGGATGCCGGGTGCGGCGGCCGGACACGGCCGCGCCGCCCGGCGGGGCTGGAGGGAAAAAGCCTTGTCGGGGGAGCCGCGGGCGGTAGAATTGACACGGCTGGGGACGTAGCTCAATTGGTTAGAGTACCGGACTGTCGATCCGGTGGTTGCGGGTTCGAGTCCCGTCGTCCTCGCTCACCACAAGGGCCGCAAGCCGAAGGGTTTGCGGCCCGCGTCGTTTCGGGTGGCGGTCTCGCCCCACGATAGGGGTTTACTCGGGGACATCGTGCGGACCGCACTACAGTCGTGACGCGGCCGCCGCCCCGGGTCCGGGTCACCACCCCAGTCTGTTTCCCGACAGCCGGCCTAACCCAACCCCCCGGGCGGGCGGAACGGAACGGCGATTGCATTCGCCACACCTGCCCGACCGTACCCGCCGGTGTCGCCTGACCCGGCGGCTCGTCCACCCACCCGGAGACGCGCCATGACGAAGCTCGCACCCCTGGCCGTGGTCCTCGGCCTGCTCGCCGGCGGCTGCAAGGAGGCCAGCACCAGCGCCCCGTCGAAGGACCCGGCCAAGCCGAACAGCCCCCGGAAGCTGACGGTCAAGAGCCCGGGGGACCAGACCGTCACCCAGGACCGGACGGACGAGATGACCGTCGGGCTGGACCGGGACAACTTCAGCGGGCCTGTCGCCGTCGAGCTGAAGAACCTGCCGAAGGGGGTGACGGTCGAGACGAAGGACCTGACCGCCGCGGCGGACAAGAACTCGCTGACGGTCACCATCAAGGCCGCCCCGGACGCCCCGCCGGTGGTCGATCACGTGGTCCAGGTGACGGCCAGGGCCAAGGACCAGGCGGACCTGCCCGAGGCCACCACCGACTTCAAGCTGACGGTGAAGTCGAAGTAGCCCGGGTCCGGGGGTGTCGGGCCGCGCGGGCCGCGACCCGGGCGGGGGTGGGGGCGGGAACCGGTGCCCCGGCCGCCCGGCCTCCCCGCGGGGAAGACCGCGGCGTTCGGGGCCACCGGCGGGACGGCCCCGTTCCGACACCCCCGAACCCGGTGGGTGCGGGCACCACCGCGCCGGCCGGGTCGCGTCACGCGAGCGCTTCCCGGCGGAGGTGGCGGACGACGCGACCGGCGGGGTCCTCGCCCCCGGTGTCGATCTCGACCATCGCCGCCCGCGCCCGACCGCCCGGCTCCTCCCACCGGTCCGCCGCCCACCGGTACACCGACCAGTCGGCGTCGGACGCGTCGCCCGTCCGCGCCGCCAGCCGCGCCCGCACGAGGTCCGGGTCGGCCCGGCACAGGACGAACACCGCCGGCACCCCGAGGCGGGCGGCCAGGCCCAGAAACTCGCGCCGCCACCCGTCCTCCCGGAACGAGGCGTCGACCACCACCCGCCCGCCGTCGGCGAGGACCGTCTCCGCCCGGCGGGCGCACTCCCGGTACGTCCTCTCCGTCCACTCCGGCGTGTACAGGTCGCCGGCGGAGCCGGCGGCCAACTCCTTCCGCACCTCGTCGGACCGGATGACGCGGAACCCGGCCCGGCCGGCCAGCCCGCGGGCCAGGGTCGACTTCCCGGTCCCCGGCAGCCCGCCGACCAGCACCAGCGCCGGACGCCGGGCGGGCGGCTCCAGCTCGCCGAGGGCCACCCGCCAGGCGGCGCGCGACCGGGCCGCCGCCTCCGCCCGGTCGGCGGCCGGCACCTCCGGCTCCAGAGCCTTCAGCCCGTCGACCTTCCCCCGCACCGCCGCCCGGTACGCGGTGTAGAACGGCAGCAACCCCCTCCCCTCGCCGTCCCCGGCGGCGCGGAAGTAGGCGTCGGCGAACGCGGCGGCCAGGTCGCGGCGGCCGGCCCGCTTCAGGTCCATCACCAGGAACGAGGCGTCGGCCACCGGGTCGGCGAACCGGAACCGGTCGGCGAACTCGACGCAGTCGATCACCACCACGTCCCCGGGCGGCGGGCGGTCCGGGAACAGGTAGACGTGGTCGAGCCGCAGGTCCCCGTGGGTGTCCCGCGGCACCCCCCGGGCGGCCCGGGCCTCGATCAGCGGGCGCAGCTCCGCCAGCGCGGCCTCGGTCAACTCCCGGACCCGGTCGAACACCGGCCCGCCGGCCGGCGCCTGGCCGAAGTTGTCCCGGGCGTTGGCGGCGACGACCTCGAACCGGCCGCCGGCGGCGACTTCCGGTCCGGCGCCGGCCGCGGCGTGGAACGCGGCCACCCGCGCGGCCAGCGCCTCCACCGCCGCGCGGGGGATGTCCCCGCGCCCGACCCGGGCGGCGAGGGTGGCGCCGTCCGGCAGGCGGGCCATCCGCACCGCCCACTCGACCGCCTCGCCGTCCCCGCCGACGCGCAACCCGTCCGCCCCGTCCGTGACCGGCACGACCCCGAGGTAGACGTCCGGGGCGAGCCGGCGGTTGAGCCGCACCTCCTCGTCGCAGAAGTGCCGCCGCCGGGCGGGGTCGCGGAAGTCGACGAACCCGAGGTCGACCGGCTTCTTCACCTTGTACACGAAGTCCCCGGCCAGGAAGACGGCCGAGATGTGCGTCTGCCGGACCTCGACCCCGTCGGCCGGGTGGGGGTAGGCGGTCGGCCGGGACAGCCCGTCGATCAGGCGCGACAGGTTCACCGCCCACCTCCGACTACTGCGGCCGGCCGTGCTACCGGCGCCCGCGCCCGAACCGAGGGGCGGCGGGCGGGCCATACTTCGGTCGAATCGACACCTTGAGCGAGGCGGTTGACCTCCTACCGGTACGAGCGGCGTCGGGATGTCGCGTCGGCCCACCCGGTCCGAGTTTTGATGCTAGCGGCGCGCGTGCCGCTCCTCCAGCCCCCAAGCGCCGCTTCCGCCCGGCCACGGCCCGGGGGCGGACACCGGCGCCGCCCCGGTCGCCGGCCGCGGCCGGCGACCAACTCCCTCTCATCCTCCCAACCCGTATACAGTTCACAGCCTGCCCAACCCGATAACGGATGGGTGTCGCTCCACCCGGCGGCCGGGACGAACCATGCCACAGACCAGGCCGAGGACGCGTGCGGCGGCCGCTGTCGTGCTGGCGTCCGTGCTCGGCTTCGCCGGCTGCCAGACCGCCCCGCCCGCCCCCGACCGGACGACCGTCGCCGTCCATTTGGCTCAGCGCGTCGGCCACACCCTGCCGCGCCACCCGTCCCCGCCGGCCGAACTCGCCCTCCCGCCCGGGGCGTCGTTCGACGACGGGCTGACCGAGGACGAGGCGGTCGCCGTCGCCCTGTGGAACAACGCCCTGTTCCAGGAGCAGCTCGTCGACCTCGGCCTCACCCGCGGCGACCTGATCCAGGCGGGGCTGCTCCCGAACCCCGAGGTCCTCCTCACCCCCGCGATCCCCGACCGGGCGTTCCGGTACGCCTTCGAGTTCGCCCTCGAGTCGCTGTGGCTCCGCCCGATCCGGGTGCGGTCCGCGGCGCGGGAGGCGGACCGCACCGCCGACCGCCTCGCCCAGGCCGGGCTCGACCTGATGCGGGACGTGCGGCAGGCGTACGCCGACGTGGCCCTGGCGCGGGAGCGGGTGCGGGTCGCCGGCGAGGCGGTGAAGCTCCGCGGCCGGGTCGCCGAGCTGGCCGAGCGGCGACTGCGGGCCGGCGACATCTCCCCGCAGGAGGCGGCGACCGCCCGGATCGACGCCCTCCAGGCCGAGCAGGACGCCGCCCGGATCGGGTACGACGTGCCGGTCCTGGAGGAGCGGCTGCGGAACCTGATGGGGACCCCCGCCCTCCGCGGGCCGCTCGCGCTCGACCCGTCCCCCCCGCCGCCGTGCCTCGCCCTCGACGTCGACGCCTTGACGCAGGAGGCGCTTGCCACCCGCCCGGACGCGCTCGCCGCCGCCGAGGCGGTCGCCGCCGCCGAGGCCCGGGTGACGTTCGCGAAGATCGGCTGGGTCCGGGTGATCGGGATCGGCGACGCGACGAGCGGCCGGCGGAACGGGAACGAGCTCGGCCCCGGGGTGCGGTTCACCGTCCCGCTGTTCAACCGCAACCAGGGCGGGATCGCCCGGGCCGAGGCCGAGCTGGACCAGGCGGTGCGGCGGCAGCAGACGGTGGCGAACGGGATCGTCCTCGACGTACAACGGGCGTACCTGCAGTACCGGCAGGCGTGCGCCGAACTCGACGTGCTCCGCACGAAGGTCCGGCCGGAGGTCGAGACGGCGATCCGCCGGGCGCAGGCGGCGTACCAGGAGGGGAACGTCACCATCTTCGTCGTGCTGGAGACGACCCGGCAACTGCTCGACAACATGCTCCGCGACGCGGTCCTGACCGCCGACCTGCGGCGGACGTGGGCCGAGTTGGAGCGCGGCGTCGGGCGGCGGCTCGCGGCGACCGACCGGGCGGACGAGCCCGCCCCCCCGCCGCCCGCCCCGCCGGTGGTGCGACCCGAACCGATCGTCCCGCGGCAGGAGGTCACGGCGGACGAGCCGAAGTGGACCCCCGCGAGGGCCAGGCCGTGAGCCGAGTGCAACCGGTAGTGTCGGCCGTTCTCACCCTGGCGCTGGCCGCCGCGGTCGCGGCCGGGGCGTGGTGGCTGGTCACGAACAAGCCGGCCGTGACGCCGGCCGACAAGCCGACCCCGGCCGCGACCGTCGCCAGGGTGGTGAAGGAGGACGACCTTAACACCGTCGTGCTGACCGCGGAGGGCGAGAAGCGGATCGGGCTGCGGCTCTCGGAGGTGCGGACCAAGGCCGTCCGCCGGGTGCGGGTGTACGGCGGGGAGGCGACCGTCCCGGCCGGGCGGACGATCCTCGTCACCGCCCCGCTCGCCGGCACCCTGAAGGCCCCGGTCGGCGGGGTGCCGGCGGCCGGGAGTTCGGTGAAGACCGGCCGGGCCGTCTTCCAGCTGCAGCCGCTCCTCACCCCGGACGGGCAGGCGACCCTGGCCGCCGCGCTGGCCGACGCCGAGGGCCAGGTGAACAACGCCAAGGCGCAGGCGGCACTCACCCGGATCGCCCTCGACCGCGCCCGGCGGGTGCTGGGCGAGGGGGCCGGGAGTCAGCGGCAGGTGGACGAGGCGGAGGCGGCGAACGCCGTGGCGACCAAGACGCTCGACGCGGCCGCCGCCCGCCAGGCGGTGTTGAAGAAGGTGGTCGGGGACGCCGAGGCCGGGACCGCCGCCCCGATCCCGATCGGCGCCCCGGAGGACGGCATCCTGCGGGCGGTGTCGGCGCTGCCGGGCCAGACGGTGCCGGGCGGCGCGGCGCTGTTCGAGGTGGTCGACCTGTCGACGGTGTGGGTGCGGGTGCCGCTGCCGGTCGGCGACCTGGACGGGATCGACCGGTCCGAGCCGGCGCGGGTCGGCGCCCTGTCGGCCCCGGCGGGCGGCGTGTTGGCCAGGCCGGTCGCCGCCCCTCCGTCGGCGAACGCGCTCGCCGCGACGGTCGACGTGTTCTACGAGGTGCCGAACACGGACGGGAAGCTGACACCGGGGCAGCGGCTCGGGGTGACGGTCTCGCTCGCCGACGCGAAGGACGGGCCGACGGTGCCGTGGTCGGCGGTGGTGTTCGACGTCCACGGCGGGACGTGGGTGTACGCCGAGGCGGGGCCGCGGACGTACGCCCGGCGGCGGGTGGTGGTGCGGTACACGCTCGGGGACGACGCGGTCCTGGCCGACGGCCCGGCGGCCGGGACGAAGGTGGTCGCCGAAGGCGGGCAGGAGCTGTTCGGGGTGGAGACCGGGTTCGTGAAGTGAGAAGGGGTCCCGCCGCGCACCAGACCACCCCCCGAGCACACCCATGCTCTCCGCCCTGATCTCGTCGTCGGTCCGCGGCCGGGTCGTCGTCCTGGCCCTGTCGGCGCTGCTCGTCGCCTACGGGCTCCGCACCGCCCGCACCGCCCCGCTCGACGTCTTCCCGGAGTTCGCCCCGCCGAAGGTCGAGGTCCAGACCGAGGCCCCCGGCCTGTCGACCGACGAGGTCGAGGCGCTCGTCAGCGTCCCACTCGAGAACGCCCTGAACGGCACCCCCGGCCTCAAGACGCTCCGCTCCAAGTCGGTCCTCGGGCTGTCGTCGGTCGTGCTCCTGTTCGACGAGGGAATCGACCTCCACAAGGCCCGGCAGTACGTCCAGGAGCGGGTCACCGCCGAGGCCCCGCGGCTCCCGGTCGTCGCCCGCCCACCGGTCATCCTCCAGCCGCTCTCGTCGCTCAGCCGCGTGATGAAGATCGGCCTGTCGTCGCGGACGATGTCGCAGCAGGACATGACCGTCCTGACCCTGTGGACGATCCGGCCGAAGCTGATGTCCGTCCCCGGGGTGGCGAACGTCGCGATCTGGGGGCAGCGCGACAAGCAGTACCAGGTGCTCGTCGACCCGGACCGGCTGCGGGCCCAGGGCGTCACCCTCGACCAGGTGACCCGCGCCGCCCAGGACGCCACGGTCCTCGAGTCCGGCGGGTTCGTGGACAAGCCGAACCAGCGGCTCGCGGTCCGCCACCGGACAACCATCCGCGACCCCGACGACCTCGGCCGGACGGTCGTCGCGTTCCAGAACAACGCCCCGGTCCGGCTCGGCGACGTGACCGAGGTGACGTTCGGCTCGCCCCCGCCGATCGGGGACGCCATCATCGTCGCCCGGCCGAGGGCCGGCGAGCCGCCGGCCGAGGGCGTGCCCGGCCTGCTCCTGATCGTCGAGAAGCAGCCGGACGCGAACACCCTGGAGGTGACCCGCCGGGTCGAGGCGGCGCTGCGGGAACTCGAACCGGGCCTGACCGGGGTCGAGGTGGACCCGACCATCTTCCGCCCGGCGACCTACGTCGAGCGGGCGGTCGAGAACCTCGGCCGGGCGCTTCTGGTCGGGTGCGGCCTGGTCGCGGCGATCCTCGTCCTGTTCCTGTTCGACTGGCGGACCGCCCTCATCAGCCTGCTGGCGATCCCCCTGTCGCTGGTGTCGGCGGTGGTGGTGCTGACCGCCCTCGGCGTCACCCTCGACACGATGGTCATCGCCGGCCTGGTGATCGCGCTCGGGGAGGTGGTCGACGACGCCATCATCGACGTGGAGAATGTCGTCCGGCGGCTGCGGCTGAACCGGGAAGCGGGCGGCCCGCAGTCGGCGTTCGCGGTCGTGCTCGGGGCGTCGCTGGAGGTCCGCAGCGCGGTCGTGTACGCCACCCTGATCGTGATCGTCGTGTTCCTCCCGATCTTCTTCCTGGACGGGATCGCCGGGGCGTTCTTCCGCCCGCTCGCCACCGCCTACATCCTCGCCATCCTCGCCTCGCTCCTCGTCGCCCTGACGGTCACCCCCGCCCTGTCGTACATGCTCCTGACCGGCGGCCGCGGCCGGCGCGCGGAAGCGCCCGTCGCCCGGCTGCTGCGGCGGGCGTACGCGGCGGTGCTGCCGCACCTGGTCGGCCGGCCGTACGCGGCGCTCGGCGTCGTCGCGGCGGCGCTCACGCTGAGCTGGGCGGCCGCCACCCGGTTCGGGTCGGAGTTCCTCCCCGAGTTCCAGGAGACGGACTTCCTGATGCACTTCATCGCCAAGCCGGGGGCGTCGGTCGAGGAGATGGACCGGCTGACGGTGCTCGCCAGCCGGGAGCTGCGGGACATCCCCGGGGTGCTGAACTTCGGGTCGCACATCGGCCGGGCGGAGGTCGCGGACGAGGTGTACGGCCCGAACTTCGCCGAGCTGTGGATCAGCATCGACCCGGGCGTCGACTACCCGGCCACGCTGAAGAAGATCCAGGCGGCGATGGACGGCTACCCCGGCCTGTTCTGCGACGTGCAGACGTACCTGAAGGAGCGGAGCAAGGAGGTGCTGTCCGGGTCGAGCGCGAGCCTGGTCGTCCGGCTGTTCGGCCCGGACCTCGACGTGCTCCGGGCGAAGGCGAAGGAGGTCGAGAAGGCGATGGCCGGGGTGGAGGGCGTGACCGACCTGAAGGTCGAGTCGCAGACGCTCCTGCCGCAGATCGAGGTGCGGCTGCGGCCGGAGGCGGCCGAGCGGTACGGCCTGACGCCGGGCCACGTCCGGCGGGCGACGACGACGCTGGTGCGCGGGACGAAGGTCGGGGAGGTGTACGAGGGGCAGAAGCGGTTCGACGTGGTGGTGTGGGGAGTGCCGGGCTGCCGCGCCGACGTGGCGGCACTGCGGGCGCTGCCGGTCGACACCCCCGCCGGGGTGCTGGTGCGGCTCGGCGAGGTGGCCGACGTGGTCGTGGTGCCGATGCCGAACGAGATCAAGCGCGAGGCCGCGTCGCGGCGGCTCGACATCACCTGCAACGTCCGCGGCCGCGACCTGGGGGCGGTGGCGGCGGAGGTCGAGGAGAAGGTGCGGGCGGTGCCGTTCGACCCCGGCTACCACCCGCAGTTCCTCGGCGAGGAGGCGGCCCGGCGGGAGTCGACCCGGCGGCTGGCGCTGCTCGCCGGCCTGGCCCTGCTCGGCGTCGTCCTCGTCCTCTACTCCGACTTCGCGTCGTGGCGGCTGACGCTGATCGTGGCGTTCACGCTGCCGTTCGCGCTGGTCGGCGGGCTGGCCGGGGTCGGGCTCGGCGGCGGGGTGGTGTCGCTCGGGTCGCTAGTCGGGTTCGTCACCGTCCTCGGGATCGCGGCCCGCAACGGCATCATGCTCGTCAGTCACTACCGCCACCTGGAGGACCGCGAGGGCGTGCCGTTCGGCCCGGACCTGGTGCGGCAGGGGTCCGAGGAACGCCTCGCCCCGATCCTGATGACCGCCCTGGCGACCGGTCTGGCCTTGCTGCCGCTGGTCGTCGCCGGGCAGCTGCCGGGGCACGAGGTCGAGTACCCGCTGGCGGTGGTGATCCTCGGCGGGCTGATCACCTCGACCCTCCTGAACCTGTTTCTCCTTCCGCCGCTGTACCTCCGGTTCGGCCGGCGGTCGGAGGCCGAGCGCCGCGGGACGGAGGCGGTTTGACGGGCTCCCGGTTTCCGAGGCGGCCGCCGGCGGGGTTAAGATGGGACGGTGAGTCGTCGCCCGACCCGACCGAGGCGGACATGGCGGGCGAGGTGAGCGGCGGGGGCCGGGGCCAGGTCACCCGGATCGAGTCGGGCGGCCGGCCGGTGACCCCGGAGGACGTGTGGAACGCGGCCGTCCGGGCCGGGGCGGACCCCGCCCGGCTGGCCCTGTCGCTGTGCCACGTCCTCGGGGAGGTGACCCTCGCCGAGATGGAGGCCGGGCGGGAGGACGACCCGGTGCCGGTCCGGTACACGCTGCCGACCGGCGAGGTGGTGGTGTACGCCGCCGGCCTGCACAACCCGTTCCGCCGCCCCCGGCACGAGTGACACAGCCGCCCCGGCCCGACCCCGGTTCGGCCGAGACTTCCCGCCCGGAATTGCGGCGGCGGCCGCCGTCGGCTACGATTGTCCGTGCCGCTCCGCGCGACCCACCTTGCCCGGCCCCGCCTCGCCGACCCTCCCGCAGCCCGGGTGTCCCGATGCCGTCCTTGCCGCGCCTGCTCCTCGCCCTCGCCGCCGGGACCGGCCTCGCCGCGACCGCCCGCGGCGACGGGCCGCCGGCCCCGGTCGGGTGCGCCGCGAGCGTCGACCACTCGTTCGAGGACGAGGTGTGGGCGAAGGTCGGCGCCCGGTCGTGCCTGACGTGCCACCGCAAGGGCGGCGACGCCGAGGACAGCAAGTTCGTCCTCCAGGATCCGCGGAAGGCTGAGGGGGCCGCCCGGGACGCGGCCATGCGGCACAACCGCGACGCCTTCGCCAAGATGGCCGCCGCGAAGGAGAAGGACCAGGCCCGCATCCTCCTGAAGGTGGTCGGTGGTCTCGACCACGGCGGGTCGGAGGTGCTCAAGGCGGACTCCGTCGAGTACCGCACCCTCGCCGCGTTCGTCCGCCGGGTGAACAGCCCGACCGGAGCCGCGCCGCTCCCCGCGGCCGACCCGAAGGCCGTGCCGTTCTTCGACGGCGTCGTGATGGTCGACGACCGCCAACTGCTCCGCCGCGTCACCCTGTCGCTCGCCGGCCGGCTCCCGACCGCCACCGAATCCGCGGCCGTCGCCAAGGACGGGGTGAAGGCGCTGCCCGCGGTCCTCGACGCGCTGATGACCGAGGACGCGTTCTACGAGCGGCTCCGCGAGGCGTTCAACGACATCTTCCTGACCCTCGGGGTCGACGGGAACCCGGACCAGAACGTCCTCTCCTACGACCACTTCCCGACCCGGCAGTGGTACGCCAAGTTCGACCTCAGTCACATCAAGGACGAGGCGGAGCGGCGGAAGGCCGGGTACAAGCTCGCCGCCGACTACCGCAGGGCCCTCCTGGAAGAGCCGATGCGGCTCGTCGAGTACGTCGTCCGGGCCGGCCGGCCGTTCACCGAGGTGGTGACCGCCGACTACGTCATGCTGTCGCCGTACACCGCCCGCGGGTACGGGGTGTTCGACGAGGTGAAGGGGCGGTTCAAGAACCCGGACGACCCGTTCGAGTACATCCCGGTCAAGATCAAGGCGCTGGTCGGGCGGAACAAGGCCGACAACCAGGACTCGGCGACCGGGTTCTACCCGCATGCCGGGCTCCTGGGCACGTTCCAGTACCTGGCCCGGTACCCGACGACCGAGACGAACCGGAACCGGCTTCGGGCGCGGATGTACTACCAGCACTTCCTCGGGGTGGACGTGCTGGAGCTGGCCGCCCGGGTGTCGGACGCCGCCGCGGCGACCGCGAAGCACCCTGTCCCGACCATGCAGGCGGCCGAGTGCGTCGTCTGCCACCGGACGCTCGACCCGGTCGCCGGGCTGTTCCAGGACTACTGGCGGTTCGCCGAGAAGGGCGTGTACGGCAAGCGAAAAGGCGGGTGGTTCACCGACATGTTCCCGGCCGGGTTCGAGGGCGAGGACCTGCCGGCGGCGGAGCGGTGGCGGGCCCTGCCGTGGCTCGGCGAGCGGACTGCGAAGGACCCGCGGTTCGCCGTCGCGATGGTCGAGCACGCGTGGTACGTCCTGACCGGCCGGAAGGTGCTCCTCCCGCCGAAGGACGCGGACGACCCGCTCTACCCGGCGAAGGTGCGGGCGCACCGGGAGCAGCGGCGGGAGGTCGAGGCGGTCGCCGCCCGGTTCGCCAAGGGCGGGTTCGACCTGAAGGCGGTGTTCAAGGACTTGGTGGCGTCGCCGTTCTACCGGGCGGACGGCCTGGCGACGGCGGTCAAGGACCCGTGCCGGCGGGCTGAACTAGACGACCTGGGGCTGGTGCGGATGCTGTCGCCGGAGCAGCTCGAGCGGAAGGTCGGGGCGGTGTTCGGCGAGAAGTGGGGCCGGCTGAACGGCCAGCTCGCGATGCTGTACGGCGGGATCGACTCGCAGGAGGTGACCGAGCGGGCGGCCGACCCGAGCGGGGCGATGGGGGCGATCCAGCGGATCCTGTCGAACGACGTGGCGTGCAAGCACGTCGCCCGGGACTTCGCCCGCCCGGCCGCCGAGCGGCGGCTGTTCCCAGGGGTCGAGCCGTCGGTCGTCCCCGGGGCGTCGGAGGCGAGCGACAAGGCGATCCGGGCGGCGATCGTCCACCTGCACGAGCGGGTGCTCGGGCGGCACGACAAGCCGGATTCGCCGGAGGTCGACCGGACGTTCAAGCTGTTCGCCGGGGTGGTGGGCGACGCGAAGGGGCGGAAGGGCGTCGAGGCGAAGGAGGCGTACGCGTGCCGTCAGGGCGGGGCGGTGGCCGACGACCCGCACTATACGATCCGGGCGTGGCGGGCGGTGGTGACGTACCTCCTGCGTCGGCCGGAGTTCCTGTACGAGTGAACCTCCGGGCAGAAGCCGCCCGGGGCGTTGCCCCGGGCTACGTTGTCTCAGCCCTTCGGGCTGAAACCCGAACCCGTTCTTGACCCCGAAGGGGTCGGACAACTTAGCCCGGGGCAACGCCCCGGGTTCCGGGGTGGGCCACATGCGACGCGACTTCCTCAAGACGTGTGCGGCCGCCGGCCTCGGCGTCGCGGTCCCGTTCCGCCCGTCGGCCGCCCGCGAGAAGGCGAAGGACGAGCCGTACCCCGGCCCGTACTACGTCGTGTTCAACGCCTCCGGCGGGTGGGACACCACCTACCTGATGGACCCCAAGGGGGTGAACGGGATCAACCGCCTTTACAAGGACGGCGACATCCTCACCAAGGGCGCACACCGATACGCCCCGATCAAGAAGCACGCCGCCGGCGGGATGCCGAACGAGGACTTCTACGCCGAGTTCGGCGGCGAGCTGCTGACGTTCAACGGCCTCGACTACTCGGTCAACAACCACTCGCCGGGCGCCCGGTACATGGCCACCGGGAAGCTCGACAGCCTCGCCTACCCGACGTTCGCCGCCCTCGTCGCCGCCTGCCGCGGCCCGGACTGCCCGCTCGCCTTCCTCACCTTCGGCAACTACTCGGCGACCGGCAACCTGGTCGCCATGTCGCGCGTCCCGTACCTGCCGTCGCTCCGGAACATCGCCAACGCCGACGCGGTCGGCGGGAGTGAGAGGTCGCCGTACCACGACGGGTTCGCCCTCGACCGGATCGAGGAGGCGCTGCGGGACGCGAACGCGGCCCGGGCCGCCGACCCGCGGCTGCCGCGGGCCGAGCGCGGCGAGAACATGCTGTACGCGGCGCAGGCGAACTCGAAGGCCCTCCAGCGGGTGACGCAGCACATCCCCGCCCAGGTGCCGAAGGAGCGGCTGGCCCAGCAGGCGGAGATCGCCCTGGCGTCGTTCAAGGCCGGGGTGTGCGTGTCCGCGAACCTGTCCATCGGCCAGTTCGACAGCCACGCGAACAACGACCCGGACCAGATGCGGCTGATCCCCGAGTTCCTCGCCGGCATCGCGTACCTGGTCCGCCGGGCCGGCGAGCTGAAGATCCGCGAGCAGCTGGTGGTCGTCGTCCAGAGCGAGATGGGCCGGACCCCGAACTACAACGCCGGCAACGGCAAGGACCACTGGTCGATCGGGTCGGCCCTGTTCCTCGGCCGCGGGATCAAGGGCGACCGCGTGGTCGGGGCGACCGACGAGAAGCAGTTCGCCGTCCCGCTCGACCCGAAGACGCTCAAACTCGACAAGGACAAGGGCGTCCGGGTGCGGCCGGAGCACGTCCACGAGGCGTTGCGCGAGTTCGCCGGGATCGCCGACCACCCGCTGTCCAAGAAGTTCCCGCTCGGGGTTCCGGAGAAGGAGAGGCTGCGCGGCTTCTGGGGCTGACGCCGGCGGAAGCGATCGGAACGCGGATGAAGAGGATCAAAGACCGGATGCAGAGGATCTGAACAGAGTTCGCATTTTTTGCGTCCAATCCTCTTCATCCTGCCTCTCATCCTCTGCATCCGCGTTCCGATCGCTTCCTGACCAGCTCGACCGCTAGAATAACGTTCCCGCCGAAGGACGCACCCGCGTGACCCGCACCCTGCTCTTACCCGCCGTCGCGCTCCTGACCGCCGGCCTGGCCGCGGCCAACGACTTCGACCACTTCGAGAAGAAGATCCGCCCGGTGCTGGTCGAGCAGTGCTACTCGTGCCACTCGGACGACGCGGAGGCGAAGAAGAAGCTCCGCGGCGGGCTCAAGCTCGACACCCGCGACGCCGTCCTCGCCGGCGGCGACACCGGCCCCGCGCTCGTGCCCGGCAAGCCGGCCGACAGCCTGCTGCTGAAGTCGCTGCGGTACGACGGCGACGCGAAGATGCCGCCGAAGGGGAAGCTGCCGGACGCCGTCATCAAGGACTTCGAGGCGTGGGTCGCCGCCGGCGCCCCCGACCCGCGGAAGGCCGGCGGGGCCGCCAAGACCGTCGGCCTCGACCTCGAGAAGGGGCGGCAGTTCTGGTCGTACCGCCCGGTCGCGAACCCGCCGGCGCCGGCGGTGAAGGACGGGGCCTGGCCGGCCGGCGACCTCGACCGGTTCGTCCTGGCGGCGTTGGAGGCGAAGGGGCTGAGGCCGGCCCCGGACGCCGACCGCGCCACCCTCGCCCGCCGCCTGTACTTCGACCTCACCGGCCTCCCGCCGACCCCGGAGCAGACCGACGCGTTCGTCAACGACAAGTCGCCGGACGCCTACGAGAAGCTGGTCGACAAGCTGCTGGCGTCGCCGGGGTTCGGGGAGCGGTGGGGCCGGCACTGGCTCGACCTCGCCCGGTACGCCGAGTCGGTCACCCTCCGCGGCCTCGTCTTCAAGGAGGCGTGGCGGTACCGGGCGTACGTCCTCGACGCGTTCGACCGCGACGTGCCGTTCGACCGGTTCGTCCGCGAGCAGGTCGCCGGCGACCTCCTCCCGGCCGCGACCCCCGCCGACCGCACCCGCCAGGTCGTGGCCACCGGGTACCTGATGCTCGGGAACAACAACCTGGAGGAGCAGGACAAGCGGCAGCTCCGGATGGACGTGGTCGACGAGCAGCTCGACGTGATCGCCCGCGGGGTCCTCGCCCAGACGGTCACCTGCGCCCGCTGCCACGACCACAAGTTCGACCCGATCCCGACCAAGGACTACTACGCCCTCGCCGGCATCCTCCGGAACGCCCGGGCGCTGAAGGACGCGAACGTGTCCCAGTGGCTGGAGGTGCCGCTGCCGGCCGGGCCGGGTGTCGAGGAGGAGGTGCGGAAGCACGACGCGGCCGTCGCCGACCTGCAGGCCCGGATCAAGGCGGCGAAGGCGGTCGCGGCGAAGAACCCGCCCCCCGCCGACGCGCCTCCGGCCGCGAAGGGCGTGCTCGCCCTGAAGGACGTCCCCGGGATCGCGGTCGACGACGCGAAGGCGATGAAGGTCGGGGCGTGGACGGAGTCGAAGCACTCCGGCTCGTACATCGGGGCCGGGTACGCCCACGACGACAACGGCGGGAAGGGCGAGAAGAGCATCACCTTCGACCCGGAGATCCCGGCGACCGGGAAGTACGAGGTCTGGCTGGCCTACTCCGGCGGGGTGAGCCGGGCGGACAACGTCCCGGTCACCGTGTTCAGCGCCGACGGCGAGAAGACGGTCGCCGTCAACATGAAGCAGCCGCCGGGGATCGACGGCCGGTTCGTGTCGTTGGGCCAGTTCCGGTTCGAGAAGGACGGGCAGAGCTTCGTCCTGATCTCAAACGAGGGGACGAAGGGGCACGTCACCGCCGACGCGGTCACTTTCATCCCGGCCGACCAGGTGCCGGCCCCCGGCGCGAAGGCGGCCCCGCCGGCGAAGGGGAAGGATAAGGAGAAGCCGGCCGACGCCGCGGCCGTGGCCGCGATGGAGGCCGAGCTGAAGCGGCTCCAAGCGGCGGCCCCGAAGCGGCCGATGGCGATGTCGGTGGTGGAGGAGGCGAAGCCCGAGGACCTGCGGGTGAACGTCCGCGGGAGCGTCCACAACCTCGGCGAGCCGGCCCCGCGCGGGTTCCTCCGGGTCGCAACGGTCGGCCCGGCCCCGGCGATGCCGGCCGACCAGAGCGGGCGGGTGCAACTCGCCGACTGGCTCACCTCCAAGGACAACCCGCTGACCGCCCGGGTGTACGCGAATCGGGCCTGGCACTACTTGTTCGGGTCCGGGATCGTCCGCACCGTGGACAACTTCGGCACCACCGGCGAAACGCCGAGCCACCCGGAACTGCTCGACCACCTCGCCACCCGGTTCGTCGCCGACGGCTGGAGCGTGAAGAAGCTGGTGCGGACGATCGTCACCAGCCGCACCTACCGGCAGTCCGCCGCGAACTCGGCGGCGGCCGCGGCGGACCCGGAGAACCGGCTGTTCGGGCGGGCGAACCGGCGGCGGCTGGAGGCGGAGGCGATCCGGGACGCGGTGCTGTCGGTCAGCGGCAAGCTGGCCCCCGCCCCGGACGGCCCGGCGTTCGCGCCGGGCCTCGCGGCCGACTACGGGTTCAAGCACACCGCCGTGTGCCGGAGCGTGTACCTGCCGGTGTTCCGGAACGCGCTGCCGGAGCTGTTCGAGGCGTTCGACTTCGCCGACCCGAGCGTGACGACCGGGAAGCGGACGACGAGCACCGTCGCCCCGCAGGCGCTGTTCATGATGAACAACCCGTTCGCGGTCGAGCAGGCCAAGCACGCCGCCGCCCGGCTGCTGGCCGAGGCGCACCCGGACGACGCGGCGCGGGTGGTGCGGGCGTACCGGCTGACCCTCGGCCGCGCCCCGACCGCCGGCGAGCGGGCGGTGGCGGCGAAGTTCCTGGCCGCGCAGCCCGACCCGAAGGCCGCGTGGGCGGCGCTGTTCCAGGCGCTGTTCGCGTCCGCCGACTTCCGCTTTATCGAGTGAGTTGTTCCCGGTTAGCGACGCGTCGCAGACGCGTCTGCGACGCGTCGCTAACCGGGGGCCGAGACAAACCCCGAGATCTCCGATGCTGCTGCCGCTGTCGCGCCGCGAATGGTTGACCCGGACCGGGTGCGGGTTCGGCTCCCTCGCCCTCGCCGGGCTGGCGTCGGCCGACGCGGCCCGGGCGGCCCCGGCCGACCCGCTCGCCGCCAGGCCGGGCCACCACAAGGCGCGGGCCAAGCGCGTCATCTTCCTGTTCATGCAGGGCGGGGTCAGCCACGTCGACTCGTACGACCACAAGCCGCGGCTCGACGCCGACGACGGCAAGCAGATGCCGTTCCACGACTCCCGGATGATCGCCAACAGCGGCGTCCGGCAGGCGTCGAACAGGCGGGTGATGAAACCGCTCTGGAAGTTCGCCAGGCACGGCCAGAGCGGGATGTGGGCCAGCGACCTGTTCCCCGAGGTCGCCCGGCACGTCGACGAGCTGTGCTTCGTCAAGTCGATGCACACCGAGGGCGTGGCCCACGGCCCGGCAACGCTCTTCCTCCACTGCGGCAGCACCACCTTCGTCCGCCCGAGCATGGGGTCGTGGGTGCTGTACGGCCTCGGGACCGAGAACGCGAACCTCCCGGGGTTCGTCAGCATCGCCCCGTCGGCCGGGAACGGCGGGCCGCGGAACTACGGGAACGCGTTCCTCCCGGCGGTGTACCAGGGGACCCCGCTCGGGCACGCCGGCGGCCCGGCGGCCGACGCCACCATCAAGAACCTCGCCGGCCCGCTCCCGCCGGCGGCCAAGCAGGCGAACTTCGACCTCCTCCGCGAGCTGCACGCCGAGCAACTGAAGCGCACGCCGGGCGACGCCGAACTGGAGGCGGTCGCCAACTCCTACGAGCTGGCGTGGCGGATGCAGCGGAACGCCCCGGACGTGCTCGACCTGGCGAAGGAGTCGGCCGAGACGAAGGCGCTGTACGGGATCGGCGAGAAGGCGACGGACACCTACGGCCGGCAGTGCCTGATGGCCCGCCGGCTGTGCGAGGCCGGGGTGCGGTTCGTCCAGGTGACGTACGGGGACAACAGCGCCAACCCGGCGTGGGACCAGCACTCGAACCTGCCGAAGCACGGGGACCACGCCAAGGCGGTCGACAAGCCGATCGCCGGGCTGCTCGCCGACCTGAAGCGGCGCGGGCTGCTCGAGGACACCATCGTTTGGTGGGGCGGGGAGTTCGGTCGCACCCCGTACGCGGAGGGGAACGGGACCGGCCGTGACCACAACCCGACCGGGTTCACCGTGTGGTGCGCCGGCGGCGGGTTCAAGAAGGGGTTCGCCCACGGCGAGACGGACGAGTTCGGCGGCCAGGCGGTGACCGACAAGGTGCATATGCACGACCTGCACGCCACCATCCTGCACCAACTCGGCCTCGACCACGAGAAGCTGACCTACCGGTACGCCGGCCGCGACTTCCGGCTGACCGACGTGCACGGCCACGTCGTCAAGGGCGTCCTCGCCTGAGCTGGCGGGTCTCGTAGTCTCGTAGTCTCGTAGTCTCGTAGGGTGCGTCGAGGTCCGCTTCGGACCGACGACGCACCGGGCGGCGCAGGTGCGTCGTCGGTCCGAAGCGGACCTCGACGCACCCTACCAGAATCCAATCACTTCACTTCCTCAAAGTCCCCGGGCCGCCACGTCCCGTCGAGCGCGGCCGGGCCGGGGCCGTAGATCCGCAGGTACGCGAACCAGCCGCGGCCCGGCACCGTCTGCACCCACCGGCCGGCCTTCCCCGCCGGGGCCTTCGGGCCGAAGTACAGGTCGACCGTGCCGCCCGGCCCCGGCGAGAGGTCCTCGAACAGCGACCGCAGCGCCGCCCGGTCCTGCGCCGCCCGCACCTGGCTGCGGGTGGCCGCGTCGTAGGCCGTCACCGACCAGAACAGCCCGGCCGGGACCGGGGCGGGGACGGTCAGCTTGTACGACCTGCCGCCGTCCAGGTACGCCCCACCCGCGTCCCGGTGGCCGAGCCAGTACACCGACCCGGCCCCCTCCTTCCGCCGGAACATCGCCGGGGAGGTGACGATCGCCTGGGCGAACCACCGGTCCCGGGCCTCCAGGTCGATCCCGGCCGGGGTCTCGAACCGGGCGCTGTCGGGGACCAGCCCGACCCACTCCCACCGCCGGTCCTTCCACGCGAGCCGGTCCGGCCGCGTGCTGTCGAACGCCGCCGCCAGCATCTGGTCCCGCCCGGCCTTCGCCGCCCTCTCCAGGATGCCCTTCGTCCGGGCGTCCGGGGCGAACGGCTTCCCCTTCTCGATCCCCAGGGCGGACAGCAGCCCGTACATCGGCAGGAACCGCACCACCACCGGCTCGGCGTCGACCGCCGCGTGCAGGTGTTCCCAGAACGCCAGGTTGTCCTCCCACCGCAGCGGGGTGCTGTCGGTGTCGCGGTCGGTCACGTCCACCATCCGCACCAACTTCGGGTCGGCGGCCGACGCCAGCGGGTAGACGCGGACGGCCTTCAGCGCGTCCAGCGCGGCCTTCGCGTCGCCCTTCGCCGGCAGCGCCCGGAGTGCGACCAGGACCTTGTACGTCGGCGAGGCGGAGGCCGAGTACCCGTCCGGCACCTTGCCCTCGAAGCCCGGCGGGAGGACGAGGTGCTTGCCGCCCTTCCCCCGGTCCGGGCCGGTCAGCCCCATGTCCAGCACCCACCCCTGGTGGTGGTCGTTGACCAGGCCGACGAGCGGGCCGGGCGGCAGCTCGACGACGAACGGGCCGGCCTTCAGGTCGAGCACCCCGCCGCCGTACGGGGTGTCCGAGTTCAGGGTGAACCCGACGTGCCGCGGCCCGGCCGCCAGCACCCGCATCGCCTCGTTGTCCTTGTTCCCCAGCTCCCGGTGGCCGTGGAACATCGCCTCGGCCGACACCGTCGGGTACCAGAACCGGTACGCGGTGACCGCCCGCTGGTAGTCGGCGTCGTCGCGGGCCTGTTGGGCCGCGGCCGGCGTAGGGAACCCGCCCCCGGCCGGCGGGTCCTGCCCGGCGGCGAGCGCGGCCAGGGCGGCGGACGCGGCGAGGCAGGGGGCCGTTCGCATGGTGCCGACTCCGGGGTGCGGACAGTCGGTTCTATGGGGGCGCCCCGCCGCGGGGAACGTCCTTCACCGCCCGCGGTACCGAGATCGGGACGCGGCTGCGGCGCGGAGTTCTGGGAGACGCGGGCGGAGCCGGCTGATGGAGGTGCGGAAGGCGGCGCGCCGTCCCGTGGCACGAGCGAGGACGCATGTGCGACGGACGGCGCCGCCCGTCACGGGGCGCGGGACAGGTCCCAGACGCACACCGACTCGCGGAGCGGGCCGGCGGCCAGGGCGGACCCGTCCGGAGAGAACGCCAGGCCGGTGATCGGCCGGGTGCCGGCGGTCAGGACGGCCGCGTCAGTCCCGCCGGCCGTGTCCCACAGGTACACCCGCCCGTCCGACCGCCCGGCCGCCAGCCGCTTCCCGTCCGGGGAGAACGCCAGGGCGGTGACCGGCCGGGCCCACCCGTCGTCCGGGCCGCGGCCGGCCACCCACTGCCCGCCGTCCGCTTCCCAGACGTACACCGCCCCGTGGTCGGTCGCCCCGGCCAGCCGCCGCCCGTCCGGGGTGAACGCCAGCTCCCGCAGCGGCCGGGCCGGGACCAGGATCGTGGTGACGACCCGGCCGGCCGTCACGTCCCAGACGGTGAGGGTGTGGACCGGCCGCGGCCCGGCCTGGTCGACCGCCCACGCCGCCCGCTTCCCGTCGTCCGACAGGGCGACGGCCCGGGCCGCCCGGGTCAGGGGCACCGCCGGGTGGTTCGGCCCGGCCTCCGTCCAGACCCGGACCCCGGTCGGGCCCTTCGCGGTGTGATACCCCACGGCCGCGGTCCGCCCGTCGGCGGACAGCCCCCACACGGCGTACCCCGCGCCGACCGCGTCGGGGGCGTCGAACCCGCCGCGGGCGGCCCCGGACGCGGTGTCGTACCGCTCGACCCGCCCGTCGGCCCGGCCCAGGAGAACCGTCCGCCCGTCCGCGGACAGGGCGAGGGCCTTCTCCGGCGGGAGCGCGGGGCCGGGCCCGACGGTGCCGGACGACCGGTCGACGACCGCCACCCGGTTGGCCTTCAGCCGGACCACCAGCCGCCGCCCGTCCGGGGTGAACGCCAGCCCCCAGTGGGCCTGCACCTTGTGGGTCGCGGCCGGGGCGAGCGCCGACACCGGGGCCGGGCGGACGCCCATCGCGTCCCCGGCGGCGATCACCGCCCCCGACCCGGCCGGCACGTCGACGGCCTGCCCGTCGGCGGTCCGCACCGCCCGCACCGTCCCCGACTCCGCCTCCACGTCGGTGGCGTCGGCCGTGACCGCCGAGACCAGGAACCGGGCGTCCCGGGCCCGCACCTCGGCCTGGGTGGTGACGACGGTGACCCCTGCCGCCCGGAGGTCGCCGCGGAGCAGACCGGCCGACAGGACCAGGCGGAGGCCGGCCCCGGGCATGTCCTCGGCGACCCGCAGCTGGGCGTCCGGGCCGAGCTCGACGCGCGACCCGCCGCCGAGGTCGAGGGTGGCGAACCCGTCGCCCGCCTCGGTCCGGATGGTCAGCCCGGGGCGGAGCGGGGTGCCGGCCTCGGCCAGGGCGACCGCCCCCGCCTCGTCGCGCACCTCGGCCCGACCCCACACCTCCGCGAACCGGACCGCCGCGACCTCCCGCGGGAGCGCGTCCGGACGTGGCCCGACCGGGGCGCCCGGCCGCAGCGCGAGCCACGCGGCGAGCGCCGCCGCCGCGGCCAGCGCCGGACCCGCGACCCACCGCCACCGCCGCGCCCGGTCGACCGGGCGCGGCGCGGCGGGCTCGGGCAGGTCGGCCCCGGCCGGCCCGCCGAGGGCGGCGTGGAGGTCGAGGTACTGGAGGTACCGGGCGCGGGCGGCCGGGTCGGCGGCGACCGCCTCGCCGAGCAGCCGGAGGTCGTCGGCCGACAGGGTGCCGTCGCACAGCCCGGACAGGAGGCGGTCGAGCTCGGTGGGGGGGGTCACACTTGGTCCTCGGCCGGCGCGCGGGCGGTGACGCAGTCGAACAGCATGCGGCGGACGCGTTGCAGCGCCTTGTACAGGGTGTGCGGGTTCCGCCCGGTCTCCTCGGCGATCTGCGGGACGGTCTGCCCCCGGCGGTAGTGCCGGTCGATCAGGTCGCGGTCGGCCGGCGGCAACTGCCCGACGCACCCGTCGAGGGCCTGGCGGCGGAGTTCGAGGAGGTCGTGGGCGTCGGACCGTTCCGCGGCCACCTGCTCCAGCGCCTCGTCGCCGAGGAACGACGCCCACCGGCGGTTCTTCTCCCGGTGCTTCCTGACTTCCAGGAGCGCGAACCGGAACGCGACCGGGAGGAACGGGCGGTCGAGGTCGAGGTCGGCGGCCTTCCGCCACAGGGCGACGCAGGCGGCCTGCAGCACCTCCTGGGCGTCCGTCGGGTTCGGCAGGAGGGCGAAGACGTACCGGTACACGTCGGCCTGGTTCCGCACCCAGAGCCGGAGAATCCGTTCCTCGATCGGCCCGGCGTCGCCCATCGGTGCGCCCCCGCCCCAATCCCCGGCCCCGTCGGGAATTTGGTAGCCGGAATCCGTCCGCCGGCGCGTTTCCCGGGATTTCGGATACTAAACCCGCCGCGACCCCGGGGGTTGGGCAACGACCGACCCGCCCGGTTCATCCACCGCCCGGACCACCGACCGATGCTGTCGACCCGCGTCATCCCCCCGGCGGCCCTCGTCGCGCTGGCCGTCGCCCCGGCCCCGGTGGTGGCCGCCGACCCCGCCGGGGTGGACTTCTTCGAGAAGAAGGTCCGCCCGGTGCTGGTCGCGAACTGCTACAAGTGCCACTCGGCGGAGGCGAACCGGTTCAAGGGCGGGCTGGCCGTCGACACCCGCGGGGGGCTGACCCAGGGCGGCGACACCGGCCCGGCCGTCGTCCCCGGGAAGCCGAAGGAGAGCCTGATCCTCAAGGCCCTCCGGCACGACGGGCTGAAGATGCCGAACGACTCGACCAAGCTCCCGGACGAGGTGATCGCCGACTTCGAGAAGTGGGTGGCGATGGGCGCCCCGGACCCGCGGGACGGGAAGTCGACCGCGAAGAAGGGGATCGACTGGGCCGACGCCCGGAAACACTGGGCGTACCAGCCGGTGAAGCCGCCGGCGGCCCCGGCGGTGAAGGACGCCGCCTGGCCGCGCGGCGACCTCGACCGCCACGTCCTGGCGAAGATTGAGGCGAAGGGGCTGGCCCCCGCCGCCGACGCCGCCCCGCACACGCTGATCCGCCGGATGACGTTCGCCCTCACCGGCCTCCCGCCCACCCCGGACGAGGTCGCCGCGTTCGAGAAGGCGTTCGCCGCCGACCCTGACCAGGCCGTCGCCACGGCCGCCGATCGGCTGCTGGCGTCGCCGCGGTTCGGCGAGTACTGGGCCCGCCACTGGATGGACGGGGTGCGGTACGACCAGCTACACCCGGGCGTCGGCCACTACCGCGACTGGCTGATCCGGGCGCTCAACGCTGACCTCCCGTACGACCGGTTCGTGACGATGCAGCTGGCCGGTGACCTCCTCCCGGCGGCCGGGAACCCGCGGGCCGACGACGACCGGCTGATCGCGACCCACATGCTGACCCTGAACCTCGGCGAGATGGACGTGGTCGAGGGGATGGTGGAGGTCGCCGGGCAGCAGTTCCTCGGGCTGTCGATCAACTGCGCGAAGTGCCACGACCACAAGTTCGACGCCCTCACCCAGCACGACTACTACGCCCTGGCCGGGGTGTTCACCAGCACCGGGGTGGCCGGCGCCCAGAAGGGCGAGTTCACCACCGCCGTCAGCCTGACCACCGCCCCGGCCGCGAAGGTCCCGACCCTCCGCGACTCGGCCAAGTTCCTCGGCGACACCAACCTCCTGGTCCGCGGCGAGCGGTCGCAGAAGGGGCCGGTCGTCCCGCGGCGGTTCCCGGCGGTGCTCGCCGGCGACGCCCAGACCCCGCTCGGCAAGCTGACCAAGGGGAGCGGCCGGCTGGAGCTGGCGAACTGGGTCGCGTCGAAGGACAACCCCCTGACCGCCCGGGTCATGGCCAACCGCGTCTGGACGTGGGCGACCGGCCGGCCGGTGGTCGGCACCCCGAACGACTTCGGCCGTCTCGGCGACAGGCCGGTCAACCCGGAGCTGCTCGACCACCTCGCGGCCCGGTTCGTGGCCGACGGGTGGAGCGTGAAGAAGCTGCTTAAGGGGGTGGTCACGTCGCGGACGTTCCGGCAGGGCAGCCGGCCGGCCGACGCGGTCCGGGCCGCCGACCCGGAGAACGCCCTGCTCGCCCGGATGCCGGTCCGCCGGCTCGACGCCGAGCAGCTCGCCGACGCCCTGTACTTCGTCGGCGGGGTGCTCGACCTCGGCACCCCGCCGCTCGACGCCCGGCAGGCCGGCGGCGCCCCGAAGCCGCCGGGGGTCGAGAAGGACCGGGCGGCGGTCGGCGGGTACCGGGCGGTCCACGGGATCGGGCTGATCCCGGCCAAGATGTTCGACGCCGCCGACCCGGACCTGCTGACCGTCCGCCGGGACGAGTCGGTGACCGCCCCGCAGATGCTGTTCTTCCTGAACAACCCGAGCGTCCACGCGCTAACGAAGCTGGCGGCGAAACGGGCCGGCAGCACCGAGGCGGCGACCCGGTTGCTGCTCGGCCGAGGCCCGACCCCGGCCGAGGCGGCGTTCGCCGGCAAGAACGGCCTCGACCGGTACTGCCACCTGCTGCTCTGCTCCAGCGAGTTCCTGTACGTGGAGTGATTTGTAGGGTGCCGTCGAGGCCCGCTTCGGGCCGACGACGCACCGGCGCCCCCAGGTGCGTCG